>NZ_JAVBXD010000010.1 GCF_030756675.1 Bacillus multifaciens
CTCTTCTTGAGTTTGTTGGGTCGCACTTACATTCTACAAGAAAGGTGTTCTTTTTTGTATTTATTTTTGGTTTTTACTGGATAATCAACACGCCTGGGATGTACTGTTTTTGAATGCTTTGGTGCAGGCCAAAAAGTTTCGCAAGTGACCTTTGGGGGCGTTGATTGGAAAGACAGCCAAGAAATGGCGAAGAAAATGTTCAATGTGTTCCCGGTTATGCAGCAACTCCATGAGATGCTCTCGTATTTGACGGAAGCATTGACGTTGAAAGCCACTCGGCCAATTCACGGAGAGATTAGACGCTCACTTGATGAAACAGAACGACTTTCGCAACTTAGTCCCGATTTACTTTTAGAACTAGACATTCCATCACACCGAGCGAATGTAAATGATTTACTTTTAAAGACAAGCGAACTCGTGTGGATAGAATCAAGTCGTCAGAGCAAAGGGAGCAAAAAAAGAAAGAGAATTAACCATCG
Source organism: Bacillus multifaciens (assembly GCF_030756675.1). Lineage (GTDB taxonomy): Bacteria > Bacillota > Bacilli > Bacillales > Bacillaceae_G > Bacillus_A > Bacillus_A multifaciens. Next base: position 480 of record NZ_JAVBXD010000010.1, read on the forward strand.
AAGCGCTATTCTTATGGGTGCCAATCTTAAAGGCGCGGATCTTAGAGGTGCTAACTTAAGAGGAGCATATATGATTGCAGCTAACCTTCGCGGTGCAGATTTGCGAGCAGCTGACTTAATTGGTGCAGATTTACGAGATGCAGATCTTAGTGGAGCAGATCTTACAGAGAGTATCTTTCTTACTCAAGTGCAGATAAATTCGGCGAAAGGAGATGCTCGTACAAAATTACCTCGTTTGATTTCTCGTCCGGCACATTGGTCTGTTTAAAAGAATTTCATGAATAAAGTGGTTATTGATCAACAAGGTTCCGCTATGAAACGGAGCCTTGTTGATTTAATTATGTTCCGGTTTAATAAACGTAAAAGCCAATATAGCTCCTAAAAGAGCAAAAAAGATAGAAAGGTAAAAGATATAATTATCTGGTCCTTTCATTAACATAGCAAATAAAGGCGGACCAGCTGCTACACCTACAAAACGCATAGAACTATAAAGTGATGTAATAGATCCCCTTTGTTCCTTTTCTACACCTTCTGTCACTAAAGCATCTAGGCTTGGAAGAGCCACTCCGACCCCAATTCCACTTATCACAAGACTAATTATAATAATATAAATATTTTTAAAGAATATCGGGATTATTAATGTTATTCCTAATATGACAAACCCAGCACATATACACCATTTCATCACACTTTTTTTATCTCCAATCTTCTTTCCGGTTATATAAGAAGTAAGGGAGAGCGAAGCTAGGGGCATTGCTAGTACAAGACCTTTCCAAACGCCTTCTAAGTGATAACGTTTTTCTAAAATTGAGGATAAATAAAAAAGAATACCGAATAAAATAAACATGATGATTCCACCTAGCAAGAAAATAGGAAGAAGCCAACGCCCTTTTTCCATTAAGATACTTTTTACATTTTGCAGGAAGACTTTTAATGGAGGCACTTCTTTAGTGGGTTTCGGTGGTTTAACAAGAAAAATAATTAAAACAATTGAAATAATGCACAAAATAGGGATAAACCAAAAAGGCAAGAACCAGACAAATGAAGCTAATAAAGAACCTAAAATCGGGCTTAAAACTTTCCCTAGTGTATTGGATGTTTCTACAAGGCCTAGACCAGAACTGACTTGTTCTTCATCTTGAAACATATCACCTACACAAGGAATAACCACAGGCATTGCACCAGCTGAGCCAATCCCTTGAATGACTCTTCCAATTAGAATCCACGTATAAGGATTGTCTAACTTCCATGATACCCAACCAGTAACAGCTCCCCCAATAGCTGCTATAAATAAGCTAGGAATAATTACTTTTTTTCTTCCCCATTTATCTGATAAATATCCAGCTACAGGAATCAAAATAATAGCGACAATAGAATAAATGGTAATAATAAGAGAGACTTGGAGGTCAGTAATTTTCAAATTTTTTTCGATTAATGGAAGGACTGGAATTAACATGGAGTTTCCAAGTGTCATAACTAATGGTACAGATGAAAGAGCCCATAAACTCCATTTTTCTTTTCGATTTATATTTATAAGTATTCACTCCTTAATCAAACTTTCAAAAGTCAATATTCATGTTGCAAAAATGACTTGTTCAATGTAATTAAAATTATTTGCTTTTTATTGAATCTCTATGCAAATTGTAACTTTGAAATAAAGGATCATTTTTTATAAACGCTTTAACCTTGTTATAGGAGGCACCATATCAAAAAAGAAAATTGTACGTTTATACACAATTTGGACGCAATTTAATCAGTCCCCTGTCAACGTAATATGTTTCTCGAAAATAATTTTCTCTAGTATCTTAGAGTACTATCCTTTTTTTCTAATTTTAATTATTCGCATTGTTTTTCTTATGGTTTTATTGCAAAAAGAATTTATTTTCACAACACATAATCTAAACCACAAAAGATCGCACCTGATATTCCTAACAGAGAAAACAAAAACCTTGAGTATAATTAGCACACTCAAGGTTTTTGTTTTTATTGTGTAAGAATAGTAACATATAAACTCAAGAAATATATCCCTTAATCCATGATGATATTCTTATTACTGCTTTAACTCTTGCATACATTCTTGTACAAGAGTAACTGCCTGACTCATAGTAGCTCCACCACCAAATGCAGCTGTCACTCCCACTGCCTCAAAGATCTCCTGTTCCGAAGCTCCTTGATCTAGACATCCTTTAATGTGATAAATGATACAATATTCATCCTGAGAATAAAGGCTAATACCTAATGCAATTAGGTGTTTTTGCTTTTTGGATAAGGTGCCTTCTTTAAAGCATTCCTCTGTAAAAGAATTAAATTGTTCAGCTAGCTTAGGCATCTTCTCAGTAAATAAACCCAAGCCATACTTATAATGATGAAGTGCAGATTCTGTAGAGTTTCTACCTTCAAATTCCATTTTAATCCAGCTCCATTTCTCATATATTTAAACAAAAGTTAGTATTAACCTAATCCGAATTGATTAAACCCAAATGATATTTATATCAGGAGGAGTAAAAGGTGATTTTGATTCAGAAAGTCATAAGTTAATACATGATATTTTAGATAAAGATAGGGAACATATAAATGTATTAAAACAACTTACGCATTAACATTTTTAGTTACCCTGTATCATAATTAAGTAGGGCTATTTAAAATATCTCCACATATTTTCCACAAAATAGGTAAATACTAATACTTGATTTAATACTTTAATTTCAAAGTATTAAATCATAATTACTAACTGCGATACTAGGAGGACGTTACTATGAATATTCGTGAAGGATTAATTCCAACTACACTAGGTACAGCAGTTACAGCTGCGGGTTATGCTCTTAAGCAAACTCGTGGGTCTAATAAGATGATTGCAAATACAGTATTTGGATTTGGTTTAGCTCACGTTGTTTTAGGTGTAATTGATCTTGTGGAACATCGTCGTTAGAAGATAGGGCAAGCACCTTTTGATGCTTGCCTTTTTAATATCGAAAGTGTTTAATTAACTTTTAATTTTGTATATTTTATTAAAGTAATCCCCAAATTAGCTACTTATGTATACGAAAAGGATTTTGTTAGCCAGGTTAAAGGAAGGGTCTCGTTCCTTTCAAAAGTTACCGACTGCATTCTATTGAGGTGATGAATAAAATCCTAGAGTTAAGAAAAATTTTAAAACAGGTATTGTTATTAAAAGTAGTATCTAAATACTACTTTTATTTTGAAATTTTCGTTTTGGAGTGTTCTTTGTCTTCTATATCAGTTTCAGGCATTCCATACAATCCATTCATGGCTTGTTCTACTGGTTGAAGTCCAGTTGTTGTAGTCTCAGACTTTAAGTTTTTTGAGTTGTTACTCTTTTCTTTGTTAGAATGTGGAAAACTCATTTTTATACCTCCAAACACTAAGTTTTAAAAAAATAAAAAGCGTATGAAAGAGTTTGACAGATAGACAAATGTATTATCTGTCATTGAATGAACAATTATTTGAGCCACTAATGTAATAGCATATACATAGTATGTTATCTTTTCTAGAAAATATGTAAGATGCTATAGCAAGATTTTAATTTAGATGTATATTTAGGTCTCACCATATCAAAAAAGAACACTACAAAATAGAATAACATGTACTTAGATAGGTTAATCATAAATAAGAACTTCATATTTCTTCATATACACTTAAATGGTTAAAAGGAGGATTTTGATCTTGGATATGGCAGAAAATACATTATCTATCTTTGCTTTAGGCGGTGTAAATGAAATAGGGAAAAATATGTATGTAATACAATATACAGACGATATAGTCATTATTGATTGCGGTTCCAAGTTCCCTGATGAAAGTTTATTAGGAATTGATTTAATCATCCCAGATATTACATACTTGCAGGAAAATAAAGATAAGATTCGAGCGCTAGTCGTAACGCATGGGCATGAAGATCATATTGGCGGTATTCCATATTTATTAAAACAATTGAATGTGCCAATTTATGCAACACGTTTAACGCTAGGCTTAATTGAAGTTAAATTAAAAGAACATGGACTGCAAAATGAAACAGATCTATTTGTGATTGATTCTGAATCGTTAATTGAACTTGGACAAATAAGTCTTACTTTTTTCAAAACGAATCACAGCATTCCAGATTGTCTTGGCATTGCTTTTCATACGCCAGAAGGCACTGTGGTACACACAGGAGATTTCAAGTTTGACCTAACTCCAATCAATAATCAATATCCTGATATTCATAAAATGGCTAAGATTGGAGAAAGCGGTGTCTTAGCTTTACTCTCTGAGAGTACAAATGCAGAACGGTCTGGCTTTACACCATCAGAACGATTAGTCGGTGACCATATTGAAGAGGCATTTTTTAAAGCACATAGAAAAGTAATTATTTCAACCTTTGCTTCTAATGTTAATCGCGTTCAGCAAGTAGTAGACGCTGCCATTAAAACAAATCGAAAACTCGCTTTGCTCGGAAGGAGTATGGTAACTGTAGTATCTGTCGCCTTAGAACAAGGATATTTGAATATTCCAGAGGGAATGTTAATTGAAGCACATGAAATTAATCAAATGGAGCCAGAAAAAGTAGCTATTCTTTGTACCGGTAGCCAAGGTGAACCGATGGCTGTTTTAGCTCGTTTAGCTAGTGGCAGCTATAGACAGGTAGATATTCTGCCTGAAGATACTGTTATTATCGCTGCGACTCCCATACCAGGGAATGAACGAAATGTATCACGTATTGTAGACAACTTATTTTTATTAGGAGCTAATGTGATTTATGGATCAGGAAGTTCAACAGGGATGCACGTTTCTGGACATGCTTATCAAGAAGAATTAAAACTAATGCTTACTTTAATGAAGCCAAAATATTTCATTCCGATTCATGGAGAATTTAGAATGTTACATCATCATCGCCTTTTAGCAGAATCCGTTGGTGTGAAGAAAGACAATATTTTTGTTATGAATAATGGTGATGTTGTTGATATAAGAAATCAGGCGGCTTATCAAACTAGACGAATACCTGCAGGAAATGTATATGTAGATGGATTAGGTATCGGAGATGTTGGAAATATTATTTTACGTGACCGCAAACAGCTTTCTGAGGATGGTATGCTTGTTATAGTCGTAACTCTAAGTAAAGCAGAGGGGAAAATGATTTCTGATCCGGACATCATTTCGCGAGGATTTGTGTATGTTCGTGATTCGGAAGACTTTTTAAAGGGTATTAATCAATTAGTTACAACAACAGTTAATAATATACAAAGGACAAATATTATCAATTGGAATGTTCTAAAAAAACATATAAGAGAAGCGCTTGGGCGTTTTTTATACGAACAGACAAAAAGAAAACCAATGATTCTTCCTATAATCATTGAAGTTTAAATAAATTCTTTATTTCACGGTAGGGAATAGATAAAGATTATTGTATACAAAAACAGACTATCGTAGAAAAGTCTGTTTTTGTATTTTTAATCAATAATTTTGTATGTTGTTCCAAAAATAACGGGGTTTATACTTTTGATTTCGTATAAAAATACAAAATTGTTATTTTGTTGTATACATCACAAGCGCTTTTTGAATGCTATAAATACTATCGTCTTTTCTAAATTCTTTCGTAATTGGTGTATGCATACCAGATATCCAAATTTTTAATTCAGCATCTAAATCAAAATGCCCAGCTGTTTCGATGCTAAATTGTGTAATACTTTTATAGGGAATCGAATGATATTCCGTCTTTTTACCAGTCATACCTTGTTTATCTACTAAAATCATACGGCGATTTGTAAATACGATTAAATCACGAATTAACTTATAAGCGTGTTCTACTTGCTCATCATCAAGCATAATTGCTTGTAAATCACGTTCTACACCACTTATATCTGCATCAGATGCATTTCCTAAAAAACCACTAAATAAACCCATTATGAATTCCTCCTCTATGTATAGAAATAGAATGAATCTCTTTTATTGTAACATGTAATGAAAAAGCAGATTCTTACTTTTCGATATAAGAATTAAATTGTAATTGCAAAGAAGAAATTTAATACTTCATCATAATATCTTATGCTAATATATTTGTGTAAGAACTTTTTATACAAAATGAACTTATGATAGAGGGACAATAGATGAATAATACCGGATTAGTTTTAGAAGGCGGAGGAATGAAGGGACTTTATACAGCAGGTGTATTAGAATTTTTTATGGAACAAAATTTGTATTTTCCATATGTAATAGGTGTTTCAGCAGGAGCTTGTATGGCTGCTACGTATTTGTCTCGTCAAAAAGGACGAAATAAGAAAGTAAACACAGAACTTGTAAGTGACCCGCGTTACATTTCATTTCGAAATTTTTTACGAAAACGCGAATTGTTTGGTATGGATTTTCTATTTGATGAGGTACCGAATAAACTTGTACCATTTGACTTTCAAACATTCCAAGACGGAGCAGAACAGTTTGTTATTGGTACAACGGATTGCGAGACAGGAGAAGCCGTGTATTACAATAAGCATGAACATGGAGATGATATTTTAAAAATTATCCGTGCATCAAGCTCTGTTCCATTTATTGCACCAGCAGTTGAGTATGAAGATAAATGGCTACTTGATGGAGGAATTACTGATCCAATTCCGATTCAAAAAGCACAAGTTGATGGAAATCAAAAAAATGTTGTGATTATGACAAAGCCAGCAGGATATAAAAAAGCGCCAAGCAAGATAGCTTTCATGGCGAAATGGTTATATAGGCAGTATCCTAATGTGGCAGAACGTCTTGTTCAGCATTCTGAAATCTACAACAATACTATATCCCATCTTTATTCAGAAGAACAAAAAGAGAATTTCTTTGTTATACAACCGAGTGTTCAATTACCTGTAAGTGGATTGGAACGTAATTCAGAAAGATTGGTTCATTTATATGAACTTGGCTATAACGATGCGAAGAATCAATTTAAGCAGTTGCAGGAATGGCTTAAATAAGTTATGGATTACTGAATTACACTAAAACGCGTACTTAAATTTCATTTACCGTATTTTTACAATGCAAAACAAATAGTCAATAAAACACATCTGTATTCATTCAGTAAAGGAATTTGACTTCTCATATTAGAATTTAATATTTGATGAGTAAATAAGGGGGACAACGATATGAAAAGTCAATTCCACCACATTGTAAGGGGAATACTTATAAAAGATGGAAAGCTTTTGGTAGCACATTATAAAGGGCATCATTGTTTTTTGCCAGGAGGACATATTGAATTAGGTGAATCGGTCGAAAATGCACTTAGACGAGAATGGGAAGAAGAAATAGGTGCTTCTTGTTCAATTGAAAAATTTCTCGGCGTAATTGAAAATCAGTGGAGAGATGGGGACACACTGCACTATGAAATTAACCATGTCTTTAAAGTGAATAGCGATCAATTAAAAGTGGAAACACCTCCAAAATCTAGAGAATCTCATCTAGAGTTTTATTGGATTGTACCTACTGAAGAAAATTTAAAAAGATATAAAGTGATGCCAGATCGTGCTATACAAACACTACTGAAAAAAATTCAAGAACATGATATAGAAGCATGTTGGGTTAGTACACTTTGACTTTTGGTAAGGTCGAGTAAAGGAGATGAGAACATGATAATATCCGCAATGGTTGCTGTAGCAGAAAATAATGTAATTGGCAAAGACAACGATCTTCCTTGGAGACTCCCGAATGATTTGGCATATTTGAGACGAATTACTATGGGACATTCTATCATTCTAGGAAGAAAGAATTATGAATCAGTAGGAAAGCCTCTAGATGGCCGTAAAAACATCGTCCTAACTACAAATAAAGACTATAAAGCAGAAGGCTGTCATATAGCTTATTCAATTGAAGACGCTCTTTCTAAATGTGAAGGAGAAGAAGTTTTTATTCTTGGGGGAGAAGAAATCTATCAGCAATTCCTTCCTTACACTAAAAAGTTATACATAACCAAGATTCACGCTCCTTTTGAAGGAGATCGTTTCTTCCCAACGATTGATTTGTCCTCGTGGAAAGAATTATCAGTTGAAAAAGGAATGAAAGATGAAAAGAACTACTATGAGCATTACTTTCATATATTTGAGAGAATAAAATAAGTTCAAGAAGAACTACCGATAACTAAATTTATGTTAAAAAAGGTGTTTTCTAGACGTGAAAACACCTTTTTAGTTTGTAAAGCTTTGTATAGTCTAATATTTATTCTATATAGTCCTAAATATAAATTTTGTTCACAAAATATACACTATACCCACAGTAAATAGCGAGGAAACAAGCGCCTTGTTACTGAAATAAATATAGAGTTCGAAAGAGAAAAGGAGGCAAAAATGAAAAAACTAACGAGTCCGCTTATGCACGATTTGGCGAAGCAGTTAAATGAAAGGAATCCTTCTGCTGTTACTTTGTTTTTAGAGAGAATAAAAAAACAAGAAACACCTATTGTGGAGACTTGTCCAATTGATGATGAGTACTATCTTGTAACATACATTTGGATAGGTGATGAACAAACTGAAAATGCATATGTATTTGGAAGTTTTCCTGGTTGGGATATAGCAGCAAATGAAATAAATAAGCTTTCACACACAAACATATGGTATAAAACGTTTCGAACAAAAGAAAAATTTGCTTCGACGTATTACTTTTCAATCAATGATCACTTTGAACAAGATTGGGTAAAACGAAGTGAAAATTATAAACGGGATCCATTGAATTCTAAAATGTTTGGGCATGAAGCAGAACCAATGTCTTTTTTAGAGGTAGGCCTATCATCGCATATTGACAAAACAAAGCAGCAAACTCATATTCCAAAAGGAAAAGTGGAAACACATCAGTTCTATAGTTCTATTTTAAAGAATGAACGACAACTTTGGATTTATACTCCACATAATTACTCACCTGAACAATCTTCTTATAACCTTCTTATTATGTTTGATGGCAGATCTATGCTGCAGTCGTTATCAGCGGCGGCAACGTTAGATCATCTTATACATACAAATGAAATTCAACCATGTATCCTAATTGGTATTGATCATGTAGATCGATTTACAGAACTCACATTTTCTGAAGAAATGAATATGTTTTTAACAAAAGAACTACTTCCTTGGATTCAGCAAAGATATCATGTTAATACAAATCCATATCATACAACAATTGGCGGATTCAGTCTTGGTGGATTAGCAGCTTTTTATGCAGCATTGCAATATCCTGACCACTTTGGAAACGTTTTATCAATGTCTGGTTCTGTACATTGGAAAAAAGAAAATTACACAGGATTACACCATTGGATTGAAAATCAATTTAAAAGTAGCAGCACGTTACCATTACAGATTTATATGAGTGCTGGGGAGCTAGAAAATAAGCCTTTGTTAGAAGCGAATAGGAGCTTATCACAAGTACTTAAAGAAAAAGAATACCAAATTGCTTACGTTGAATTCCCTGGTGGTCACGATGCATTGTGGTGGCATAAACAGTTTACTGATGGATTAATATCCCTACAACAATTAAAAATACCTATGAAATAATAAAAAGGGAGGAGTTAACTTATGAAAGATAGAGAAAAAGATTTAGATAAGGCATTAAAGAAACAAGAGATTTTAGTAAAAGATGAAAAAGTATGGTCATATACGTATGGAGATCATATTAGTTCGATTATTAAACGCTCGCAAAAAGAAGGTGTATTTGATGACTTAGTAGGAAAAGGAAAACCACTGCAAATGGATAAAAGTCTCTCTTATAATCCAGAAAAACAACTATATAAGACGATGAAGGATAATCATATTTTACCGAGATGGATTGAGCTTTCGAAAGAAATTGATACGTTAAAGGAGAAAATGCATACATGCATGGAAAAGGAAGAAGTTGCTACAATGGTTGAAATGATTAATAAAAAGATTCATGAGTACAATTTAACCTGTCCGCCGTCAGCGCAAAAAATGAAGATAAGTAAACCGAGCTAATTTGGTAGGGAAATTAGTAAGCATCTAAGAAAATAAAAGCCATTTTAAGAAATTCTCCCTAAAATAACAAGGGAGAATTTCTTTTGCCTTTATAAAGGTATTATGTTAACTAGAAAACGAAAATTGATTAAGGGAAAAGCAGAATAGAGCCGAATTATGAAAAATTGTTATGTACACAAGTTGTTGTATATATTTAGGAAATAAGATGTTGATGTTGAATATAAAGCAAAAAGAAAGTTTACAAATAAAATTCTCAGTGCGATCCAATATAATATATATTACTGTAATGATTCCTTATAAAATTGCTACGGCGCTGTATGTAACGAATTGCTGTGTGTGAGATTTTAGTTTGTATTTAAAATTATGATGTTATAAGCCAGTATGTAAATATGGTATGGATTGTTTCAAAAATCTCTGTTTCATCTCAAAATGTATAGTTTACTTAATTTAAGAGACCTGGAACTCCTTCCGTTTCACAACTGCCTATAATTTATATTATGTTAACTGTAAAAAATAAATCAACTAAAAATAAGTTAGTTTCATCTCCCTACTCTTACGATGCAAATATACCAATTTTTTTGCACGTTTGCTGTTCTGATGTAATAAAGTAATTTATAAAAAAAGATTAGCAAGTTGCAACATGCTAATCTTTTTTGGTTTTAGTTAGCAATTATTGACTTTTGTTGAGTATCACAGCTAGCTGTTCAAATTTCTTTTTAAATTCTAAATCCTTTTTTAGCCAGCTGTGAAATGCTGCTTTTTTGATTCCGATACTTTCACAGCAGTTATCAATAGAATTGTCTTGCTGATATTTAATAAGAAAATCTTTTTTTCTTTTAGTAACAGCAATTTGGGTTCTTTTTAGCTTCCTGTCTTGTAATTGTTCTAAATTTAGCGTTTCTTGTTGAAACACTTCGTATTTTCTTTGTAAAAATAATTCTTTTTCTTTATAAATCCAGTCGGAAAAAAGTTTAATAGTTCTTCTACCACTTAAAATTACTCGGTAGTGTGTGTCTTTATTGATAAAATTCGGCTGAAAATTTTGTTCGTATAAGATTTCGCTTAAAGATTGCATAAAATTATGAGAACCACCTACAAAGCTTACAGTATATTTTTGATAGTTTACATAACCATCTCCATCAAAATAACCTCTAATAAAATGATGTAAGAATTCTTTCGGGACATATGGGAATTGTATATCGTGTGATTTACAAGGAGTAACACCGTGTAAACCTATTAAGTCATATTTCATGATTTTGCTATTCAGGTTTAACATATACACTCCAGTATTTTTATTTATACATAACGGCTGGTTTGAATTTATTTCTTTTTTAATATCTTCTAAAATCCCTTTTTCTTTTTGAGAAATGCTAACTGTATGATAGTTTTTAACTATTACGCCGTCAGCGATGAAAAAACCTAAAATGTATGCCATGTTGTTAGACCAAGTTTTAAAGTAATCTTCATTGATATCATATTTACGCTTCCAACTGCCGCGCGCTCTCATTACGACATTATTATCTGTTAGGACCATGCGAACGTATCTAGAAGTAACGTTCGCTAAATTGGCAATGTCTGATGTGCTAGAACCATCTAAATATAACTTAATCATTTCGCTCTTTTCCATTGTACATTTAGACCTTCCTCTGTTCTTTCTACACATTAGAATTATCCCCTTTCGACAGATATAAATTCAGTGCAACTTCTTCTCTATCATATAAGAGAACCTATGTTCCGTCTATTGGGAATAAAAAAGATTACTAACAAAATAAATTATTTCATTTCTTCCTTTTCTAACTAATAAAACAAATTACCGTGGAATCTTTACATTCCACGGTAATTTGGTACCTTTTTAAGTAAAATAAGAATATTTTAAGAGTAACACTCTTATTCTTTTATCATTTGGTAAAGCTGAACCATGTCTTCTTTTGAAAGAATTTTGGGAACGGGATAGAGCGGGTTCGCCTCTTTTAAAGCCCGGTTTACCATAACAGGAATATCTTTATCAAGAATGCAGCTGAACTTTTTGGGTATATTCATGTCTTCATTGAGTTTCTTTATTGCATCTATAAATTTTTTTGACTTTTGTTCATCGGTGTCAGATGAATTACTGATTCCAATTAAATCTGTCAGTTCAGCTAAAGGTTTATGTACTGATTTACCATAGTACTCTAAAACATATGGCAAGATTATAGCGTTAGCTAATCCATGAGGAACGGAATAAAATCCTCCCAATGTATGTGCAATAGCATGAACATATCCAATATATGCACGGGTAAACGCTACACCAGCTAAATATGACGCTTTCTGCATGTTTTTGCGTGCATTTATATTTGAACCATTTATATAGGATTCATAAAGGTTATTAAATATCAATTGAACTGCCTCTCTACTGTTCTGTTTTGTTTCTTCTGTATTACTTTTTCCAATGTATGCCTCAACTGCATGTGTCAAAGCGTCCATTCCAGTAGTTGATGTTATATGGGGAGGTAAATTAACTGTAAGCATCGGATCCAGTACGGCTAACTTCGGGATGAGTGCATGATCATTAATTGCATACTTTTCATGTGTCTCACTATTAGATACAACAGCAGCAACTGTAGCCTCACTTCCTGTACCTGATGTTGTAGGGATCGCGAATAAGGGTGGAATCTTTTTTCTGACCTTTAAAACCCCTTTCATTTCAGGAATACTTTTTTTCGGTCTAGCAACACGCGCCCCGACCGCTTTTGCACAATCAATCGGTGATCCACCACCAAATGCAATGATACCTTGACACTTACTTTCGTGGTAAAGAGATAGTGCATCTTCAATATTATAAATTGTAGGGTTTGGAACGGTTTTATCATAAATAAAATATTTTACTCCTGCTTCTTTTAGTTGTTTAAGAAATTCATCTAATAATCCAATTGACGTAATACCCTTGTCTGTCACTATTAACACTCTATCAATATTGTTCCTATTTAAGTGAATTGGAAGTTTACTCAAGCTATTTTCTCCAGTTAATAATTGAGGTTCACGCCAAGGTAGAAAACAGGAAACCAACTTAAACGTGTTTTGATATAATCTACAATACAACTTGTATATATTAAGACCTACCTTTCCTTTTTTTCGTAAGTATTAAGATACATAGCTATTATTCGTTTTGAGGTCCCCATCTTTGTTAACATAAAACTATATATGTTTGATTTTCTTGAGCAATATTTTTTATTTTGCTGCATTTAATTAATTCTTCAGTTACTTTTGTATAGAAAAAGTGATACCACCATATAAAGAATTCTTCATAAGTTATTTCTTTAGCGTATGAGCTTGATAAATAATATCCTTTCAGAAAATGTTCATTTTCCTGTAACAAAGTGATTAGATCTTCACTAATTGTGTCAGCGATCTCATCTAGTACTATTAAGTCAGCTGCTTGGAATACTGGGATAATGGGCTTCGAGTTCTTGTACAATCCTACCCTTTCATAAAATGAACGAAGTGGTACATCTATTTGTGTGTCAGAAGAAACGAATTTTTGTACCAGTTGTTTTTTTAATTGATTAACATCGAGGATGGTCTGTTGAAAATATTCTTCTAACGTCTCTTCATTAGCAGTTATTAGGTTAGTTGTTGTATATCTTCTATTTCCATAGAGACAGATTTGAAGTTCTCCTAAGTCTAAATAATGATTTCCGTATATACCAAAAGCTTCTTCGTTTGTTTTTTCTTTTTCTTGAATGGAATAGTAATATCTTTTGTTATTTCTAAGAGGTCGCTCACTTTTTAGGTAATTTTTCTCTATATTATTGATTTGTCCAAAATCTAATAAAACACCGCTATATAGTAAGAGACTACACGCTTCTATGGATAATTGTTTAAATGTATCAATTTTTTTGCAAAGAGTAATGATTTGTTTTGAGTGTTTTTCAATGATTTGAAGTGTAGGTGTAATTAGAGGTTCGCATAGATTATATAACTGCTTTCCTTCATGAGCTGTTATAACCATACAAGCAGGAAAATAAGTATCGTTTATTTCTTTTAATAATCCTTCTTTCAATAATGTATTGATATGTTGATTTATCTCTTTTGTATTCCAATTCAGTTCTTTCTTTATATCCTGTATGTCTATGCCTGAGCGAATCATTACAAGTAGATAATGGAGTCGTGATTCAGATATATCAATACTCGGAAAGTTGTTTCCAGATGAAATGATTTTAGTTTCATAATCTGTATGTGTTATGTTCTCTTGAAATTGACTATAAGATGGCATTTTTCCCCTCCTTAATTATGCTTAAATAGTGGATAAGATTCGCTTATCCACTATTCTCAGTTTATTCAATTTTATATTTAGATCTTAAATTAATATATACTATAAACACTAAGTCTAAATATACCTCTATAGTCATTGGCTAGACTGTGAGATTAGTAGTTTTTAATCTCTTGTTCATTATTTACATTGATAATATAAGCACCCTGTTTGATTTGCTTCATTAATTCATACATTTGATTTTCTGGAATAGCTATACAACCTGCTGTTGGTCTTCCATTAGCCACATGTAAGAAGAAACCGGAACCTGCACCTTTTTGAATGTTTTCTGTATTATAGTTGATTACAATACCGTATTTATATTGTACAGGATAGTCAATTAAGTGTTCATCGCTTCTAGAAGAACTACCACGCTCTTGCCATGTGTTATATTGATCATCATTTACGTTACTAATCCAATAAGAATTAGGTGTAATTTGACGGAATGGTAAGTTAGTTCCTGGGTTGGAAGTTCCGAATGCGAATCCTAGAGAATAAGAACCTTTAGGAGTTCTACTTGTAGACTCACTTGCTTGTCCTACCCCTTGAGAGCCAACAAAACCGTTTGCAGATAGCTTTTCATTCCATAAACCGTTCTCTTTTTCTAAGAATGTTACTTTAGCAGTTGTTCCTGAAGCTATCACAGTTACAATTTGATTTGTACGTTGTGCAGTTTGAGAAGATGCTACAAGACCACTTAAACCACTTTGTTGAACCGCACCTTTTTCTAATGCTCTTGAGTCAACCCAGTTCATTTGACCGTTATAATCAAAACCATACCATGTTATCCCATTAAAGTCTAAAGCCATACGAACATTTAAGTTTTTATTAGCTAAGTTACTTGCAGGTTGAAGGTATGAAGCATTCTGCATACCCCAAGGTCTTGAAACTACCCCATGATTTCCTGCATTACCAACATGGAATGTTTCGTTCATTGTTCTAATGTTTGATGCGTTAGATACCGCTCTAGAATCAACCCAACCTTGTTCTTTACCGTCTACTTCAAAGTTATACCATGTAGTAGAACCACTAACTAAACTACGAGTTACATGAATTGGTTTGTTCATATAAGCACTTGCACCATTAACCCATCTAGCACCGTTTTGACCGTATGGTAAAGACCATACACCGTTTCCGTATACGTCACCAAGCATAACAGTTTTATTTTCATTTTTGATAGTAACATCAGTAGTAATCGTTTTAGCGTCTACCCAACCTAGTTGTCTACCGTTTAAGAAAACTCTATACCATTTTGTACCATCTTTCACTACACTTTCAACAATTTTCACTTGTTTATAAGTATAATTACTTACTGAATCAATCCAGTATGCTCCAAATAACCCGTAAGGCACACTCCAAACACCGTCTGAACTATTAGCAGTTCCAATATAAGCATCCTTATCTTCGTCTTGGGAATTAAGTTCCGGCATCATGACTCTAGCGTCTACCCAACCTAATACTTTGTTTCCTTGTTTAATTTTATACCATTTAGTCCCGTTTTTAGTCCCACTTTGAATAACTTGTACTCTTTGGTAGTTATACTTATTAACAGAGTCAATCCAGTATGCACCAGGTTCACCATAAGGAGCAGACCAAACGCCGTCTGAACCTCTATCAGTTCCAATGGATTGTGAGAAGTTTTCATCTTTTAAATTCTCTAAAGAAGATAAAGATTTATTCCCATCAATCCAACCGATGTTTTTACCGTCTTTGCTTATGAAGTACCAGTTAGTGTTATTTACCTTTAACGTTTTTGATACATGTACATTTTGATAAGCGTATTGATTTGTAGAACCACTGTATTCAGCATAGTTAGTACCGTAAGGAGCAGACCAAATAGCATTACCTTGTGTATACCCAATCGTTACATCTAAGTTAGCAGGTTTTACATTACCTTTGTCAATTACTGCTTTATCTACCCAACCTACAACTTTTCCGTCTACACTGATTTTACACCAAGTCGTATTTCCTAGGCTTGCTTTTTCAAGAATTTTAATGTCTTTATAAGCGTACTTATCAGTTGGAAAATTGTATTTTCCACCGTCAACCCCATAAGGAGCAGACCAAACACCATGAGCGTCTGTTGCTTTATACCCCATATAAGCGTTCTCATTTACTTTCTCTATGTTTGTTAAACGACTAAACGCTCTACTATCTACCCAACCTACAACTTTTCCATCTACACTGATTTTATACCAAGTTACTCCGTTTAAATCAATCTTTTGATTAAATTCAATCTCTTTGCCTAAATATTGACTTGTAGAACCAACATAGTTAGCACCAGGTAAACCATAAGGTGTAGACCAGATACCGTGAGTTCCTACTCCAATAATTTGACTACCTTGAACATTTACAGTAGGTGTTTCCGCCTTAGTTATTGTTGGTGACGCTAACATTAATGTTGTTCCTGCTACACATAATAAAGTACCTAGATTTGTCTTTTTAGACATGATGTTAAATCCCCTTTAGTTTGTTTTAGCTTTATTAAATATGTTTACCAAACAATTTATGTATATTAAAATTGTAGTCTATACAAAATATGATATATTAACTACTTTTATATTATATCAATACAATTAAAGAAAAAATAATGAAACAGATATTTTTAAATTGATTAATATAATTTCTTTGGATTTCTTTCCAAGGTAACTTATAAATCGGCCATCTATTTGAATCTCATGCCCTTGCTTAATTATTAAATCTAGAAGTTTTTCAAAATTTTTGTTCTTTATGTACTTAGCAATGAATCAATAAAATAAAAGATGGCATAATAAGCGGAAAATTAAATATAATAAAGCCTCTAACATGGGCATACTACACTTATTCTAACTAGGAGGTGCTCCATGAAAAATCAATCGAACGACTCTCATCGCACTGGAGATGAGAGATTCAACACAGCTGGACCTACTACTGACGAAGCAACTACGAGTTTTGTTCGTGCGAAAGATACTTCTCAGTCCAAAGGGAAATCTGGCGGTGAATTATCAACTAAAAAAGATATTCTATAGTTAAAAATGAATTTTTTAGTAAATGTTCTAGATAGCTTTATTCAAAAAGCATGGTAAATTCCCATGCTTTTTTTGTGTATTATGAACTAATTTTACTTAATAAAGCACTGCTAAATCCAAGATCTTTCACTTTATTTTTAAAATTTTTCCATTTTTAATTGTTATTCATACCTACTTTCTATTTTCAGCTTTTAGATTTACATTTACAAAAATAAAGAATGCACATACTAGATGTATCTATATGTGCATTCTTTATTTGGTTTGTTATCGAACTAATCTATATCGTTAATTAAGCAGTAATATTTACTTCATAACATTGCTTTATATTATTTCCACCAATCATCAAACATTGTTGTAGGGAGTTGGCGTTTATGTTCTGTAGCTAAATATCGCTTTTCGATTGCTTCTGCTACTTCATTAGATACTTGCTTACCTTCTAAATAGTCATCTAGTTCTTCATAAGAAATTCCTAGTTCGGTTTCATCTGCTTGTTGTGGTTTATTATCTAATAAATCTGCAGTTGGAACTTTTAAATACAATCTTTCTGAAGCGTCTAATGCCTTCAATAGTTCTCTTCCTTGTCTTTTTGTTAATCCAGACAATGGAAGAATGTCAGCACCACCATCACCGTATTTCGTAAAGAAACCTGTCACAGCTTCTGCTGCGTGGTCTGTACCAATTACAAGAAGGCCGTTTTGTCCACCTACTGCGTATTGTGAAATCATTCGAACCCTAGCTTTCACATTTCCTTTATTGAAATCTGTAAGTTGCTCTTTTGCATCTTTTTCATATTGCTCTGCAAAAGCGTCAACTGTCGTTTTAATATCAAATGCAAGTTCTTCATCTGCTTGAATGAATTGTAACGCTGCTTGTGCATCATCTTCATCTTTTTGAACACCGTAAGGTAAGCGAATTGCTACGAATTTCACATTATGTCCTTCGGTTCTCAATTCTTCTATCGCTAGCTGAGCGAGTCTTCCAGCTAAAGTTGAATCTTGACCACCGCTAATTCCTAAAACGAAGCCTTTTGCTCCTGTTTTAAGTGCGTACGACTTTAAAAAATCGATTCTTTTACGAACTTCTTGAATAGGATCAATTACTGCTGACACATTTAAGTCCGACATGATTTTTTGTTGTAAACTTGTCATTTTAAAATCTTCCCTTTCAGTTTTTAGCGTTTTATATGAAATGTATTCCCTATTATTGATACAAACCTTTTTCTTTAATGTAATCGTAGCAGCTATCCGGGAGAAGGTAACGCGGTTCGCCGCCTTTAGAAAATTCTTCGCGTATATATGTAGAACTAATTTCCATAGCTAATCCTTTATCGATTAATTGAAACCTACCATCGTCATAATTGCGAAGTAGAGCGGATCGACTAATCGTTTGAAGCATATCGATACCATTGCGAGCCATAACGATAAAATTATTCTCACTTATCAATTCTTTATCCATCTTCCATTTTCCATTAGCGATATCTACTAAAAGGTCTGCACCCATGATAAAGAACAATTCCGCTTCTTTTAATATAGTCCTAAAATGCTTCATTGTATAGTATGTATAATGTTTACCTGGTAATACGTTTAATTCATGAGTGTCTAGAATGAACTTCGGGTTATCTTGTATGGCTAAACTAATCATCTTAGCGCGGTGATCGCCGGACGTTTGTATTTTCTTATCAATACGCATGTTTGTAGAAGGTAAAAAGATAATGTAATCTAGTTTTTTACGATGCGCTACAGTTGAAGCAGTCCACAAATGAACATTTGTGATTGGGTCAAATGATGAACCATATATTCCAATTCGACGTCCTTTTTTAAACAGTTCACTTATATTTTTTTCTGGATTCAACTCTTGAAGATATTCCATACTTTTTGTTAAATCGATTTCATTTATTTTCATTCTCAATCATCTCCGCAACTTTTTGTTTTACTTTCTCAATATTCTTCATTTTGTTGTCCCAACACTTTTGACTAAGGTCTAAAGGATATTCTTCTGGATTTAACCCACGTTTATATTCATCCCAAAGCAAATCTAAGTTATTTTTTGTGAATTGCTGGACTTCTTGAAGGGATGGAGATTGATATACACATTTGCCTTCTATGAAAATATCGTGATGAAGCTCTTTAGCCTCAAAGTTCGTTACAAATTTACTAATAAAAGTATGCATTGGATGAAACATTTTTAACCTATCTTCTTCATCTGGATTTTCTATCTCTAACGCGATGTAATCTCCTTCTGATTTTTTGTTTATCGTATTAATAATGCGGTATACTTTCTTAAGACCTGGAGTAGTTACTTTTTCTGGATTGGAGCTGATTTTAATTGTATCCACCATTTCACCGCTCTTATCTTCGATGGAAACAAGCTTGTAAACGGCCCCTAAAGCAGGAGAATCAAACGCTGTGATTAATTTTGTTCCAATTCCCCAAATATCAATTTTCGCTCCTTGTGATTTTAAATGAGTGATCGTTTTTTCATCTAAATCATTAGAGGCAATAATTTTTGTTTCTGTAAATCCTACTGCATCTAACATTTTCCTCGCTTCTTTAGATAAATAAGCTAAATCTCCGCTATCTAATCGAATTCCTTTAAAATTAATTTGATCGCCAAGTTCTTTGGCCACTTTAATAGCATTTGGAACCCCTGATTTTAATGTATCGTAAGTATCTACTAAAAATACACAATCCTTATGTCTACGAGCGTATTTATGAAAAGCGGTATATTCATCGTGATATGCTTGAACCATTGCGTGTGCATGTGTACCAACTACAGGAATTCCAAACAGTTTTCCAGCACGCACATTAGATGTAGCTTCAAATCCACCAATATACGCAGCCCTTGTACCCCAAATCGCTGCATCCATTTCATGAGCGCGGCGAGTTCCAAATTCCATTGCAGTTTGTTCACCTACTACTTGCTTCATTCGCGAAGCTTTTGTTGCGATTAATGTTTGGTAATTTACGATGTTTAGAATAGCTGTTTCAATAAGCTGGGCTTCTACTAAAGGCGCTCATTCCCAAAAACTAATTCACCCTCTTTCATTGAGCGGACTGTTCCAGTAAACTTTATACCTTTTAAAAACGCTAAGAAATCATCTTGATATCCTAATTCATCGCGAAGATAGGCAAGATCACTTTCAGTAAAACGGAAATTTTGTAAGTAATTTATGATTCTTTCTAAACCAGCAAAAACAGCGTACCCGTTTCCAAATGGAAGTTTTCGAAAGAATACCTCAAATACTGCTTTACGATCATGTATATTGTCTTCCCAGTATATTTCCGCCATATTAATTTGATAAAGGTCAGTATGTAACGCTAAGCTATCATCTGTATTTTTATGATTCATTATAATTCCCTCCAATTATTTCATATATTATATATATGCACCGATAATATTTAACAATTAACAAATTGTTAAATATTGATTTTAAAAAAATTAATATCTAGCCGTGTATATTGGTTGCACTATCTCCATCTCCACAAAACGATACAATTGTGCAGATTTTTTCGATGTTCGTTGGGTCGTTTGTCCCGTAACTTCCTGAATGAACGGCAAAGTTTTTATTTTTCTCGCGAATGCCTGTCCACTCTTAATTGCTGGGTCTTCAGTAACAGTCAATAATACGGCTTGCAGCTCAGAGTATGTAAAACTCTTTGGTAAAAAACTTTTTGCTACTGTTGTTTGAAGTAAATCAATTGTAATGACTTTAATTGCGTCGCTTATGATCTGATTATGATCAAAAGCTAAGTCTAATTTTAGTACTTCATCAATTGAAAATAATGCAACTTCTGCAGCATCGTCATTGGCTTGACGTTTTTCTAAATAATACTCTGGTACAATCGCATAATGAGCGTTAGAAATAATCCAACCACGCGGGTCACGACCAGGTTTATCATACACACCATAATGCTTAATATGTATACCTTCTACACCTGTTTCTTCCTCTAATTCTCGCTTTGCCGCTTCAAACGCCGTTTCATCATCCTGTACAAAGCCCCCAGGTAACGCCCATTTCCCTGCTTCAATATTAGATTTCCCTTCTGAATTGGTTAATGCCCGTTTTATCAGCATTAATTTCAGAGCCATAACAGGAGGTTTATGTTCTTCTTTTTCCTCAGTAACGATAGTAAATACTGCGATATCTGACGTATATCCATCAGGTGTGTGGTATTTTTTTGCATCATATTGTTTTAAAGCTTCTTGGTTTGACATTTACCTACCTCCTAAGCGGTTAGCATTATTCTTTACATGCTCCTTAATAATTAACGATGTGTTAATTATTAATCGCAATTATGAACTAATTATTTTTATTTGTCCATAGAATTTTTAAAAAATCCATATTTCACAACATTTGTTTTTATATAATGAATGACATCTTAATTTACAATATTTCTTTTTCTTCCTCTGTATTCGCATCTGAAAAGATATTAGTAACAACATCAGCTGTAACTTCAACTACGAATTCACATAAGCCAGCTACCACTTCTTCAATCACTTCATGCATATTTTCCCACTCCTCTTTTTGTAAATGTATCTTTAGTATATAATCTGGGGATTTTTTGATGCTATTGAAAAAGATGACAGATCCCTTACAGTTTTGTAAGACTAATAGAAAGAATGATTTGTCTGACAAATACGTACAATAAATAGATTAAGATTTTCTTTTACTCCATTTCACTTCACTGCTATTAGGATCATCATGTGTTGGTTTTGCAAATTTATAGCTTTCCCATTGCATCTAGCAATTAAGAAAAAGCGTTCTCTAATCGTCGGCGCACCAAAATTGCTCTAAGCTCACGCCTATCAACCTTGTATCCTTGTTTTTTAAGCATTTACAAACAATTGCTAGATATGTGGAGTAAATATTTTTATAATTGATATACATATTATATAAATATTTTCTTGCTATTGGAGGGGTTTCCTAATGGTTGATAATATGCAACAACTGATTCAAGAGCATAAACAATTTTTCCATCTTGATCATACAAGAAGTCTTCAGTTTCGGCTTGAACAGTTAGAAAAATTAAAAATGTCTATTCGAAAATATGAAAATCAAGTACTGAATGCATTATATCAAGATTTACACAAAAGCGAGTTTGAAGCATATGCTGCAGAAATTGGTTTCGCCTATAACAGTATCAACTTTATTATGAAATACCTAAAACAGTGGATGAAACCTCAAAAAGTAAAAACGCCTATCCATTTTGCACCTTCCAAAAGTTACATAATAAAAGAGCCATATGGTACAGTGCTAATTATTGGACCTTTTAATTATCCATTTCAATCATTAATTGAACCTCTTATCGGGGCAATTGCGGCAGGGAATTGTGTTGTTCTCAAGCCTTCAGAAAATGCACCGAATGTTTCAGTTGTAATTAATAAAATAATAAGTGAAACGTTTGATAAGCAATATATTCGTGTAATTGAAGGAGACAGAGAAATAACTTCTTTATTAATTCATGCACCGTTTGACCATATCTTTTTTACTGGTAGCGTTCAAATTGGGAAAATTGTCATGGAAGCTGCGGCGAAAAATCTTATACCAGTAACATTAGAACTTGGTGGAAAAGGACCAGCTATTGTCGATGAAACCGCTAACATAGATATAGCAGCCAAACGTATTATCTGGGGGAAATTCATAAATGCTGGGCAATCCTGTATTGCACCTGATTATGTTATTGCACACAAATCTGTTAGGGTACAATTGATTTCGAAAATGAAAGAAATCATTACAAGCTTTTATGGATCAGATGTATCAAAAAGCAATGATTATGGTCGAATTGTCAATGAGAAGCAATTTGATAGACTTATTTCTATATTAGAACAAGACCAAAATCATATAATATTTGGTGGAAATTCATCTAGAAGTCATTTATATATTGAACCAACACTTCTTGAAACAAAATCGTGGGATGATGCAGCTATGAAAGAAGAAATTTTCGGACCGATTTTACCAATTATGGAGTACAACGATTTAGATGAGGTCATTCATATGGTTAACAACCATCACAAACCGTTAGCTTTGTATGTATTTACTGAAAATAAAAATGTTGAAAAACAAGTATTAGGACGAGTGTCTTTTGGAGGAGGATGCGTCAATGATACAATGTCACATATGGCGAATCTCCACTTGCCTTTTGGTGGAGTAGGAAGTGCAGGATTCGGTGCCTATCATGGGAAACATAGCTTTGACGCTTTTACACATCATAAAAGCATTTTAAAGAAAAGCTCAATCGTAGACTTTGGGTTTGTATTTCCACCGTATAGGGACAAAATTAAAATTTTACGAAAGATTTTTAAGTGATAAGAAAGAAACAGTTTGCTGAACATAGAGTATGGCAACCAAAAGTAAAATAGGGATGGAATACTTAACTATTACCATTATTTATTATTTATAAAATATGATTCCACATTCTCAATACTAACAAGGCATCCACTGAGGATCAGCAGATGCCTTGTTATGTTTTAGTTTATGACTTTGTTTTAAACTAATGTTGATAATTAAGATGGCCATTAAAGTGCTATTAGGCAAAACAAAAATGGATGTTATGCTAAAATTAATGTGAGATTGTGAAAAATTGTACTTAAACCAAAGGTCAAGCTTGGTCAAGAAATAAAGTGGAATAGGAAGTGGGATAATCTGTGAATAGTTCAAGAAACAGGATTGAAAGTATTCGTGTACTTGTTAATAAAATACTTGATTTGAACAGCTTAGTTAACAGACAAGAAGCTTATGCTCAACTTAATGGGGTATCATCTTTCGCTTCGATGCTTGCAATGAAGCGAGGATTAGAGACAGAAATTGCGGCTATCACAGGTTTGCTTCACAACTATTATTTCTATAAAACTGGTATCAGTTATTTTCCCGGAATTAATAGTGCTGAAACCGTCAGACCTATCATAAGAGATTTAAATATTTTTTCTAAGGATGAACAACTTACCATTCTTCGGGCAATATTCTACCAGAATCAGCGTGGGAAAGTTCACGGTCCATACGATGAATTGATCAAAGATGCTATTATACTTAATAATTTCTTTCAGCACTTGGATTACACCGTATTCCATATGGATGTTCAAAGATTTCATAATGTATTTGGCAAATTGTCCATTCCAAAGGACCAATTTGAAGGAGTTATTCCAACCAATCATAATGAAAAGATTACAAAAAACGAAAAAGACAAACGAAGCTTGTTGGCCGATATTTCAGAAGAACTAGCAAGTCAAAACATTATTGGTATTCCACAAGATAAACTGTATACGGAAATTTGCCATTATTGGCCTGATCCCGATATATATAAAGTACTCCAAGGGAACTGGTGTGCAGCATTCGTATACCATTGCTGTATGCAGGCAGGAATTTTGCTGCCGATACGTTATCCAAACGGTAATCATCGACTAGCTGGTGTAGGTGCTATATTTGAGTGGGCTAAATTGCCCGAAACTGGATTTTTTTATTATGATGACCAAAACTTTAGACCACAACGCGGCGATATAGTTATTTATGAAAAACTTTTATCAAATAATTCTCACGACCATATTGGAATTGTCCTTGATTGCGAAGACCAAGAAATTCTTGTCGCAGAAGGGAACAAAGATAATGAGAACTATTCAAGCGTTCTTCGTAGGTGTAGGGAACGCAACATTCTAGGCTATATTCGAATCGACAATGAATACGAATTTCATTTCGATGGTGACTATAATCCTATTATTTAAATACTGTATACCAACAGATAGTAATATCTATTGCTTAACGTTGTAAATCCGCATTTTTCTGACGTTACCCTAACTATTTCTTTTTATTAGGAACTAAGTTTTACAATTGATTCTATCATTTGTTCCCAGTCTTCACTATGAAGCTCATGCCCTGATCCATCAAGAGTCACTAGTTCAGCATGGGAAATGGCTTTCGCAAGAGCAATCCCATGTTCGTATGGCAAAGCTGGATCTTCTGTTCCATGAATAATGAGTACCGGTACGCTAATTTCTCCCATCCTATCGTAATAATCACCTCCGCCCTGCAGCATAGCATGATTAAATCTACTTGGAAGCTGTTTAGCGCGGGTAACCTCCCTTTTCGCCAATTTGTATATTCTTTCCCTCTCATAAGGTTTGGAACCGGCTAAAGTTTTCCATCCACCCGCAATATAGGAAATAGCCGCCTCTTGATTTGACCAGTCTATGGAAGTACTCTTTGCATGGTAATTTAGTATTTTCTGATCCATCGGAGGAAGTTTTTCCATCTCAGTACCGAACACACTTGATGCAATTAAAGTAAGTGTAAATACACGCTTTGGATATCTCAGGGCAAAAATTTGGCCAATCAAACCACCTAAGGACATTCCAACGATATGAGCCCGTTTTATGGAATATGCATCCAGAACTCCAACTGCATCGGCAGTCATGTCTAATATTGTGTAGTTGGAAGTACCAGGCTCATAAGTAGTCGATCGTCCCAGATCACGATGATCGTATCGAATGACAAATCTTCCTTGGTCAGCGAGGCGGAGACAGAAGTCCTCATCCCACCAATCTAATGAAGACATAGCCCCCATGATTAAAAGTACAGCAGGGTCCTTAGGATTTCCAAAAATTTCTACACAAATCTCTACTTTATTTATTTTCAGTATCCGCTCACCCATGTTCCCCCTCCTTTAACATTAATCCCCTCATATTATAAGATATCAGGATGTATTAGATCATGTATATTTCATAAGTGGCAGTTTTTTATGTAGGTGAATGATAGTAGAACCCAATGATCGACCATAAAACTAATCGTACTTTTAAGATGTATTATTCTTGTTCTATCATCGCTTCCTTTGGGACACCGAAGAAATAGGTTACGATAAACCCAGCGGCGTATCCTGCAAATAATCCAATCACGTATTTCCACCATACACCACCGGCAATTAAAGGAATTAATGCCACACCAGATGGTCCGATAGCAATTGCACCAACGTTGCCAAGCAATCCGATGACTGCTCCTCCGATACCTCCACCGATACATGCGGTGATAAAAGGACGGCCTAATGGTAATGTAACACCGTAAATTAACGGTTCCCCTATACCAAGAATTCCTACCGGGAGTGCACCTTTGATCAAATTTGTTAATGATTTATTTTTATGACAGCGGATCCATAATGCCGTTGCTGCTCCTACTTGCCCAGCCCCTGCCATCGAAAGAATAGGAAGTAATTGTGTCATACCTGTTGTATGGATCATTTCAATATGAATTGGTATTAATATTTGATGTAACCCTAACATAACAAGTGGTAAGAATGTTGCGCCAAGTACAAATCCAGCAAATGCGCCACCGCGTAATAATACCCAATTGATAGCACCAATTAAGTTTTCTGAAACGAAACCTGCTAATGGCATAATGAAGAAAATTGTTATAAGCCCTACTATTAATAATGTGATTGTTGGTGTCACGATCATATCAATTGTATCAGGAATCACTTTACGTAATTTCTTTTCTACAAATGCTAAGATCCAAACAGCCAATAATACACCAATAACTCCACCTTGTCCTGGTGCTAACGGCTGAGCAGTGAAGATATTATGAATTGGATTTTCTGGAGTCACACCAGTTAACAAGGTAATGCCACCGATTACTCCACCAAGTGATGGCGTTGCCTTGAATTCTTTTGCCGCATTCATGCCGACATAAATTACTAAATAACTAAAAAGTGCATTTTTAATCACATTTAAAACGGTTACATATTGTCCCCAAGTTTCTTTATCTAAATTTCCAGCAGTAATATTATTTAATAGAATTGAAGCAATACCAGCAATTAACCCTGCTCCAACAAATGCTGGTATAAGAGGAACGAAAATATTTCCTACTTTTCTTAAAAAATTTTTAAATGGTGTATTATTCTTTTTCTTTAATTCAGTCTTTATATTTGCCCCTTTTGCTTGTAGTTCTTCTGCAGAAGAAGCATTTAAATAATCGCCTTGTCCTTTTTTCTCTGCTAACACAATACTGAATTGTTCTGCTACTTTTGTTACAATACCTGGTCCAAGGATAATTTGATATGTTTCATCATCAACAGTACCAAGAACCCCATCAATCTTTTTTAATAATTCTTCATGAATTAAATTACGATCTACAAGTGTAATACGAAGACGTGTCATACAGTTTGTGTATGCTGAAACATTATCACTACCACCAACTGCATCTAAAATTTGAGATGCCATGCTATGATATTTGTTCATCGTGTCGTCCTCTTTTCGGTTATTTTACAACTTGTTTAACAAAACCTTGCGTTTCTACTAATTTCTTCATTGCTTCTTCTTTTGAAAGTCCTGTCAAAATCATTACAATCGCGATTTTAGGTTTATTATCTGCTTTTACTAAGTATGTTCCAGCTGTTTCATAATCACAAGATGTTGCCTCCATCACGATACGCTTTGCGCGTTCAACAAGCTTTTCATTTGTTAATTGAACATCAACCATTAAATTCCCATATACTTTCCCGATTCCTACCATAGTGGCTGTTGAAAGCATATTACAAATTAATTTTTGTGATGTACCTGCTTTTAAGCGTGTTGAACCTGTTAATACTTCTGGCCCGCTTACTACTTCAATAGCAATGGACGCGACTTTTCCAACTGCTGAGCCTTTGTTACAGCAAACTGCGACTGTTTGAGTACCAATTGAATTTGCATATTCTAATCCTCCAATAACGTATGGAGTTCGTCCGCTTGCTGCAATTCCTACTACAATATCTTTATCTGTTAAATAAATATTCTTTAAGTCTTGAATACCTAATTCTTTCCTGTCTTCTGCACCTTCTACCGCTTTAATGAAGGCTTTTTCACCTCCAGCAATTAATCCAATTACTTCTCCTGAATCTGTTCCGAATGTTGGAGGACATTCAACTGCATCTAACAAACCAATACGTCCGCTAGTACCAGCTCCTATATATATTAAGCGGCCACCTTTTCTTTTTGCTGCAACAATCGCTTCCACTGCCTTAGCGATTTGTGGAATTTCTTGTTTCACTGCTTCTGCGACTTTTGCATCTTCTTCATTCATGATTGTTAAAAGATCAATTGTTGACATTTCGTCTAAGTTCATTGTTTTTTTATTGCGTGCTTCAGTTATTAAATTTTCTAGCATTATTCATCACCCTCATTTATTTATAGAAATCGCTTTATTTTGTTAGTTTCATGATGTTTCATCTTCTCCATGGGTATGTTTTATATTGCTATGCTAAATGCTCAAAAAAGAGTCTTAAATTATTAAGACTCTTTTTTGATAAACAACATATTTATTATTGATTGTTTTTTTACATAGAAATATGAAAAAAATTATATATTACAACCCAAATTAAAACCTATGCCATTTTTGTAAAGTCTCTAGTATTGCAACTGTAAACCCGGAGTTCCCCTCTTGTTCTAAAGCTCGGAAATACAAGCTTCTTAAAAAGGTTCTAATGTTTTGTACTAAAATATCATTTTGAGAAGCTGGAGCGTCTTCAATGATCGTAAAGCTGTGAAGCCAATTGTTCCATTCTTCTTGGCTTAAGATATTTTGATTCCATAAAGACATAACTGCCGTCACTAATCTCTCATCCTCAAAGTTTATGTATATGTAATCGTGCAGACGAACCTTATGACGAACAACAGTAAGGATTGCATGCGAAAATTCGTGATTTCGTATCGTACGAGCTAATGCGTCTAGCGCATCTGCAGCATGTGCGGTAGAATGAGCCCATCCCCTGCCATCTACATAGCCGCGTACATCTTGCTCAAGATATACATATTCAAGAACTTGTTCTGCCACGCTGTAGAGCTGTTCTTCAGATAAGAACGGTTCTTTTTCATGAACGGATAAAATAAGTGGCGGGATTAAAATGGAGAAAGCACGCTTAAAAACAGAGTCTGTTCCCTTTTCACCGATTTTATAAAACAAATAATCAGGACTAAGCGCCTGTAGCAATAGTCCGCGTAACTCTTTTTGTCTAAATACTTCGCCTGTAATCCATCGTTCGAGCGTACTGTAAATTAATTCATCCCGCAGTTCAGCATCAGTTGATCCGATATAATCCATCATCCATTGTGCGTATGGAAAGGCGTCCACATCTTCTGGTACGACGTAATTGTTCTTTTTGATTTGTTGTAGTTCTTGTTTTAATTCTTGTCCATCCATCATAATACTTTCTAACCCCTTTTATAATTTTTCTATTTTGCTTTTATACTACCTTAAATTTCATTTGCATGTAACTACATCTCTAAAATTATATTTAATCTATCTGTAACTTTTCTGAATACCGTAAATACTATTGTATGTTTTGCGGTATTGTTCTTTCATTCCATCTTTTGTAACAAATATGAGTCCCTCATAAAAATGAAAAAAGAAAAGAATCGATTCTATATTGTAGAAGATTCTTTTCTTTTTTCTTTAAACCTAAAGTTTGTCTCTTACATCTTCACGCTACACCGCGATGATTTTCTTCTTTTTGCTCATTAGGTGGTCGGATCAAAATAGCAATGATAAATGATACAACACATAATGCACCGATTACCATAAAAGTTGGTTTAAATCCACCTAGAATTGCACCAATAAAGGAACCGGCAAGTGCCCCAAAACCAAAACCTTGATACACGATACCGTAGTTTTTACTATGATTTTTTAGACCGAAGAAATCGCCAACAATGGCTGGGAAAATCGTGATATTTCCACCAAAGCAAAAAGCAACGCTTGCTACACAGGCAAAATAGATACCGTAATTTAAGTCCACAAAACTGAGAACAAAAACAGACGTAGCTATAATGACAAAAGTTGCAGACACAATTTTTAAGCGACCGATTTTATCTGATAATGGACCTAGAATGATTCGACCAACTGTATTAAAAATAGCAATCATTGCAACGGCATTAGCTGCCGTTGCTGCGCTAAGCCCTACAAGTTTAACACCGATATCTTTTACCATACCAATTAAGTATAAGCCACTCATACATGATGTAAATAACATGATGAATAACAGATAAACTTGTTTTGTGCGCAGCATTTCACTTGTTGTATAATCATGACTCTTTGTTTCATGAACTGTATCTTGTTCAGCGGCTTTGTGGATAAAACAAGCGCCTATCACTACCATAACTGCAACAATTAAGCCCCAATAAAAAAACGCTTGCGATACACCGACTGAATCAATGAACTTTGCGTTAATGTATTTAAAAATTAGGCTACCCGTGCCGTATGAAGAGACACATATCCCAGAAATTAAACCTTTACGCTTTGGAAACCACTTTATTAAATTAGATAATGAAGTGATATATGCTGTACCGTCTGCATAACCTACAACAACACCTGCTAGTACATAAAGCATTGGTAATGAGGAAACTTGTGAACTAAGCATCAAGCCAATCCCTAGAGATAATCCAGCTATCATAATGAGTTTACGAAGCCCCAATTTCTCTTGTAATTTACCCGCAAACAAAGTTGAAAATGCTAATGAAAAGCTAGTGATTGAGAAGGTTATAGCAACAGCGTTAAGATTCCAGCCGTATTTACTCACTAAAGGCTGATTGAATAAGCTCCATGTATATATCGTACCAAGGCCCATTTGGACAATAACAGTACCGAAGACAACAAGCCATGGATTAACAGATGAATGTTTCATACCATCCTTCCTTCTCTTTTCTAATTTGAATTTTTTAAATAATTGTCTAACGATGCTTATTATGCCCACAATGTTCCGTGAGATACGGATATTAAGATGAAAATTAGTACGGAGTAACACCAATAACTTTATCGCTGTTAATCAACAAAAAGACACTTACCAATTTGAAGTGTCTTTTTGTTGATTACAAATATTCTATTAATACGCATATTCTAATGCTTATGTACAAATCGTATTAACTGTTATGATTATTGAGCAAATATATCAGCCACTAAATTGCTAAACTCTCTTAAATATTGAAGATAATTGTCTCCTTCATAGTTATACCTTTTGTTATACATCTTTGCGACAACGACATTATATTCAGGAATAACTAAAATTGTTGGCCCTGTTACACCTAGTATTTGATAAGATCCTTTTGGAACTCTTTCACCTATTTCACTTTGCAGTGCTGGTGCATTTTGAACAAACCAAAATAATCCGTTTTGTGGTAAATTTGTATTTTTATAATGGGGAGAATGAACTTGTGTTGCAATTTCAATGACTTCTTTCGGTACAATTTGTTTCCCATTCATATATCCTTTATTTAGATGAAGGTTTCCCCAATAAGCAAATTCTCTAGCGGAGACAAAAAGATTCGATTCTGTCCCATCATCTGATGCGCCTATCTTGCTTTCAGCTGGTTCACCTGGATTTATGACTACTTTTACTAAATTGTCATGATCTGCTTTTTGCCAAGCTGTTTCTGTAAAACCTGCGGGTATAAAAACTCGTTCTCTTAGTAATTCCGGAAAGCTTTTATTATATAGCTTATGAATTAACTGTGTCATCATTTCAACATTAATACCTCTATACGCCCATTCTTCCCCAGATTCAAATTCTCGGTACACCATCCCGCTGTCATTCATATTGAGACCGTGTGAATGAGTTACTAAGTGTCTTAAGGTTGTATGACCAAGTAAAGTTTTGTCATACTCTTCAAAGTAATCTACAGCATAATCGTCTAGACTTCTAATTTTCCCTTCATAAAGTGCATAGGCAATCGTAAGTCCTAAGTAACTTTTTCTAGCAGAAGCAACATTAAACTGTGAAGTTGCTGTAATAGGAGAACTATTTTTTGTATTAGAATGAGTTCCGCTATAATGCTCCAATACAACTTGATTATCTTTCATAATAAAAAGTGCTGCTGCAGAGCTATGATTTCGGTCTTTAATATTTTCTACCCATGAAATTAATTGCTCGTATTTGTTCATTTTTTATTCCTTTCTTTATTGAATCTATACCAAAATTCAAATTCGACAAAAAATGAAAAACACCTTTCTTCAGTACTGCGATTTCTAATCATAAAAACTGACTAATTTTCACATCGAAAAAGTAAAAAAGCAGGAGAAGTTTTCCTGCTTTTTAGTGATATTTTGGATGTTTCATTCAGTTGAATCCTCTTCAATTGAGCCATGATTCATATTCTTTCCGTAAAATATTTCATCCATTTCCAATTTTAATTTCTTGGTAATTTCTTGTTGTTCGTCTACAGATAATGTTTCCTGTGTATATCCAAACAAATAGTTATTTAAGTCAAATTTTTTTAGTTTGCACTTTGTATGAAAAATGTGTTCTTGATATACATTCACATCAATCATGTCATACGAATTTTTTATATTCTCTGGAATGTAATTTTGGATGGAGCTTATTTCGTGATCAATAAATAATTTGTTACCCGTTATATCTCTTGTAAATCCACGAACTCGGTAATCGATGGTCATAATATCCGTATCAAATGAGTGAATTAAATAATTTAGCGCTTTAAGAGGTGAGATTTCTCCGCAAGTCGACACATCAATATCTGCTCTAAAAGTGCTGATTCCTTCATCTGGGTGATATTCAGGATATGTATGAACTGTTATATGGCTTTTATCTAACTGTATAACGACTGATCCCGGAAGGGGGCCGGGTGATTCGCTAAATGATTCAGTTGGAACTTCTACAATCGGTCCTTCTGAAACTAATATTGTAACGCTCGCTCCTTGTGGAACGTAGTCTTGTTTAGCGACATTTAATACGTGTGCACCTATAATATCCGATACATTTTTTAAAATCTTTGTTAATCTGTCTGCATTATATTGCTCATCTATGTATTCAATATAGGCTTCTCGTTCTTCTCTTGTTTTTGTATAGCAAATATCATACATATTAAAACTTAATGATTTTGTAAGGTTATTAAATCCATGCAATTGAATTCGTTGCTCTGGCGTTAACTTCATAGTGAAATACCTCTCTATTCAAAAATGATTTACACATCCATCATGAAATATAGTTCCATCCTACATTTTTTTCATGCATATGTTAGTTGTTTTTGATATTTCAATTTTTAATCCCAAAATACGGTAAATGAAATTCAGTTTATATATATCATGGTTGGATCTCTATCATTTGAAAAAGCTTGGATTCCATCAAATCCAAGCTTTTTCAATATTTAATGGCTCAAAAGATTATTTATTTAAATCTTTTTTTGTTACTTCACTTCTAATATTTACATCTTTAGAGAACTCAGTATCTTGTTTTAGATTGTTCGGATATTTATTTTTACGCTCTCGATTATCATTTCTATTCGTCATAAATGATCCTCCTTTTGTTAAGGTCTGTATCTATTTTTTACGAAAGGAACCATTTCATACAGAATATATTGACATTTTCCTTCCACTTTTTGCGAAATATATTTTAGACAAAACATGTTCCGATTAGCACATACTATTTATTGGAGGTGACAAGGATGGGAAACAATCAAAACCCGTTTACAACAAAGAAACGGAATGCTAATGGACAATATGATAAGGAAGCGCATAGCATAGATAGTCATGGGAATTATGTACCTAATACACCGACAAATGATGCAATTCTTCGTGCTGAAAGAGCAAAAAAATGACTGTCCTAAAGGATAAAATATTAGAATTAGTACCAGAATCGGTGAAAAAATTGCTTCAAAAAGATATTGTGGGTGAAAATCGATCTCTCGTTGATTTTGTTGTAGATGATGTAATCGCTTATGAGTTTGAACCCGAACAAGTAGCCCCCTGTATTATGGCGGCTTATTATGTTTACGAATCAACGGCTTATCCAAGAGATATGGAAGATGAATGGAAGTTAAGCTTAGTGTTTCACGCTGCTATTCGTTCAGCGATGAAGCTTCTGTCTTACGGTAAATATAAAGCAGAACGTTCTGAAAGTGGCTGGATGAGGTATGAAAATGTTTAAGTAACGTTTGCTAATAAGCAACCACTTTAAGATAATTTTGACATAAAAAGTCCGATTGTAACTTCAATAAAGTTATATCGGGCTTTTTATATTCATGAAAGTAATGATACACAAAAGTGATATTTTCGCTTTTGTTATTGTTATACTTCACGACTCCCTCTATAAAGTGCTTTTTATATGATTCTCAAGATCCAGCCTTTACTACATACGTATATTTTTTAAAAATAGATAACCTGTCCAATCAAGAGGGGCTATCTTCAAATAGTATGGTATGAGAGCTACTTTCAGAGATCCAGTTCAAGCATCCATCTACATAGGAATTATGGGTTATTTAGAGAGGAGAGGTCTACAATCGCTTACGTATTCGAACAATGCATGAATATATGTTTGGAAATTTTAATTGCTCCAGATACAGATATAGAGCTATCTATAAGTGACTATGACACATGTTCATCAGGGGTTATAATTGATGGTGATGTAATTATTATTACGTTACCGTTAGTAGCTTGTGTTGTAATTACGCTTCATGATGATTTTAGCATTTCAGTTGAGCTTATTGATTCGTTAGTATTTCTTTCTATTCCGCCTTCTAAAGAGGAATAAACGAAAGTTCGTTAACTAAAACAGGAACAGAAACAATATCATTTCTGTTCCTGTTTTTTAATACTCAATTTCATCATAATCTTTTGGCTGTGGTATTGGTTGCATATTACTCGCATCTTTCGGATCGCTATAAATAGCATTTTCTTCTGTATTTAATTTTTTGATGTTTTGTTTTTTATTATCATTAAGTGGCTTGTCCATCTGATTCATCTCCTTTACATCTTTTCAAATGTAATTATGTCCTATACTACTCTTTTCTACTCTGTAAGAATAATTAGTGGTTGATTGACGTGTTTACTCATTTATTTTTATCAATTGTAAAAATACGGTAAATGAAATTTGGTATTGATTTTTTATTGCCCAATTGTTTTCCCCGTACTAAAAAACAAGTAAAACTATTACATCAAAATTGCGAAAAACAAAGAAGATTTTGAGTAAATCTTTAATTTGGCAGTACCGCTTTTTTCCGATTTTGTATTAAAATAAGGTTAATTAAGGGGGCGGAGAAAATGATGATTTTTGTTCCGGTTGGTTTGGGAATATTAGTAGGTGCAATTGTAATATTGCTAACTGTTTTTTTAAGAAAAAGAACAGATTCTAGAGTTCTAAAAAACGTTCCGGCTATTGTAGGAACATTGGCTGCATTGTACCTGCTTTATAGAGGTTTTTTTGAAGTGAGAGGGTTTGAGGGGGCAGCTTATGGCGTTATCTCAATAACGCTAATTATATTTGCTTTACTTTCAATATCAATAGCGAATAAGAAAAAGGAGTAGCACGCACATTTTAACATTTTTATACGCTAAGGAATTTTTACGGTTTCAAATGATTATAAACGCTTATTAATGTTGCAAAGATCTTTTTCTATTTTGCTACAAATATCACGTTATTATTAAAAAATGATTTACAACACCTCCCTTAAATCCATATTCATGTAATCAAGCTTCAATAAAATTCATACCAAAGTCCTACTGTTTATTAGTTTATACGTCTTTCATCTTAAGTAACTCTCCCCAAAATGGGGGATTTTAAACCTTATATCTCTAACTTATAATAACTATTGTAAGAGCTTTTAAAATTTAAAAGGAGGGAATTACATGAAGAATTGGGTTCAGTTTAGATTTGCAAGACCAACAGATAAATTTGAAGAAGTTATAAATTTTTATGAAACAGGATTAGGTTTACAACGCATAGGAGAGTTTCAAAATCATGCAGGTTACGACGGGGTCATGTTTGGATTGCCTGATGAAGAGTACCATCTTGAGTTTACCAGGCATGTGAATGGAAGCCCCTGTCCTGCGCCAACAAAAGATAATTTACTTGTCTTTTATATACCTAATAAAGATGAAATTGAAAAAATAACGAATCGATTAAATAAAATGAACTATTATGAAGTTGAACCTGAAAATCCGTATTGGATAGAGAAGGGAACTACGATAGAAGATCCGGATGGTTGGAGAATTGTACTCATGAATACAGATGGATAAAACAATCTTTTATAAAGTATTATTTCTAGTGAAAAATAATAAAATGTAACATTTTGAAGTAGCCCTGAAACGAAAATTTTATATCACTACAACAGTTATTTATGAGAATTCAGGTCAGTTTTTTCGTTTTGGGGAACAATGAATTTCTTAGCTTGATGGCGATGTAGAAACGAATGGTAATTAACAATACCCTCTAAAATCACTATTATTAATCATTTATTTTTCAAAATTTCATTAAGTTTTTTTCGATAATATTTTTGATAACTATCTTTATTAATTTTTTTATATTAAATTTACCAATAGCTCGTCTTACTTTTAAATCATGTATTATAAGATAAGCATTTTTTTCATCTTTATATAAATCTTTAAACCATTCATATTTCTTTAATTCATTTATGTTCCTAATTATGTCTTCTTCACTTGGTTTTAAAAAAGGAAGATATATAGAAAGGTTAAATATATCTAATAAAAACCACATATTTATTTCAACTCCTTATAAAGTTAAACAATCATTTTTTATTTTTTCTTTAATACCAATATATATTAACTTATTCTTCAAAAAGAAAAAAAACCCTCCTATATTTCCAATTATACCCATTAAAACGAAAGACTTTGCTATTCACAATTTTTTTAAAAAATCATTGACCGGCTGATAATCAGTGGGGATGAAGCCCCCACCACTGATTAAAGTTTCACTATATAACCATCGCCGATTTGCGTTTTGTTAAGAGTGTTTACTATATGAAAAAAGCTTGAATTCATTAGAATCCAAGCTTTTTTCATATAATAACGCTTTTTTAACTATGCAAACTCCCTTTCAACCAAGGTCGTTGTCGATAAAAGCCGATTGGAATTTGGATGAGACTCGTTTTTTCTTCTGAATCTAGCTTGTAAATTTCATCACACAATTTCACATCGAATCCAAGAAGCGGGTGGCCTCCGAGTCCTATTGCAGAAGCTGCTAACAATAATTTCTGTACTAGGATGCCTGCTTCCATCTGTTGGATGCGGTATCCTCTATATCCAAGTTCAGTTTTAAGATGATTTTTATCCCCTACTACATGTAAACAAAGTGGTACTTGGAAGAGATTCACGTTGTGGAATGTCATCCCGCTTTGCAGTAAGAATCGATGATCTCCAAGATGTACTTGTCGTAATGCATGAGCATCGCTGTCATAATGATAAGCGCCATTTGGGATCCCTTCAACACCAAATAAACATACGTATAAGGAAACGCGGGATACCAGTTCTTCATGCTTTGTATCTAAATCGTTTTGATAGGAAAAAGAAGCAGTTGTATCATGTAGCAACGTAGTCAATTGTTCTTGATTCATTTTCCGAAAAGTAAAATCCATTTCCGGTGAAAATCGATTTTGGCATGCGGCTGTTAAGTCGTACGACATTCGCTGTATACGAGGAAGAACTAACGCTTGACCATCACGCATTCTATTCGTTTCACTCTTGATTTTTTGAAACGATCGTGTTGATTCAATCATAGATGCTTTATTCATTTGAATCAACATTGGATACTGTGCAATATTTCGTGATCGGACATAGTGATTGTGGTGAATAAATGGTAATTCTTCACATAATTGAGTGGCAGAGACTTCTTTATTCGTAGCATCATTTTCAGTATTGAACTGTGTGGTTACAGAATTTACCGACAGAGGGATAACTGCATATACACTCTCCTCTTGATCGGATAACCCGAGTAAATGGTTGATGGCCCGGTCTAGAAATTGAAAATGCACACTTGGTGTGAACTGAAATCGTTTTGCTACTTCTAGCAATTGTCCGATTAACACACCTGAATCCAATCCTTGCAGACGATAAGAAAAGTTATGGTATTTAAAGAAATTTTTCCAAAACATTGTCGATACAAAAATAACACCGAAACAAGCGGATGTGTCACAGCTATTCCCAAGAGTCCGGGCTACATATGAATCAAAATTCCCTTCTCTTAATAATACTAAGCGGTGATGTGCAACGTCATAGTGGTAAATCCCAATAGGCACATTTTCCATCTTTAAATATATATACAATTCATTTGGATATAAGCCACCACCCGAGGGAATAAATCTCCGATAAGACTGCATAACATGTTTTTCTGGCGATGGTAAGGTTGACTGACAGAATTGAGTAAGCCCAAATACGTACCAAAGAAAATGACCGATTTCGCGAAGATTCGGTTCTATTGATACTTCGAGATTTTCAAGTGTTAACGTAACATCAGAAGGTAACGGAATTACCGGTAAGTCCCGATAAAGCTTATAGGGAAGTGGCCCGTCTTCCCAGTCAACCTCCCAAGTCGAGGAGGTTGATTCGTCATTAACGTGTAAATTGTTCAAAAATGTCTCTAAACTCATCCTTCTCCCTCCTAATCATCACTTATGCAAACGGATGTGGATGTGGATTGAGTTGTTCAAACGTTAGCGATTGCTTCGTATACCCAAGTTTCATTGGCACGTCTAATACTCTTTCTAGACCTATTAAGCGCGTAAGATGATGCCCAAATGTCATTGGCAACATTCCCGGAATGATTACTTTCACACAATGTAATCCATTTCGCATTATTTCTGGTGTCGTCTGATCTACTACAATCACATCGAGGTTTAACTGGTGTAACATATGAAGCATTTCTCTTAAATCATCTGTCAAATCCTCATGTCTCGTTTTCTGCTTGAATGCCTCGGTAAATGTTTGTAACGGTCGATTATTATTTAGCAAAAACTGAAACCGTTCTTCTGCTTCTGGCAAAGCGCATACCATAGGATGGTCATGCATTGTCTTCACAAGAGAAGGATTGTGGAACATCTGTACATATTTCTTGTGATTCGCCTCAAGTTTCTTATCAAGTGTTAACATCATGCCTGCTAATTCAAATATTGCACTTTTCGCTCCTCGTACCGGATCTAAATGGGCTCCAGCTGCACAGAGAATATTCATCCCCTTCTCTTTTCTGTTTTTTGCCAATGCCCAAATGCTTGGAATTCCGTGCTCCATTGTCGAGTTAAATACATGTATATCATATCCCCCTACTGCACGTACACGTTCTATCATTAACTGCAACTCTTGATCATTGACAGAAGAAAGATCAAGACGCGGGAGGGAAAGCTTTGCATACCAAGTTAACAGAAATGAATCGCGCTCAATGACTTCTAAAATGCCATAAAAAATTGCTTCTTCTAAACTGCCACCTAATGCACAACCATTGGAAGTCTCATAAACAAAACCATCTTTACTACCTAAACTATAATAAGCAAGTAGTTCTGGAACTAAAATTGGACGTTCTTGTAGAAATGAATAACCCCATACCCAGTTCATTGGACGATCTGGATGAAATGGTTTAAACGGGAAATTCGGTTTCATATATTGTTCCTTTGCGTGTACCCCTACTTCAAGAGGATTTAATGCTTGATGACCTAGATTGCGGAACGTATCGTGAATGACTGTCCGTTTTCCCCGAGGCTCTAGACCGCAATATCGTTCTAATCCTTCTAAAATAGCAGTTAATTCACTCGTTGCATATGAATGAGTCCGGCCAGCCGTTGGTTCATTTCCGAAGAGAAGCGGAAGATTCACACTTACATCAGCAAATGGGGGCGTAAGATCATACATTTTATCATTTAAAAAACCAGTCTCATAATCTAGATAATCTTTAACTAGTACTTTACTTAAATCAGATATTGAACGACAACGATAATTATCTAAGTTAACCTTTGGGCTTGATTGCAATGAAATTTTAGCTGAATGTGATGAATCATTAGGCATTTGGCTACAATTTGAGCATAAAGGATGAGGTAGAAAAAAATGATAGGAGCTTTTCAAAGTTTGTAAATTTACGAAAAACATGTGTCCTTCTGATCGTACATAATCATTTTGTAGAATACACTGCACTTCTCTTAACAGAATATGTGTCATCTGTCTTAATCCATTACTTGATGTCCATATGTCCCCGGGGATTTCCTTTTTCGATGATAAGATTCGCATTATTTCCCACATCTCTTTCGAATCACTTCCTGCAAAAGTACGGCGTATATCTGCGCATTGGGAACATCCTGGTGTGCCAGGACGAACGAGCGGACCGATTATTCCTTTTCCAAATGAAACGAAAGCTCGCAACCAAGGGATATTCGCCGATTGAACTACACTTTCTGCCTGTTTATGAATAGAAGGATTCCAAGTATCATGTAAAACGAGAACTAAATCGGTTGTTGCTGGTATATTTAGATTAAAATTGGTGTTCTTGGTGATTTCATATCGGACAGCTAATTCTTCATATACACGATTTGCTAATAGTCCCTCTCCAATAATTAAAATGGAAGCACTCACTGGGATTCCTCCTCTCCCAATAATACTCCAAATAGTCCCGCCAGTTCCTCCTTCCAAACGTCTTCTAGCGATATTTCAAATACGTAAAGCCGCATTCCATTTTGTTTTAATGTCTGTTCAGCAGATTGTAATATTTCTTCTTGTGTCATGTTTTCACAAGAAGAAATATTGAAATGTAATGGCAGTTTTTCTTGTAATAAAACTGATGAAGTCTTTAGTGCTTGTGATGCGTGGCAATCATCACAATTTTGTGCTTCTGTAAGTGCCTGTTGTAATGCTTTACGTAACGCTAATGTTTTATTTAACCCTACACTTCCGTACCAGCGATTATTTGTACTAATCCAAATCACAGGGAAATTAAAAACGTCCTCTCCTAAAGCGATTGTTGGTGTTCCTTGCAATGTAGTAAGTGCTTGCAAATAAACGCTGCAGCGCTCATCTTCAATTACATCTAATTTTAGCGTGGAAACAGAAATTTTTTGTTTTATTTGTCTCTTACGAAATTCTTCATCCAAACATTTTTGTAATCCCCTAGACACACATTCTGCAATCGTATCCCCGGCTCCAATTCCTATAAATTGCTCATGTTCAGAAATTATTGAACTAGCAATTCGCGATATATAGGTCTCAACTCCGGCTAATCCAGCTTCATACCTTGCTTCCAAATGGGTCAAACCTGTACAAATCATATCTGGCAATAATTCAGCAGGGCCTTCTGACAGCGGGTCAACTGTTTGAATACGACATTGAGCCAATGGCAGCTGTTTTAAGTCACCTGCTTCCCAAATATGAAAAATCCCTGCTTCTTTTGATACAAGGGAATTCAAGTTCAAAGTAGGTTCATCCCATTTATTTTCACTTGAGCTCTGCTTGATTCTCGTATTGAAATCTGGAACCCATTTGATTTCCATCTTCTCAGTTACTAAGGGATGAGATAAAAAGGAATGCCAGTTTCCTTCTAACGTTTCGGAATTTAACAGAAAAAATTGATTTGTTTGCGTATGTTTCGTTACATCTGTAACCTTTTTGAACAGTTCAAATACAATTATATTTGCTAACATTGCCTCCGTTGTAGAAGAAAAAGTGTGTTCCCCTGAAGTTTTAGAAAATGCAGACTTGTGTAGACGTCGCCAAGCTGATTCCCAGCAAGCATCATTTTCTGGATGTACGAGTGGCCCGGCTAATCCAATGCCTTGCCTAGATATGGCAGGGATGAAAATCTTTTTTTCTTCTTTACAAATAGCATGAAGAATTTTTAATTCCTCTATGTCTTCTCCTTGTGATATATACAAAATCGCCTGAAATGGCTGCACTGCATCTTTCAAACCATTTCTTTTTTCTTTTTGTAAAAAAATTTCTTCAATTGCCATTTCAGGATCTGTTCTTTGTGCATATTCTATTAATTCTTTTAACCTTCTTTTATTAGTTTGAACGGAATCAGTAATTAGCATCTGGAATTGTGGTAATCCTGATTCAAGTAACGCAGAAACTAGGGAAACAAAAAAAGAACCAGAACCAACAACTAATACTTTCGTTTGGCGATAAGATTGAAAACGATATGCACCTGAAACGCCGAGGTTATCTAAAAATTCAATTTGAGATGCGTATTTTTTAAGAATATGTTCTGACAATTGGTGTGGATGATCTTGACTTATGTCTATTGCAAA
This sequence comes from Bacillus multifaciens, assembly GCF_030756675.1. Classification (GTDB taxonomy): domain Bacteria; phylum Bacillota; class Bacilli; order Bacillales; family Bacillaceae_G; genus Bacillus_A; species Bacillus_A multifaciens. The sequence continues at coordinate 42,689 of NZ_JAVBXD010000010.1, forward strand.
TTTATTTTGGTACAGTATTTCTGCTATTTCAAATACTCGCTTTCGATATAGCTCAGGTAAGCCATCTGTCAAATTTCCTAATGTATTTTCCCCATTAAACATCGGCACCAGTTTTTCAATCCATTGATTGATTGATTTTCCTTCCATACGGAATGAACTGGCATTATTTCTAAAATACACTTCTCCTTTTGGATTAGAGAGAAAAAAAGTATCTCGTTTCATTTTCAAACGCGTAGAAGAGTTAAATTTTGTCATTGTACTCCTCCTTCACTGTTCGTTGCATTAAACTGTCATCATAACAATTTTATGTATCCTATTTTTTCTTATGTCAAACGGAAAAAAGAAGAGTGGTTTATCATACTTAAAGAAAAGTGTCTCTACAATAAAGGTACAGTAGAAACGCTTTTCTTTAAGTAAAGTTTCAATTAAAAAATTGGGATTAAATAATCCATATTCCGTCCCACCAGAATCCGGCGCCACCACATCCTCCGCAACCACCACAACCACCGCAACCGCCACAGCCAACGCATCCAAAGCATCCAAAGCAACGGAATCCGCCGCAACGTCCGAACCCTCCACAGCGACCACCACAACCACCACAGCGGCCACAACCACCGCAACGACGAGTATAGTCTTCTTCAATATAGTATGGAGAAGGAGTTTGACTATCCCAGTACACAACATTTCCAGTCTGATAATCATTTAAATTTAACGTTTGAAGTTCTTGTTGAAAATTATTCATTTCATAACCTCCATGTATATACTTTGCAAGTCGTAACAAAAAACAACTTGTAACAAAAGAGACGATAGACCATTTCGAATTGCACTCCCCAACAAAGTATGACCTAAAATTAGGTATTGTGACTTGTTCAAATGCCTAATTTAGAATTATGTAATTTCACGTATGCTCTTCTAGCTTTAAAAAAAGAAAAAACACACTCTATGTGTGTTTTCAAATTTATAATTTCATTAACAATGTTTTTATATCATATTGCTCTAAGCACCAATTATATTTATCTATAATCTGTTTAGGAACCGCAGTTAAATCTACTACTTCTTGAAATCCATGTTTACTATAAAAAGGTTTTAAATGTTCAAATGGTATACAATATACATTTTGAATTTGAAGTTTCCGTGCTTCATTAATTAGAAATGCAACGATGCTATCAGCGATTTTCTTTCCTCTATAGTCTTCTAACGTATATATTCCACCCATTTCAAAGCTATTTTCATCAATTTTTACTAATCTTCCTAAGCCGGCTTTTTGACTATTAAAATATGCAATTGCAATCTCTTCATTTTCTAAATGTGATGGTACAAAATCAACCTTTTCGTATTGAAAATTAACCCATTGTAAATCATCAAGTTTTGCTTTTTCTATATGTAACATTAGATTGGCCTCCATTTGATAATTTTTTATGATTTAAACATAAATTCCCCCAAAGTTTATAGAACACTTTGGGGGAGTATTTTATTCTATATTTCGATTCATTTTATGGTGCGCAGTAACACCCACCTCAACTTTTTTTATTGGCAAAAACGTTCCAATACATGCAATACATGCACAAACTGCAAATACAAATGGTAATGACTTAACGGCTACGAATGATAGTGTTCCGAAAATAATAAGGTCCAATATCGAATCTAAAACAGACAATAACGAAATCGTTGTTGCACGCACATGAGACGGAATTATGTCATTACTAAGCTGCGAGTATATCGGATAACGAATTGCACGTACGAACCGTAAAATAAAGAACGCTCCTAATACAACCCACAATGTATCTCCAAAAAATGTTGATAATAGTAAACCACTAACAGCTAACCCTCCTGATACATTCATTAACATTGTACGTGAGAATCTATTAGTAAGCCATCCGATTGATATCGAAGAAAAGTATCCAAGGATAGCTGCTAAAGCATACATAACGCCAATTGCAAATACAGGAAGGCCTGCGTTCGTAAACAACGGTTGGTTAAAAGCGTCATATACTGCACTTGCTGGAATAAAAACAAGCGAGACGTTTAAAAACATAATAAGTAATTGCGGTGCTTTACGAATTACCTTTATCCCTTTAATTATTTGCGAAACAGATTCTTCTCGGTAAGATGATAGTTTCTTTGGACTTTTGATAAAAAATAGTAAAGCAAGTTCTACCAAATGAAATACTATTCCAAGAACAATTAATAATGTAAATTGTTCTTCTCGTAAATCTTTAGCGAAATACGAGCCGAAGATTACAGCGATTAACATGGAAATAAAGCCTGCTGATTGGATTTTCCCCATTGCTTGATCCATTTCATGTTGCTCATTATTTTCTTTTAACGATTCATAAATAAGTGCTTCATCTGCACCGGAGAAAAATGTAACTGACAAACCGTTCAATAAACTGTATACACAAAAAATCCATAGATTGTCTGCAAATAATAAGATAGAAATACTGACAGTTTTTATGATCGATCCTGTCAAAAATGATAATTTTGCACCGAATCGATCCGCATAAACACCTGCTGGGATTTCCCCAATAAGTACTGCCACGCTCCAACACATCATGACAATAAAGATATTTGCTGCCGTTAAGCCTTTTTCCATATAAAAAAGAGTCATTACGGGCTGTAAAAAGCTAATTGTTCCAAAAAATTGTACCCAAAATAAAATCGAAATATTATGTGTTGCGATTGTTTGTTTCTTCAATTGTTCTCCTACTTTCCGTTATTCATTTTTCATAATGGATTTAGGAAGCAGGAGTGCTATATTACGTTAGTTGATATTCACTCCTCTTCCTACGCTTGAAAATGTTTTTAGTGTTTTTTGCATGTTATTTCCTCCTTTAATATAGATAGGTTTATTATAGCAATTTTCTTAATATTAAAGAAATGTTTTTGAAAATCATGATAAGATTGTAGGAACATGTAAAGTAGTATATAATAAAAAACAATAAATGATTATTTTAGGTATTCCTAAAATAAAGGAGCGATACATATGAACATTACTATTTATTTTGGAAGCCATGAAGATCAAGAAGTACGTACAATGGATTGCCATTTAGATGTCGAAGATGCTGAAGAAATTTCATCTATTTCTTAATATAAATATACATAATATTATGGGGAAGTTCTCTTCCCTATTCTTTATTAAGATGCCTTTTTAAGGCATCTTTTTTGTTTATTTTTGAGGATAAAACATTTACTTTTTAACGAATAAATAGTACAATATGAACATAAGAACAAATGTTCGTTTTTTGTCTCATCCCCCTTTGGGATAGATACTAGGAAGGATGGATTTCATTGGCTCAAAATAAACGCAGAGGAAGAAAAAAGCATACTCCGACTATATCAAATACAGGCTTTATTGGCTCTGTGTTTATCGATACATTAGAACTTCAAAAAAAATCATATTACTTTTCTCGTAAACGACTGCATATTGCGCATCATGTATTAGATGGTCTTGCACAAGCAACAAGTTCTCTTTTCGCTGAACATCATGTTTCTGCTTACTTATCGTGTGTGTATCTACATAAACAAAAGAAAATTGGGTTTGTTCTTTCGACGAAACCTTTTAAAGAAGCTGAAGGTGTTGCATATTTTAAAAATTATTTAATTGAAAAGAACTTTTATAACGGAAATATTGAAGAAGAAAATTATCAAGAAATTTTTAACACTGGTTTTATTGGTGTTGTTTTTGCAGATTTATCAAGCATCGATCGTTTTAATTTTGATTTTGAAATGACTCTTTTATCAAAGTTAATGAAAGACATGATTATTCCAGTTAAAGAGTTATTTTTACGTAATAAAATTCCAGCATACATTTCTACTGTCAATTTGGAAGATCAACAAAAATTAGGGTTTGTTTTATCTGTAAAGCCATACGATGAACGTTCTGAAGCTGATTTGTATTTTGAAATGTATTTGAGAGAACGTGGTTTATATATTGGTGATGAAGAAGATGATATTGATAAGATTGTCATTCGAAAAAAAGTTGAGATATTATAACAAAAAGGATGGTTAATATATAATTAGCCATCCTTTTTGCTTAAACTATTTAAAGTTTTCATTTTCTAATACTACAACATCTTCATTTGTTAATCTTCCAGCCTGCTTTGTATATTCAACGAGCCTGATTATATTATCGCAAGCTTGTTTTGCACCGGAAACTAATAATGGCACGCCAATAAAATCAATTTTTAATCTTCTCGAAAATAAACCACCGATCGTCATCGCAAATGGTACAGTTGGTGATGTATTAGAAAACACAATTTTTTCGTGGTTTTGATACTTATCTTGTAATAGTATACTTAAATTTTTTAAAGCTGGAACCACAACTTTAGATGCACCATGACCGACTGTATAAACTGGATCACCGTTTTCATCTCGTCCGTGAAAAATAATTTTCCCCATATCGGAAGTTTTTAGTTTATTAAAATAATCAACGTTTAATATCTCGTCTTTCGTAAGTTTCCGATCCGTTGGTAGTTTTTTTAAATGATATGCTGCCGCTAATGAAGTTGTATGTGTCCCGCCATAATCAGTATAAATATAAATCATCATATCATCCTTTAAATTGATATACATGATTATTATTGTTACCAATATTTAGCGTTATAATCTAAAAGTAGTATTTAGCATCAGCATAAATAATATCAAAAACTTTTGGAACAAGGGAGTTAGCTCGGCGGTCTTAGACTAATTCGTTAGCTATCAAAAGTAACGACTAACCGAGAAGCCCCCACTTCAAACAATCCGTAAGGACGCTAAGTGGCGGGTAGTTCACGCTGTATGATTGTACTTAGACAGTATTGGAATTCGTTTTGTTATTATAGCGTAAATTTGAAATATGAGACGTGCCAAAGGTTCTACTTTGTTTGTATATTTGACTACTAAAGCACTTGTTATGAAAGATAAAACAGCTCCGCCTATAATATCTGCCGGATAATGAACACCTACATATATACGTGAAATGCCAACTAGTATAGCCCAAAACAATGCGATATTTTTCCAAGCTTCTCCTCGTAAAATCATTGTAAATGCTATAGAAAATACAAGTACAGCATGGTCACTTACAAACGAGGAATCAGCAGCGTGTGGCACTAATTTGTGCACATGATATGTGACAAATGGTCGTGGATGATAATAAAGTGCATGAATCAAAACATTTACAAGTAGTGCTGTACAGACAGAAATTGCTGTGTACAAAACTGTATATTGTTTACGCATAGCTGTTTCTTTTTGTCCATTGCTAAACCATAAAGAAAGCATCAAGATAATTGCAACATATGGGGCGCTGCTTGTAATAAATATCATCCCTTTGTCTAACAAAGCGAAGGATCCTGCCCAATTATTAATCCAGTGGAATATTGTGTAATTCATATAATTCTCTCCTTGTTTACATTCAGTACGTAATTACCTATTTCGTTGATTTACTCAGTATATACTGGCAAAATGAAATGTTCTTAAATTTTTTCTCATCTTTTTCTCATTTTTCTTCGGTATTTATAAAATGTATTCGGTATTTATAAAATGTATAATAAGTCCACAAATAAAAGCGAGAAGTATGCAATCTACTTCTCGCTTTTTACACAATTAAACACTAAAGTAACTGTCGTTCCTTTTTGTTCTTTGCTGTCTATCATAATACGTCCATTGTATTTTTCTACAAGGCGCTTTGCGATGGAAAGTCCTAATCCATTTCCGCCTTGTTTTCGGCTTCTTGCTTTGTCGACTCGGTAAAAACGATTTAGTACATATGGCAATTCAGACTCTGGTATTCCGACTCCGTGATCTGTAATGGTAATCTTAATTTTCTCTTCTTCTACCTCGCTTTGCAAGCAAATGTATTTTTCATGTTCTTTTGTATATTTGATCGCATTATCTAGTATAATAACTAAAATTTGTTCGAGATAAGAAGCTGGAATAGAAACACATGCATGATTCGTATGTAATTGTCTCTCAAATTGAAAATTCGCATGCAGCAATTCGAAATTTTGTGTAACTTGTTCTATTACTGAATTTACATGTACAGGGTCGGCTGCAAGAGGATACATTTGTTCCGATTCTGCCCGGGATAATTCTAATAACTCTGACACAAGTTTATTGAGACGATCTACTTCTTTTAGGCTAGAATCTAACGACTTTTGTAATATAGCAGGGTCATCCTTTCCCCAGCGGTTTAACATAGAAAGATGTCCTTGTATAATCGCAAGTGGTGTGCGTAATTCATGGGATGCGTCTTCAACGAATTGCTTTTGTTGCATAAAGGATGTTTCTAGATTGTTCATAAGCTCATTAAAAAGCAGTCCGAGTTTGGTGAATTCATCATTGTTTTCGTGAATTGGTACCCTTTCTTTTAATCCATTTGTCTTAATTTTGTTCATCGTATCTGTAATAGCTTGCACACTTAATAGAAGTTGCTTTGCAAGAATGGTACCGCCTAAAAAGCTAAGAAGCAATCCCCCAATACCGGCAGCAATCATAACAAGAAAAATAAGCTTCATTAAATGATCAAAAGCTTCAAAGTTTTGTGCAACTTCAATTGTACCAGTAAATGTATGTGTTGTAATCGGCGTGCGCTGTACAAATATTCTATCTTCAAGCTGCCTTTTCATAGAAGTTTCAGGTCGATCGACGTGCTTTGGCTTAACTAAATTCGGTTCAAAGTCACGTGAAACAATGACAAGTTCCTTTCCTTTTGCATCCAAAATTCGAATCATTTGATGTTTATCATTAATAGTTGCAAGAAAATCCTTACTGTTTTCAATCATATCTGCAGAAAAATTTGTATTCTCATTCTTAAAATAAGCTTCTATTTCTGTTACTTGCCTATTAATTTGCTTTTTTTCATAATCAAGCGTCCAATGGTCAATAATCACATATTGTAAAATATTATATAAAAAGAATAAAACAAATATTAATGTGCTGGACCATAGTGTTAATTTCCATTTTACAGGAAGATTCCGGATGCGATTTCTTAGTTGCTTCATCATCGCATCACATATCCTACGCCTCTGACAGTTTGTATATACGTTTCTTTGTCTTTGCTATTTAATTTATTACGTAAATAACGTACATAAACGTCTACTATATTCGTCTCTACCACTGCATTGTATCCCCAGACTTGCTCTAAGAGCATGTCTCTTGTTAATACGCGATTGATATTTTTCATAAACATCATAAGCAACTCGAATTCTTTATTTGTTAACTCAATTATCTCTTCTGTTTTGTGTAAAGTTCGAGACTCTACATCAAGTTCTAAATCTTTAAATCTTAAAAGAAGTTTATTTTTATGCTCTTCTTTTTGATTTCTTCTCAAAATCACACGCATTCTTGCTAACAGTTCTTCAATGGCAAAAGGCTTCGGTAAATAATCATCTGCACCGCTATCTAATCCAGTTACACGATCCATGATACTATCACGAGCTGTTAACATAATAATAGGCGTTTCTTTTGTTGCACGTAATCGGCGGCATACTTCAATTCCGTTAAGACCAGGAAGCATTAAATCAAGAAGAATGATGTCATAATTATGCTCAAGAGCTGTTTCTAAACCTTTTCTTCCATCATACACAACATCGACTGCGTATCCTTCATATTTGAGTTCTAATTCTAAAAATTCTGCTAAACTTTCTTCATCTTCAATAATTAAAATACGTTGCAATATTATCACTCCTATACAGAAAGGTGTATGAGTAATCCGATCCCGAATATAACAGCAACAGTTTGATGTGCTTTACGGTATGTTATATATTTTTTCTTATCTTTCAATTTGTGTAATAGTATACCAGCTATCGCAACAAGGATTAATCCAATTAAAGCAAAAATTCCACTATAAATTCGAATCATATGGCGGCTACCTACAATTAAAAAATAGATCCCATGACTAGTAGCGACCACGAAAACTGCATACCCGATTAACGTATGATACTGCTTTAATAACATATAAAGTTCTTTCGTATATTTAGAAACCATTATTTTTCTTTTATGCAAATACAACCAAATATTACGAATTAACCATAAAGAACCTGCTGCAATCGCTCCGTATTCTGCAAGGGATCCAAGATTTTTATTTAGACCTTTTAATGCTATTAGACTTCCTACCACAAAGTCTAATACTAACATAGTAACACCAAATGCAATAATGGAGGCGCCTATAATTTTTATGGACACATGAAAAATTTGATTTAGTAGACTTTTTGACATTTTGATCCCCCTCTTTCTGTAGCTATGAAATGTAATTGTTCGTTTCTATTTTAACCATAAAAATGGAAAATCTAATGAAAGGAAGATTAAAATTAGATGAGAAAATGTATAGTCGTTTCTTAAAGAAGAGGGTTACGAAAATCTTTGATGATATTGACTTGGATAAAAATTGAGGGTTCATATTTTATAATTTTTGAAAGGTTCGGTCTAGTAGTTGAAATATAATGAAAAAAGAGTAAAAGAATGTTTCTGATCAAAAACCAGTTCTCTTACTCCTATGTGTTTATAAACATAACGAACATTTTTTTATAAATCCATTTTGATCTTTTCAACATTTGAGTTTTTGCTATGTAAAAGTAACTAGCACTCATTTTATCTTTATGTATTACCGTTACATGAGGTAGGAAAATGCTCTGTATGATCTCTCATAAATTAAGAAGTTTGAGTAATTGGTAAGTGAATTTTCACTGAAGTTCCTACTCCAACCTTACTCTTTATATGGATTCTTCCTTGATGACGTTCAATAATTTTATAGCTAATCATTAAACCAATACCCGTTCCTTTTTCTTTCGTACTATAAAAAGGTTCTCCAAGTTTTATTATTCTCTCTTCCGGAATACCAATCCCCTCATCGGAAACGCAAATCATGACCTCATTGTCGCTTGTTTTCTTAGCAGTAATTATGATGTCTCCTCCATTTGGCATTGCTTCAATTGAATTTTGTAAAACGTTTATAAATACTTGCTTTAACTGTTTTTCGCTACAATCAATATATAAGAAGCTAGGATCTGGTTGGAATGTAATATGAATATTTGTCATGATTGCTTTTGTGTTAATTAATGACACAACATTTTCTAATATAGAATATAGATTCTTTTTTTCAAAAGAAGTAATTTCAGGTTTTGCAATCGATAAAAACTCACGAATAATAGATTCAATACGCTCAATTTCAGACAGCATTAGCGTAAAGTATTCTGAATCATTTTTCAATTGCAATAATTGTATAAAGCCTTTTATAACAGTTAAAGGATTACGTACTTCATGTGCAACGCCTGCAGCAAGTTGACTGACTGCAGCTAAAGTGTCTGATTTATTTAATAATTCAGCTGTCTTCCTTTGTTCCGTAATATCACGAACAATAACCATAATTTTATCTGTTAAAAGCGGCAAACATCGCGCTTCAAAATAATACATACTATCGTGCATCGCTAAAGAGTAATCTACAATTTCTATGGAATTATTTTCATGTACTTTAACAATTGCGTCATGTAACTGATCGGCAACATCTGGAGGTAAAACATCTTGAAACTTTTTGCCCATAAATTCTTCAATCGGTACATAAAACTTTGATGAAGAAGCAGCTTTATAATCATCAATTATTCCATCCAAATTAGTTAAAAAACATAAATCTGGTAACGCTTTAAAAATTAATTCTAACTCAGATGACTTTTGGATGAGTTCTTCATCTATCTTCTTTCGATGTGTAATATCGATACCGATTGCCCAATGGCTATATCCAGGGATGGGAAACTCATCTGATAAGTTTGACCACATTATTGTTTTTTGATCACCGTTTTTACAAGTAAGTGTCATTTCCCAATCTCGAAAGTTTTTCCCACGTGTTGAGAACTCATAAAGCAGTTGATTTCGATATTCATTATCGGGATAAAGGAGCTCTAATGCGCGGGGATTGTTTACAATTTCAGCTGCGCTGTAGCCTGTTACTAGTTCACACTCTCGGTTCCATATAACAATATTTCCTTCTTCATCACACGCATCGACCATAGCGGGCATGTTTTGCAAAATAGTACATACTTTTTCAGCAGGTATTGATTGATTCTCCTGAAGTTGTTGCAATGTATTCATTCCGATATTGTTCATAAGTGTTGCAAGGGATTGGAAATATATTGTACAAGTATCAATACGGTCTTGAGGAGAATCAATGATAAAATTGCCAATCATCTGTTCATAAATCATGATTGGGACATGAATTTTTGTATATAAATGTGTATCATTGGACTCGGTGCCGTAATGGAATAGTATCTCTTGATTGGAATCAAGAAGCTGATGTGAAATATGTGTTAAAAAATAAAATTGTTCTGCCATTTTTTGTATTTCTACAATATTAATAAGTTCTGTAAGCCGATACATATCTGACAACTCCTATATTAATAATTCAAATATATATATTGATTTTTCGATTTTGTTTAATTTTCAAATTTATTTAACTTTTCCATTATACGAATTAAATTTATCAAGGTACATAGAAAAATAGAGTTATTCATGAATTTTTTTATTTTTCAACAAGAAAGTAAGGGAAAGTGAATAAAAACACGCAAAAAGGAACAGATTTTGTCGAAATCTGTTCCTTTTTGCGTGTTTAACTAATATGAAGTTTAAGTAATTGAATTAATAAGAGCATTTTTGTCTCTTTCATCATTTTTTGGCCGTGGTCTAACTAGCAAAATAACTTCAGCCAATTACATAACAGCGAAGGGCATGAGCAACACCATGATCATCATTTGAAAGTGTTTTATAGCGACAAATTGCTTGAATCTCTTCCACAGCATTCTCCATTGCAATTGATATATTTGCCTTTTCCATCATAGACATATCATTTAAACCATCACCAATTGCGACGGTATGTTCTTTTAATATACCTAAATGATTTGCTAGTGTATATAATCCGTTCCCTTTCTGAGCATAAATATGATTTATTTCAAGATTGTGCCAGTAAGATGCCGTAATCGATAGCTCCTCGTTATTTATAAATTGCGTTTTTAATAACTTTAATTTTTCTCTTTGATACGAGAATGGGAGAATTTTATGAATGTGAATTGGCGTTGAAAATAGCGATTTGCAGCTTTCGATTGGTTTCGTTTCAGTATGCTCTAAATATAATGCTGCTATTTGTTTCAGTTCTTCTTCATCAGCGTGTATATCAGAATTTATGATTAAATTCATCTCAAGTTCAATCGTTTTTTCTCCGTATTCTGGGATATATACCCCTTGATCTGTATACAATTGATAAAATATATTTTTTTCTTCTAAATAATTAACAATCTCTTCTGCATGTTTATTTGCAATCGGATATCGCTGTAACATTTCATTATCTAAATACAAAATTGCACCGTTTTCTGCAATAATTGGACATTTTAAATTTGCTTCATGGAGAAGTTTTTGAACATCTATTATAGAGCGTCCAGTACAAATCACAACGACATGTCCTTTTTCTTGACACTCTTTAATAGCTGCCGCATTTTCCTCACTAATTACCTTCTTTGATGTAAGAAGAGTGCCGTCTAAATCAATTGCAATAAGTTTCATTTCTATTCCCTACTTTCGTTTCTATAAATGCGATAAATGATATCGTTCTCATATGCAACATTATAGTTATAATGTATGAAACGCATTTCAGGTCAAGAGAAAACATTTATTATGCAAAATTTTTATATTCTTTACATATAAAAAGTATGAAAATGATTGTTATTATCAATAATATACATAAGACAAGGGTAACCTAGATTGTGGTTACCCTTCGAGACTTAAACTTCTGGTATAAATGTTTTGCAATCTGTTTCTTTACTATCAGATGCTTGTTTCCCTGTATGACTTATTACATAAATGGACTCAGCATTGCACTTATTTCCATTTCCCCAATATTTGCAGTTGTTTACTTCACAAAGAACATCTTGAGCCATAGTATGACACCTCCTTTATTGTCTAGTATGAACAGCTTTGAGAGGTGTCATACTGTTTCTTATCCGTTCACTTAGAAAGATAATGGTAATTCTTCTAAAGAACGCATTAAATAATTCCCACTCCATTTTAAGTCTTCTCTTTTTCCTTTAAATCCAAGACCTGGCATACGATGTAATAAAGTAGGAATTGCAAGTTTTGCTTCTAAACGAGCAAGCGGTGCACCAAGACAGAAATGACTGCCATGGCCAAAAGCGATATGACGGTTATTTTTTCTTGTAATATCAAATATATGAGCATTTGGAAATATCTTCTCATCGCGGTTCGCAGAGGCTAAGGAAATAATAACCTCATCTTTCGACTGAATATTTTGACCATGTAATGTAAATGATTCTGACGCCCAGCGCATTGTCGTTAATTCAACTGGACTGTAAAATCGTAACGACTCCTCAATTGCTGAGTCAATCAAATCTGGATTTTGCCGTAAAAGCTGCAACTGATCAGGATGTTCAAGCAATACTAGCGTCATATTTGTGATTAAATTGACAGTTGTTTCGTGCCCTGCCACGATAAGCAGCATAACCATTGAATATAATTCCGTGGCACTTAATTTTGTTCCTTCACTTTCTGCTTGTATTAATGCACTGACTAAATCGTCTGAAGGATTTTCTCGTTTTTTATCCACTAAATATCGTAAATAGTTAATGAATTCACCTAATTTTTTATCAACTTCTTGCAAAGCTTCCTGCGTTTCTGGAGAATCTATAACCGCATGTGACCAAACTCTAAATTTATCTCGATCTTCTTGAGGAATACCGAGCATTTCGCTAATCACAATAATTGGAAGTGGGAAAGCATAATCGTTTACGAGGTTTATAGTGTGCTGAAATTCTATTTTGTCAAGTAAACTATCAGCAACAGATTGAATGTTATCTTTCAGTTGTAGAATCATCTGGGGAGTAAACGCTTTTTGAACAAGGGATCGTAGCCGGCTATGGTCAGGTGGGTCAAAGTTCAGCATATGTTTTCTCAAAAACTCTCCATTTTCTAATGTAAAAGTGACTTCTAATTCTTTTTTACTAAATACATTTTCAGCATTTTTCAGTAAACGTGCATCTTTTAATAAACTAACTGCATCTTCATATCTTGTAATGAGCCAAGCGTTGGGATATACCTGATAAACAGGATGCGATGAACGCAACTCTTTATAAATGTCATATGCTTCATGTTTAAACTTAGCTGAAGTTAATTGGATCTCAGGCAATGTGTTACGATTCATTTCATTATTTGAAGACATACCGCTAACCTCCACCTTTAGAAATATTTGGTGACCATTGCACCTAATGACCATTATAACGTATTGAATTTTATAAAAGTTGAGAAATTATAACTAAACAACTTATTGTTACACCTTCAAATTAAAAAAGTCCGTTATACATAACAGACTTTTTTTTTCAGACTATATTTACTTACCTAAATTTTGAATCTTATCTTTTGAATCTTGAATTTGTTGAATTGTCTGCATAAGTTCCGAGTTTTTGAATTGTTCTACATCCATTTTTCCTTCTTCTACCTTCTTCATGGTTGTATCAATTAATCCATTTAACTTTTCATTATATCCAACAATTTGCTGATGAATATCCTTTGCTACATCAGGAGGTGTCAAATCATTAAAAGCTGAAATATCCTTTTGGATTTCTCTGAGTCTAGTTTCTAATTCTTTGCGGGAGGCACTATCGTTGATTGCTTTTTCTACTAATCCCGGCGCTTCATTTGCAAACGCACTCACTTTATTAACATAGTCTTTTGCCTTTTGAGCATAGTCAATTGAATCCTTACCTTCTTCAATCATAGAGCATCCTGTTAAACCAATTACCATCATAAACAAGAATAACAAAGCTTTTTTTATCGTCATTTTTTTACCTCCCCTAAATTCGTACAAATCCACCTATTTATTATTAACTTTTGGAAAATAAACGTCAACTAACTCCAAAATATACAATAAAGGTTGATTTTAAAGTTACTTTTTGTTTGCTTCACTTTTTTTCGGTACTTTGCAACTAGATGATAAATCCATTGACCACTTAGACTTCACATAGAAACTGTCAGGACCTTTTCCTACCTCGTGCAATGTATAAAACAAAAGGAGAGCATGTAGTATTCTACATAGCAGCGACTTATATATAGAGAAATTAAAATGCATATATATGACTTACTACTCTAACTTTATTATGTTAGGCACATCTTCCCTTTCAAATATTTTTGTGTACGTGTTTCCATCTAGAGTAACAAATAGTAAAGTAATATTACCGCAAACACCTGAGTAAAATTGAAACTCCCCTTGTGAATTTGTGACAGCACGTTCTTTATTAGAGATTGAAGCTTCATACACTTGTACATCAGATAACGGCTGTCCCTTATAATCTACCAAAACAGCTTTGATTTGAACGGCACTTGCTCTACAATCTAAATTATTTTCACGACTTATTTTATTATATGCCGCAATTCCGATTCCAAAAATAACGATTACAATACATGTAAAAAAGACTACTCTTCTTCTTTTCAAGACGGATCACCCTCTTTTATTTAGGATGAAGAGACTTATTTTGAGAGAAATCTTTGCTTTTTTTCATTTTAAGTTGTTTTAATTGTGCGACTATCATAATGCTAATGACAACGAGTAAAAACCATGAACTAATTTTTCCAATGTGAACGAGTTTCCACGTTCCATGTTGATTTGGATATTGCCACGCTCCAAAGAAAGTTGCGATATTTTCTGCAATCCAAATGAAAAAACCTATCAAAAAAAACGAAAGAACAAGTGGCATTTTGTATGTAACCTCTTGTAAATAAAAATGTACATAAGTACGAAAAAACACTCCAAATAATAAGATTGTTAAAACCCAGCGGAAATCATACATAAAGTGATGGGTGAAAAAATTAAAATAAATCATTGCTCCTAGCGGAATCGTCCATATCGCATTTGGCCATCCTTCTATTTGCAAATGAAACCTGCGCCATGCCTGACATATATAACTCGCAACACTCGCATACATGAAACCACTATATAACGGTACGCCCAGCACCTTTGTCCATGCATCTTCCGGATAAGACCAAGAACCTTGATGCACTTTGTATATTTCTAATGCCAATCCAATAAGGTGGAAAACAGTAATCACTTTAAGCTCGTCTTTTGTTTCAAGCCCGCTTTTATACATGCCGTATTGAATGAGAAGGCAGACGAGTAAGATGAAATCATAACGGTATAGACCCGGAATATGGATCACCTTCGAAAGAGCAAGTGTCAAAAAGATTAGTACAGGAAAAATACAGGAAAGAGCTTGTTGATAGCCAAAACAAACTAATTGTCGTAAATAAATCATTGTTACTCTCCTCAAAAGTGTGTATCTATTGTTGATTTAATCACCACTCATTTTTTGAAGATATCTCTACAATCTTTAGATTCAGAAAAATTTGGTAATCGTAGCGTTTAATTATTATAACGCATTTATTTTTATAAAAGTCTAGAAAGTTGCAATTATATATTACTTTTCATATGAAAATGAAAAAGGAGATGTTCACATAGACGCCTCCTTTCATTCGCTATCATTTTTCCGGCTGTGCTAATCGTACGCTATAAAACCTCATGGAATGCAAAGAGCCTTTCATAAGAAAAATACCTTGTTTAATTAATGTTTTTAAACGATATTCAATGAAATCATCTCCTACATATTGTTCAAAATGTCCTAAAACCTCCCCAACTAATCGAGCAGATTTATAAAATTGATTTGTAAATCCATCAGTTTCTAAACTTCTAGCACATTGTACGATGAAATCATCAATATAATCTTCTGGAACAGAAACAACACAATTATTCTCCCATATACGTAAAACTGCGTGCTCTTCACGTAATGTTTCCCATTCATTTTCAAGTGTTTGTCGCTCTTCTTTTGTTAGAGGAGATGATTCTTTGTAGCTTTCGCGTATTGCGATTAACTTTTCAGGAACAATTTCTCCAGTATGGCGGACAGTGTAATCTAAGTTTGGTTTGTGAAACAACTTATCGAAGCCGTCAGCTGTATTTATGACATATAAATCATTAGTAGCAGCTCTCAATAAAAATAATACAAAAGTAAGCCCTACATGTTCGTAAGCATTATTTCCTGTCCAAATTGTAATTGAAACATGAGATGGGATTGCATATAATTTCCCCAGAGCTTCTTTCATTTCTGGCAAGTATTCCTCATAACCGTAATCTTCTAATGGTATTTTCTCCTGTAGCCATTGCTGCCGTGCAACTTGCCCTTCTTCTTCATCTAAATGAAAAAGAGGTCCAACAGAAAAAGCATCGGAAAACAATAGAACATGCTCATCGTGAATATTGGCTGTTTTTAAGGCATATTTTAGAGATCCTGCTGCGGAATGGCCAAAAACAACATGAACATGTTTGCCTTTCGTAATATCAGTTTTTTGAATATACTGTTCTATCAGTTCTTTCGGTGTATTTGTAAGTGAAGTTAATGTTTCCTTATTAAAATTTGTTTCTAGTGAGTGAAGTTGTGTGAGTGTCTTGAAGAGTAGTTCCCTTGCTTCTCCTTCAGTTAAATGATTGATTGCTTTTTGTAGGTGTTTTAGCATTGTTTCTCCTCTATCAATGTATTTTTATTAGGTATTGACACTCCCACCCCTAAAGGGGCAAGCTGACTAACGTCAGTGGGATTCTTGCTACCAAAGGCGAAATTCATTTCTGATATCGCTGACGTGCAAGATTGCGGTGTGCCATCACCACTCCCACGACAGACCGTATAGGTTCGTGGGCTACGGTACTGTTACCATACCGTACAGCTTTTTGGATTCTCCACCATGTTTTAACGTCTTGTTCTTGACGACACATATTGTTTTACACACGAAATGAAATTGATTCGTGCAACCTCATACAATATTCGTTTTTCAGAGAACATAATTGTTTTAGAGTCTTTTGCATGACTATGGCTTTATGATAACAGAACGAATGTTTTTATTCAAAAAGCAATACTTTCATCCCATGCCTAAAGGCGCACTAAAGTCCTACATGGGCTTTCTCGTATCGCAAATTCTGTAATCGGTCAAATTCTTATTCCTCTTCCTCTTCCTCTTCTAACCAAGGGATACAATAATATAACTCACTTAATTCTTCAGGAAATCCCCAAGCGATTTCCATGCTATTACTTAAAAGGTTAGATAATCTCTCAGCATATGGTGTATAGTAAGATTCATCTTCTTCACATAAATCTACTAATTTTGCAAACATGGATAAAAGTTTATTATAAAATTTTCCACCTATATCTCCATACGATCTTGTAAAATCTACACCCATTTCTACATAATACAACATTAAATCGATTGTTCTGATCGGATCATCTGTTGTTTTTTGAAAGCTGAGAATCATTTTTTCTAAATCAGCAAGTCTTAATTTTGGTAAACTACGCTCTGGGAAAAATTCATTTTCAATTTTCTTTCGTAATTGTTTATGTAAGTCTTCGTTTACTTCATCACCTAAAAATTTACTAGATAAATATTGTTGCACTTCTTTATTCATCTTAAATAAGTCAACAATTAGCGTAATTAGTTCTGTCTGGTCATATTCTTTTAATTCTTTTTTTAACGTAGGGATTTTTATTTTTTTCAAAAGTGATCGCTCCTTTGTTTTTATTGTAGTTTATTTTCTAGTTAATGAGAAAATCCTCTAGTAATAATTGTTGATGGTGAAAATTATATAAAATAAGTATACAAATGATCACATAAAAAAGGTACATCTAATAGTAAAATGTACCTTCCTCTACATCATTTCCCCATCAAAAACCAAGCCGGTTTATACTTTGTCGCCCGATTCCCTTTCGCCATATAGCGGAAATAAATGCTATGTTCTTTTAGAGGGAATAAAATTTCGTTAAGCTCCCAACCGCCGATGATCCATAATGCTCCGCCGCGGTTGCGTTTATCTATCATTTCAACATTGTGTTTTTTCAAATATGCCATAAGATTAAACTTTGTTGTTTTTGTCTGCTCTTGCTTTACATCTTGTTTTGTTGTTATTTTTGATTTTCCATTTGTAATGTATGAACCAAATAAAAACCAAGCTGGCTTTCCTCTTGTTATCCGGTTTCCTTTTTCCTTATAGCGGAAGAATATTTTCTTTTCTTTTAATGGGAATAAAACTTCATTTAACTCCCAACCGCCAAGAACCCACAATGTGCCTCCAATTTCACGTTTGTCAATTACATTTACATTGTGTTTTTGAAAATATGCGTCTAAATCAAAAGGTGCATCAAGTGCTTGTTCTGTTTTTTCTTCATTTGAAGTAACAATTTCTGTTTCTTCTTGCTTTTTGAGATCGACATTAAACATCGCTTGTTGCATCATCATATGTGCGAATACTTCTTGTATCGTTGTTTGAATGGATTTTTCAATCGCTACTTCTACTGTTTTACTTAATAGTTCTGTTAATTCATCGTTATGATTCTCCGCTGTCTGTTGCGGGACCTCTGGAGCTCGATAGCCCGGAGCTTGAAATCCTTCATCGCCATATGACTCCATAAACCAAACAGCAACTTTAAAAACAATACGATAGATTCGCATAGAATCCACCATACTGCCGTAATGGACATCATGAGCAGCCTTATTGCCTATGGAACGGATTA
This sequence comes from Bacillus multifaciens, assembly GCF_030756675.1. Lineage (GTDB taxonomy): Bacteria > Bacillota > Bacilli > Bacillales > Bacillaceae_G > Bacillus_A > Bacillus_A multifaciens. Next base: position 61,261 of record NZ_JAVBXD010000010.1, read on the forward strand.
AATCAAAATAACCACGGAATGTTTCATCAATAATTCCTTCACGAAATAATTTTTGTATGCGCTGAACGTACTTTATCTCATATACGCTTTGTAATTTTTCTTGATCCCAAATTTCATTTACTACAGCTTCAAGAAATAGGCAAGCTTTCACAATTGCTTCATGTGGATCTTCGTAGATGTTCTTTTCTATGCTATATGCAATCTCGGCTAAATTTGGATATTGCGGTTGCAAAAAGGAGAGTACATAATTATCTTTCATGACGCCCTCCCATTGTTAATTTTTTCTATATATTTAACTATAAAATATTCATTCTAATTGGACAACGGCTATTTTTTACAAAAACGCGCTTTTATATTTATTCTTGTTCAAATTTATGATAATTAATATGTATATTATTACAACGAAAAAACCCGTAATGCCTATCGATTATTTGTAGACATTACGGGTTTTTTCGTTGTAAAAGAACATTCTCTATGCATTATAACGATTTTTTCTTCGTTCCATTCTCGTTTGTCCTTGTGCTGTTCCAATATCATTATGTTGCTCTGTTGGCGTTGTATGATAAGTTGGTGCTGCTTCTTGATGATTTCGTTCATACGTGCGAGTGTCTCTCTGTTTAGAAGATTTTTTACCGAACTTTAGCATTTTAAATTTTAATCTCGGTAAACTCGGAATGCGAATTTTAAATGTAGGTCTCATTCGCTTCTTTTTTTGTTGAAATGCGCTTGTTTTTTCTTGCTTTCCGTTATCACGGTGCAGCGCGTTTGCAAGCAAACCGCCGAGTAAGAAGCCTGCCACTAAAATGACTAAATACAACCGTTCTGTTGTAAGTAGGTTCATCATGCGCTGAAGAACTGCTAGTGATTGAATTTGCTTTGCATCCCAAAGCATTACGCCCCATAATGCAAGAAGTCCTAGTGTAATCGCATATGTACGGAATCGGAATAAAAACGGGATGACAGCAATACATGCAGCGATTTTTGCGTTCGCAATTAAAGAATCAACTGTTATGTATTGATTCCAAATTGACATCAAGAGTGTAATAAATGCTGCGTATGCTACCCAACTAAATATTCGTGAATGCATTCGTTTGGCATGATAGCTCCCAAAACTAGTTAAAAATAATAAACCACCTATATATAATGATAATTGTAGGGGCATTTGTTTCATTAAACCTGTAACTGGGAATAGGGCGCTGAGCACCATTAACAGTACATCAAGTTTTCTCACAATTCTCAATCCCTTTCAGCTTTCTAACTTCTATAGCATAATGGTATTTTTCTGTTTTGTATATATGCATTCAGCTATACAATAACATGCTTATAAAACATCTTAATCCTATTCATGCTAAGAAGTAAACAAAAAAAGTGGAGTGATAATTGACAAGAAATGATTATTTTAAAATTAGAAAATATCTGAGTGATAAACAAGATGTTTAATGAAGGGTTTAAAAATGGTTGTTAAATTATATCTTTTAGTGCGATTGTGAAAAAACTAAGTATTATGGTGTGCCTCAAATTACTGCGTCTATATGAATTTTTAACGTGAGTAAGTATCTTATCTTTATCCAAGTAGATAAGTGCAAGTAAGCATTTTTTCATCTATACATTCATGATGAATACAAAAAGCCTTATTGTAATACAATTTAAATTTTGTAGAATTTCAATCCATGCACCCTATGAAGGATGCGACTTTTTAAGTATGTTAGTTATTCATATACAAAACAATTTCAATCCACGCACCCTATGAAGGATGCAACTTGGCGTTTCGGGTTCCGGGAAAAGTGTAGCAATATTTCAATCCACGCATCCTATGAGGGATGCGACAGCGATTTTTGTTCAAAATAACACGCAAATACGTAAATTCTGTATAAAAACCAGTTATTTTCTTTAATAAAATTAAAAACCTTTACAGAAAATCATAAAATTCAATCGTAAATCGTGAAAATTCAGGTGCGAATCCCCTTGGAATTTTATGTGCGCTTTACATTCGCACATAAAAATTAAAGGACTTTACAAAATTAGTTGTTTCTTTTCCACCAATAAGTTCTACCTAGTACTTGTCTCGAATGAAGCTACCACTTCACTATTTTAGCATTCAATGAGTATTAAGTAGAAATTAATTTATATCTAAATTTCCAATAACATCAAACTCTCATATAACAAAACTCTAATTTCAATCATAACAATTAGAATCCATACAAAAAGCTTGTGGTTGACTATTCCTTCTCGCTCAAAACTTTTACAGATTTACTATTTTAAAACACATAGCGTTTAACTGATGCTTTGTTGACAGGTAAATATAAAACGAGCTGAGGCCCAATCGGCCCCATTCGACGCTGTCCTCTATCTTCAAAACCAACTGTTATGTATAATTTTTGCGCAGGAATATTTTTTTCATTGACTGCCAATACGATTTCTTCTATGTTTGGAAAGTATAAACCTACATAATTTGGTAGCAGTTGCAGTGCGCGTTTTGCATACCCGTTTCCTTGTTCAGTGTAATTAATCGAAAATGAAGTGAGTAACAAAGACTTTTCTTTCGTTGTATATTCTTGCACACGACTTCCTGATTGTAAGGAAAAAATACCTACTGGCTTGTCATCAGCTAAAATAACAATAGGATTTCGAGTTGGATCCTGCTTCGCATGATTTAATAGTTCCATTGGATGAGCAGTAAATTGTACTTGTTCTTCGGGTAAAGTATAGGTTTGAAAAGTTTCTTTATATTCCTCTGTATATGGAACGAGTTGAATAGATTGATTCATTTGCATAACATAAATTCCCCCAGTTATAAAAACATATGTTTCCTTCCATGTAAAATCATATAACATTTTTAGTAATAAAGGAAATTTTCAGTTTTCAAAACGATAAAACAATCCCCGTGCTGCATTACACGGGGGATTGTTTTATCGTTTTAATTGTTGATTCGATTGATCGACTTGTTCTTGTTTTAATTCATTTTGTTCATATTTTGGTAATTGTTGATTATTTTCTTTAACTGGATTCGTCTTTTTGTTTTCTAATAAATCATTAGGCACTTGCGGCATCGCACGTCCAACGATTGCCGCAAGTTCATCAAGAATTCCTTCGCCAGCTTTTCCTTCTTTAATACGCTTTCCAATTTGTTTTAAACGCTCGTACGTATCTAAATCGGCCACTACAACTGCATTAGAACCTTGTGGATCATGTTTTAAGCTCTCTGCAACTGAGTATTTAATTGTTTCTACTCTTGTACGATCTAACTTAGCACCTACATCAATACCAACAATGGAATACTTACCAAGAACAACAGCTGTTGCACCTTTTACACCTGGTATATTTGAAGCAATATTTGCAAGATGATCAGCTTTTGTTTCTTCTGATTTACGTGTATTTTCTTTATATGTTACGTTTTTTGTTGTATATTGATTTGCATTTGAAGTTGGTTTTGGATTTGCTGCGTTATCATTCTTTTTTGTACTGCAACTTGCTAATAGAAGCAAACAGATACAAAAGTATAAGGGTTTCCTCAAAGGTATCACTCCTATTCATTAATCAAAAATTTGTTCTACACTTTGTAGTTTTTTCACTTTTTCTTCGGTACCACTATTAGCATTAATAAAGATTTGATAGGTGTCTTTTCCAAGTGTCCCTAAAAATTCATAACATAGTACCTCTTTATGCAAGTCATTTACAACGATTGCTTCACGCTCTTCCATAACTTTTAAATTCGGATTAATTTTCTTTCGTGCATCCGAAACCGATAATGTTGGTTTTGGAATTTTTATATCTTTACGTGAAGCTAAATAGTCTCTAGCAGAGAAACCAACAATCGAACCGTCATCAAGCGCAATTTTCATTTGGATGGATTCGGGATATATACGTACGTTGTCCCGATTCGTTACGAATGTGAAAACACCGATAGAGTCGTATTGTGAGCTTTCATATAACTCCATATTTTTAAATTTATTTTGTTTTAAAAAGGAAAGCCCCTTTTCTCCTGCTTCATTTAAACTGATTTTTTGTTCTTTTACTTCACGGTTGTTCATGACCCAAATTGGATAGCCGCCTTTTTCCGTAATATCCATATTCGTTTCACTATTTGTCTTAGGATCTTTTACTGTAATGCTATAAAATTTTTCTTTTGCTCCTTTGCCGCTTTTTTCAGCAGAAATCGTTTCAGATCCCTTTAAGCTAAGGAAAGATTTTGCGATATTTATTGCTTGTTCTTTTGAAATTATTGGACCGGATATGTGCGTTTCACCCTTTTTTTCTGTCTGCAAACTTGTAAACGTTGGTCCAAAAGGGCTTTGTGAATAAGAGTTACTGTTTTTTTCTACTGTTTTAAATCCATCTATAATCGTGTTATCAGCTGGATTTTTATTAGAAGCAAGCGCTAGTTCAACATCCATCCAACGTAGATTGTTTTTTAAGGCAAGATGCTGTACTTTACGCAGTTCATCTTGAATATTTGCCGCGTTACTATATAGTTGCTGAAGTGTATTATATTCTTGGTCATTCAGCGGTTCTTTATCTAAATCACGTATAGCTGTACGGTAACTAAATTCTCCGATATTTGATAGAAATTCTTCTGTTTTATTAAATGGGAGTAATGTAAGTGGTAATTGGCCAATATCAGAATGAGCTTGAGATGTGATGCGCCACACATCGGCTAATGCAGGTGATAATGATGTGCGTGAATTCATTGCTAATGTTGTCCCGATTTTGTCATGTAATAAATCGACTTGATAGGCTAAATCATGGAAAGCCCGCTGGTAGTTATTTTCAGCGTGAATTAAGACCGCATTTTTCTCTTGGTGCTCTTTATATCCCCAATATCCTGTGCCTACAACTCCGATTGTTAATAAAACAATAAGTAAACCTCTAAACATATCTCATCCACCTCCTAACTAGTGACAAAAAATGTGTCTTCCAATTTTCTTAATTTGCGGGCGGCTCCAAATCCATTTACTTGTTGCTGTATCCGGATTAAAGTAATAAAGCGCTCCTCCAGATGGATCCCATCCGTTAATTGCATCAAGTACAGCTTTTTTTGCTGTTTCATTTGGTGTTAAATTGATCTGGCCGTCTGCAACAGCAGTAAACGCACGCGGCTCATAAATAACGCCTGCGACTGTGTTTGGAAAAGATGAACTGCTTACGCGATTCAAAATAACAGCTGCAACGGCAACTTGTCCGATATAAGGTTCACCGCGTGATTCACCATATACAGCATTTGCCAAGATTTTAATGTCATTTTGCGAGTATCCATTCGGAACATTTGTGCCTTTATTTTGTGCTGGTTTATTATTTTGTGACGGTTTATTACCTTGGTTGTTCGCTGTGTTACTTGGTTGCTTTTCATATTTGGTAGCTTTTACGAGCTTTTGTTTTGTTGTTGCACCAGCAAGTCCATCAACCTTTAACCCGAATTTTTGTTGGAAATTTCGAAGTGCCCAATATGTACCCCACCCAAAGACACCATCTACTTTGCCAGTGTAAAATCCAATGTATTTCAGTCTTGATTGTAGCTCGATTACATCTTCCCCAGAAGCTCCTTTTTGGATAATTTGATTTGAAAAAGCCCCTACCTCCTTCTCATGAACACTACTTACCAACAAAGTAATCGCCGCTGTAATAAGCAGAAGCGGCACTTTGAAGAAAGCTTTACGCTGCATAGTTCAACCTCCTTGAATATGACGATGATTTCAAGGTTATTTTTTGTAAATCATGCGGTTTTATGTAACGAAGACAAAAAAAGGCACATTCATATGAATATGCCTAAATGTAAACACTATAAAAAATGCTATAAAGGAGCTTTAAGATGACACGGTTATATACTCGATTAATTATATGTATCAGCCTTGCTGCAATTATATTATTTATTTATAAACCTTTCTCCGCTGTTCATGCACAGCCTCCATATGCGAAATGGGGAAAGATCGCGGTGCAAATGACGAAAGAAAAATACCCGCAAGCTGATATTATCGATTACCTTCATATTGGAAGAAGGCCGAAAACAGGAAATGTATCAGTTGAAAAATTTAAGTTATGGTTGCGTGACAAGAGTGGAAAAGAATTTGGAGTATTTGTTGATGTAGAGTTTGAAACGAAAACAGAAAAATTTATTAACATTTCATTCAAAGAGACTCCAAGATAAAAACAACATGCCGTGCCAAAAGAAGAAGCTTTTTTCAAGGCGTGGCAACTCTATTCCATTGCTGAAGTTTATAAATCATGACTTTAAAATCGTATGTAGTACAATTTTAGTGAGAGGTTTTGTAAATTTCCGAAACAAAACCTCTCTTTTTTAGTACACTTCTTGTAAATATTTCACAAACATTTTTAGTGGTACTAAACCCCGTTTAGGCATTTGACTTGTAATAACTGCGGTGAGTTCTAATTGAGGCACAATGAAAATATATTGCCCGCCGTATCCCATCGCAAAATATGTATGATATGGCACATTGCATGTGTCTCTATCTAGAACCCACCAGTGAAATCCATATGCTCCAATATGTTTGTACGTAATAAATCGGTTTTGCTGCGATTGTTCGATCCAGTTCGAAGACACGAGTTGTTGTCCATTCCAACAGCCGTTTTGCAGACAGAGTTGACCGATTTTCAGCAAATCTTTTGGTCTCATTTTCATACCAAAACCACCCACAAAAATTCCTTGTGGATCTTGTTGCCACTCATAGTTTGTAATATGTAACGGTTCAAATAAATATTTCTCAGTAAACACTGCTGTTGACATCCCTGTTGCAAGTTGCAAAATATAACTTAATACATGTGAAGAACCAGAATTATAATTCATTTTAGTCCCTGGTTGTTCAATAATCGGTTTATTAAGAATATAGTCAATCCAGTTTTTTGATTCTACGAAATCATTTGGGAAAATAACACCGTCACCAAACTCGTTCCACTCTTCTCCCGTTGTCATCGTTAGTAAATGATACATTGTTAACAGCTGTTTTTCTTTTGGTGCGTTTGGAATCCACTCAACAATAGGTGTATGAATACTATGGATATATCTTTTTTCAAGTGCAATGCCGATTAAAATAGAAATGATACTTTTTGTTATTGAATTAACTTTAAATACATTTTGTGCACATTTCTCTGTTTTATAATATTCTCTAACGATTTCTCCTTTTTGATATACGAGAAAAGCATTTACTTTCTTCTTTTTCAATGTATGTTCTAATTCTGGTAAGTTCAATTTAAACTCCTCCATAATTACTTAGCGCTAATTTGACTTATTATAACGAAATTTGAAATGAGAAACAAAAAAGAGTAGATTTTTTCTAGGCTACCGTCACATGCCCATCAACTTAAGAACGGAAACAAAATGAACTTTCGTTCAAATGAATTAAAAAACTCTTAAAATACTTTTTGTCCTTAAAAATGAGCATGCCAAATAAACCTCAATCAAATTTCAAAAATTATGCAGCTTTCTTTTGTTTTCCAAACCCACTATACTCATAGACAACACCCATAATATCAAAGACTGTTTTCTTCTCATATCGATGAGATTTTCGCCCATTTTTCTGTAATAGGTGGTGTAGGCGGATTAGAATCTTTGTTATTTCTTGGGTGTCTTTCTGTATAGCTTGATACAAAAGATATAAATAATCTTGAATCATCCCTATCGCTTTATATTCGCTTAATTCTCTTTTCTTCTTTTGCAAAAGAAGTTGGCGCATTTTAAACATAATAGAGGTACACAGGAAAATAGCGATTAGCTTTCCATATAATTGGCACTCTAATCGTTCCTGTTTTACATGACGATAATGGTGTATTTTGAAGAGTGATTTCCACGTTTTAAAGACAATCTCTATTTGCCAACGCAAAGTATATAACTCATGTACTTGTTCCATCGGACCCATTCCCAAGGTGTATTCGTCACGTACACGTTTAACCCCGCTATATGTATGTAATCCGGAAGATGCAGTCTTAGTAAAAAGGACAAGAGGTGTTCTCATGTACGAAAACACCTCTGTAGTCTACAACTATTTTTAACAGTCTAAGACTTTTTTCTATAGTCTAAAACATTTTTTTAATCAAATCCCCCTAGGGATAGTCACTCTATCTAGAAACCTAGAAAAGTCACTTCAGAAAATCTGAGTTTACTTTTATAATCCGGATTATCTGAAGTTAATAAAGTATGTTACAATCTCTTCTGTAAGAACGTTTCTATAATATCCTTCTTGAATCTTTCATAATCCAACTGAAAAGCTACATTATGCGTTTTATATCCTGGATTAGTCACAAAACGAAAGTCTGCAATGCTTTGACCAAATCCTTCTCCTTGATCAGGAATTACTTTAATGGGTACTCTTGAAAGGCTAACAGCCTCTTGATTCAGCAAATACCACACTGTTACAAAATCATGCATAGGACTTCCGCTTATACCGGGATTAGACTTGGAGTAGAAACTATAATAATAGTCTAACATAGGTTTGATGATGAGTCCTGCAAGATCCTGTGTATTCTGATGAAATGCATCGATTTGTTGGACCATTTCGGGTGTAACAATCGCATGTTGAGTTACATTTAACGGAATAATTGTCAAGTTCTTCGCATGCTGCAAAATTAAGTTTGCTGCATAAGGATCGGCATAAAAGTTAGCTTCAGCTACAGCAGTCACATTACCTGGATAAAAAAAAGCTCCGCCCATGCAAATACATTCCCTTACGTTCCGCATTGTTTCTAAATTTAATACAAAAGTTGTAGCTAACGAAGAAAGTCTTCCTAAATTGATAATTGTAAGATCTTCTAAATTTGAATGTATAACTTGGTAAATATCATTTAAGGGATAAACTGGATAAGAAATTTCAGGGGGAATGATAGGTCCTAATCCGACTTTTCCATGTACCTCGGGGAAATACTGAACCAATATACCTGTCAACGGTACAGAAGCACCAAGGAATACAGGTATCTCTTCTCTTCCTGCAATGTACTTCAAATAGTTAATATTTCTGATAACATTCTCTCTTGATACATTTCCATAATCGGCGACAATCCCTACAAGTTGAATATCTTTACGAAAAAAGGTATACAAAATAGCAAACGCATCATCAATTCCCAAATCCGTAAATAGGAGAACTTTTTTTTGCATATATCTTCCTCCAAATTTATAGAATCCTATTTTCACTAAGGATGTAGTGAGTAGGATAGGCTTGTACGTATATATTTTATGTATTCCTAAAAAGTGAATTCTATTCATATGTAGTTATCATAAAAACAATTATTGGTATAAAAATGTGCCTTACATAACCAATCATTATCGTAGCAGACAAAAAAGCTCACTTCTTATCTTTTTTCAAATAAGAAGCTAGCTTTGTCGTTTTTGGGGTGACTTTATTTCGTATAACAATAATATAAAGCATAATTTCAATTTAAAAATATGCAAATAAGCATAAAAGCTTTTTCATAGAAAAAACTTTTATGCTTATTGTTTAATCGTTTATAGTTTTGTCCGAATAGCCCAAAGCTCTGGGAAAAATGATTGATCAAGCACACGTTTTAAATACGAAACGCCTGAAGAACCGCCAGTGCCCATCTTATGACCAATAATACGTTCTACTGTTTTCATATGACGGAAGCGCCACTGCTGCAGCCAATCTTCAATATCGATTAGCTTCTCAGCTAATTGATATAAATCCCAGTATTTCTTCACATCTGAGTACACTTCTAACCACGCTGCTTCTACTGTTGCATCTGGTTCATATGGTTGTGTAATATCACGTTGAAGCACAATCGGATTGATTGGAAAACCTTCTTTAGCAAGCGTTTGAATCGCAACGTCATATAAACTCGGTGTGTGAAACGCCTTATGTAGACGAGTATATAACTCTTCATCTTTTTCATAGATTTTAAGAATATGTGGTGTTTTATAACCAAGTGCAAATTCAATCATCCGATATTGGTAAGATTGAAATCCAGATGATTGACCGAGTGCATCGCGGAATTCAATATATTCTGCCGGTGTAAGCGTCGCAAGAATATCCCACGACTGAATAATTTGCGATTGAATTTTTGAAACGCGTGCAAGCATCTTAAAAGCAGGCGCAAGATTTCCATTTTGAATGGACTCAATAGCTGCTTCTAACTCATGCAAAATTAATTTCATCCAAAGTTCACTTGCTTGATGAATCACGATGAACAACATTTCGTCGTGATGATTGGACAGTCGCTTTTGACTTGAAAGCAAACTGTCTAGTTGTAAGTACTCTCCGTATGTCATGTTGTTACGAAAATCTGTATGAATTCCTTTTTCCATAATCACTTTTTCATTTTCTGTCATATGTGTACATCCTCTCTATGCAGTATATATTTATTTTTATAATGGTTTTAATACGGCACGCACTGGACTACCGTCTGCATCTGTTAGTGAAAGTGGCAGGGCAATCAGTTCATAGTCTCCGTCTTGTACATTTTCCAAAACAACATTTTCTAAAATATGAATACCGTGTTTAAATAATTCATGGTGTGCTGCTAGCTCTTTATCATTAAGTGGGTCCACAGACGGAACATCAACACCAATTAAACGAACTCCTTTTTCATGAAGGTATGGTGCAAGATCTGCACGTAAATACGGAATCGTTTCAGGAAATACATGTGGATTTGTTTTTGATAAGGTTCGCAATAATAATCTACTTACCCCTTCTAAATCATAATTTTCAAGTTCTTTTGCTCCGATGCTTTCGAGACCTGTTACATCTATAATTCGAGCAGGACCGATGTAGATGTTAATATCAAGATCACTTACTTTTTTACCATCATTATCGAAGTGAAACGGAGCATCAATATGTGTGCCGGTGTGAATACTCATCGAAATTTTACCAACATTAACCGAGCCGCTTTGCTCTTTTGTCCATGAAACTTCATAGGAAAAAGGTGTATCGCCAGGCCAAGTGGCAATTTTATTATTTAGAGGTTGAGAAATATCAATCCATTTGTGTTCTTTCATCTTTATGCCACAACCTCTCGTTTATTTTCAAATTGTTTATACTCCTCATCTACCATAATCTTTTTCAAAATTTGGACAGCGTTCCATACTTCTTCATACGTATTGTATAACGCGACAGGAGCTAAACGAATGCCATTTGGAGCGCGAAAATCAGGAACAATTCCATTTGCCTTTAATGCTTTACAAATCCGCGCCGCTTCTTTATGTTCTAAATAAATATGTCCGCCTCGTATTTCATCCTCTAACGGATTACCAAGTGTAAAGTCCATATCTGCTAATTCATGTTGAATAAGGTTTATCATATAACGTGTAATATGAAGGGATTTTTTCCGTAAGCGCTCTATACCTGCTTCTTTAAAAATTTCTAAAGAACCAATAAGCGGTGCAACACTTAATACGTGCGGTGTTCCAATTTGATAGGCACCGGCATGCTCAGCTGGTGTAAGTTCGTGCTCCATATCAAACTGCTTATCTTTTCGAGAGCCAAACCAACCCGCTAATCCTGGTAGACGATTAAAATGTTTTTTATTTACGTACAAGCCTCCAACACCGCCTGGTCCGGCATTTAAATATTTATAATTACACCAAACTGCAAAATCAACGTCCCATTCTTGAAAATGATGCGGAATAGAACCGATAGAATGGCAAAGATCAAAGCCGATATGAATCCCTCGTTTATGTGCTTCTTCTGTAAGAAATTTCATATTTAAAATTTGACCACTTCGATATAACACAGCTGGAAGGACAATAAGTGCAATATCTTCTGTCATTGCAGCAATAATATCTTCTTCATTTAACGTTCTTCCATCCCTGCTTTTCACTTGAACAAGATGCTCAGCAGGGTCCAATCCTTTTAAACGAATTTGGCTTTGCAAAGCATAAATATCAGATGGAAATGTTAACTCATCGGCAAGGATTTTTGTTTTTCCTTCTTTCGGTTCGAAAAACGTAGCAACCACTTGATGTAAATTTGTCGTCGTGGAACCGGTTACAATTACTTCTTCTGGCGTGGCACCAATAAGAGGCGCAGTTAATTCTCCTAATTGCTCAGATAAGAAATACCAAGGATGCGGTCCTTCTGTCCAGCCGTCAATGCCAAATTGTTTCCATGAATCTAGTAATGTTAATAAAGACTGCTCAGCTCGTTTAGATAGAAGCCCAAGTGAATTTCCATCCAAATAAATGGTTCCTTCTTTTTTATAAAATTCATGTTGAAACGATGCGAGCTCATCATTACGATCACATTGACGGGCGTACTCATAAGATGGCTCAAATGGTTTTGTGTACATTCTATCACCTTCTCTTGAATTTTCTTTTAATTCTAATTAATAAAAAATATATCACTAAAACTGACATAGCGTCAATGACATAATGTCAGTTGACAGTTTACTATCGGTTCCTCTACAATGAAATTAATTTTTCTGATATTTCAGTATAAAGGTGTGGTACATATGACTAAAAATACTTTTTCAGCAAGACAACGCCGTTCGCTAGAAACAAAAAAGAAATTATTATTGGCTGGGCGTGAAGTATTTATAGAACAAGGCTTTCAAAAAACAACAATTTCCCAAATTATAAAAAAAGCAGAAACAGGATATGGGACTGCTTACGTATACTTTAAAAATAAAGATGATTTACTCATTGTATTAATGGACGATGTAATGAATCAATTTTATACAATTGCAGAACGTGTTTTTCAACCCGTAACAAAGCAAGAAGCTCATAGTATGATTCAAAAGCAAGTTCATGCATTTTTACAAATGGCAGAAATAGAAAGACAGCTACTACAAGTTGTTGAAGAAGCAATTGGTACATCCAATGAAGTCAGGAACAGATGGGATGCTATTCGAGAACGATTTATTGAGCGAATTGTTCAAGATATTACATATTCACAAAACAGCGGTTTAGCGCGTAAAGATTTGAACAGTTTTTTAGTAGCAAGAAGTTGGTTCTTTGCAAATGAAATGTTTTTATGGGAAATCGTACGAAATGAACGAGAATTTTCTCTCGAGGACATAGTACATACATTAACAGAAATGTATATGGGCGGACTTTATTCCTAAAATGTACGGTATAAAACAGGCCTTTTAAAATGTCTATTCTAAATCGTACATTTTAATTTCTCGTAATTTTAGGTTATTACTTATTGGAAATAATGTTTCCCTATTATTTCCCTGGTAAGCGCATATTTTGACAGATAAAAAGGAATTTCCCTATAAATCTACCTTTTAAAATAAGAATATAAATATGTCTATGTAAATAATCTATTGAAATTCCCTTCCTCCTTTCGATATGATGAAATCAAATTGAATTTCAATAGAAAGTGAGAAACAAATGACAGAAAAAATTGCGATTATTACAGGTTCATCAAGTGGATTTGGGCTTCTTACATCGTTAGAGTTTGCGAAAAAAGGATATCTTGTCATCGCTACAATGCGAAATGTTGAAAAACAAACAAAATTGCTCGAACAGGCAGCACTGTTACACTTAGAGCATAAAATAAAAATCCATCAGCTTGATGTAACTTCTCAAAAATCTATTGAGAAGTTTACATCTTTTATAAGTACTCTTGAACGAATAGATATACTTGTGAATAATGCCGGCTACGCAAGTGGTGGATTTGTAGAGGAAATTCCACTTGAAGAGTATCGGAAGCAATTTGAGACAAACGTATTTGGTGCCATCGCAGTAACACAAGCTGTTCTTCCAATAATGAGAAAACAAAAACACGGAAAAATCATTAATATTAGTAGCATCAGTGGAAAAATAGGGTTCCCTGGCCTCTCTCCTTATGTTGCATCTAAATATGCACTTGAAGGCTGGAGTGAATCTCTTCGTCTAGAAGTAAAACCATTTGGAATCGATGTTTCATTAATTGAACCAGGATCATATAACACAAACATTTGGGAAATTGGCCAAAAACTTGCGGAATCTCCCTCTGAATCTAAGTCCCCTTACAAAGAATACATGAAGAAAATTGAACAACATATTCATAACGGGAATGAGAGTTTGGGAGACCCGCAAGATGTTGCCGAGAAAATAGTAAGTATTGCACAATCACAGCATCCAACTTTACGTTATCCGATCGGAAAAGGTGTAAAGTTAATGGTACTTATAAAGAACATTCTACCTTGGAAATGGTGGGAGTTTCTTGTTTTAAAGCGTTTTAAATAGTGCAAAAAAATATCAAAATTACTTTATAAAAAGTCATAAAAAATAAGGGGTGATACATATTAGTCATGTTTCACCCTTTTAATTTTAGTTTTACATAGAATAAGTGTTCTGGGATTTTAAATAAACATTACGCCAATAGTTTATACCGTAGAATCAATCTCCTTTTTTGTATAAAACATTTTTTTATTTTCAGCAACTTCCCAAAGATAATGAAATACATCTTCAAATGTTTTATTTTGTTTTGTCCAATTCTCATTATACTTAATGATTTTATCAGAGGTTACTTTATTTTCTCTCCATACCTCACCATCTGTATGTACATTTTGTGTAAACGCCTGCATTTTATCTATCACCTGAACAAAACGCGCTTCCTTCGTTTCATTTGCTTCTTATTCATTCCAAAATTCGTGGAATTCAAGTTCTGAATTATTTGGTAACCCATTGAGAAACTTTTGAATTTGAAAGACTTGTCAGAAGTCCCTGTATTAAAAACAGCATTGACAGAGATTCATTTTTAACTGCTTATGATGTATAAAAAGGGGGAAATATAACAGCGGTTGAAGCCAAGAAGCGAGCAAGAATGAAAAAAATAACATTTTATAAGCTAGTAAAAGAAAAAGAACAACAACAATAATCATCGTCCTTTTTCTTTTATTATTTTACTTTCTGTTTGATTTCTTTAACTGTCATACCTTTGCGAGCCTTTAACACTAATCCTTGTGTATATTGTGAAATATCGAAAATACATTATTGCATTTTCTGTAAGTTATTTTGCGCTTTATGACACGGTTGCTGCATCTATCCTTAACATTGAGTCTTGAGAATCTCTTAGCGTATAAAACCGTTAAAATGTGTGTGCTATCCTTTATAATCATCAAATTCTTTATCATCTACTACATAAGGGTGAGGATCCTCCTGAATAAATCGTACCGCATTTAAACCAATCATCTGAGCAGGGATGGAAGTGTTGCCGTCTGGTAAAATAGGTGAAATGGAAAGATCAGCAACTTTAAGATTTTTAGTACCAAAGACATTGAGGAATCCATCCACTACGCCTTCTTGAATCGTCCGTCCCATCTTACATTGTCCCCCAAAATGAAAGAAGTTCGAATAAGATGCCCTGACATAATTCTCAAGTTGCTTTCGTTTTTTTGCCTCATTAGGTAACTTGAAGATTTCTTCCGGAGGGTATACAACCTCATGTATGCCGCTATTATGAGTTCGAGCCTGCTTAATAATTTTGTAAGTGTTTATATATTGATCTACCAGAAAATTTAGATCATCAAGATTTTGCAACGGATTGAAGGTAAGCGACGGAAAAGCTTCAGGATCGCTATGCGCCACCATAATCGTACCCTTGCTTTTCGGGTTAAGATCTAATATACCAAAACTCATGATATTGGTACTACTGAAACTATCAAAATTCCAACCATTACGGATTACATCTTGAATAGGGAGAAATAAAGCTGCGGGGGCTCCAAGAATTTGGAGGCGACGCCCCTCCAGACTCGCCGGATTTTCCGCTTTAAAGGCACCTAGGGCAATGGGTTGGGGATCAGTCGACAATATAGGTACAAGTTCGGATGTCTCTACCTTAACGCCCATTCCAACATAAGCTTGAGTTTGAAGATTGTAACCAACATTTGGACTCTCTATCAATGTTGGTATCCCCGCCTTAGCCAAATCGCACGATTTTCCGATTCCTGAACGTTGTAGAATGACTGAAGAAAAAAATCCCGCAGAGACGATAATGCCTTTTCTTGCAAATCTTCTTTGTGAAATACCGTTCTTGACAAATTCAACGCCAACTGCAATGTTCAGTCCCTGTATTTTCTTAAATAAGATTTTATTAACAGTTGTTTTAGCTAAAATAACTAACTTTCTTCCATTAACCCCAAACTCATCTGGATGGACCTCGTCTCCTTGACTGACAATATGTTCATTTAAATATCCTGTTGCTGTCGATGAACGGACAAATTGACTATCTTTTTTCTGTTGGATATATTGTGATTTGTAAAATGTACAATCCCTGACACCTGTATTATAGTCATCAACAATGTCGATACCTAAAACCTTTGCGGTTGCGTTGGTCAAGGTTTCTATCAGCCCATGAGGAGGAATAAGTTGTTGTCTAACAAAAATAGGACCTTCCGTTCCTCTCTCGTTAGAGCTTTGAGTCGCTCCTATATATGTCTCATTTTTCATAAATAAGGAACGAATCTGATTGTAACTCCATTGGTCACCAACGAGAGCTGCCCACTTGTCATACAGTTCTTTACTCCCACGTACTGCATACATGTCATTAATTTCTGAGCTTCCCCCAATTACTCGACCATTTTGTGAAAGAAGTGAACGTTCAATGATTTTCTCTAGGTTAGAAGTAATATTAAATGTAAACTTATTATCGCTGGCTAAATTAATCGAATCTGTAATAGAAGCACTACTTAGCTCATTCGTCATATTCGTTCCTGCTTCAAGCACTAGTACAGAAGTGCTTTTGTCATCCGTTAATTCTTTGGCGATTACTCCTCCGGCAGTTCCGGCACCAATCACGATATAATCAAATCCGGTCGGCTCGGTTGATTGTGTAGGTTCTGGAATGGGTTCTGAAATAGGTTCTGGAATGGATTCTGAAATAGGCTCTGGAATAGGAACCGGAAATGCAACAGGAATGAAGAAGCCTCTATGTTTTAATGACATGAATAATCAAGCTCCTTTTTTTGTATTTAGTATATTAAATGTAAAAAAAGCGTGTTTTCTTGTGCCATTGTCTTTACTTATCAAAAAAAACATAGATGTATGTTCTATCGCTAGCGTCACATAATTAAGTTTTGAATTTTCTGTTTTTACCCTTCCCTTTATTAGAAGAAAAACATAGACACTTTAACAGGGGTAGTAAACATCCATTTTTTTCTATAACCTTTAGCGAGTGTAACAGAGACATGAAAAGCTTTATGGAACACTTTTTCCTTGGATTTTACGTTGCCAAATGTGTGCTGGTTTCCATAATGATGCTTTTAAAAAACGACTGATTTGCAAATAGGTTCGTTTACTTTGCGAAAACAGCTCAGCTAACACATTTAAATAGTACACAATCATCGCAATATATACTTGATTGTGCACAGCTTGTTCGCTCTGACCGTAAAACTTCTTAATGTTCAAATGTCTTATTTTGTTCTGTCCAAATTTCATTATATTTAATAATTTGATCCGAGGTTACTTTATTTTCTCTCCATACCTCACCATTTGTATGTACATTTTGTGTAAACGCCTGCATTTTATCTATCGCCTGAACAAACCGCGCTTTCTTCGTTTCGTTTGCTTCATATTCATTCCAAAGTTCGTGAAATTCAAGTTCTAACTCATTTGGTAACTCATTTAACAACTTTTGGATCGCTTCCTCTTCTCGTTGTTTCTTATTTATTCTAGCAAAAGAATCATGTGCATAGGTATCACCGGCATATATTTCACCAAGATCGTGTATTAATATTAATTTTAAAGCTCTTTCTAAATTAATCTTCTCTCCTATTTCTTTATATAACAAAAGAGCAAACATACACATATGCCATGTATGTTCTGCATTATTTTCATGACGACTACTATGAGAAACTTTAGTTTTTCTTTCAATCAATTTAAACTTATCTATTATCCGTAAAAACTCTATAATTTGTTCAATTCTCATTTCCACATTTGCTAATTCCCTTCTTCAACTACATTTTTAACCAACACTAACCGTACGAATTAACTTCTCTAACACTTCCGCGACACCATCTTCATCATTAGATTTTGTAACGAAATGCGCAATTTCTTTTAATTCACTGATTGCATTTTCCATAGCAACCGGAAAACCACACGCTTGAAAGAGATCTAAATCGTTCCAATCATCACCAAATGCCATTATACTGCTCATAGATATTTGGCTTTCAACGCAAAGGTCCATTATAGCTAGTTTTTTAGAAACACCTTTAGCCATAATTTGAATTAAAGTTCCCGAGTCGGTACATACAGTGTTTACTTTATGTTCAAATTGTTTGTGTAATTTCTCGTAATACGGATATTGTGTGATTAATAATTTTGAAGCCTTAATTTCTTTCAATTCATCTAATGAAACTACAACTGGATTTACAATTGCATTCATAGCTTTACTATAATCTAACGTCTTGTTGCTATACCACGTATCTTCAGATTCGATAGAAAGACAAGCATCTGAATGATGAGTAATTACATATTCAAAAATTTCATCTGTAATAGCTGATTCAATCGGATAATGTTGTTTGTACTCTGATGTGTTATCAATGATTAATGCGCCGTTGTAATACACAAACGCCGCCATGTCTTGAAGTTCCTGTGGAAGAAAGGCTTTTACTGAGCGCGGGGGTCTTGCTGTCGCAAAAATAACAGTTATTCCGTTTCTATAACATTCACGGATAGCTTGTAAGTTTCTTTTCGATACTTCTTTTTGTGAATTTAATAACGTACCATCTAAGTCTAAAACAATTCCTTTAACATTTGATATAAGATCCATGTGAACATCTCCTTATCTGAAAATATCTTTTTCTTATTCTAGATATGGTTTGGAAATCCTCTTTGTTTAAAATTAGTAATTAAAACAATTAAAAACTTGGCAAAAAATATTATTTATGTTATGATTAATTATTTGTTCATTTAACAATGACGTGAAGCGTGGTAAATTATCATAGTGTAGTAGTTAATTACTAAACAAACACACTTCCTAAGGAGGGCTTAATCAATGAAGGTTTCAAATGGAGTTGCGACACTTGAATTAAAAATACAAGGTTTCATCTTACATCCTACCCTTATCTGGGATGATGAGGAAGCTGTTTTGATTGATGCGGGCATGCCCGGTCAGTTGGAACAAATACGTACTTTGATGAATGATTTAGGGGTTCCCTTTGAGAAATTAAAGGCAGTCATTGTATCACATCAAGATATAGACCATATCGGAAGCCTTCCAGAAGTAGTAGATGCATCTACTACTAAAATTAATGTGTATGCACACAAGCTTGATAAACCATATATCGAGGGGAAATTCCCGCTTATAAAAACAGATCCTGAACGTATGAGTAAAGAAGCATGGGCATCTCTTCCTAAAGAAATGAAATTGTTATATACGAACCCTCCCAACTGTAAAGTCAATCAAACTTTAGAAAATGGACAAGAACTTCCGTATTGCGGAGGCATTCAAGTACTCCATACACCTGGACATACTCCAGGACATGTTAGCCTTTATGTAAAGAAAAGCAAAACTCTTGTTGCTGGCGATGCTTTGATATGTGTAGATGGTTCTTTACAAGGACCTGTCGAGAGAACAACGTTAGACATGAAGGAGGCTCTTACTTCTTTAAATAAATATTTAGATTTTGATATCAAATCCGTCATTTGTTATCACGGAGGCATTTGTATGAATGCTCCCAAAAAACAAATTCAAAATCTTGTAGAAAGAGTTAAGTTATAAAACTCGATAATTATGGATTCAATACGTGACTTATTATAAATAAATGTTTTTGATACAATACTTTTCAAAGAAAAAGCCTCTTTAAGAATCAACTTAAGAGGCTTTCGTTTCCATTCTTCTAAAAGGGGGATTTTCTTTAAAATTTAAGTTTACTGAGGAGCTTTTGTTTGAAGCAGCTTCAACCCCATACCGATAAAAATCATCCCTGTTATTTTATTTAGCACCATTCCTACTTTTTCATTTCCTCTTAGTTTCTTTGTGACATAGGAAGAAAACTAAGCAATAAATAGACACCATAATAATCCAGTAATCGTAAACGTAAGTCCTAAAATAATAAAAGATATAGGACTAGAAGCTTTTGTATCTATAAATTGCGGGAGAAAGTGTTTTAAGATGATTAAAAATCCGTTGATTTGCCCATACATGATAGTTATATAGATTTTCTACATGATTAGCTATACAATCGCCCCCTGACCGTCACTTTTCTTACTATTCTTTATCTGAATAAATTATTCCTCATTTCAAAACAATACGACTTTCTTATTAACAGTAAATCTTTGTTTTAAACCAACAATAGTCATACATCTCTTATTGAAACCATCGATAAAACCTCCACATAAAAAGCAAGAAAATCAGGTATCCAAAAAAGGAGTAGGAATGATGCCATGCTTCGCTATGAACGAACCATCCTAGCTGCTCCGCAAATCGTTCAGAAATACTCATACAAAGTCCAATCGAAATGATAAATATGATTTTTGATAATGTAGGTAACATTTTCATGATCCACACAAAAAGAGCAGTGCAAATAGGTAATATGAATAACGTAAACGCAATATTGATTGTAAAAACTTGCGGGAAAGGTCTTGCTGGGAAGGCGTAGATTTGTTTACTGACAAACAATAAGTCTAAATATGTTCCGATTAAAGAAGAGAATATAATCGTAGCTACAATTACTTTATGGTCATTCCTCCCCTGTTTCTTCTCGGAGCAAGACATTTTTTTTGACCAAGATGGCAAGTTCAATTTTTTCAAGCGTTTTGCAGTATTCGTTATAAATCTTTCCATTTGTACTTTCTCCTTTATCGATTAAATAGTCCACAATACGCCAGTCTTCAAACCAGTCTTCGCTTTCCGCTTCTTCATGATTAAGATCTTTCCATGCGTATATGAATCGCGGGCTATATAAGCGATTCGCACCCTTTCTTAATTGACAGTTTTTTATTCGGCGCTTATAAAATGCACGAGAGAATGATTCGTTTACATCATAAAATAAATGTGGCCAGTAGTCTTTTCGTGAACCGGTATGTGGATGATCATGAGCCCAGTTTATTACTTTTTGTAAGATGTTCTCGCGGTGAAATAATAGTGAGTATAATCGTTTTCCGAGTAGAATTCGTTCATGGAGGGAGATGAAATGTTTGATTGTATCACCGAACAGCAGTGTTTTTTGTTTAGTCTCATCTTTATAGAATGGAAAAAGGATATGATTAAAGCGAAAAAAATCGTAAAGTTTAAATGCAATACTGTTCAATACCGTCTTTTTAAAATGTTCATTTTGAATAACCCTTTTTTCTAAATAGCTTTGTTCATTAATAACGGTGGCAATGGCTAATGTATAGCGGTCACCTGTACTCCAAAAATAGTTCCAAATTGTTTCCATAAATGTTGACACATGAAAAAAGGGTAGAAGATAGAATAAGTTTTTTTCTTTTTTTATACTTTGTTCGTACAGCAAAAACTGCGGAAATACATCCTGGAAGATTAACCAGTTACCTCGTTCTAAAAAAGAAAAGAAGGTGAGTTGATCTTTTTCTGACAATAATCTCGTATATAACTCCCCTTTCAAATCGGTCATATTCCAACCGCCATTACGCGATACCATATGTCCAAGCAATGCCCACTGTATTTCTGGATAGCGGAGGTAAAAACGATAATAAGCTTGCGTTCGCGTCACATTATTTTTGTTATGTTTTCTTGTTTGGTCATTGATTTGATGAATGAGCACCCTTTCTTCTTCTGTTAACTTCCATGTTTTAACGGGAAGTTGTTTGTTTTCACATTTTTTCATTAGTTCATTTTTTATATCCAAAAGAGAATGCGGCATTGTTTTGGAAAAGTCGTTCCATTTCTTTTTCCGATCACTGTAGTGCATTTCACTTCCTCCCGTTAACATGAATGTTCTTGTATCATTTTATTACGAACGCCTTGAATAAATGATGACTGTTTCATATCGCCATGAAGGGGTCACGTCACATCGCTATCAAGCTAAGAAAAAATTAATACCCCTAAAACAAAAAAACGCCATTCTTTCGAAAGAATGGCGTTCTTTCTGATTGTTGAATAACATGAAGGTGTTATATCGACAATCGTTACCCTGAGAACATGACAAATAAATAAAGCACAGAAAATTTTCCCGTGCTTTTTCAAACATATATTTTATTTCAGAAGATTTAGTTGCCACGAGACACCGAACCGATGGTGTATTCACCCTAACTGGCGTTTAAATGCTTTAATGGCAAAGAAGTAAGCGATGACCATGATGCCGACGCACCAAGCAAGCGCGATCCAGATACCGTTGCCAACAGATCCTTCATACAAGAGGGCACGAATCGCATTCACGATTGAAGTCACGGGCTGGTTCTCAGCGAACGCACGGACAATTTTAGGCATGGTTTCGGTGGGGACAAAGGCTGAACTGATAAACGGCAGGAATATCAGCGGGTACGAGTAGGCTGTTGCCCCTTCCATAGATCTCGCTGTCAATCCAGGAATGACCGCCAGCCATGTCAGCGCCAGCGTAAACAGCCCGAGTATTCCAGCTACCGCGAGCCAATCTAGGATATCAGCGCTGGAACGGAAGCCCATCAAGAGTGCGACGAGGATAACCACCACGATAGTAAGTGCATTGGAAACAAGTGAGGTCAATACGTGAGCCCACAATACCGACGAGCGCTTGATGGGCATGGTAATGAAACGCGCCATCAGCCCGCTCTTTACATCCGTAAACAGCCGGACGGAAGTGTAAGCGACGCCGGATGCAATAGCCATCAGCAAGATTCCCGGCAATAAATAATTGACGTAGTTGTCCGTTCCTGTCTCTATGGCACCTCCAAATACGTAGACAAACAGCAGCAGCATCATAATTGGCGTAATTGCCACTGTGATAATCGTATCCGGGCTGCGCATGATGTTGCGCATTAAACGCCCTAGTAATACCCCTGTTTTGCTTTTCATTTACATCTCCTCCTTTTTGCCGATGATCGCGAGGAAAATTTCCTCTAATGTTGGTTGCTTCTCGATGTATTCCACTTTCGCTGGTGGGAACATTTCTTTGAGTTCGGTAAGGGTACCGGTCGTGATGATTTTTCCGTCATGCAGGATGGCGATACGGTCTGCCAGTTGTTCAGCTTCCTCCAGGTACTGGGTTGTCAGCAAGATGGTTGTGCCGCCGCCGGCAAGCTCCTTGACGGTATCCCAGACTTCAATCCGCGCTTCGGGGTCAAGCCCTGTCGTCGGTTCGTCGAGAAAAATGACTGCTGGCGTCCCAATCAGGCTCATGGCGATGTCAAGCCGGCGCTTCATCCCGCCGGGATATTGGTCTGCCCGGCGGTTAGCCGCATCGGTCAGGCTGAATCTTGCAAGCAGATTGTCGGCGACTTGAGCGGGATTGGAAACTCCACGCAACTTAGCGATCATTATCAGGTTTTCCCGCCCAGTGAGCATGCCGTCTAAAGCTGCGAACTGCCCTGTCAGGCTGATGCTCTGGCGAACATGATCCGGTTGACGCTGGACGTCAAAGCCGCAAATACCTACTTCGCCGCCATCGGCCTTCATCAGCGTCGAGAGGATGTTGACCGTCGTCGTCTTGCCCGCTCCATTTGATCCCAGCAGTGCGAAAATTTCACCACGCCGCACCTCAAAATCCACCCCCTTTAAGACTTCCTTGTCTTTAAAAGATTTTTTTAACCCTTTTACAGAAATCACTGCACTGCTCATACTTTTTTCCTCCTTATAAAAAGCGCTTTGCGGAGCTAGATTACATATATTTCACTATTTAGTCTGACTGATAATCTGTATGACTTAGTACCAAGACGAAAAAATAACTGAATAGAGAGGGTGGCAATTCACATTTGTAACCAGCTATTCAGTCGGTATTATCTATTGAATTCATTTTTTTCCCAATCGATTCATGATACTCTGATTTAAATCTTCACGATACTTGGCAACATAGGTTTTAGCGTTTGCCACTAGTTCGTCGGCAAAGGACGCCACGTCGTCCCCGGTGATTTCCAGCACTTGTCTACCTTCCGCCGCACCGGCTTCGAACAAATCGATTAATTCATACTGTATGTGTAGCATATCCATCCCGTTGCCCGCTGAGAAATTCCACATGTAGTTTTGAATTTTCTTAAATACAAACTGGTAGTCCTCTGGCAAGGCTTCAACCCGTGCCATCATCATCTTGTATTCTTTTTTATCACCAATTATTTTTTTGAACATTTCCATCATGTTATTTTTCCTCCTTTTTTATAAAGCTGAACAAGATACTCCAAAAATATCGGACGGAATATCTTATGAAGCTAGATTGACTTTAAGACGTTAATTTTTGATGATACAAAATCCCATTTTTTCCAAAATAATTCAAGTTCCTGGCGGCCAGCCTCATTAAGTGAGTAAAACTTGCGGGGCGGGCCCATATCTGACGGTTTCTTTTCTATATTCACAAGTTTTTTCTTTTCTAATCGCACGAGGATGGTATAGACCGTCCCTTCCACGACTTCGGTAAACCCAAGCTCGTTCAGGTGGCGGGTAATCTCATAGCCATAGGTTTCATGGCGGCTGATGATTTCCAGCACACAACCTTCCAGCGAACCTTTCAGCATTTCAGTTAAATTTTCCATGTTCAGATCCTCCTCTACCTCCTTTATTCTGTCTGACTTATATTCAGTATAACAGAGTACTAAGGGGAATTTTTATTCAATAGCTTTTGAGAAAATACACTATTCAGTATTACTTATTACATGTATATCGTAACACTGAGTAGCAGGGGTGTCAAATGGATTTTCTAAATATTTTTAAAATCAGCTACCCCCATTAAATACAGCAGATTTTCTTTATGAAGCTTTTATTTCCTCCTATACTTCTTTCACAAAGATTACATCGCTTATCATTCCCATCCAGCAGCTGTACATGTAGGTTCCCGGTTTCTCTGGTGTGAAAATGATGAGATTTTCTCCTACTTGCTCCCTGGTTACAGCAACACTGATACTGGGCCAATATGCGTAATAGGTGGGAGTCCCGAAAATGCGGATTTACAACGCTAAGCAGATTTTAACGTTAAAAGTTAATGAATTCACAACGGTAAAACTTCTGACACAAGTCATATGAGACGCTATAACGCCTAATTTCATTGAAATCTAATTTTATATCAATAGGGTATACACCATTGATACAAGGCCTTTCTCCTTAACGTTGTAAATCCGCATAATCCTGACGCTATCCCCTTATTCCCTGCTCCTGTACTTATTAATACTCAGTACTGCTACATAATATTACTAAGTAGATAAAAATGTGAAATAATTTTATTCAAATTATGTATTTCCGCGAAAATGAAGAAAAAAATTCAACAAACCTATGCCTCACCTGCACATTTTACCGAAAAAGAGGTTCATAAGGTCATTCAAGCTTTAAAAGGGATCCGACCACACATCCATCAGCTTAAGAACAGAAACAAAGTAAATTTTCGTTCAACAATACCCTTAGCTTTAGCTAAGATTATCTGAGATACAGATAGTTCAAAAATTACTTTACCGGGGGGCACGTCACCAAAAGTAAAAAATCGTACATTATCAAGACTTAAATTGAAAAGATCCTAATAAAAAAAGGACAATACATATTTTATATGACTAATATGTATTGTCCTTTTTTTAATTAAAGATCCCTATTAGTGAAGTAAAACAGGCAACACCTATGTATTTTAGCTGTTTTTTGAACTCTTCCTAATTTAATTATAGCATTTTAAAAATGGTTAATATAGACTTTTTATTCTCATTTACTACTGCTAAAATCAATAAAACATTAATGGTTAGGAGAGATGTAGAATGAGTTCTTTGGTTCTCGGTTTTCAGGAAATGGAAAAAACGCAGCTTTTGCTCGTTGGCGGAAAAGGATTAAATTTAGGAGAATTATCAAAAATTAAAGGAATACAAGTACCAGAAGGATTTTGTGTTACAACAGTGGGATATCAAAAAGCAATCGAACAAAACGAAACGTATCATGCTTTGTTGGATCGACTAACAATACTAAAATTAGAAGATCGAGATCAAATTGGTGAAATCAGCAGGGAGATTCGAAAAGTCATTATGGAAGTAGAAATTCCTTCCGATGTTGTGAAAGCAGTTACTCACTATCTTTCCCAGTTTGGTGATGAACACGCTTATGCAGTGCGTTCTAGTGCGACTGCTGAAGATTTACCATTTGCCTCTTTTGCTGGTCAACAAGACACCTATTTAAATATCATCGGCAAAGAAGCAATCATGCAGCATATCAGCAAATGTTGGGCTTCCCTATTTACGGATCGAGCAGTAATCTACCGTATGCGAAATGGATTTGACCACAGTCAAGTTTATTTATCCGTTATCGTTCAAAGGATGGTTTTCCCACGGGCTTCAGGAATTTTATTTACCGCTGATCCGATTACCTCTAACCGAAATCTGCTATCAATCGATGCCAGTTTTGGACTTGGAGAAGCACTAGTCTCTGGCTTGGTATCTGCCGATTGTTATAAAGTAAAGGATGAGGAAATCGTCGATAAGATGATAGCAACCAAAAAATTGGCTATCTATGGACTAAAAGAAGGCGGAACAGGAGCGCGGCAGATCGATCCCGATCAGCAAAAGACTCAAACACTTACTGAACAACAAATTTTACAACTAGCACGCATAGGAAGACAGATCGAAGCTTATTTTGGTTGCCCACAAGATATCGAATGGTGTTTAGTTGATGATACATTTTATATTGTCCAGAGTCGTCCAATCACTACTTTATACCCCATCCCTGAAGCGAATGATCAAGAAAATCACGTCTATGTATCGGTTGGTCATCAACAAATGATGACCGATCCCATGAAACCACTAGGAATGTCTTTATTCCAGTTAACATCTTTTGGGCCCAGGTTTAAAGCTGGTGGAAGGTTATTTGTTGATATCACGCATAATCTGGCTTCGCCTATCAGCAGAAAAACGATAATAGATACATTAGGACAATCCGATCCACTCATAAAAGACGCACTCATGACTATAATAGAGCGTGGAGATTTTATAAAATCACTACCAAATGATAAAAATGAACAGAGTCCCAGTAAAAACAATAAAGGTATATCGTCTTCAGGTTTTCAAGAAAAAATCGAAAACGATCCAACAATCGTTTCTAATTTGATTAAGAGTAGTCAAATATCGATAGAAGAGTTAAAACAAAACATCCAAACGAAATCAGGATCAGATTTATTTGATTTTATTCTTGAAGATATCCAGAAATTAAAGAAGATTTTATTTGACCCACAAAGTTTGGGTATAATTATGGCTGCTATGGATGCTTCATTATGGATCAATGAAAAAATGAACAAGTGGTTAGATGAAAAAAACGTAGCAGATACGCTTTCTCAATCTGTACCAAACAATATTACTTCGAAAATGGGTCTGGCGCTATTGGATGTCGCAGATGTAATTCGTCCTTATCCGGAAGTAATTGATTATTTACAACATGTAAAAGATGATAACTTTTTGGATGAACTGGTTAAGTTTGATGGTGGACAGGAAACCCAAGATGCTATCTATGATTATCTCAGCAAATACGGCATGCGATGTACCGGAGAAATCGATATTACTAAAACTCGTTGGAGCGAAAACCCAACTACACTTGTCCCCATGATTCTTAGTAATATCAAAAATTTTGAGCCTAATGCTAGCAATCAGAAATTTGAGCAAGGGCGACAGGAAGCTTTAAAAAAAGAACAAGAGTTAATATATCGATTGAAACAATTACCGGATGGTGAACCAAAAGCCAAAGAAACAAAACGAATGATCGACCTAATCCGGAATTTCATCGGTTATCGTGAATACCCAAAATACGGCATGATTAATCGCTACTTCGTTTATAAGCAGGCTTTACTGAAAGAAGCCGAGCAACTCGTACAAGACGGCGTTATTCATAAAATTGAAGATATATACTACTTGACTTTTGAAGAACTTCACGAAGTTGTCCGTACAAATAAACTGGATTACCAGATTGTCAGTAAACGTAAAGGTGAGTACAAATTATATGAAAAACTAACACCTCCACGTGTTATCACGTCTGATGGTGAAATCATTGCGGGTAAGTACAAACGAGAAAATCTCCCAGCAGAAGCGATTGTAGGTCTACCCGTTTCTTCCGGAGTGATAGAGGGGCGAGCACGTGTCATCTTAAACATGGAAGATGCGGATTTAGAAGATGGAGATATATTAGTCACCTCCTTTACTGACCCTGGCTGGACACCATTATTTATATCCATAAAAGGTCTAGTTACCGAAGTTGGTGGACTGATGACCCATGGAGCAGTTATCGCACGAGAATATGGCTTACCAGCAGTTGTCGGAGTGGAGAATGCTACCAAACTGATAAAAGATGGGCAACGAATTCGCGTGCATGGAACAGAAGGGTATATCGAAATGATGTAATTGCCGAATACTTTAAAAATGGCGCTATTAAGAAACAATCGGAATATATACAAATCAATGTAAAACAGATTTCGAAACAACTACATCCCGGAGAAACATTTGAATTAAAACAGGAGCGATTAGAGTGCCAGTTATACGGAAAGCTAATCGCTATTTTCCTGTGCTCGTCTACGATGTTTAAAATGCGTTAACTTCTTTAAAAAAAGAAAAGAGAATTAAGTGAATATAAGGCAATTGGAATGATTCAAGATTATTTATATCTGTTGTACCAAGCTATACAACAAAACACCCACGAAATAACAAAGATTCTAATTCTTCTGTTCCATCTCCTACAGAAGAATGGACGAAAATCTCATCGATACGAGAAGAAAACAGTCTTTGATATTATATTTGTCTTTATCATTTATAATCCTCTTGAAGAACACTATATATTTCTAAATCAACAATTCCCTTCCCAGACCATAATGTAGCCTGTCTTAATAATCCTTCTTTCATGAATCCGTTCTTTAAAAGCACCTTCTTTGATATATCATTTGCTGGCATTACTTCGGCTTGGATTCGATTTATATGGACATCCTCAAATAAAAATTTCACAACTGTTTGAACCGCCTCAGACGCAATGCCTTTCCCCCAGTATTCTTCCGCTAAAAAGTATCCGATTGTGGCCATATTTACCTTGCGATTAAAATCCAATGCTTCAACAATTCCAACTAATATATCGCTTTTATTCTTTTGAAAAATTCCCCATTTGATTCTACTCTGCTTGTCATAGTCTCTCTCAAAGTGTTGAATCATTTTACTTACCGTTTTTATATTATGCTTCGGTATAATTCCGCAGTATTCAAATACTTTATCGTTATTATAGATGGCATATAGTTCCTGTAAATGAACCTCTTCAATTTTCTTCAATACTAAATTTTGAGATTCTAAAACTGGAAATTCTTCAAAAACCATTTCTAGATCCATGTTACTCTCCTTCTTTATAAGTATTTAGCTTTCCTTTTGAAATAATTGATCGTTTGGATAAGTAGATGGTAAAGAATTGATATAATCCCAGCTTACAATAGTCGCACTATCTCTTCCATGCTGCTCATGTACATGTTGTAATATCTTTTCAACACAATCCGTTAGTTGTATACTCTCTTTATCTGCATAGAGATCAGTATATAAGTTATTTGGTTTTTCGTAATATTGTTCCCCGCATTCTAATACACCATCTGTCACCATTACAACACGATTATGTCCTGTACGCAATTCTCGAACTCCAGATGAATAACAAGGAACTGGTAATGAAAATGTATT
Organism: Bacillus multifaciens; assembly: GCF_030756675.1. Taxonomy (GTDB): domain Bacteria; phylum Bacillota; class Bacilli; order Bacillales; family Bacillaceae_G; genus Bacillus_A; species Bacillus_A multifaciens. The sequence goes on from NZ_JAVBXD010000010.1 coordinate 90,884, forward strand.
GATAAAACCAATCCATTCATAGAAGTTTCGTTGGTTCAAAGTGTACTGACCTAATTTATGTAGTTCGTCATGCAGAAGATATACTAAACAATCCCCAACGGATAACCACCAGAGATAATTTGCTTTTCGTACACAAATTAAACAAGCCGTCTCTCCTTTTATTCGCTGACAAGATTGTCGAAATGATTCAGATTGAAAAATCGATAATATATGTTTTTCCACAGATTTAAACACCGTTTCTATTGGTTCATCTAACAAGACTTTTAGATTAGAAAACTCATTTTGCATTGTTTGTACTAATAATGCTGTACTTTCCGCGCTATAATGAGCATCTAAAATCATAGCGAGTTCCCAATCATCATGGGCCCATACTAATGCTCCGTCTTCGTTCTTTTTGGCACCAGCAATTTTGTTTCCGCCATATCTCCCGATGATTACATCGCCGCATTGATCAATTTTTATTTGATCGATACACATCTCTTCATTCCCTATCCATGAAAACTGCAGAGGTTTATCCGTTATATTCATATTCATTCACCAAATACATTTTAATCCTTTCACATAATTGTTCGATTTCTTTTTCTCTTCCTAGAGGCGCTTCAGGCCAAGTTGCAATTTTTGTTGGAGACCAATATTCTTTTGGAGTGTTCGGATATCGCGGAATAAGATGCATATGCATATGTGGTACACCATTTCCAGATACAAATGCATAAATATGTTCCGCACCTTCGCATTCTTTTAAAGCCCGGCTCACCCTACTAACAATGAGCCCGAATGCTTGCGCTTCTTTTTCATTTAATTCCGCTAATCCTGGTGTATGTCTTTTCGTATCGATCATCAGATAGCCTAAATATGTTTCCTCCCCCTCCCAATACACATGTCCAACATAGACAAAGTCATCTTCGTAAATGACACCACCTGGCACAGATATACTTCCTTCATGTTTCTTACAAATAAAGCAATTTTGATCGTGAGAAAACATACATACTCCCCCTATTTGTATACTCATAAGAAAAATCGATCAAGTTTGAACGATCGTGCCTTTTTAATAAAAAAAGAATACTTAAAATTACTTATTCATATGTGATTTGGTTCCCGTTACAGTTGATTCTAAAGCTTCGTTTCTCATCTCCAATATATACTCCTTTAACACATGCTCTCTTCCGCCATGTTTTTCGTACCAATCATGAATCCGTTTAAGCTGAGCCTGATCACTTCTAATTTTGGATTCAATTTCTACATAATCTTCATAACTGTCATATTCCCATAAAGCAAAAACTTCAGTGGTGTCATCACCATTATCCTTCATCCATCGACCTACTAGCCGTGAACCATATTTTAGTTGATTCGGTAAGTTTGTTTCATTAAAATGCCTGTTAAAAATCTCGACAAACTCGCCTTTTACAATATAAAATTTTCTCCTATAAAACATAAAGTCCCCCTGTCTATGACAATACATTGTCCAATTTAAGATTTTAGGATTTCTACTAACCGCTCTAACGGCAACGCATGTACCTGTCTCCCTTTTTGTCCTGTTATCGTTTCTGCCATACACATAGAATTAACAATTGCTTCTTGGACAGATTCAAGCGCTGCTTCAAAAATAAAATCTAACTGTTCCGATGGAAACATATTAATAGGATAAGGTGTTTCATTATCGTAAGAATAGCAATTCCCAGTTGAAAAAGTTAGGAAGAAATCTCCGCTTCCTTCTTCTCCGATACCACCTAATTTAGCCATTGCTAACGATGCTCTTTTTGATATTCTTTCACATTGTGAAGGTAATAACGGTGCATCTGTAGCTACTGTAACGAGAAGAGAGCCTGCGTTTTCCGGAGTACTCCATGGTAATGGTACTTCCGTTTCATTTAAGATACTGCCAACTGGACTATGGTTAAGAACAAAATCTTCTCTTCTACCAAAATTGGTTTGTACAAGAGCGCCCACTGTATAAGTCCCTGATTCACATTCAATTACGCGAGAAGAAGTACCGATACCGCCTTTAAATTCAAAACAAATCATTCCAGTACCACCGCCGACATTTCCTTCTTCGATTCCGCCAGATTTGGCATAGGAAATCGCTTCTTCTAAATCCTCATATGTCATGGTTGTTTTTTCTAAATCACTTAACCATCCATCCCATGTCTCTGCAACTATTCCATTTGAGAAAGGCTCTAAATTTTCGATTCTTCTTGTAGCACGCGAAAGAAAATGATGTGCTAATCCAAGTAAATGGCTGCCAGTAAATACAATCGGAGTTACTAGAGTACCTGTTTCGTCAATCCAATGACTTCCTGTAAATTCACCCGTTCCATTAAAAGAGAAAAAGCCTGCTGGAAAATGCGATCCAGCTAGATTCCCATTGTTAGGCAAAATAACAGTAAGCCCTGAACAAACATCCTTATCTAAAATTGTTTTGTGACCGACGATAACACCTTCTACATCTGTAATTGCATTAAATGTTCCTGTCCTCAATTTTCCAATACGAATATCTAAATCTCTTAGTCTTTTTCTTTGCATTGTAAACTCCTTAAACAATATGTATTTTATATATTAATAACAAAGAATATATAATATTTTCATTTTATTCCATTAATTGAGAAAATTCAATTGTTTATCATTTAAAAAGAGGTTATTGAACAATTTGTTTCAATAACCTCTTTTCAACTTTAACCGATAATCCCATCTACAATGCCATATGTTTTCGCCTCTTCTGCGCTCATAAAGTAATCCCGTTCTGTATCTTTTGCTATTTTTCCGACTGGTTGCCCTGTTTTATCGGCAATGATTTGATTGATATGTTCTTTTAATTTCAAAATCCGTCTTGCTGAAATCTCAATTTCAGTTGCTTGCCCTTGCGTTCCGCCGAGCGGCTGATGAATCATAATTTCGCTATTTGGCAAAGCAAATCGCTTTCCTTCTGCTCCCGATAGTAACAATAATGCTCCGAACGAAGCTGCTAGACCGATACAAATGGTTTGCACATCCGGCTTAATATAATTCATCGTATCTAAAATAGCAAACCCCGCAGAAGTTGAACCGCCAGGACTATTAATATAAATAGATATGTCCTTCTCTGCATCTTCTGCCGTTAAGAATAATAACTGCGCTACAACACTACTGGCAACTTGATCATTAATTTCTTGCCCAATCATAATAATTCTATCCTTTAATAACCGAGAATAAATATCATATGACCGTTCACCAAGTTTCGTTTGTTCTATTACATAAGGAATCGCATTCATGAAAAATCCCTCCACCATTTTAGATTAAGCAGCACATGAGAAACAGTTGTAAGAAGATCTTTTGTGTAATAAAGGGAATGGGTGTTGTGAGATTTTTGAAAATTGTAGTGTTGGCATAAGTTTTACTAATAACTCTGGCCTTTGTTGCCGAATCGCTTTTACGAGTATTTCCATATTTTCTTCCGTGTCTTTTGAAATTACAAAACGTTCCTCTTCTTTTATCGTTTTCAGTTTGTTACGTGTTCGAAACAAGGAAGCTTTTATTGCTCCTTCTGACATAGAAGTAATAGTTGCAATATCAGCTAAGCTATATTCAAACACATCCTTTAATAAGAAAATAACAGTTTGCATTTCATTTAAACAAGAAAGCATCGTTTCGATTAAAGCATATAATTCAGCGACGTTTTCATGTGGTTCATAAGAAGCTTCTTTATTACTTTCTGTTTCATATGCTTTTGTCCTCATTTCATCTAGCCATTGATTGCGAGCTACTTTGTAGAGCAGTGTTAAACAAATACTTTGACTCCATTCCGTATCTGTATATTTTTTTAACACTTTACAGATCGTTTCTTGTGCGAGATCTTCTCCGTCCCATCTATTTTTCGTTAAAAATGTACAATAACGCTTTAATTCCGCATAATGTTTAATAATAAACGATCTATTTGATTGCTGAATTTCTGAAGTATGATGTAAAATCATCTTTCTTTTCGTATTCAAAGTGATCACTCCTTTTAAGCGCGCTTATTTAATAAACGATTCAATAAAGAAAAAAGTTACGGGAGTCATGAATTTTTTATAATAATTTTTTCATTTAGGAAATATTGTTGGTCTTATGTTTACCTTTTACAGGGTAAGGTGATAATTATGTTATTCATATTTTATAGAAGGAGAGTATAAAATGCCAAAAATAACTGTTCCAGGAAAAGGAACTTTTGAAGTGGATGCAGGAACAAAATTAGTGTTGGCTCTTGAAGATAATGGTGTGAATATCCTTCACCGCTGCGGCGGTAAAGCAAAATGTACAACTTGCCGCGTGGAAATTTTAGATGGTGATTTTTGTGAGCCTGGCAAGATTGAAAAATCTGTATTTGCGGAAAAAGGTATTGAAGATCACTTGCGTCTATCGTGTCAAGTATACGTAAATGAAGATATGACAGTTCGTCCTGTTTTAACAGTAGAAACATCAGGGATGGATGCTGGCCCAAGACCGGTTGAATAAACATACTATTCATGTTATTTTCGATACGAACAACTTATGAAAATAGCTATAACCCTAAAAGTACCAGTCAACATAGCGTACTTTCAGAGCTATAGCTTTTAAATTCATTTTCTTCTTAATTAATCATCTATCCTTTCTTCGTATAACTCTTTTGGAATTTGTTGAATTAAAGGTGAACATGTCCCCGAATAAAAAATCCATAAATCATGTAGGGAGCGAGTACACCCGACATATAACAATTTCGCATCTTGTTTTGTTTGTTTATAATGTGTTGCATCTACATCCATCAGTAATACTGCATCGAATTCTAATCCTTTCGCTAAATAAACAGGAACGACTGAAATACCACCTTCATATTTACTTTGATTCGCTTCTATAATATTTGCAGAAATACCAGCTTCAGTGAGTTTTTCATATATCTCACGGCATTCTTCCTCTGTACGTCCGATAATCGCAATCGTTTTTACACTTTGTTCTCGCAAAGTCTTTACAGTAGATAAAATGGATTGCAATTGATCATTTGTTGAAACAACTTTTATACTTTCACCGCTGCGAAATACTGGATTAGCAAGACCTACTGGAATATTTGCCGTTTGAATGACTTCATTTGCAAAATAAATAATTTCTTTTGTTGACCGATAACTTCTCGTTAATTCAAAGTACTGTGCATTGTGATCAAATACATCTTGAAACTGATTCCAATCGTCAATACCTTGATATTCATGAATCGCTTGTGATAAATCACCTAAAATAGTAAAAGAATTACCAAGTGTTATTTCTTTTAAAATGGAAAGTTGAAATGGTGAGAAATCTTGCGCTTCATCAATTACAACATGATGAAATTTCTGTCCAATCTTTATGCCCTCTAGATAGTGATGAATATAAATGAGCGGTGCTAAATCTTCTAGTGACACTTCTTTTTTTCGGCAGTTTTTTGCTGTTTCTTGTACGAGTTCAGCTGGCAACACACTTAAAATATCATCTTGTTTCATTAACATACTGTAAAAGGATAATGCAGTCATCTTCGACCAACACTTTAAATAACTGTTCAATCTTTGCGTTGCTTGTTTTTTAAGTTGCTTCTTTTTATTTGCGTCTGAAACCATCTTAAGTTCCATCTCAATCCAACGCTTCATACGAGCTACGATTCGCTCTCTTCGCTTTCCAACTGGATAGTGTTTATATTCTGTTTCAAACCATTGCTGAATTACCTTTCCTTGTAATACGGAACCATCCCAAGGTTCAAAATCTTTCGTTAGCACTATGCTTTTCTCGTAGTTGGACAAACTTTGCTTAATAAATAGTTGAAACTCAATTGATCCTTTTAATTTTCCAGCCATAATCTCATGCTTGTTTTTATGAATGGAGAACGCTTGTTGAAGTTGTTTATCAGTATTCTTTACAAAAACACTATTTTCTAAAGTATGTAATGCCCAGTCTTGAAACGTAGTTTGATAAATATCACCAACACCGAGCTCTGGTAACACACTGGAAATATAATCGAGAAATATACTGTTTGGTGCAAAAACAATCATTTTCTCAGCCTTGAGCTGCTCTTGATATTGATAAATTAAAAAGGCAAGACGATGCAGAGCAATCGTTGTTTTTCCGCTCCCTGCAACACCTTGAATAATAAGAGGAACATTTTTTTCAGCACGGATAATATCATTTTGTTCTGCTTGAATTGTTGAAACAATATCCTTTAATTTGTTATCTTTATTTTCCCCTAAACGATAGAGAAGAAAATCATCTGCTAGTGACAGATCCTCGCTTCCCCTTACATATGTATCTACAACACGTTCGAGTATTTGCTTCCTAACAGCAATGTTGCGTTTTAGGTAAACAACTCCTTCAACGATTCCTTCAGGAGAATCATAAAAAGCCGCATCTTCTCCTCCTGTAAATGAATAAAACATACTGGCAACAGGCGCCCGCCAATCAACAACGATTGGTTGCTGCGTTTCTTCATCAGAAGCACCAACTTTCCCAATATAAACAGGTGCTGGCTGCGCATGTCCCTCTTCTTGAAAATCTAATCGTCCAAAATAAGGTTCTTCACTGGCAATGCGAAGTCTTTGACGACTAGATTCTCGCATCGTTTCAAGCACTTGTTCTGTAAAATTTTCTCCGTGATAAACCGGGATACTCTCTAGTTTCTTCAATTGGTCATTAATTTTCGAAAGCGTACGATTTAATTTCTCTAACTCTAGTTCATAAATGTCACTCATTTTAGAATCCCCTCCCATTCGTCGGAATTTTCAGTCGAAGTTTAATTGTATTGAAAGTGAATCCTATAAGTCAAGTGGTTATAAAAAATTCACAAAAAAATCCACATGAAATTTCTAATCCATGCTGATGAAGAAAATTGTTCTTTTAGGTGCCTCCTTACATGTCCATCAACTAAAAAATAGGTAGCACCTATCACCATCAATCTAAGATTATAAAGTATCCCCAAAACAAATTTTTTCTCTCTATATTTATTTATGAGAATTAAATTCATTTTTTGGCTTTGAGGAACAATCAATTTTTCACTTACATGCAGGAATTACATACTTACCAAATAAGTCTAGGGATGAAAGTACTTTATGATGTTCTAATCCACCAAAATTCATTACTGCCATAAAATTCGTAACACCTATTTCCCTGTAGGACTGAATTTGTTTAATAACTTCATTAGGACTTCCTATTACTGGATTGAATTTATGTTTAAGATCTTCATATGAGATATTCGTCCCACGCGGAGTATTCATAAATAGTTGATAAGGATATTTTGCATTGGATTCAGCAAATGCATATGTTTCACCAACATGAACATGAAATGCAACAGGGATTTCCAACTCTTCTGGATTACCGTATCCTGACTTTAGATACGTATTCTTGTAAGTATCAATCAGCTTTGCTAATTCATCTCGTGATTTACTAAACCCAAGCCCCATGAACTTGTTTCCCATACTGGCAACATGACTAACACCTTTTTCACTAGAGGTTGCAATCCAGTGAGGCGGAAACGGAGCTTGTGTTGGCTGAACATTAAGCCTAAGGTCTTTGTATTGAAAAAATTTCCCTTGATGAGAAAAAAGCTTTCCTGACCATGCCTTACGTAACACTTCTAGAGACTCGTTAAAACGCTCAGTTTTGTCCTCCAATGAAATATTATAACCATCAAATTCCTTCTGTGCATATCCACTACCTAACCCCAAATCTAATCTTCCATTTGATAAAAGATCAACCATCGCATAATCTTCAGCAACTCGTATAGGGTTGTGTAATGGAAGTACTGAAACACCCACACCAAGACGAATTCTATTCGTCCTTTGAGATACCGCAGCGAGCAGAACTGCTGGAGAGGGATTAATGCCAAAATCTGAGAAATGATGTTCTGCAAACCATACCCCATCAAAATTCATTTCTTCAGCCCGAACGGCTTGCTCCAATACCTCATTATAGAATTGTCCAGGAGTTCGAGGAAGTTGATTGGGGTAATTATCAAATATTGTTAATGTGCTAAATTTCATTTCATATCGCTCCTGATAATTTTATTTAGTTTCTTTACTTCATGGATTTCTTACAAAAATCTAGATGGTACTGTATTTGAAAATAATCATTCTAGTTTTCCGAATCATTCCACTGACGACTTATTTCTAGACCATAATCCATATCGTAAACTTCTTTTATAGCTTTAACTTTTTCAAGACTTTCCTCGCTAAACACAGGTTTGTTTTCAAAAGAATGAAGAACTATTCTTTCAAGAAGAACTCCTAGTGAAATATCATGATACTCTGCCATTGCTTTCAAAACTTTTACCATTCTTTTTTCCATCCTAATTCCAGTTTGTACACGTTCAACTTTAATTTTTTGATCTTTTCCATTCATTTGTTTATTATGTTGTTTCATAATTTCACATCCTTCTCGTCAAAAATTCTATTTTGTTACCTATATAACAATGTACCATTATAACAATATTACGTGTTTTGTCAACTGTGGCATTTATCGATTTAACATAATAGTAATTTCTATCCATATAATAAAAAAAACGCTATTCTGTTTACAGAAATATACAAAAGGGATAGCGTTTTTGATATGAATTTATCGATTTCTGATGAACTAGAATTAGTTTCTAAAGAATTGCAACGATATGATACCTTTATTTATTTCTACCCAAATAGAGAAAAATACTTTTCAAATTCACCTTCAAAAATCATTATCAAAAACAAAATGCCATAACATATTAGTCATATATAATATGTTATGGCATTTATATTTTAAGTTTTTTTGAATTTAGGTAGTGATAACATGCAAACAATCACCTTTATACGATATAATTGGATTACTAAATATTTTCTTATTATTAAAGGATCACCTTCTCAAAATAGAATAGTTAAAAGGCGTATTCCATAAACAGGATACGCCTTTTTTATTTCATTGTTACTATAACAAAAACAATTCCTTATCACTAATTAAATTTAGAAAGAGTGAATTTGGCTGTAAAATTCATTTTCTTAATAAATGAAGGATTCACCCCTGCTTGAATTTGTACAGAAGTATTACCGTCTTTTTGCGCTTTGAATACGCTCCCATAAGGTGAATTAGCATTGTATGTACCAATTACTTAATTGTCCACATCAAAGACTGTATAAGAAATCGGGAATCCTGAATTTTTAAGGAGCTAAGTTAGTTTACTAATTCTTTACTCCTGTATGTTCAATGATACGCTTCATTGCTTGAATTTGCCCTAAGTGATTTGCTTCATGCATTAATGTAAGCCCGGCTAATTCCCCAAAGGTTTCAAGTCCCATAAATGGTTTTTCCAGCGTTTCATTTAACCGTTCAGCAGGAATTTGTTGAAGACGTACTAACTGATCTTTCAACTCTATAATAAGTTTATCTACAGTAGGTACATCTTCTTCCCAATCAGCCGGCTTTGTACCGTTTCCAAATAATTCGATATAATTTGCGGGAAGATGGGTCGTTTTATGTGGAAAGCCAAGCATAAACTGTTCAGCAACCGTTAATACATGGCCAATATGCCATTGGATCGTGTTGTTAAAACCGTCTGGCTGCACATTTACGATATCCTTCGAAAGTGATTCTACGTTTTTAATAAAATAACCTCTTGTCATCTTAAATTGTTTAAATACTAGTTTATCCATACCTTACTCCCCTTTCAAATCTCTCTCATTCCTTAATATATGAAAAATCTAGATACATTAGAAGACATATAAAACAAATATTGATTCTATATGAATCCATTTTGATTTTCCGACATATAGATTGCTGCTATGCAGACAAAAAGGAGATTCCACTCGCTTTCTCCCTTTGTTTAAACTTCGCATGTGGCAGGAAAAGGCACTGACCGCTTCTATGCTTGGCCAGGCGCTCTCGTCCACCTAAAAAAGATGGTTTTATGTCGTTTTTTAAATTTCTATATATATAGTCTTTACTATCACACTACTATTTCTTCATTTGTAAATAAGCGCGAATCATAAAATAACTTATATAATCAGGAAGTTGTTCTTTAATAGCCTTCAGTCCACCATCAGCGTTCTCAATTGCGGTTGCAATTATAGATTCATATTCTTTCGGTACAAACCTTGGCCAATCTACGTCCATTCCTTCTTCAAAACAACGAATTAGATGATTTTCTACAGTTTGCAAAGACAACTCACGTAGTTCAGCAATATGAGAAAGCTCTTTCTCTTGTTCATACATTTCATATGTTGCATGATGAGAATTTTTCATTGCTTTTTTTGACTGCTTACGTTCAGTTATAACTTCGGTCTTAATCATCGCTTCTATATCGGGATTCTGTTCGATAAAATTTGTGATAACTTGCAAAAATACATTTCCATATTTATCAAGTTTATGCTCCCCAATTCCTTTTACCCCTAGCATTTCCTCTAATGTTTTCGGTAGTTTTGCACACATATCTTGCAATGTTTGGTCAGAGAAAATAACAAATGGCGGTACTCCTTCTCCTTGGGCAATTTCTTTACGCACATGACGTAACTCTTCGAATAGTGGATGATCTTTCACTATTTGTTTTGTTTCTACTCTTTCTTTTTGGAAAATAAGTTGGTTCCCAAGTAAAACATCTTTTCCTTTTGCCGTTACTTTTAATGTTGGATACGTACCATGTTCAACAGCAATGAGTTCTTCTGAGATTAAAAACTCAATGAAATCACTCACTTCTTTTACACTTTGATTTGACAGCAGCCCATACGTTGGTAACGTGTGAAAATTAAATTCCATTACCTTTTTATTTTTCGATCCTGTTAATACTTGCGCAATCATTTGCTTACCGAAACGTTGATTTGTTCTAATCATGCATGACAGTACCATTTGTGCTTCTTTTGTAACATCGACACTATTTCGATCGTCTGTACAATTGCCGCAGCGGCCGCAATCTTGTTTTGGCTCTTCCCCAAAATATTGTAGAACGAATGATTGTAAGCAATTCTCTGTATGGCAATAATCTGTCATATGTTGCAATTTTTCTAATTCATTAGAAAATCGAGACGTTCCTGTTGATTGATCAATTAAATAACGTTGTACTTGCACATCTTGCGGTGAATATAGCAAGATACATTCACTATCTAACCCATCACGTCCAGCACGTCCTGCTTCTTGATAATAACTTTCCATGTTTTTTGGAAGTTGATAATGAATCACATACCGAATGTTCGATTTGTCAATTCCCATACCAAATGCCGATGTCGCAATCATTACATTTACTTCGTCTCGTAAAAAACGTTCTTGCTGTTCATTTCGGTCATTATCACTCATACCAGCATGATAACGTGCGACCGAAACGTCTTCTTTATTTAATTTTTCATACAGCCCATCAACAACTTTACGCGTCGCTGCATAAATAATTCCCGCTTCTTTTTTGTTTTGACGAATATAACATGATAAAAAGGCATCACGGTCCTGTCCCTTTACAACGGAAAACGATAAATTTTCTCGTTCAAAAGTCGTCAAAATTGTATTCTGTTCTGCTATTCCTAAAGCGCTGCAAATATCTTGTCGTACTTGGGGCGTTGCTGTTGCTGTCAATGCAAGTATGATTGGCTGAAATGGAAGATAATCAAGTACACGATGAATATGTAAATAGCTCGGACGAAAATCATGTCCCCATTGCGAAATACAGTGTGCTTCATCAATTGCAATTAATGGGATCTTCATATCAATAAGTTGATCAATAAAATCAATTGAATCCAGACGCTCTGGTGCAATATATAACAATTTATAATGCCCCTGTTTCGCTAGTTGTATGCGCTGATTTGCTTCCGTAATTGAAATAGAACTGTTAATGTATGTTGCTGGAATACCATTTTGAGTTAAGGTATCAACTTGATCTTTCATCAAAGAAATAAGTGGAGAAATAACTAATGTTGTTCCCTCTAACACTAATGCTGGAATTTGATAGCATAAAGATTTTCCGCCGCCTGTTGGCATAATGCAAACGGTATCTCTTCCATCCAATATATTTTTAATCGTTTCATCCTGCCCTCTACGGAATGACGAGTAGCCAAAATAGGAAGCTAAAAGTTCTTGTGCTTTTGTAAACAAAAAAGATTCACCTGCTTTTCTTAGTCTTTCATCTATTAGCATTATATCATTAGTTAAAAGTCATTGTACTCTATACTTCTCCAATAAAATTAACAGATTCTTCTCTCAATCCACCTTCCCCCTTTACATTTAACATATATCGATATATTTTATTAGTATCTTTTTGTATACTGGATGAGACCCCACCTTAAAATTTGGCAAAGTAAAAGAAATTAGATGGGAGATATGCTACCCGTAAAAGCCCGATTAGTGAAGGCTGATTAAAGTTTCACTTTATATTTATAGGAGGCAACACATTGATAAACGCAATAGGTATCGCTTTTATTCTTTCTAATAAGCCTGAAAAGAAGAAAAAAGTTTATCTTAATGATAGATTTGCACTAATAGACGTATTTGAATCTAAAGATGTATATGATTCTGAAGGTAACCTACTAGTAGAGCTAACATGTAAATATAGCGTTTATTTAGATGAAAAATACTATTGTAAATCTCTTGAAGACTATACTGGACAAATATTCCCTTTCCTAAAGGAAAAAATCGGAAAAGGCCTTGTTAGAAATTTAAATTATTACTCTTCACATATTGATATATACGATAAAAAACCACCAGTTAAAGAGATAAGAAATCTTATGGAGCAAGTGATAAACTATTACCAACATTTAGAATAAAGGGGGATCCCTAATGCCCCTTTATTTTTCAATAACTACTTATTAATCTGCTTCATAAATTAAATTCTTTTACCTTTTACTGAATCTCGTTATGATTTTCAACTGCCTTATTCAGCCTCTGCATCATATATCCAATCCCTTTACAGCCTTCTAATGGATAAGAAATGATCTCTTCTGGATATAACTTTGTCACTACTTTTTTATGCTTCTTGCCTGCAAGCAGAACAATTTCATCAAAGCCTAGTAAGTCTTTATCAATCATCTGTTTTTTTAGTTGTTCTATACTAATAATCTCACTACTTTTCGAATTAAAAGCAAGATTATAGTTTTCTTTCACTATATCGGTTGGCAGTAAAAATCCATGCTTTGCAGATAAAATAACCCAGTGTGTAAAAAATTGAGAAGCATACGCTTGGCACACTTTTCCGAATGGACTAATGTACACTTCTCTCGCTTCTGTCAGTCCCATATCAGGGCACTTATCCCAAATCTTCTTTTTCCCACATGGAATTATACATAGTCTTTTCATTGTTACATTCTTACCTCTTTTCTCTTTCAACCCTATATAATTTTCTTCATTTTTTCATTATTATTTTTAAGAAATGACATAAGTAATTATATGAATCCACTTTAATTTTTCGACATATAAGAATGCGGCTGTGCAGAAGAGCCTGCACTTGCTTTCTCCCTTTGTTTTACCTTGCGTGTGGCAGGAAAGGGCTACATGGCCAGATGCTCTCGCTCACCGAAAATGAATGGCTTTATGTCCGTTTTTTAATTTGGATTTATATAGCAATAAAATCATAGCATTTTTTATTCACAAATAAAAATATCAGGTTTTTCAATTCTCCCTACTCAAATTCCATCTTTCCTATATGAAACATTAAAATAACAGACTTTAATATCCGAATTTTTATGCCTCCTAAAAACAAAAAAAGAACAAGTAGACTGTATATCTGCTTGTTCTTTCCTTTTCGTCCAAAGCTTCTCTTATAGAGTTTGGAATGTTTCTGTTAATACAGGAACGATTTGTTTTTTACGTGAAACAACACCTTTTAAAGTAGCTGTGTTGTTTTCTAACGTTACGTTGTATGCTTTCTCAACAACTTGTGCTGCTTTACCAATTGCAAGACCAACAGAGTCGTTTGTTAAAATATCTGTTACAACGAATAAGAATAGGTCTAAACCTTTTTCTTCAACTACTGCAGAGATTACTTTTTCTAATTCTGCTTGGTGTACAAGAACGTCATTTGTATCAACAGCGTTTACTTGTGCGATTTCAACTTTTGCAGTGCCCATTTGGAACTCTTTTGCATCAAGAGAAATTAATTGTTCCATTGTTTTACCGCTTAAATCCGCACCAGCTTTTAACATTTCTAAGCCGTAGCTTTCAGCATCTACACCAGCGATCTTTGCTAGTTCACGAGCCGCTGCTACGTCTTGGTCTGTGCAAGTTGGAGATTTAAATAGTAAAGAATCAGAAATGATTGCAGATAACATTAATCCTGCAACTTCTTTACGAACTGCAACGCCGTTTTCTTTGTACATTTTATTTAAAATTGTAGCTGTACAACCAACAGGCTCACAACGGTAGTATAAAGGATCGCTCGTTTCAAAGTTAGCAATACGATGATGATCGATTACTTCTAATACACGAACAGATTCGATATCATTCGCGCTTTGTTGGCGTTCGTTATGGTCAACTAAAATAACATTGTCCACTTCGTTTGCAACTGTCTCAACAAATCGTGGTCCTTCTACTTTAAAATAATCTAAAGCAAATTGTGTTTCACCGCTGATTTCACCTAAACGAACAGGTTCAGCATCCATTCCTAATTCTTTCTTTAGCTCTGCATATGCAATTGCAGAACAAATTGCATCTGTATCTGGGTTTTTATGCCCGAAAATAAGTACTTTTTCCATGATTTCACCTCTCTACAAAAGGATATCTTAAAGGGCAGGATATGACAATATTTTAGGCGAATTTTTTTAGAAATAATCGAGGTTTCTTTTAAAATTACGTAAAAAATAAAGATTCTGTACCGATATATAAGACTATTTCGTAAAAAAGTCGATGGTATTTTTTTGAAGCTTTGAATACATAGCTGCAATAAAGCATATTTTCGAATATATAACTTATTTTCTTTTTGAAAAGGAGGCTGATATACATGCCTTATATGGAACTTGATAACGAAGTGAATATATATTATGAAGATCAAGGAAAAGGAATCCCAATTATATTTGTACATGGAGTTTGGATGAGCAGTCGTTTTTTTCATAAACAACTACCGTATTTTAGTGAGAATTACCGTGCGATTTCACTTGATTTACGAAGTCATGGCCGTTCTTCACACGTTCAATACGGGCATACAATTACAAACTATGCTCGTGATCTACAGGCATTTATCGAAAAATTATCTCTTGAGAACGTTGTTTTAGTTGGCTGGTCTATGGGAGCATTTGTTGTTTGGGAATATTTAAAACAATTTGGAGAAAACAATGTAAAAGCCTCAGTTATCGTAGATGAACTAGCCTCTGATTTTAAATGGGCTGATTTTCCAATTGGAGCTTTTGATCTTCCGGCCCTTATTCATATTATGCGAGAAATGCAAATGAATCGAGTTAACTTCTTGAAAGAATTTATATCATTAATGTTCAAACATCCCCTTTCTGAAGATGATTTTGAGTGGATATTACAAGAAGTCACAAAAATCCCGGAGTCTACCGCAAGTGCTATTTTGTTCGACCAGTCTGTTGTGGATTATCGAGACTTCCTAGCTCAAATTACGATCCCTACTTTACTTTGTTTCGGCAAAGAAGAAAAGCTCATTCCTGTTGCAGCAGGCGAACATTTACACAAGCACCTTCAAAACTCTCAGCTTATCATTTTTGAAAATAGCTGTCATTGTCCATTTTTAGAAGAAGCGGACCATTTTAATAAAGTAGTAGATCATTTCATTCAGTCTATAAAAAACAATAAAACACCTTTATGAAAACCCCTTTTGATTACTAAACATATATACTCATATACAAACAAAAAATAGCTGCTGAGACCGTTCATCTCAACAGCTATTTTTATATTACTCATAAGAATTATTTAAATTCGCATACGCGATAATACCTTCTTCATCATGTAATTCAAGCTGTAATCTTGCAGCAAATGGATTAATGTTATATTCCATATCAAGCCATAAGCGAAGTGCCTCAATTAAATTTGCTTGAATTAAAATTTGTTGACGTCCGTTTACTTCTACTTCAGCCGAAAAACCATAATCGTCATCATACATCAGTTCTACCGACACTTGTTCCGGGGCAACTTGACGTTTTTGTGCAATATATACACAAAGTGCGTTAATCAGCTCTTGTTCAGATATTTTTATCGTTTCCATGCTGCTTCTTCCACCTGTTTCTTACGTTGGTTTTTAAAATATTTGAAGGCGCGAACTACTAGCATAATAATACCAGCCATTACTAGCATATTGACCATAAATGCTAATACAGAGCCAAGAACTCCCATGTTAGCAAATAAGCTTCCCATTAATAAACCACCAAGACCACCAAGTAAAAGACCTTTCATAAAGCTTCCTTTATTACTTTTTGGTGCCGTATTTGTTGCTTTTGCTTTTGAATCTGTTGTTTTATTTGCATTTACATTAGAATCTTTTTTATTCAAATCTACTTTTGATTTTTGTGTTTGACTTGAACTTGGACTATATGATTTTTTACCAGATTTGTAGCTTTTTGCGTAAGCACTATCTACTGAAATGAAACTACTTGCGGCAAAGACAAACATAAATGCTGTCAATATTGTAACCATTTTTTTTAACATTTACTATTCATTCCCCTTCTTCTATAAATGTATATCATAGCTATCCTTCTCTTAATTTATGAAAAAGATAGATGATTTTTAAAGTTAATCAAAGAGTTCTTATGAACTTATTATATGAACTTTCACAAGAATAATCAAGAGTTATTTATTAAAATTATTAACTTGATTAACTACAAGAGCAATCGTGAAAATAAAATTGACTTTATATAGAACAATGCATAATATAAGTTCATAAGAACCTTTATATTATTGGAGGTGAAAAGATGGAAACATTTCATCTCACACGTAGCGAAATGGGGATGCTCCTTCTTTCTCTTAGAGGATGGAATACAAAAAAGCCTCTTGCAATTTTACAAGAAGCCTGGGCAAAGTCACATAAAGAAGATATTGAAAGCGGTCAAAGTTTTACAGCCATTATTACAACTGCATTAGCACCTATTTTTGAAAAACTGATTAAAATCGAAGAAACGGATATTGGATTCTCATTAAACGAAATTGTAGCTCTAGGGAATCAAATTGAAAATACTAACTTTTCTATTACAGCACTCCAAAATTGGGTGAAACGTGATATAAAAGAAATGATTGGCTCTCCGCAAAAGGGGAAAAAATATTCAATTGAACAAGCGGCCTTATTATTTATTGTAGAAGATTTAAAAACAACGCTCGATTTTGACTCTATCCGAAAGTTGTTAAAGCTTATCGTGAATGACCCTGCAGATCGCACTGATGATTTAATTAACCCTATACAATTATATGTTTTTTACTCTTCTTTATTTGAAAAATTAAATCAACGAGGTTACATTCAATTCAATACAACGAATACGATTTATACGATTGAACAAACAATAAAAGAAAATGCCGATGAGTTAGCAGCTAAAATTGAGCATATAAACAAGGAACAGCGCGAAGCCATTCGAAATGCAATTGTTATTGCAACGTTATCAGTTCATACTGCGTATGTTCAAAGATTAGCGAAACGATACGTATCAGCTACGCTGTTTTTACAGCACTTAAATGTGAATTAAACCTCTGCAAACCGCATATAACCGAAAACAAATGTTATCGGTTATATGCGGTTTTGTTCTTTATTCGGCAAAGTACGATCCCACTTATCATATATAGAATAGAAGCGACGTAAAAAATCGTTCCAATCGTTAAAAAATCCACCAAATACCCTGTTAAAATAATGGCTATCGCTGCTCCTAAAGATGTCCAAATATGATATTTTCCAATTTCATAGCCAGCTTCTTTACGTTCTATTTTTCGTACAAGCGATGTTTTTTCTGCATTTTTCTGCATAGCCCCTAACAATCCCATCATAATTTGCAAAATATATACATGCCAAACTTCTGTCGCGATTGGAAAACATAACATTAACACAGCCATTGACCAGGAATATACAATCAATAGTTTTTTATCACCAAACCGATCAGAAACCTTACCGATTAAAGGATAGGCAAGCGCTGATGTTAATGCAAATAAACCATATGCCCATCCAAATTGTGAAAAGCTATTTCCTACGTTTCTTAGCAATAATACATAAAAAGGAAATACCATACTTCCAGCCATCATAATGAGACTTTGTGAAACTACAAATCTTGTATATGTCATTGACCATACTCCTTGTAAAATAAATTAACAAACCGTTCTTGTGGATCATATTCCCTCTTTTTTTGAAAAAACTCATCTGAACGAGAGTAAGCTTTTTGTAACTGCTGTTTTTCCGGATATTGATAATAAGGCAAATAGTAACTTCCATCATGTTGTAAAGTAACGTTTATCATCTTCTGGATTACTCTTTTTGTTTTTTCTATTTCTTCTTCAGAACGCCCTTGATTAATAAGAAGAACAAGAGCAAACATATCCTCTTTCGCATAGGATAAAACCGCACTTTCGTTTTTTGTCACATACCGAATAGTGATATTAAGAAGGTTTAGTTCGTCATGTCCTAATACATTTCTCAAGTCATCTATATAGGTAGAAAAGTTATCAACTGGAATAAAGTACTCTTGTAAAATTTCTGTACGATTCGGATTTTCATATTCCATGAATGCACTATCTGATCTCATGACGTTATTACGAGTTTCATAGGATCCATCCGTATGTTCAAAATATTTCTTTTGGGTATTCCAAAACATTGTTTTTCCCCAGTCACTGTATCTAGATAACCCAAGAAAAAACTTTGGCAGGGCAACATTCGTCTCTTCTTTTAAGGTACTATATTGCTCTCGCTTTTCTTGATCCGTAGCGAGAACGTAATTTGTCACGTACATCTCACGTAAAAATGAATCTGGTGCAACAGAAATACGTGCTAAATGCATATGCACACCTTCATCACCTTCCACATGTTTCTTAAAATAGGAAATATATTCACGATAGTCTAACGTCTTAGTTCGTATTTGATATAGTTCATCTTCCGTTAATTTTAATGTTACATCTAGAATGAATCCGAATAGACCGTATCCACCTATTACGAGAGAGAATAACTCTGTATTTTCATTTCTACTGACATTTTTTATGTTACCGTCTGCCATTAATAACCGAAATGAATCAACTGTATCTATCAGTGCATCATGCCGAATATCTCGACCATGTACATTTGCACTTAAAGAACCACCTATCGTAAAGATATTTTGCGATTGCATCACTTGAATCGCAAGACCATATGGATTAATCACCTTTTGGATATCATTCCATGTTGCACCGCTTTGCACTCTTATTCTTTTTTGCCCTGGATTAAATTCCAATATTTTATTGTACCTTTTCATATCCAAAACAGTGCCATTTGGATAATATGTATGACCACCTTGCGTATGCTGCATCCCCGCAATAGAGAGCTTTTCATTTGAAGCATTTGCGCCTTGAACCATTTGTTGTAATTTCTTTTCATCTTCAACGTTTTCGATTCGTTTAATTTTTGTTGGAAGTAACCGCCCTGCATCTGCCATTACAGGTTGGGCTAGCTGCATTGTATATGTGTATATAGATACAGTTAGTAAACTTGCGTATATTACTATAGAAAGTATAATTTTACCGATTTTCAAATTACCTCCCCCTTCAATTAAAGTGTAATATTACACTTTAATTGAAATTATATCATTGTTTTTCACGTATAGAAAGTTATATTTTTTATTAATATATATGAATCCATTTTGATTTTCCGACATATAGATTGCTGCTATGCAGAAAAAAAAGGAGATTCCACTCGCTTTCTCCCTTTGTTTAAACTTCGCATGTGGCAGAAAAAGACCCTGACCGCTCCTATGCATGGCCAGATGCTCTCGCCCGCATAAAGTGAAACTTTAATCAGTGGGGGGTTCTTCATCCCCCACTGATTATTAGTTGAACCAATCGGGCTTTTACGGGCAGTTTATCTCCCACCTAACTTCTTTGCTTTCGCCGAATTTTGAGGTGGGAGTATTACTGCCCGTTAATGCGGGATAAAAAGAAAGAGGTTTTTATGTCGATTTTTTAATTTGTATTTATATAGATACCTTTTTCATTTTCTTTATAAAGATGTATAAAGAAATGTTATTGATTCTTTGCTATCCCACTTAATTATTCAGAACATAAAATTATTATGTAAACTATATGCAAATTAATTTACTTCAAAATATAACCAAATCAATTTAAGGCTTTTATAAACCTCTTTTCGGGGCTTTATATAAGTTGAACCTTATCATATTGTTTTATAGATTATCTCCTCTTAAAAAAGAATCTGAAAGGTCATTTTTAAAGACATTTTGGATATTTTTGTATATAAAAAGACTTATCAATAACATGATAAGCCTTTTAGTATTTTATTGTATGACGATTTAATTTTTCACGAATTGCAGAAGTAATAAATTCTTCAATTGACATCTTTTCTTCAGTTACAATGTTTGAGATAGATTGATACTCTGATGAAGATAGTACAACACTTTTCGTAACACTATTGCTATCTAAGTAAATATTATTATTTGGCCGTTTTACTAATTTCCCTTCTATTATATAGGGCATAAGAGAATCAATCCACTCTTGTTGGATTTGCATAGGAACTTGAATGAGCGATTGGCGAATTTCAATAATCCAAAAATTGTGTTCTTCTGAAATTCGAAGATTTCGTGGTGAGACATATTGCAATAAAAAATCAATTCGCTGGAAAATATCACTTCGTAAATTGTGTGTTTTCAAAAGACGAAACTTCACGAATTTTTGATGGTGACTTCTCGGTTTGTCTAATAATTGATACGCTGCTAAAAAGCCGCTTTCTTTTGCCTGCTGTAATGTCAGCTCATTTCCAAATTCATCTGTTACGATAATATCTCCTCTTTTTGGAATAGAGGTTATGCGGGCAATTGTATTCCCTTGTATAAATTTTTGAAATAAAACAACATTATATTTTCGAGAATATGTATAAAGACTATTACTATCATCTAATTTTTCAGCCAGATTCTTAACGTCATCTTCTTGTACAAACTTTGTTTCTTTATTTCTATGCATTTGAATTGTATAGGATAACTCCCCTTCTTCAATCCATTTCCATAATTGATACATACTAATATGAAACTGTTTACTTGCTTGGTTTAATGTGATTCCTTCTATACGTAACTGAGATTGTAATGCAGTAACCTCATTTTTTCGAAACAAAAAACTTCCATCCAATCGCCACGTATCTTTATTAATTGGTGTTAATTTATGTTCTCTCATTAATTTCTTAAATGTGAAATTTGAAATACATAAATAATCTTTTACCTCATTTGTATCCATATATTGTTCATATGTTTGATCGTACATAAAAATAAAATCCTTTCTAATCAAAACTAAATATAATTTATATGAAATTAGAATTTAAAATATAAATGTTATACAGTGTAAATTTATTATAACACATATAAAACAAAATTATAATTATAGTATAAACAGACGTAATTTCTTTTTGTTTTTAAATTAAATTTTATATTATTTTAATTCAACTTATGAAAATTAAAATTTATAAATAGATTTTAAATCATAGAAAATGTGTGATTTTCTATGGTTATTAATAACTATTGAATTTTACTTACATAAAATTTAAAATATAATATAGTTATAGTTTATTTTGTTTCATTCATGATATAAGTGAAATAAATAAGGATTTGATATAAAGTGAAATTTAATTTATTACCAATTCAAAATCAACAGTCGTTATTACACAATAAAAATAACAAAGAAAGATTCGCAAATACAATTGCGATATGGAACGAAGATTTTTTAAAGCAAGCTGAAGATCGAAAAGAACAAAATGAACGTCAACATACATACTCATATGAAGGTTTTTCTGACGAAGAAATTTTGTACTATTACTTAAATCGCCAAACGCATTTTGATAAAGAGAAACGAGTGAAAGATACATCTCGTCTTCTCTATTCTAGAGATTTATCACAATTTTATTTTTTTATTAAAGAGCATATGGAATTTTTACAAATGGATGTGGAACATTTCATAGAAGGTAAAGTTTGGATGAATTTACGAAAACGACATATTCGTAATTATCAAAAGTGGCTTGCTGAAGAAGCTATATCCTATCAATCTAACGAAAAATATAAGCCAGCAACAGTAAGTAGAAAGATACGCATTACACGTTCTTTTTTAAAATGGTTATATGAAATTGAATATATTAAAGAGCCTTTGTACATTGATATACTAAGTACAACGATAACACAAAAACATAAACCAAAAAGAGAGTTATCTTATGAAGAAGTAAAACAATTGCTTTCCTATTATAAAGATAATCCTATCAATTATGCCTTGCTTTCAATATTGGCAACAACCGGATTACGTGTTGCTGAAATTGCGCATGCAAGGTGGGAAGATTTAGAATATGATGCATTACGCGATCGCTATTTTCTTTATGTGAATACAAAAGGAGATTCTGAACGAATTGTACCCATTAATAAGGCAGTGTTTGAGAGAATCATTGCTTTTCGAAGACGACGACGCCTGCCAATTGAATTAGGAATTAATCATGGCGGTACAATTTTTCAAACAAAAAATCATACAGCGTATAAAGAAAATTACCTATCTCAATATATTACGAAGATTATAAAAGAAACTGATCTATCTTTTACAAAGAATGAAAAAATAACCCCCCATTTCTTTAGGCATTTTTATGTTCAATATTTATATGACTATAAACAATTACCACCGCATATTATCGCCGCAGCTGTTGGGCATAAAGATGATAGAACAACGAAAGAAAATTATTTGAAGCAGCGATTGATGAAAGATCATGACGCGGGGAATTTAATTAGTGATGATGAATTTTAAGTATAAAAGAAGAAGAGCATATTTACAGCTCTCCCTCTTTTTGTTTACAATAATATAATTATATTAAACTATATCTATTTTGCTTGCGGCCTTTTCCAGTTTCCTTTGTTATATACGATTTCATAACAAGTGTAGTTAAAGAATCTACTAATGTTTTATATGATAAATTCGATAAAACCAGTAAATCATTTGTATATAATATACTATGTTTTTCTAATAGTAATAAAACAAGTCGTTCTGATGGCTTTAATCCCTCATCACTCTCAAGAATAAAGTCAATGTTTTTCATGAAATACCATCCTTAAAACAAAATTTAAACACCTAAATTTCAATATTTATTCTATTAAAATTATATAATAAAATTGTTGTTTTGTCTTAAAAAATATTTACAAGTAGGTGTTATCCCTTTAAAATAGTTATTACTTTTTGGTGTTATTTTTAGTTAAACGGTTATTTATAAAATACATTTATGTTCTCATACTATTTGTAGCATTTTAGTAATTGATACGAATAAAAAAAGAAACAGTCCCTTATTTTAAAGAGACTGTTTCTTTTTATACTTCATTTAAGAAACAGATAGCTAATGTACCCGGACCAGCATGAGCTCCAATAGCTGCACCAATTGAATTTACTACAAATACTTTGCAACCAAATTTCTCGGTAATCATTTCTTTTAATATGTCGACACTTTCTAAATCATCACCGTGTGAAATTCCAATTGTTTGATTTTTAAGGTCCTTACCCCTTGTTTCCATAATCTCAACTATACGTTGAAATACTTTCTTCCGCCCGCGTATTTTTTCCAGTGGAATAAGCTTTCCATCTTCTACATTTAAAATTGGCTTAATATTTAATAAACCACCTAAAAATCCTGCCACTTTACTTAACCGTCCACCACGAACTAAATATTGTAAATCTGCAACAGTGAATATATGTTCCATATGCTCAGTCAAAAATGCAATACGGTTTAAAATTTCTTCTTTTATCGCTCCGTCTTGTGCCATTTTCGCAGCCTCTACTACGACTAATCCTAGGCCAGCTGATACACATTTCGTGTCAATAATTTCTAGAGAAGCATTAGGGTAGGATTCTTTTACTTCCTCTTTTACGAGTACAGAGGATTGATATGTGCCAGAGAGCTCAGAAGAAAAAGCTAAATAAATACAGGTGATATTCTGTTTTGCATATGTAGTAAATACTTCTTGAATTTTTTCTAAGGAAGGTAATGATGTTTTATATAATTTTCCTTCTCTCATATTTCGTAGTAAATCAATAGGATCTAGTGTTACACCATCAAAGAATTCGTTTTCTTGTTCATCAAATACACGAAGAGGAATAACCTCTATATCATAAGCTTGGAGCAGGTCCTCCGGTAAATCCGCCGCACTATCTGTAATAATTTTTATTGTCATTGTTTGTTAAACCTCAATTCTTTTCTAAATAAATAGTCCGATTCGTCTCTTCTAAATTATATATGCAATATAAAGATTAAGAAAGCGAAAAATTTTATGCATCGTATTTCTACTTTATTGTATTCAACCAAAGAAGTAACAATGACTTTTTCCTCAAATATAACTAGAAAATCGATAAAAACTTATTTAATTATATCACTTTTTCATTTACAGACATGTTACTGTTTCATGTTTTTCATAAAAAACGTTATAATAATATATAGCCTCTTAGATTAAGAAATAAAGGAGAATAGAATATGGCAAAAATTAAAGTATATCAACCGAAAGAAAAGCATGTAGATGCAGTAAAAAATATAGTTGATGTTGAGGAATTAAATCCATCAGCTACTGATTTACAAAATTTATATGCATGTGTATTAGAAACTGAAGATATGTCTTTACCTGAAACGTACATTGAAGAAGATATTTTAATCGACTCTGTTGAAGGAATGGTAAATGCTTCAGCTAATAAGCTGAAAAATTTAGGAACGTATGATGTGATTGAAGTACATAACAAAGGTAAGAAGTTACAAATTTTATTATTAGCAGATGAAGAATACGAGATTATTGAAGAATAATTTCAATTTAAGTTTCTAAAACAATAAATTAAAAACACTCTCTTCATATGAAGGGAGTGTTTTTAATCAATTTCTAAAAACTTCCCTCTAAATCTTGAGGTAAGACACGGGATAAAGTGGATCTTATATCGTGAATTTCAGTATTCATCTATACTTGTTTATATTCTTTCACAAGTGATTGATTCTTATTTTTGTATGTTTCATGATATTCCACTACTCCAATTTCACACTCTGAACCAATCGTTACATTGTTACGTTATGTTGTTGTTTAAACCATATATAATAAAAATTAATCCATCCCTGAGAGTTAATTGCTACATTTTGTATTGTCTCTTGCGTATGTATTGTCATATTATTTCGATACAAAGGAATGATATGAATATTTTCTAACAGCTCCTGTTCTGTTTCCCCTAACAATTGCAAACGAACACTCCAGTTTTGTTCCTTAAATACACGTTGCAACTTCTCATTTAAATTGAAAGAACTATGCTGATGAAGAAAACTATTTGTCGTTAATAGTAAATATAGATAACTTAATTCCGTATGCTCGCTTATTGTAGCACTATCATGTATCAAATCAGATTCTTGTATTACCCGAGGTGTAAGAAGTTCATGTGCATCTAAAAAAGATAGTTCTATCTTAATTCCATACTTAGCACATTCCCTTTGAATCCAATGTGAATCTTCAGCGTGATCTTGCTCTTGAAAGGTATATAAATATAATGTTTCCCCTCTATACCCGCTAATCCCTAATAAATCTTTAATTGAATTTCTGTTCTTTATTTCAATTGTTTTTCCTAATAACAGATTCGTTGCTACTTCTCCTCGTTCTCCTCTTAAATCATTAAATATTTTCTTGCCATTTATAATTTGTTGTAAGGCTTGTCGAAAAGCTAAATGTTGTATCGGACCTTGCTTTTTTATATTAAGTGTTATGTATGTTACATTCGCTTCTAATTGAGACGTTTCTTTTGGAGCGCTCTTTCTATCATGTTGTATAGAACCGGATAATACTTCATAACCACTATAACTGCTTAAATCTTGTGCGTACCAAAGCTCAATACGATCAAGAAATGGACGCTCGCGAAAATATAAAGGATTTACTTCTAAAATAAGGAGTTCATCATCATTTTTAACAAGTTTGAATGGACCTGTTCCATTTAATAAGTATTGATTAGTCTCTGTTTTATATGATTCGGAAATGATAGAACAATGTTCCCCTCCTAAAATATGTAAAAATAATTCATTTTCTCTTTGTAAGTGAATTTCGATTGTATATTCATTTACGATATGTATTCTTTTAATATCTTGTAGCATCCAGCGATATGGATTGTATTTTGTACTTAAAAAACGATTGAAAGTATACTTGACATCATGTGCAGTAAGCACTTTTTGATTATGAAAATGAACGCCTTTACGGAGATAAAATGTCCATATTTTATGTGTATGATTATATTCCCAATAAAAAGCGAGACGAGGTTCGACTTCATTTGTCAATTCATTATAATGAACGAGCGTATCACAAACGTGCTTAACAATGTGACACTCAGAGCGAAGCGTTACATACATAGGATCTAAACATGTAATTGGCTGCATGCGCATGTTTAGACGTAAAACATCGATTCTTCCTTGAGATGACTGTTCAATGTGGTATCCAAAAAGTGTGTCAATCCATGTTTTGAATTGTTCTAATACATAGGGAAAATGCTCTGCATATGTTTGAATAAAAGCTTTTCCGCTTTTGATTTCGCCCCGCTTCACTAGCGCCTTTCCTTTTTCATAAATAAGCGTTGCCGGATCTTGTAAAAAAGCGATTTTAGACCGATTTCCTCTTCCTCGTCCTGGCAACCAACAAATCCATTTCATTTCTTCTAGTTTTTTTATTGTGAATTTACTATTTCGATCTGTACAATATAATGATTTTGAAATGTCTTGCAGTGATATTTCTATGTTGTCGCCAAGGTCTCTCCCTTTTGCATACTGAAACCAGAGCTGTATGTAATGATCCAAAATTATCATGCCTATCCCCCTAAAAGATGAAAAATTTCTTTGCTTCATTCTACTCTTTTTCCTCTTTCCTTTCCATCATAAAATTTCCATATAGAAAGGAGAGAATGAAATGATGACATTTGCAAAACGTTATAGTAAACCGATATTGATCCGGTTATTTGGAGAACTGTTAACGAGTATAACCGGAGCAATGCTCGCACTTATTTTCATCATATATGTAAACAAAGCTTTAAATGGAAACGCCTTGTTTACTATGTTACTTTTTGGACTACAACCGCTTAGTGAAATTCTCTTTACACTTTTTGGTGGTAGCATTACAGATCGATATGGAAGAAAAAGAATTATTCTAACTGGACTACTCTTACAAGCATTCGCTATGACTGGTTTTATTTTCACCAAATCCGTTATACTATTCGCTTTCTTCTACATTATGAATGGTCTAGGGCGTTCTCTTTATATTCCTGCACAACGAGCACAAATTGCAGATGTAACAGAGAAAGAAAAGCAAGCCGAAGTATTTGCTCTCATTCAAACAGTTGGAGCTGTTGGAGCAATCGTTGGCCCAGCTCTTGGATATCTCTTTTATAAAGATAATCCAACCATACTTTTTATCCTAGAGGCCGCTGCTTTATTTTTTTATTCGTTAATTGTATGGACTCAACTTCCAGAAACAGCTCCAATCCTTCAACATAACGAACAAAAAAACACTTCTATGAAATGGACACATTTTCTCAAGCAACATTATAGCGTGTTTGGACTTATGATTTTTATGCTACCTATCAGTTTTTTCTATGCACAAACGGAAACAAACTATCGACTATATGCTGAAAAAGAATTATTCACCAATTTTATGTTTGTTTTTACATTTATGGCTACATGTAAAGGTATTATGGAGATTGTTTTGCAAGTCGGAATCGTAAAATGGGCAGAGAAATTTTCAATGCAAAAAATTATTGGTATTTCTTATGTTTGCTATACGATCGCTGCGATTGGTTACGGCTACTCCAATACATTATGGTTATTATTTTTCACACTATTAATTTTAACAATCGGTGAAAGTATAGCTTTAAATCATCTATTACGTTTTGTTTCAGAATTAGCACCAGCACATATGCGAGGGATTTATTTCTCTATATACGGTACACACTGGGATATTTCACGGATGCTTGGTCCAGCAGCCGGAGCTTTATTATTACAACACTTTAGCGGGAGTTTCTTATTTAATATGTGTGCCGTTTTTCTCATAATTGGCGGCGCTTGCCAATACCTCTTTATCAATTATATTCTTAAACAAGACAAAACAAAAAGGCTGTCCGCATAAGGAGCAGCCTTTCTTATGTAATTAAGCTTCAATCTCTTTACCATCTTCTACGATGTGATAAAGTAAATGTGCTAAATGATGAATTGGACCGTTTTCTTCCTCTTCTTCATCCGTTTCACCTTGGAACTCAAGATCATTTAAATACAGGGCTACAAATTGATAAAATAGTTTTAAATCAAAACCGTAGCACGCGCTTGGTTCTTCATGATCCCCTTCATATTGAAGCATTAAATATTGCTCATTACCTTCAGCATCTTCCGCATCAAAGAAGACAAAAAACCCTACATTAGTATCTAAATCAAACAGATGACGCGTACCGCCTTCTGTTGCTTTATTAAAATCATCTTCATTTAATTTATAAACAGTCGTTGCTTTTGCATTATCTTCTTGATGAAAATTAACTGTAAATTCTTTCATGTTGACACCTCCAAATGTTATGTCCTTAGCATAACAGATTTACAAATATAACACAAAATTAACGAAAAAGGACTGCTTACATAAGTAAACAGTCCTCCTACTTTACTTTTTCATCATCCGAAGCAAAAAGCTAACAATAAAAATAAGAATAATGGAACCAATTAAAGCTGGGACTATCGAAAAACCACCAATCACAGGACCGAATTTTCCAAGAAGTGATGTACCGATCCAAGATCCAATAATACCTGCAATAATATTTCCAATTACCCCACCAGGAACATCTCTTCCAATGATTAAGCTAGCAAACCAACCTAAAATGCCTCCAATAATTAATGACCATAATAATGCCATGCGCTATTTCCCCCTTAAAATTGTTAACATATCAAATGTGTAATTACTTACG
Organism: Bacillus multifaciens; assembly: GCF_030756675.1. Lineage (GTDB taxonomy): Bacteria > Bacillota > Bacilli > Bacillales > Bacillaceae_G > Bacillus_A > Bacillus_A multifaciens. Next base: position 119,882 of record NZ_JAVBXD010000010.1, read on the forward strand.
TTTAGTTATGCTACATTTTTATGGAAAAATACGCTAAAACGTTCATGTGAAATAGTAATTTTTTCATTGAAAAATGATTAAGATTAATCACAGAAAAATTTCTCTCTTTCTACAGATATCCATGGTTGTAAATTATCTTTGCTTTCTTGCATCAATCGATTCACTAGTACATCATGCCATATGTAATTTTCTAATAGAGATACATGTACAGAATCATCTGTATAAAAGGTATTTCCATTTTGCTCTACAGGGTGGCCGTAAATCATTTCTTTGCCGTCAATTGAAATAATAAACCATTTTTTTTCGCCGATGTTATCTACGTAATCCGTCTTACGATGAATCACTAAATTTGGTAATGGATTCTTAACTTGAAAGACAATTCCCTTTAGACTGCAAGTTTTTTGCATCTCTTGTAAGTCTTCTTCAAGCTTTCCATACATCGTATCCCACATAGATATGATAATTCTGCTTTGAGCTCGGCGTAGGAGAATACGACAAAATGAAAGGATTGTTTCTTCTCCCTTTATAGTTGTAACACGCGGATCAGCTTTTGGTCTTTGGCTCTCAACTTCTTTTAATTCTTGTTGTACAGATGTATATGTATCTTCCCATTTTTGTTTTATTGACTCTAGAAATACATCAACAGGCAAAGGAGAATATTGTGCAGCTTCATTTACTTCTTCTTTCATCACTACACCCATTTTTTCTAATCCTTCTAACACTTCATAAATACGAGCACGAGGAACACCAGATTGTTTACTTACTTGATAAGCACTTGATGTCCCTAAATATACTAGGGCTACATACGCTTTCGCTTCGTATTGATTAAAACCTAACGATTGAACTTTTTGTAAGATTTTTTCCATAATAACCTTCCTATATAAACATTTTATATAATGATATTACTTCTACACACGATAAACATATAACTACTAAAACTAATAGTATCGTTAAACAACAGTTTAGTAAATAAATTCTATTGTGTTATTAATTGCTAATATTTATTTAAATAATGTAACTACTCAGCTATACCTTTTAGAAATTTAGAAAAGGGTATGATTCTAGTGAAGATGTGTCTCTCTATTACTTATAAATTCATTTTTCGGCATATAGACTGCTGTCATGCAAACAAGAGCAGGAGCCTGCACTTATTGGCTACTTTTCCTTGTGCGTGGCAGGAAAAGGCCCTAACCGCTTCTATGCATCGCCAGTCCCTCTCGACCATTTAAAAAAATGCTTTTCTGTCGGTTTTTCATAAAGTAATTGAGTAGTGACTAAATAAATAAATTTGATTTCTCAGTCCCCCTTATTAGTCATTATTTTCAAATTTTTCATTCACAAACACTTATGATTTTGCTAATATGTATTTAGTCACTACTTTAATAGTGACTAAATATCAAAATCTTTCACTAAAAACAAATTTATATTATAGGGGTAGTTATTATGGAAGATATAAACTTATACACACTAGTTTTTTTAGTACTCTCTGGTTTTTTAGCTGCATTCATCGATTCAGTAGTTGGAGGAGGCGGGTTAATTTCTATTCCGGCCTTACTGTTTACAGGATTACTACCTTCAACTGCAATTGCTACGAACAAATTAGCAAGTTCAATGGGAGCTTTAACAAGTACTATATCGTTTATTAAATTAGGAAAAGTAAATTTTCGACTTGTATCTAAATTATTTCCTTTGACTGTTTTGGGTTCTTTTTTTGGGGCATATGTGGTAAAACATATTTCTTCGCAAATATTAAAACCGTTAATGCTCGTATTATTAATTACAGTTGCTATCTATACCCTTTTAAAAAAAGATTGGGGGAAAGATTCTAAATATAAAGGAATGAGCTGGAAAAGAGGAGCAGTTTTTTCGGTGACAGTATTTATGATTGGATTTTATGATGGATTCTTTGGAGCTGGAACTGGTTCGTTTTTGCTGTTTTCCTTTTTAATGATTGGCTTTGATTTTATTCAGTCAGCTGGCAATGCAAAAGTTCTTAATTTTGGTAGTAACATTGCCGCTCTCATCATGTTTTTATACTTAGATGTTGTGAATTTTTCATATGGAATTCCGATGGGGATTGCTATGATTTTTGGAGCTTTTGTAGGATCAAACTTTGCAATTAAAAAAGGCGTCTCATATGTGAGAATACTGTTTATTGTCGTTACTCTTTTATTAATCGGAAAAAATATTTTAGATTATCTACATATTATTTAATTTATTCAAAAAGGGTACTCCTTCAATCTCATGCAAAATAAAATAACCAAACCTAAATAGGCTTGGTTATTTTATTTCTTCTTTTTGCTTATATGTGAGATATGCTAAAACACTCTTACTATTTGTATACTTCGGATTATTTCCTTTTCGCGGCTCACGTGAATATGTTCTTTCATATCCAGGTACTTCAGGCATATCTTTTAAAAATTGCATAACTTCAGTTTCTGTTCCTTCAATACGTACACGAATCATTGTTATTGCTCCCTGCTATATAAATCAATTTTAATTTTTCGACATAGAAGTTGCTGTTTTGTAGACTGCAACACCACCTGTACTCGCTTTTTCCCTTTGTTTTAAAACATCGCATGTGGCAGGAAAAGGCCCTGACCGCTTAAAGTGTACCCTTTGTAAAGGACATTTTAAAAAAAGCCTAGGCAGTTTTAAGAAGATGATTCCTGAATTGAATAGGGCTCATCTTT
>NZ_JAVBXD010000011.1 GCF_030756675.1 Bacillus multifaciens
AGAGGGTAATGGAAGAGCTTGCAAGCCTTTTTTTTATGCACTCATGCTATGTGCGAATTCTTCGCAATACTCTGTACTTTTATTTTGCATTAAACATCTATAACACGTAAAAAATAAGTAATTGCCTGATATTGATAATAATTTGTGAATACAGGGATATTATCCAATTTATCTCTTTCGGGATGAAAATATATCTTTTTCATGATATCACCTCAATCTTTTATTTAATGCTATTGTCTCACCTTTATTTTTACTTTAATAGGAAATACAAAAATCTTTTCTAATTCTTTTTCGCACAGTAACCTAAGTTGGGATTATACCTCATAATTACATTTACAAAGTACGTTGCAAAAATTTAAATTGTATCAAAAGGTACACCTTTTTTAGTACAATAAACTCTATTGAATTTTGCACTTCAAAAGGTTTTAAAATACAGTTTTGAAGTACTAAATAATTAATTATACCTTTTGAAGTATTTTTGTTATAATTTTGGTAGAACCAATTTCGAAGGGATGTCTATTTATTTTGAATACAAGAAAATTCGGATATATAAGAGTCAGTAGCAAAGATCAAAACGAAGATCGTCAGATTGAAGCAATGAAAAAACTCATCACTGACGAAAGAGATATTTTTGTCGATAAACAGAGCGGAAGAGATTTTAACCGAGAACAATACCAACTTCTAAAACGCATGTTAAGAAAAGATGATATTTTATATATTCATTCCCTAGATCGTTTCGGCAGAAATAAAGAAGCTATCCTAGAGGAGTGGAAAGATATTACCCAAAATATTCAAGCCCATATTGTTGTATTAGATATGCCACTATTAGATACAATTCAATATAAAGATAGTTTGGGAAACCTTATTACTGATTTAGTACTCCAAATCTTGTCCTGGCTTGCTGAAGAAGAACGAACAAAAATAAAGACTCGTCAACGTGAGGGGATTGAAGCTGCAAAGAAAAAAGGTAAGCATTTAGGTAGACCGAAAACTGAAATCACTCAAGAATTTATCGATGTATATAACGATTGGAAACAAGGAAAGATCACTGCGCTATACGCTATGAAGAAATGCAATATGACAAGTCCTACATTTTACAGGGTTGTCAAAAGGTATGAGGATAAGGAGTGAAAAATATAGCATGACTACAAAAGAGACTCGAACTACAATAGAAGGCTTCTCTTCCTATTTATCAAGCAAAGGAAGAAAGCCTTCAACAATTAAAAGGTATATCTACGATGTGGAAAGTTTCATTCAATGGCTATATTTATCAAAAAGAGATAATAAAGACAATATTTGGGTTTCATTACAGAAAAAAGATTTTGAATCCTTTTTCAATTTTTTAAAAGAAGATCGGCAATACTCTGATAAAACTATACACCGTATATATATTGTTCTAAATAGGTTGTACGAATACTTAGATTTACCAAGTCCAATGGAGAGCATTATAAACATAGATCCACCAAATAGAGCATTGCGTAGAGAAGATTTCATTTCCCTTCGAGAAGAGAAAAATCTAAAGCAAGTAGTTGCTTCATTAAAAGGACTCACAGAAAAACAACAATCAACACGCCCAATGATCTTAGAGCGGAATATTTCTATCATTACATTACTCTTGGATTATGGATTATCTTTAAAAGAGCTTGTTTCTTTACGAATGATACACGTTCATTTCGAAAATAATACCTTATCCATTCCTGAAGAATCAAAAGTAAATAGAACCATTCATTTGAAGGAAAGAGATAAATTACACTTATACAATTACTATCAAACTATCCCTGAACCTGTACGTCCTAAGTATCACAGTAATGATCCACTATTCGTTGCTTTCGACATTACTCGTGGGACATACCACTGGAGCTATGACGATGACGCACCGAAATTTTTAACTGAAATCTCAATACAAAAAATGATTCGTTTAGAAATAAAACGTGCTAATCTCCGAAAGGGAATTTCAGCTCAGCATTTTCGAAACACCTTTATTTTAAGGAGTATCCAAGGTGATACTACATCTGAAGAAATCATGCAACAAATCGGATTTAAATCTCAATTCTCCCTAAAAAGATATTATGATTACTATAAGAAAAACGAACTGGATACAGATTGAAAACCAGGATTTAATGTGTAATTTTTACATACCTAATACTTTTTAATTATTTTATGGAGGAAAAGAGGGGAATTTGGTCGGGATATCCTTCTTTTGATGGTTCATAAACTACAGTAGCGGTTAATGTTTTTATGTAATTTTTAGAAAATTCGTGATAAAATATAGTTAATATCAAAAGAGTGTTAAGGAGGTGAAGAGATGCATTGTTCTGTTATTTTGCGCGAGAAATGGATTGATTGTATATATATTTGCCGCGCAAATTTTTACGGTGCATTTGAAAAAGGGCGAAGTCTGTCCTTTTCTAACAAATGCATACTAAATACAGAATGATAAGAAGTCTCTTCGCCAAGCCAAAATAGATTGGCAAGATGGTTCCCATTTGGGTTCCTTTCTTGTTCTAACTTTTTTGTCCGTAGAAAAGAACGTTTCTTCTTTTCTACGTTTTTTTGTATTTACTAAAATACATTCAAGGGAAACTTTGACTTTGAATCTAAGTCATATGAATTTATAAAATGTAATATTTTAATGGGATAAAGGGGTGTTCAATATGATTATGAGTAGATTGCAACAAATAAGTAAGATGTTTGGAGGGAATTCAATTTTTGAGAATCTTTCACTTGAAATACATGATGGAGAACGTGTTGGCTTAGTTGGCCACAATGGCGGGGGAAAAACCACTATTATGAAAATCATAGCAGGTACCGAAACAGTGGATAGTGGAATTGTTACATGGAAGAAAGGAATAAAAATCGGTTATTTATCGCAAATCCCTGTCTTTTCTGATCAGACTTTAAGTAAAGATGTGTTGATGTCTGCTTTTTCAGAAGTTCTTGCTATTTCAAAGAAAATGATGTTACTTGAAGCAAGCATGGCTGATGAAAAAGGAGAAAAAGACTTAAATCACCTTTTAGAGGAGTATGGTTCGCTGCAAGAATCTTTTGTTATGCTAGATGGCTATGAGATTGATGCAAAAGTTTCTAAGGTGGCAAATGGTTTGGGGGTAACTAAATTATTAGATACTCCGTTTTCATCCTTAAGTGGTGGAGAGAAAACGAAAATATGCCTCGGGATGATATTATTGGAAAAACCCGACCTGCTACTGTTAGACGAACCAACAAACCACTTGGATATTTCAGCTGTTGAATGGTTAGAACAGTTTTTAAAGGATTATAAAGGATCAGTTGTTATTGTCTCCCATGACCGTTACTTTCTGGATGAAGTGGTAACTAAAATTATTGATTTAGAAAATGGAGAAGTAAATGTTTATCACCAAAATTATTCAGGATTTGTTATTGAAAAAGAAAAGCTACTGATGGAGGAATTTCAGGCTTATAAAGAGCAACAAAAGAAAATAAAAAAAATGAAAGAGGCCATAAAGCGGTTGAGAGAGTGGGCAAATCAGTCATATCCCCCCAGCGAAGCTTTATTTAAAAGAGCGAAAAACATGGAAAGAGCTTTGGAACGAATAGAGAAACTAAAGCGACCGGTATTAGAGAGAAAAAAAATGGGGCTACAATTTGATTCTGCAGATAGAAGCGGAAAAGATGTGATTATTATAAAAAATGCTAGTAAATCCTTTGGAGGAAATACTCTTTTTCAAAATGCAAATGTACATATTCAATACAAAGAACGGATAGCGATTGTTGGAAATAATGGTACTGGAAAATCCACCTTGTTGAAGATGATACAAGGAGAGGTAAAAGGCGATGAAGGAGAAATTCGGGTTGGAAGCAATGTTAAAATTGGCTATCTTTCGCAGCAGTTATATATGAATAATTTAAATGAATCGGTAATTGAAGCTTTTCGTGCGGAAGTGAAAGTAACAGAAGGAGAAGCGCGGAATATCTTAGCAGGATTTTTGTTTTACGGTCCCTCTGTATTCCACAAAGTAGGTCAATTAAGCGGAGGAGAGAGAATGAGGCTTCGTTTGGCACAACTGATGCATCAGGATATAAACCTATTGATATTGGATGAGCCGACAAACCATCTTGATATTGATTCTCGGGAAGTGCTTGAGGAAGCAATCAAAGATTTTCAAGGGACGATTTTAGTGGTGTCCCATGATCGCTATTTATTAAATAAACTGTTTGAAAAAACATATTGGATTGAGAATGGAGCCATTTATCACTTTGCCGGAAATTACAGTTGGGCACGAAAAAAGCTTCAAGAGTTATCTTCTAAAAAAGAAGAAACTGAAAAAACAAAAAAAACTGTTGAAAAAACCAAAATCCAGATAAATAAAGAAGGGGAAAAATTGGAGCAATTCGAAGTGGAATTGGAGGAAGTTGAAAATTCTCTACAGGAAAATAATCAGAGAATGGAAATAGAAACAGATTTACTAAAACTACAAACTCTTTTTGAACAAAGGCTGATATTGGAACAACAACGAAATGATTTATATCGGGATCTGGAAGAATTTATTGGATAGTAAAAAAGAATAATTATTTTGGTTCTTTTAGCAGGCCACCAGATACCGGCAAAACTACATTAAACTTAAGGATTTAGACTAAAAGCACATTACTATGAGTCATGGACTGCTAGAAGCATCAAAAAGAGGGTACAAATTTCTTTATCTTACTTCAGATTTTAAAGACTATTATTAAAAATATGGATGGGAAAAGATTGGGGTTGCTTATGGACCTAGTGGGGGATACATACCTTTGTTTAAAAAGTCAACGAATCTATAATTAAAGCGACTTTTGTTCAACAAAAAGGTACTTTAGTTGAACAAGATTAAACAACTTTAAAGAGCCTTACTACAATAAAATGTAGCAAGGCTCTTATATTTTTATATCAAAGCTAAATAACTTTATTATCACTTTACATAAAAAGCATAGCAGGCTCATGTGATAAATTTCTTATTCATTGTTAAGATAAAAACTATCATCCATTATATCTATTTAGCTTTCTCTAATTATGCTACGGTTTTATGGCCCTTTTCGTTTTCACTTTGTTTAGAGTATATGGTAAACAATATTAATGATACAAATAAAGTACTTACACCTGTAATAATAATAATATTTACCATTGAGAAGTACTCACTTAATGCACCAAATGCTAATGATAAAACCACCATTACAAATGAACAAATTACATTTGATAACGATACAAGAGAAGCACGTATATTAGACGGGATTGAATGATGTAAGACTGCGTTAAATGTTGTATCCCAAATTTCAAATAAAACATTTATTATTATAAATAACGATAAGATAATAAACATATTTGGTATCGACATAGCTAAAAACGATACTAAACTTATAATCAAACTCCAAAAAATTAAATTTTTCTCAGAAAATTTGTTTACAAAATAATATGAGTATGTCGATGCTACTGCACTAAATAAGGACAATACAGTAAATATAATTGCTATAGTAGACACACTAAATCCAACTTCAACAAATAAAACTTGACCAAACATATATATTACTGACAATGTTCCTTGTAATAATGCAATAGTGATTATTAAGTTTTTGAAACTATTTTTACTTTTTAAAAAGTTATTCACTTCCGATATAATATTCGATTTTGTTTCTTTTGTGCCTTCTGCAGATAGAATTTTTCTTTCTTTAACTGAAAACAATACTATCAAAGCTAATAATTGACCTAATATTCCTGCAATAAAAACAAACTTCCATGAAATATTTTGTAAAAAACCACCTGCAAAAGAACTTAAAGCCAAAGCTATAATAGCAATTGCATTATACTTACCAATAATTCGTTGATAATAAGTTGATTGATCCTTATCCAAATTATTGTAGATTAATGTTTGATCCGCACCCGAAATCATTGCTAATCCAATACCATAGCATACAAACCCTAAAGCTAGAAAATATAAATTAGAAGGATTCAACATAGTAAAGAGATATACAATTATCAGAGTATGTCCCAAAGTAATTGCCTTTTTATTACCAAACTTATCTGCGATTATCCCCGATGGGACTTCAAATAAAAACATTGCACAGTTCAACATAGCCTGCAATATACTAATATGTAACAAGGATACTCCTGATGAATTTAAGTAAATCATCCAAATAGATCTTTCAAAAAATAAGCTACCCCAGAAAATATAAACAAACATTCTATTAGTACTATTATTGTTTTTCATGTCATCAACCCTCTAATTGTGTTAATAGTTTATTAAGTATCTTGATTATTGACTTTACATGGGAATCGGAATTTATATTAATACCAATATCCTTTAAGATTTCCATGTCATTTTTACTACAGCCGTTAGAAAATAGATTAATGTATTTATACTTAAATTCGTCATTCTCATATATTTTCTCGACAATATATTCTGATATACCTACAGCAACTACATAATCTAAATTATAGAAATTTTTATACAAATGAGGAATTCTTACCCAATTAAATTTATTTAATTCAATATTTTCAAAATGCTCACTGTCATAATATTTCGATATTGTATCTACATAAATATTAGAGATTAATTCTGCAGTTAACCTTTCTTTTAAAGAGGCTAATGATAATGCTTTTTCAAATTCAACTAATTGGAATGTCTGAAAGAAATTCTCTCTAATTTTATCGACATACTTATGCAAAATGGACAATTTAATTTCAGAATCACTATATTTATCCAAAAGGTGTCTACTAAGTAATCCTTCATTAACCATAGATGAAATTTCAGTAATTAAGATAGATTGCTCTGAATATATAAAAGATTGATTTTTAGAAGAAATGTAGGATGCAATTGCCCCACCTATTTCATGTATTAATGTGTATAAACTATCTATGTTAGATTGCCAGTTTATAAGAATATAAGGGTGCGCATCGTATACATTTAGAGAATACCCACCTGTTCTTTTTCCACTATAAGGAGACCAGTCAATCCAATTTTCATCAAAAACTTTTTTTACCAGATCAAGGTAATCTTGACCTAACGGTGAAAGTGCTTCAAAGATAATATGTTTCGCTTCAGCAATATCAATTTTTTCATTAAATTCACCTATCAATGGATACATATCATAATAGCTAATTTTATCTACTTGCATATTTTTCTTTTTTAGTTCAATAATCTTGTGAAACAAATTCAAATTTTCGTTAATTGCATTAGAATAACAATTAAAGTTTTGATATCCAACTTTATCTTTTAAATGGTAATCAAAGCTATTAACTTCTCCATTCTCTCTTGCTTTTATATTTTGAATTTTATTATGAGCATTTAATAAAAAAGCAGAGAAGTCTTTCTTTTTTTCTAACTCTTCTAATACTGCCATGTATGTACCTTTTCTTATATCTAATTCCTGAGATTCTAATAGTGTTAAATGGTTTTCATTCCTCACAACAATTTCCTTACCATTGTGATTAAACCTTGTTATTTCATTATCAGCATATAGTAGTTCTTTATACATCATCTCTATAGAAAGTGCACTTTCCATTTCTACAACATTGGTTTTATTTTCAAAATCCTCTAACGTATGCAGATACTTTTTTAATTTCCCATCTACTTTAGAACGACTATAAATTAATTCCTTATTGTTTTCCAACCATTCATGAAACTTATGTAAATAATTATCATAATAACTATATAAATCCTCTGCAGCGAACATTATTTTATTCGAATGATCATTATTTATATTAGTATCATACTTTAGTAAAGCATAATTATATATTTTATTTAATCTTCTATATCCCTCTTCAATATCCTCAAGTACTTTATATAATAATGTTAAATCATTTTGTTCAATAATTTGTTCAAATTTAATTTCTTCGATATTATCTTGGAAACTTTGGAGTTCTTGCTTCCATTCTTCTTCGTTAATATAAATATCTTTTAAGTTCCACGTTAAACTCATCTATTTCACCATCATTTCTTTATATAATGTTTCATCTTGATGAACTTTATTTCTTCATACAACCACTTTATATCATTCTCATTAAACACCCCTGTTACAAAACCCTTAAAGTGCTCTTCATTATACTTAGGTATTTTATTAGCTAATCCACAATACAATTTATATTGCCAAAAAGTTATTTTGGATAAGACTCTTTCCTCAGCTAATAAAACATCCCTATGAGGTATATCTATATCTCCAAATCCTTCAAAGTATTTTTCAATGAAAATATAGTCTTCTTCTTTGTTTAATTCATATTCCTGAATTTCTTCAAACCCCATGTTTAAGAAAAAAGGAATATACTCGGCTAAAGCAGAACAAACGTACATAGGTACCTTACCATTTAATTTTTCAACTTCACCAAAAAAATAAGTTGATAATCCGGCTCCTCGAATTAAAGGGTGTAAAATAATCCTACTCAAGATTTTTACCTGTGAGTTTATTTCTATAAATTCTTCATCCTCTTGATCATTAGAATATGGGCTTTTAAGAATAATAACGCCCATTAAATCTCCATTGAACTCTAGTTTATAGTAAACAGTATTATATAATTGATTTGTTTCTTCTGATGAATGGGGGAAATAATGATATTTTTCTAATTCAAGATAATCTTCATATGTACCCCCTGAAACTTTTATAGATTCTAAAAAAGGATTGCTTTTATCATAATCTTTTTTTAAAATTTTTATTTCTTTATCCAAATTCAATGAAATTTTATTGTCCGGTCTTAGATATTCTTCTAAGTCGTCGTGAGCACTAGCTAGAATAGCTGAAATACCTAATTTTCTTAATAACTTTTGTGTATTAAAACTTACAATTTTAGCTGTAGGTCTATCTAAATAACTACAAAATTCATCAATAAATATTTTCTTATACCCCTTAGATAACATATAGGCTAAATCAAAACGGAATTGCTGTCCTGTTGATAAGTTATTGTAATTTGTTATATATAAATATGGCTCAGACAATCCCACCATATTCAAATAGTAGAGTGTATCTTTAAAGTTTTTATTTAGTATATCTATAATAGGAACATTTTTTTCAAAATCTTTTTTCACTTGGACATAACCTTTATGAAGACATATTTCTTTTGATAAAGTAGTCTTACCGCTACCCGAACATCCTGTAATATAAGTTATTCCATCTAAATTTTCTTCAAAATTAAAATTATTATATATATGTCTAACTTTCGGATTAATCCCAAATACTCTGATTACTTCACGATATTTATCAGAAAAATCATACTCACTATCAATTAAAACTTTCATGATTTACTCCTTTTATAAGCGTATTTTAATAATTCTGTTTTTTATATTATCAGAAAGAAGGTTTGATCTTTTTTATTTAGGACACTTTATCTTGTATTTTTGAGCTATTCAATTTCTAAAAATTTATATAAATCATTATTATCTATATAGAATCCAGAAAGTTCTTTAGATTGAAAGTAGATATGTTTACCAAAATATAAAGGAATAATTGTAGAATGATTCTCTAAATATAAGTCAATCAGTACTTTCTTTTCCACTGTACATTCCTCTAAATAATCATTGAGTAATTTAATGTAACCATCTCTTACTTTTTCATCCTTAAATTTATCTAAATAGTTTAATAATAAATCTATTTCTGAGTTAATTAATGGGGAAACTAATTTTAAACATATATCGAATTGTTTCCTATTATATGATTTAATAAAATTTTTTAATGACATTGGATGAGATTTAACTGGAATGTGGTTTTTGTCTAAAAAACCAATTATTTCACTAACTATTAGATCATTAGGATAATAATCAGCGTACAATACATTTAAATCACAATTCACTAAATTACTGATATTAGTATTCTCATACTCACCATTATTGTGTTTGTATCTTTTCTTCTGATACTTAAGATTATTAGTAAATAAATAATTATCAGAAATATTTAAACCTTTATTTAATATTTCATTATTATGTAATTTATCATAAACATAACTTGCTAGTTGCTTTTTATATGGAAGCAAAGCCTCACTTATTTCTAACATAAATAATATGTTAGAATTTTTCATGTAAAAATCTTGATCACCCTCAAAATTACCAATCATTTCAAATGGAAAATAAGTAGAACAACTCATATTTAGTTTATTACTCTTGTAATTATCAATTCCGTCTGATAGTTTGTCTAAATATATAAAATTCAATTCTTTTGTTTTTACTTTTCTTTCACGGAAAAAGAAAGGGTTATTTTTCACCCTGATAATGCTGTTACATATAGTATCAAGATGAAACCTACCATTTGATACATTATTTACAGGTTTTCTGTCAATAAAATATATTGGACTAAATTGTATTGTTGAAAAGAGTTTTTTATAGTCATAGCTATATTTTGTTTCAATATATATTGAATTTCGAGAAAGATGTATTCCCACATTTTCTATAGGATCCCCGTCATATAAGTATTCTTCAACTCCCACAATAAAATCTAGGTATGAAGAAAACATTGTTCTTTCTTTCAATATATATATTAGTGTTTTATACATATCTTCAGCATTTAATGGTAATCCATTAGACCAATATGATTCTAAAAATTCTAGAGTTATAACGTTATTCTTATAATTTTCCTTAACATAAAAACTTTTATATTCTCCATCTTTCTCAAAAAAAATGGGCTCGTACATGCTACTTAGTATAGATTTACTCGAGAAATCATGTGCATTAAAAGTATATAAATCATGTGGCTTATCATCTATTTGAATAAAAGTACTCATGTATCAATTCTCCATAAACTCTATAGTATAATCTCTGAAGTTCAATGACTTTCTCCTATAAAGATTCTCTTGTTTATCATTGATCCAAAATTCTAAAATATCATTTGAAATTAAAGCACCAATAGTCATGTTTGTAGACGAGATAGATCCCATTACTGGTTCCCTATGCTCTGTATCTAAAAGAATAGTATTAATGAAATTACCTTTAAAGATTGGTCCCCAATAACCAGTTTCAATTCCAACAGCACCTTGGATAAAAGGTATACTTCTGGCTTTACAATATTCATAAACGATATCATTGATACATTTAGGTGTATCGGCACAATTAACAAAGAAGTCCGCATCATAATCATTACAAGCACTCTGTAAATCTTCAACTTTATTAACTCGAATATTAATTGTATTAATTTCTATATCTTTATCAAATCTACTAATAATTTCTTTTATAATGGATCCCTTATTACATCCAATATGATTAGCATCAAAAAAGAGTTGACGGTTAAGATTGCTTTCTTCCACATTATCAAACTCTATTATCAAAAAGTGCTTAACTCCAAAAGAAATCAAATTTTTGAGTACTACAGTACCTATTCCACCACAGCCTAGAATAATCACCTTTTTCTGACATATATTTTTTTGAATATTTACAGGGTCACTTCCAAAATTTGGTTGTTTGTTTTCGAAAAAATGTATATTTTTCACAAGTTTCGCATCTATATTTTCTATATTATATGGCTTAACTACTAAAGAGTTATCTATTAAAAAGTCTCTTAATTCAGTTGATAGTTCTTCAATTTCCCATTCTCTCTTACTTAATAAATTAAAAAAACATAAATCAGGATCTTCAATTTCAAAAAGGTTAGTTCCAAAGTAAATACTACAATAAGGTGTTTGATGTTTTATTACGACAGCTTCTTTAAAACGTAACATTATTATCTATTCCTCCAAATCAAAAGACTTGGAGCATTAAGGATTACTCCAAACCTCCAAGTCTTTGTGATAATTAAAAATTTATTATGAACGGTGTGTCATTTCACGTGTAGTTTTGCGTGTTACCTTCATTCTTTTCATCTCCTCTCAAATCCTTAGCTTGAATTTTATGTAATGGTTTTATCATAGATTTGAACCACTTATTATGAACGATGTGTCATTTCACGTGTAGTTTTGCGTGTTACTTTCATTGTTTTCATCTCCTCTCAGATCTTTGGCTTGAAATTACATCCAATTCTTTAACCAATTATTATGAACGGTGTGTCATTTCACGTGTAGTTTTGCGTGTTACTTTCATTGTTTTCATCTCCTCTCAGATCTTTGGCTTGAAATTACATCCAATTCTTTAACCAATTATTATGAACGGTGTGTCATTTCACGTGTAGTTTTGCGTGTCACTTTCATTGTTTTCATCTCCTCTCAAATTTTTGGTTTGAAATCGATTTATATCAATAAATCAATCCAATAAATCAATCTAATCTGTGAATAAATCCATCAATACGCTTATTATTTAGAAAAATTATCTTCACCTTCTTTTATTATTATTTTGAAAAAAAAGGAATAGAAACCTCTTAATGGTATAGAAGGTTATTTTTTCCTTAGTGCCTTTGTAGAATATCACGGAATTATCTGAATTTCAACAACATTTAATCATTTTTTATAAATATTTGCAGATTTTTTAAAAACTTACGAATCTTTCGTTATTATTTTGAGATTATAAGTTATATATTTTAAAATTTATTCTATATAAAATTAATACGAAATTCTTAAAATCAAATAATGTATTAGTGCTATTTTATTATTCACTTCATAAATACTTTTTTGAAATTAAAATCCATTTCATTCCAATATTTAAAATTAATTGGTTCTTTTATATTCGATTTCATACCCAGAATTAAATAAAATACATAAATTCTAATCAATCTATTAAAAATTTAACATTTAATTCATTTTTTAAAAAATATTGACTTTTCTAAAGATTGTTTATATAGTTTTCTTAATATTCCATATAGTTAATGATCTAATTACCTGAAAATAGAACATTAAAGTTTTGTTAAATATTATACTGAAAATTAATTATTAGTATGGATATTAAAATCTTAACGACTGGGAGACATAATTAAAGAGGGGTGAAATATTTGCACTTACTTCATAGTGAAATACCTATTGATGGTGTTCATTTTCTTTCTTTATATACAAGATAAAAAAGCAAGTAAACACACGTTCTATTACAAAATATATATACTATAGTTTCTTAGCTTAAAATATTTTCTGACACAAGAGCAAAAACTAAGCATTATAACATTACAAATTATTTAAACTGGGGTGAAATATTTTGAATAAATTATTAGTAGCCGATCAAACTAATAAAATTGATAAAGTAGATAGCATTACTGACAAAGAGTTTTTAGCGAATTACGCACTTAAGAGCAAGCCGGTATTATTAACTGGAATAATTGATACTTGGAAAGCAACGAAAGAATGGTCATTTGACTATTTTAAAGAAAAATATGGAGATACTATTATAACTATCCATACATGCAGACCTCCAACTAATACAGAATTGTACGAAACTAGTTTAGGTGAATATATAGATTATATAAAAAAAGGTGATTTTGAGGATAATCCATGGTATTGTGATTGGACATTCACGGAAAATACACCTGAAATTAGTGAAGAATATCAAGCTATAACAGCATTCGGCGATAATTGGATTGATAATATACCAAAAGGAATATTAAATGAACCTAAATGGATTTACATAGGACCAAAGGGTTCTGGTACTTCTCTACATATTGACTTTTGTATGACAAGTGCTTGGAATGCAGTTATAGTAGGACAAAAAAAATGGGCATTCTTCTCTCCAGATCAAGCCCCTTACTTATATGATGGAGAAGTAGATGTATTTAATCCAGACTTCGAAAAATTCCCATTGTTTAAAAAAGCTCAGCCTATAATTGTTACACAAAAAGCAGGGGAAGTTATGTATACACCATCAGGATGGTGGCATCAAGTTTTAAATGAAGAGAGTGGGATTTCAATAACAGAAAATTATATCAATTCCACGAATGCAGATGTGTCTTTATGGCCTTATTTAAAATCTGTTATCAAAAAGAATGGTTGGAACGTCCAAGATTAAATAGTCGAAAGATTGAATCTCAAATATCAAAATACTTATAAGATGTAATAAGGCATGTGAGATGGTACTGGTACAAACTGTTTTTGAAGATAGAGAGAGTTGAATAGATTCCTAATGGATGCAATAGTTTGATATGCATATATAAATTCAGAATATACATATAGAAACTATCCTAAAGAAATAATCCAAATCTTTTAGAAAACCACAGTTTGATTTTAATTATCATTAATAGGAATTATATGAAAAAGCTAGTCTAAATCTAGCTTTTTCCTTTTTATTTATAGGTATCCTATTTTCTTTATTTGTATTGTTTTGAATGTATACTTTTCTAATTGATTTTGAGGGTAATTGGAAATTCGCACTAAAATCAATGATTAGGGCGGAATAAATGTAAACTAATAGTCCGAAATTTATACTTACTTTTTATTAAGATGTTCAAATGTATAATAAATTATAAAAGATATTGAGGAAAAATAGAGAAGAGGGAATACTGTATGACTAATTTAAAAAATGTTCTTGAGCTTGATTTTGCATATTTTGAAACCTTTACTAGCCAAATAGAGAAATCATGGGGTTCTATATTTTGTAATGAAGGTAACCCATATTATTATGATGCAAATCATGCACATGTAAGTGTAGTAAGTTTGAACCCAAAAATGATAGTAGATGAAGTAGTTCATTTCTACAAAACTAAAAATATAGTACCTAGATTTTATATATACAACTTAGATATGCAAGAAAAACTGATCTCTGAATTACAAATAAGGAATTTTGGATTTGAAGAATTAATACTTCCAATTCAATTATGGAATAAGGAATTAATTAAAAAAGATAAAAATAAAAAAGTTACTATTGAAAAGGTATCTGAATTAAATTTTGAAGAAACTTTAGATATTCAATGTAATATAAAGGAGCTTGGAGGAGGCGAAGTTAGAAAAAAGGCTTTTCAAGAGGAATTTCAACATCCAGCATTTACTCACTATCTGCTTAGATACAATGGAGTAGCATGTTCCATTGCTTGTATTTTTGAACATGAGAAACAGGCCCGAATGGAAAGTGTAGCTACAATTGAAAAGTTTAGAGGTAAAGGGTTAATAGGTGAACTTATTCATTTTATTCAATGTGAAGTAATGAATAGGGGGCTAGATAATCTTTGGGTGATTCCAATAAATGAAAAAGTAGAAAAAGTGTATGAGAAGTATGGATTTGAAACAGTAGAAAAAATTAAGACAGGACATGCATTTTTAGAAGGAAAAAGTATTAAAGAAATTCACGAGGGATAGAAAAAATCAACTCATTTTGTTTTTAAGAAATATTTAGTTAACAAGTGTATTAGGGGTACCGTCAGGAAAATGCGGATTTACAACGTTAAGGAAATTTAATGTGAAAAAGCCGGATTCCAATAGCTATGGAATCCGGCTTTCATGACGGCTTTTAATAAAACCCGTTATTCAACTATCGCGTGTTCGTTAGCTTAAGGTACTTCCGCGATATGAGTAAACAAAGCAAACGAGGTCATTATTTACTTTTATTTAAAGGAACGACTAATTCTAATTCCTTTATTTCTTCACTAAATCCTTCACTATTTGTTCGACTTGGCTTGAGTGTAAATGATTTTGGTATGGTATCCATTGGAGGCAAAGTCAGTACCATATGATGACCATAGTTCCCAACAGCCATGCCTTCCTGTAGTTTTAGTTTATCATATACATGACCATTATCATCGACTACAGAGAAATTAAACCATGGCCAACTATCGTTTTTATCCATTTCGGCAGGGTAATCAATCGTTAGGTCTATTCTTGTTGATAAAGGTGATAATGTTACTTTGTCGGCTGTTAGTGTATACACTTCATCAACCGTTTGAGTTGTAACTTCTGGATAAAACTCAAATACATCACCTTTTATTTTTTCAAGTGGGAAAGCCACCTTCAACTTACCTTCATAGCCAAATAAATCTTCTCCATGGACCGCAATTTCAATTTTATCGCCATATTCATTATAATTAGAAAAGGTAAATTGATGATGTTCAATTATTGTTTTCGAGTTTATGTCATCTTGCCCTGTTGAACTAATCGCTGGTTTAACTTCTTGTTGTCCATTAATTGTTATATAGCTAAAGCCGACCTTTTCTTCTTTCATCGAAAGTTCTTTTTGACCTGTGTAAACAACTGTTACGATTAACCGGTTTCCATCATAAGCTGCTTCTTTTACAGTCATTGTTAAGCCGTTTTTACTATCTTGTTTATCAATTACTGTCGTAAGTTGATCATGTTCAATTTTATCTGAGGCAATGTCTCTAAAATCTTTATAAATTGGACCAATTAGGGGAATATTTGATAAGGCTTCCGCCATGCCTGTTGAAACAAATCCAGAACCAAGCAAAGATAGACATAACCCACATGCAACCAAGATTGACCGTTTTGTGGTTCTTCCGGCTTTTCTTTTTTTCTTGGCTTGAAAGATAGCCGCCTTCTCCCTTGCCATTACCTTTTCAATTGGTACATTTATGTTGTCGATAGATCGATTGAATTTGTCTTTATTCATAAAGATAGCCCTCCTTTAAAATGGGTCTTAGTTCTTTTTTCGCCCGATTTAAGTGTGATTTCACGGTTCCTTCCGGGTAATTCATGATGGTGGCAATTTCTTTAATGGACAAATCGTGATAATACCTCAACAAAATAATGGTCTTAACAGTAGGATTTAAGAATTTAAAGGCCTCTGATAAATCCATCGAATGCATGATAAAATCAACATTTTCAGAAGCGATTAATTCAGTAAAGATTTCCTCATTATCTGTAGTAAAATGGCGGGACTCTTTCCGAATAAAATCAATCGATTTAAAAACTAGAATTTTTGTAATCCAACTCGAAAAACGTTCAGGCTTTTTTAATGTCTTTATTGAAATATAGGCTGTATAAATTGTTTCTTGATAAACATCTAGAGCATCTTGTTCATTTCTAACATATGCATAGGCTGTTCGATACAGCTTTTGTCGAACAGAAGCAATCAGTTGTTCAAATGCTTCATCATCACCCTTTTTTGCTTTTTTCACTAATTTTGCTAGATCCATTTTGGTTCTCCTCTCCGTTACACAATAAAGTCGAATGAGGAAGTAAATCGGTTGCAAAATAATTAAATGTATTAAAATTGTTATCCATTATCTTTTTCCATTTCCTTTAGCCTACGATAAAATGCCGCCTGACTGATTCCTGTAATTGCACATATCTCCTTTACAGTTTTATTGGTAGTTTTACGTAATTCAATGGCATGATTCATACCTTGATGCTTATATGTATATTTTTTAACTCTTCCTCGATATTTCCCCTTTTGCTTGGCCAATTTAATTCCTGAACGTTGCTTCTCTTTAATCATTTCTCGATCTAGTTCACTAAAGGCTGCCATTACCGTTAAAAAGAATTTACCAGTTGGTGTTCTGGTATCTATTCCTAAGTTTAAAATAACAAAGTGTATATCTCTTTCTCTAAGTTGTTCAACTAACTGCAGTAACTGAATAGTGTTTCGACCAAGACGATTCATTCGTGTCACAACTAATGTATCATTAGGAGCTACCTTGGAAAGAAGTTCATCTAAAAGTGGCTTTTGTTTAGAAACGCCACTTATTTTCTCCTCCACAAGTTCATCTACTCCGTATTTTGTAAGTTGATCAATCTGGCTATCTAGATTTTGATCTTGTGTACTTACTCGAGCATATCCATAAATCATTTTTATCCCTCTTTTAATCTATAATTTTGATAAGTGTTATTGAGAGTCTATTAAGCTAATTGTAAATTTAGGAGATAAATTGCACTTGTTTTAAGTGCTATTTTGCACGAGTTTTGGAACAGATAATGCTATTCTTTTAACAATATAAATATAGAGAATGTGAAGTAATGCACTTAAAGTAACGGATCAGTATAGTTATAGAAGGATGATGGACAAGAACATCATTTGTTTTTCGATTTGGCGAAGAGACCATTTTGCAAGGATTTTTTTGATTATAAAGGATAAATATTATCCATTGATGTATCAAATTATGATATAACTCTAGATATATATATCATATCATGATATATTGTTTTTAGATATATCGTTTTGCGATACATATTAAAGAGATATAGAAGGTGATGGGTTGAAAAAAACTGAGCTAACGGATTCAGTGTTTTATATTATGGCTGCTTTAACTAAACCAGGGCATGGTTACGCAATTATGAGCTTAATTGAAGAAACAACAAATGGGGCAATTACTATAGGTCCTGCTTCAATGTACACGATTATAAAAAAGTTATTAAAACAAGAATGGATTTATTTGCATGATGGTTCGGATTCAAGGCGTAAAACATATCTGCTTACTGACAAGGGCAGAGAAGTATTAGAAGAAGATGTGAAGATAAGGAAAATGATGATTCAATTAGCAGAAACGGGATTGAAGGAGGTTAAAGAATGAGAAAAACAAAGTATATTACGTCAGGCGGGTTAGCTTTTTCTGAGGAAAAGGACATGGAAAAATTACGCCGATTTTCTTTGAAGGGTTGGCATGTCAGTGATTTTAAGTTTATGGGGTATACGCTTGAAAAAGGAGAATGCTCAGATTATATCTACAGTGTAGATTATCGTTCATTAAAAGAGGGGGAAGCAGAGGAATACTTGGACTTTTTTTCATTCTCTGGCTGGTCGCATATTGCCTCAGAAGGAGATATTCATTTATTTCGAGCACAACCTAATACAAAACCAATTTATAGTGACCGTGGCACATCCGTAGAAAAGTATGGGAATTTAGCCCGTTCTATGAATTATTTTGCCATTCCGTTCGTTTTAATAACAGTACTTGCATGGGTTGGAGCAATGATAAGCTCTGGAACATTACAATCCATATTGTTGGCAATCGCAGTTATTTTCACTGTCATTGCACTTCCAACAGCTTGGACTGTAATCGCAACATATAATAACAAATGGAAGGTACAAGAAAAAAAAGGCTTAGTTAATCTTTTGAAAACTATACGAGCCCTTCTCTTCTTAATTGCTGTTTTTATATTGTTATACGCCGCTGGCAGTGCAGTTAACATGTTAGCGTCTATGATTATTGGAGCAATCGCACTTCCAACTGCTATTTGGCTTATCATGTCTCTTTGTCATAAAATGAGGGGGAAGAAAGCTTAGTATAGGATTCGAATAATAAAGTTTTAGACATTGTTATTGAGCTAAAAGGTGCGTTAGTGGAATAAAGAGTATTAAAATAATCGTACTTAGTTATAAAAAAGCTATCATGGAATTGATAGCTTTTTTATGTTTACCTATAGTGCAAAATAGCACTTAAAACAAGTGCAATTTATCTCCTAAATTTACAGTCAAAGGGATTCGTGAATTAGAATTACCTAAGCATATGAAGGAAGAGAAAGAGTTACTATTGGAAGCATCAGAAGAAGATCTAGAATCGCTAATCAACGATTTGAAATTGTAAAGAGAAGTTTATATGGAGAAAAAGTGAGTGAAGATATAGTACCATGGCGTACCTTAATGGAATGGAGAAGACTTTATAGAGAAGCAGAAGAGTCATAATAAAAACGTGTAGAAATTTATTTCTACACGTTTTTATTGAGATAGAAGAAAAATAATACTCCATCTTTTGTATTGTATACGCCATATTGTACGCCATGTAAATCTAAAATGTTTTTGGAAATGGCAAGACCTAATCCAGTTCCGCCTGTGGAACGTTGTCGAGAAGCATCTCCACGATAGAAACGTTCCCATATTTTATTGAGTTGTTCTTCGGGAATATGAGCACCTTTGTTCTCTATACATATTTTTACGCATGTACTTTCTTCTTCTTCTGATGAAATGATAATACTTTCATTTTCAGGAGTATAACGAATGGCATTTGTTATAAAGTTCGTGATAACTTGTTCTATGCGATGTGGATTAGCTAATACTTCAATTTCGGAAAGGCTCGTTTGAATATTTAACTGTTTATTTTTTATTTCGAAGGATAGATGTTCACATATATACTCAATCATTTCGTTAATATGAAATGATTGCATTTCCATTTTATACGTGCCAGATTCTAATTTTGCTAATTCAAGCATATCTACAATGAGTAAATCCATCTTGTTTACTTCACTTTCCATTGCATTGAAATAGTATTCTTTCTTATGACTAGCGACCCCATCTTTTAAAATAGACAGACAACTTTTCATAATACTTAAAGGTGTCTTTAATTCGTGTGATACGCCGGCAATAAATTCTTTTCGTGTATGTTCTAATTGTTTTTCTTTTTCTATATCTTCCTGTAGTTTATTAATGTGTGAATGTAACGTAGTTGATAGCATATTAATATTTTGCGATAAGTCACCAATTTCATCTTTTGATGTAATAGGAATTGCTTCTGAAAAATCAAGTTTTGCCATTTTTTGTGTTGTATTATTGATTTGTAACAATGGTTTTGCAATTTGTTTTGAATAATAAAATGCAGCAAGAAGGATAAGAAACAATACGAATATAACGATGTATATATAATAGTCTTTTATCATTTGTATAGCTTCATCAACAGGTTGTAAAGATGCTAGTGCGAAAATATATGTCGTTTCGCCATTCGGTTCTGCTATTGGTTGAATGAATAAGCGGTATTTTATACCGTTTTCTTCCGCATCGAGAATTTGTAATGTAGCTTTTTTAAATTGATTTTCATTAAATAATGTCTTTATTTGAAAATCGTTTATTTTTTGCATAAATAAACGATTTGTATAAATCATGTTGGATAGCGTATTTTCTTCGGGAATGCGTATCGTTTGAATTGTCCCCTCAATATTTACAAGTCGTAGTCCTAAATCATTTTGTTTTATATAACCACTTTCATCAATATAACCACTTTCATTAAAATAGGGCTTTATTTTTTTTAATAATTGTTGGTTCTCGTAAGTTAGACCAGTGTTGTACATGATTAACTGTACAGGAACTAGAGTGTTACTTGTCTTTTGTGAAACAAAAAGACAGCCTAACTCACTATTAGTTGAGATATATTTATTAAAATTATGAGTAATATCGTCTATATTTATAAGATGATACAGTGGTATTGTGAGTGTTGTATTAATTAATCCTTTTTCGAAAGAATCTGTTACTTTTACTTCGATATAAAAGTCTTTAGTGTTTTTTAAGTTTCCGTTCGTATCTAGTAACGTAATTAAAGCATTATTATTTATAGAAAAATCTTGTTCGAGTCTTTGAATACTTTGTAAATTATCTTTATTTTTTTCATAATCTTTTTTGAATTTTTGTATGTTTGTTTGAATTGCATTTACTTTTTTATTTACATAGTATTGTTTGAAAAATAGCGTTTGTCCAACAAATATACACGCCAAAATTAACGTACATAATGCTGTTGTTAAGATAAATAATTTAAATACAATTCCTTTTCTCATATTTGATCCTCGAATTTATAACCAGTTCGAATAATGGTTACGATAGAGGCGGAGTGCTCTCCTAATTTACTTCGCAAATTACGAATGTGACTATTTATTGTACGATCATCTCCGGTAAATTCATATCCCCAAATGCTTTGAATTAATTGGTCTCTTGTTATAACAATCCCTTTGTGTTGCATCAAATATGTTAATATTTCAAATTCTGTATGGGTTAAATTAATATCTTCTCCATTTATTGTGACAGTACGCGAAGGAAGATGCGCAACAATCCCATTTTTTGATAATAAATTATCTTTAGATGGTTTATGTGCCGCATATCGAATTTCGAGTAATCGTTTTGCTCGCGCTAGTAAAATAGGAGGGCTATATGGTTTTGTAACATAATCATCTGCTCCTAACTCGAATCCGAGTAATGTATCATCTTCATCAGTTCGCGCTGTTAGCATAATGATAGGTACATTGGATGTTTTTCGAATGCGTCTACAAACAGACCAACCATCTAATTTTGGTAACATAATATCAAGAATGATTAAATGTACTTCATGTTCTTCGAAAATAGATAACGCTTCGGTCCCACTTGTCGCTTCTAATACTTTGTATCCATCATGTAACAAATAGTCTTTAACAATTTCACGTAAAATATCTTCGTCTTCTACAATCAAAATAGTTTTTTGCATCGTATTCTCCTATATAAAATTTAGTTTGCGCATGTAAAAATGATATTTAATTTTAGCAAATAGTAAATATTGTATTCACTTCACTGGTTTTGAAGGAAAGTATATAGATTGTAACAAACCCATATAAAGATAAAATAAAGATTAGAGTAATTCAAGAGAAAAAATAAACAATGTGTAGAGATTTAATTCTACACATTTTTTTATTCTTTAACTTATCTCTACGTTATCTGCATCTTATCTTTATCTGTTGCTATTAATGTATGTACTGAGAGAAAAATAGAGGTGAGTGATATGAAAAACTTATATATATAAATGCAAATTGAAAACCGACATAAAAACCCTTTTCTTTTTAGGTGGGCGAGAGCGTCTGGCCATGCGTAGAAGCGGTCAGTGCCTTTTCCTGCCACATGCGAGGTTTTAAAACAAAAGGAGCAAGCTAGTAGCGGTCATGATATATTCTGCATAGTAGCAATCTATATGTCGAAAAATTAAAATTGACTTATATAGATGATTTACTGAAATATTGCTTTTATATTTTCTATAATATACAGAAAATTATATATATGAAATGTACACTTTGATAGTAACAATGATGAAGGAGAATAGAAAATGAAAATAGTAAAGAAAAGTAGGAACATGCTTATAGTATTTGTTGCTATTTTGGTGACTTTATATACTTATCTGACTTTTATAAAAGAGCCCGTTATAGAAGCTGCGGCTGCTATATTAATGGATACGCAATCAGGAAAAGTTGTTTATGGTAAAAATGAAAATGTGCCTCTTGCTCCAGCAAGTATGTCAAAGATGATGACTGAGTATATTGTACTAGAGAAAATTCATAACGGTACATTAAAATGGAGCGATTCCGTCAGAATTAGTCCGAATGCTGTAAATAGCATTGGAGCTAAGATCAATGTACAAGTTGGTAATCGTTTGACTGTTAGCGATTTATTTTATGCAATGGTAATATCATCAGCCAATAATGCTGCTGTTGCTTTAGCTGAGCATATTTCTAAAAGTGAAGAGAATTTTACAAAGCTCATGAATGCGAAAGCAAAGCAATTAAATTTATCTAATGAGACTCATTTTGTTAATGCTACAGGACTACCAAATGCTCAAAATAAAGAATCAAAAATGACTGCTTTAGATGTAGCAATGCTCGCGCAACATTTGTTAAAAACATATCCCGAAGTTTTAGATATAACCAAGCTGACAAATTATACATTATCGTATAATGGTGCAACTATAATCACTACAAATAAGATGCTCGATACATCTAATGATGAATTGTATTTTCAAGGAATTGATGGTTTGAAAACTGGATTTACAGATGAAGCAGGATACTGTTTTACAGGAACAGCAAAACAAGGTGAAAAAAGGATGATTTCTGTTGTCATGGGAACTAGCGAAGATACTAAGAGATTTATAGAAACAAAAAAATTATTTTCATATGGATTTAATAAAGTTAGCTCAACCTTTTTGAATTGGTGATATTAATCTTTAAATTACAATAAATAACTAAAACGAACTTATATAGAGATGTAAAAGCAAGTTATTAGTTAGTTTCATCACAATACGATGCAAATTATAAAATGGATCGCTATAAGGAGTAGATAAAATGATTAGAAAATTAATAGGTAGCTTAGTAGGGGGATCTTTTTTTCTCTTTCTATGCATAGATATTTTTTCACCTAGTGCCATTAACATTGCTAAAAGTAAAGACAATATGCAAAATAATGATGGATCTATAACTATAGTATCCCCAAATACTGTGGATGTAGTAGTTAATAAAAATAGAAAGCTTCCAAGTAATTATAAACCTGACGATTTAGTTGTACCTAATGTTAAATTTGCATTTGATGGGATTCAAGAGAAAAGTCATTTGCGAAAAGAAGCTGCTATCGCTTTGGAAAAATTATTTGCCTTAGCGAAACAAGAGGGAATAGTATTACATGCTGTATCCGGATTCCGTTCTGAACAATATCAACAAACTGTTTATAGACGAAATGTAGAAACACAAGGTCAGGTCCAAGCTGATAAAGTTTCTGCAAAGCCAGGTCATAGCGAACATCAAACAGGGTTAACGATGGACGTTTCTGCGAATAGTGTCAATAATACACTAGAAACTCAATTCGCAAATACTATTGAAGGAAAATGGCTTAAAAACAATGCTCATCGTGCTGGCTTTATTATACGTTATTTAAAAGGAAAAGAGCACATTACAGGTTATTCATATGAACCATGGCATATTCGATACGTAGGTGACATTGCAAAAGAAATATATGAGAAAGGTATCACTTTAGAAGAATATCATAATAAAAAATAACCCATTATAAATAATTTGTGGAATTACGGGTATTTCACTATTGGTGGGCGGTATTGGTGTTATGAATATTATGCTTCCAATTCCGTTAGATAATTAGATAATCGCCTATAAAAGTAAGTGTTTTATGGTCAACTAATGCTTCCAAATGCGGTCAATTTATGGGTAAAGTGACATGTATGATTTGAACCATAAGTTTGCCATTTCGGCAAGGTTATGGTTCTTTTTGTTTGCGGCGAAGTTATGATTCTAAAATGTTGCTGTACCTCTATATACGATTCAAAAACCAGTTTGAATATGGAGAGTTTCTAATTTAAAAAGGTAAAAAACAACGAGGAGTCGCTAATAGATTAGGATTTGCCATACAAATTGCTTACTTACGTTTTCCAGGAAGACCATTATCTGCGAATAAAAATATGATTAATGCTACTCTTATTAACAATACAAAGGGAATCTGATACATTCTTATATGCAATATTGCATATAAGAATGTATTGATAAAAATGTAAGCGCTTACTATAATGAAAGCATAAAGATAAATCACATCCTTGCAACAACAAAAGAGGAGGAAATAATATGGAAATCGCAATGGCAATTTTAAAATTTGTAGGCGGAGCACTTCCATTAGTTCAAGAACTCTTAAAAGTATTTATGTAAGTTCACTATTTAGCAATTATGTATAAATAATTATCATACCTTAATATGAAAAAAAGGAAGAAGTTGATTTGTTTGAAAATTATAAAAAAACATAAAGGAACAAAATTACTAGCAAGTTTATTAATTGGCTTTTGCACTATTAATTATTCATCTATTTCCTTCGCTGAAACTCCTAAAAGTAATTCAGCTAATGCATCAAAACAAGCTATTGACATTGATACTGGTATAGCAAATCTAAAGTATAACAATCAAGAGGTTTTATCAGTAAATGGTGATAAAGTAGAGAGTTTTGTTCCGAAAGAAGGTACAAATTCAAATGGTAAATTTGTAGTAGTTGAACGTGAGAAAAAGTCACTTACAACTTCACCAGTGGATATTTCAATTATTGATTCTGTGGCTAATCGTACTTATCCAGGAGCAGTACAACTTGCAAATAAAGCTTTTGCAGATAATCAACCTAGTTTATTAGTGGCTAAGAGAAAACCCTTGAATATTAGTATAGACTTACCTGGCATGAGAAAAGAAAATACAATTACTGTCCAAAATCCTACATATGGTAATGTGTCTGGAGCAGTAGATGAGTTAGTATCTACTTGGAATGAAAAGTATTCAAAAACAAATACGTTACCTGCAAGGATGCAGTATACAGAATCTATGGTGTATAGTAAATCTCAAATCGCAAGTGCTCTTAATGTTAACGCTAAATATCTTGACAATGCACTGAATATTGATTTTAAAGCGATTGCAGATGGAGAGAAAAAAGTGATGGTTGCGGCGTATAAGCAAATCTTTTATACAGTAAGTGCAGAACTACCAAACAATCCATCAGACCTTTTTGATAATAGTGTTACGTTTGACGAGTTAACTCGTAAAGGAGTAAGTAATGCGGCTCCGCCTGTTATGGTGTCAAATGTAGCTTATGGTAGAACAGTTTATGTGAAGTTAGAAACATCATCTAAGAGCAAAGATGTACAAGCTGCTTTTAAAGCCTTAATTAAGGGTCAAGGCGTTGAAGCGAGTGGACAATACAAAGATATTTTTGAAGACAGTACCTTTACTGCTGTAGTATTAGGCGGAGATGCAAAAGAGCATAACAAGGTTGTTACAAAGGATTTTAATGAAATTCGAAATATCATTAAAGATAATGCAGAATTAAGTTCTAAAAATCCAGCATATCCAATTTCATATACAAGCACTTTCTTAAAAGATAACGCAACTGCTGCTGTTCATAACAATACAGATTATATCGAGACTACAACTACAGAATATTCCAGTGCGAAAATGACGCTTGATCATTATGGTGCAT
Organism: Bacillus multifaciens; assembly: GCF_030756675.1. Lineage (GTDB taxonomy): Bacteria > Bacillota > Bacilli > Bacillales > Bacillaceae_G > Bacillus_A > Bacillus_A multifaciens. Next base: position 26,220 of record NZ_JAVBXD010000011.1, read on the forward strand.
ATGTTGCTCAATTTGATGTATCTTGGGATGAATTCTCATATGATGAAAATGGAAAAGAAGTGTTAACTCATAAAACGTGGGAAGGAAACGGCAGAGACAGAACTGCTCATTTCAATACAGTCATACCACTTCCGCCGAATTCAAAAAATGTAAAAGTCGTAGCAAGAGAATGTACAGGTCTTGCATGGGAATGGTGGAGAACAATTATTAATGAACAAAATGTTCCATTAACAAATGAAATAAAAGTTTCAATTGGCGGAACAACATTATACCCAAGTGCTAATATTAGTCATTAATTAAAGCCTAGTATATATCCGAAGCGCCCTGTTTACAGGGCGCTTTTTTACTCGGCTACAAATATATCGGCGATTTTTTCGATATATCGGTTCTGTCAAGAAGTCTGTGTAAATTAATGAGACTTAGTACTTAGGTCTATCCAGTATTTAGTTATATGTTTTTTTCTCTTAGGGGAGGAGGAGTGAAGCTAGCTTCACTCCTCTTCCCCTAAAAATTTTTATAGTAGAATTGGGGTTTACTCCGATAATGATGCAGCTCCATAACGATTTTTAAACATCTTATAAATTTCTTTATGTGCTAGGCCAAATCCTGGTGTTCTCTTAGTAGTCCAAGCATCGTTGTAATTACTGGCAACCAAAAATACAATCTTTTCTACAGCTTCCAAACTAGGTAGACTATTCATCGTTTTTAGGCGCTTCCGCACTTCCTTGATGGTGCGTTCAATCATATTTGTGGTATAGAGATATTGACGTATTTCTTTGGGGTACTTATAGAAAGTAAGAAGGACTGGTAAATCTTTTTCCCACGAATCCACTTCCTTTTTGTATTTCTTTCCCCATTTTTCTTTTGCATTTTTAAAGGCTTCTTGCGCATGTACAAAGTCTATAGCTTTATAAACTTGTTTAAAATCCTCCGCAACCTCAGCCTGATCAGACTTTCTTACTTTGGATAAAATATTTCTCATTTTATGAACGACACAACGCTGAACGTCAGCTTTTGGATACACACTAAGAAAGGCTGTTTCCAATCCAGATAATCCATCAAAAATACCTAATAAGACATTCTTAACGCCTCGCTCATAAAGATCTTCTAAAATTTCCTTCCAGCCACTTGATGACTCTCTACCGCCAACATAAAAGCCTAATATTTCACGTTTTCCTTCAAGAGTTATTCCTAAAACAATATAAATAGCTTCTTTTTCAACCGTATCACGGCGAACACTAAAAAATAGGCAATCTAAATAAACAGCTAAATAATCGGACCCTAATGCCCTTGATTGCCAGCTTTCAATATCTTCTCTAATCTTTTCTGTAATGTTAGACACAGTGGTAGCTGAATATGCGTTTCCATCCAATAGACGCTCCACAAATTTCCCAACTTGACGAGTGCTTACACCACTTTGATAAAGACTAAGAATCGCTTCTTCCAACCACCCGTCACGACGTTGATAAGGTTGAAATAAGGAGGTTTGAAAATCACCGTTGCGATCACGAGGAACAGTGAGATCTTCCATTCGTCCGAATTTAGTATCTAAAATACGGTTGTAATAACCATTTCTAGAGTTTTGAACATCTTTTTGTTCCACCTTCAAAAAGTTTTGAATTTCTTCTCTAAGAATCATTTCAAGTTTTTCTTGAACAAAATCTTTTACCATATTTTCTATTTGCTTTCCTAAATCTAGTTGAGATATAGTATTATTAGACATAAGACAAAGTCTCCTCTCATTTATAGGTTCTGGACAAACCTGAGAGTACTTTGTCTTATTTTTTTTGTCCAGAAAAATGCTTACACATACTTTTATACATCATCGATATATTGTAAATATCGCCGATATATCGGTGGGCATGTAATTTCCAGTCAGCTTCAATGGAGAGATGTATACAAAAAACCGCTGATTGTTCAGCGGTTTTTCATATGTTTATATTAATTGTCATTTGTTTCACTAGTCGTTGTATTCTTTTGCGCAGCTGGTTGTTTATGCTCTTGGTCTTGTTTATTATCTGTATTTTTATCTTGCGCTACAGAATTTGCATCAGCAGGAAGCCCAAGATGTTCGCGGAGCTGCTTTGAGATGTCAGCAATATTTTTTTGATCAGGCATGTAGTAATACGTATGTTTCGGGGCGGAAGTAGGTCTACAAACTTTATCCTCCGCCATATAGCAGTCTTCTCCAGCGAGTTGAAGTTTTCCAATTGAAGCATCTATACCATATTTGTAGAATGATAACATATCATCAAATGAGAAGTTTGTTTTAAATTCCCCATTAATATCATCAATGACTTTTCCTACTTTTGTGATGGATCCAGCACTTGCTAGTTTTTTAACAATCGCTTCAATAACAAGCTGCTGACGTTGGCCACGCATTGCATCGCTATCAATTTTACGCGTTCTTGCTAGCGCAAGAGCTTGTTCTCCATTTAGATGTTGGTACCCTTTTTCAAGATGAATTGCACCAGCTGTATCATTACTATCTTGTTCTGTAAATGTAACAGGTACATCTAAGTCAATTCCTCCTAAATCGTCGACAACTTTTATGAAAGAGTTAAAATTAAATCTTACAAAATAATCGACTGGAACGTTGAATAGCTTTTCTACTGTTTCAATCGTAGCTTGAGGGCCACCATCTTTTCCATTTTTTGTAGCACCAAATGCATAGGAATGAGTAATCTTATCTTTTTTCTTCTCGACTGGAACGTATGTGTATGTATCACGTGGAATACTTACTAGTTTTACTGTTTTACTATCTTTATTAAACGTTGCAAGTAACAGTGCATCTGGATGAAATGCACCAGCGTATAGTTTCTCGCGTCCTTTATTTTCATCAATTCCCATAATTAACACAGATACGTTATTGGTAACAGGTTTGACCGCTTGTTCGCGTAATTCAGACTTTTCACCACGTTCTAAATTTTGAGAGGCATTTCGAACAGCGGAAGATGCTTTATTTACTAAAAACCAAGTGTAACCTCCACCGCAAATTAAAAACAAAACAATAATGAACCCTGCAATTTTTAGCATCTTATAGCTTTTTTTATGTCTATCTGTTTTTTGATCCATTCTATTTACTCCTTCATCAATAATTAGAGCTAATTCAGTCCCCGCATCAATTAATTATAATTCTTTGTTGTAGAAAAGAATATTACAAGTTATTTACATTTTTAAAATTTTCTTTCTATTTTGGTAGTAATGTAGTGTAATAGGTTGATGGAAATGAAAGCGCTTTTGTTTTTAGGCAGGCGAGAAGTAATCTAAACTATATGAATTCATTTTGATTTTCCGACATATAGATTGCTGCTATGCAGAAAAAAAGGAGCTTCCACTCGCTTTCTTCCTTTGTTTTCACTTCGCATGTGGCAGGAAAAGGCACTGACCGCTTCTATGCATGGACAGATGCTCTCGCCCATCTATAAAAAGATGGTTTTATGTCGGTTTTTTAATTCGTATTTATATATATAACAAAATAACAAGGTTACCAAAGGTAACCTTGTTTATTTTATTCATATCGTAAACACTCAATTGGATCTAGCTTCGCAGCTTTGTTTGCTGGAAGTAAGCCGAATGCAATACCGATTAACATAGACAGCCCAACCGAGATTAAGCCTAATTTTATTGAGACAACGAGCGGCCATGCTGCGAATATGGATACGATCCAGGCGAAGAAGATACCGAGTACGAATCCAATCAAGCCGCCTAATGCTGTTAAAATACAAGATTCAATGAGGAATTGCGTTAATACTTTTCCGCGCGTTGCACCGAGTGCTTTACGAACTCCGATTTCACGTGTACGCTCTGTGACGGAAACAAGCATGATATTCATAACGCCGATACCACCAACTAATAGTGAAATGGCTGCAATACCACCGAATACACTTTTTAAGATATTTGTGAAGTTATCGATTTCTTTTAATGTTTTTTGTGGATCCGGTACTTCGAAATGCCCAGTATCCTCTGGTTTTTTTGCATTATCTAATAATTGTACGACTGCATCTTGAACAGTTTGCTTATCTTGACCAGGAGCAATTTTTACTGTGATACTATCATAGGTGTTTTTACCAAATAAAACAGGCCAGTTTTCTGCGGAGATGACCCCTTCTGTAAATTCCACACCGCCCATCATTCCTTTGATGGAATATACACCGACTATTTTGTAAGGTGTCCCTTTTATATCTATATATAAGTTTGGCTCCCATGAAGAGAACAATTTATTGAATGCATCTTTATTTAATACAATTGTATGTTCTGGTTTATCTAGATCGGCAGCTGTTAAAAATCGGCCATGTTCAAGTTGAAATTTAGAAGCATCATCAAAGTGATCTCCTTTAGCACCAATTAAATTAACATCCAATTCCTTTTTGCCTGCATATACTTTCGCTGATCCCCTAACGTCTGGATACACTTCTTGAACACCAGAAATTTTTGAGATATTGTCGTACATACGTGCTGAAATTTTTCCGTCCGCATTTGAAACATCTTCTGCTGTATAGTTTACTTGAAACTGATCTTTCTTTTCTTTTCCAATCTCTTCACGGAACTTAGCATTAGTTCCATCACCGATAGAGATAATGGTAATAATCGCACTAACCCCAATAATAATGCCAAGCATTGTTAAAATCGAACGCATTTTATGAGCGAAGATGGAGGAAAGGGCCATACGTATATTTTCACTTAAGTTCAAACTCAACCTCTCCAATCTTGGACGATTTTTCCATCACGAATTACAATTTGGCGTGCTGCCGCTTCCCCAATTTCTCGGTCATGGGTAATCATAATAATGGTAGAGCCTTGTTTATTTAATTCGTAAAAGAGATCCATAATTTGTGTACTTGTTTTCGTATCAAGTGCGCCAGTCGGTTCATCGGCTAAAATGAATTTTGGATTATTCACAATCGCACGAGCAACAGCGACACGTTGTTTTTGTCCGCCAGATAATTCATTTGGTAAGTGAGTCGCACGGTCGGCGAGCCCTACTTTTGTTAATGCAGCTAACGCACGCTCGCGTCGTTCTTTTTTATCTACGCCACCATAGATAAGCGGTAGTTCGACATTTTGCATCGCATTGAGGCGAGGGAGCAACATAAAGTTTTGGAATACAAATCCAATTTCTTTATTACGAATGTGCGCCAGTTCTGTTTCGGACATGTTTGAAATATGTTGTCCAGCTAACGTGTATGTGCCTGCTGTCGGTTTGTCTAAGCAACCGATGATATTCATTAATGTTGATTTACCAGAACCAGATGGTCCCATAATGGAAGTAAATTCACCTTGGTTTAGTGTTATATCAATGCCATGTAAAACTTGAACAATTTCTTCTCCGTTTTGAAAAGACTTCGTGATGCCTTTTAATTCAATCATTTCATGTTAACCTCCATACCATCTTGTAAATCTTTTTCTGGTTTTGAGATTACTTGCTCACCTGTTTTTAATCCGGAAACTTTTGCTTCGCTATCTGTTTGAAATTCAATGGTAATGGCTTGTTCTTTTGCTTTTCCGTCTTTTACAACAAATACGACGTTTTTATCACCTTTTTTCACGATACTGCTTTTCGGAACAACGGTACCGTTTGCTTCACCAGATTTTGCTGTTACATAAACATGGAAGCCTGGTTGTAGGTCATCATTATTATCTAATGTAATAACGAAAGGATAGTTAGAAACGGTTTTGTTTTCATCCGCATTCTTTACTGGTGCTGTGCCAATTTCTGTTACTTTTCCTGTCCATGTTTTTCCTGGTACTGTTTTAGATGTAACAGAAACCTCTTGACCAACTTTCATTTGAGAGAGTTCGTATTCAGATAACTGGCCTTTTACTTTTAACGGCCCAGCAGTGCGAATCGTAATACCGCTCATAGCTGCTTTTTCTTCTGTACCTTTATTAATGTCTTCGATTGTGCCATCTACAGGACTTGTTGCTGATAGCGCATTTTCTTTTTCTTGAATATTTTGCATCATTTGCTTCGCTTTTTCGACTTCTAACTTTTTCATTTCAAGCTGCGTTTCTTGTGCTTGTACTTCTTGTTCAGCAGCTTTTAACATGTCACCTGCAGCACCAGATTGTTTAGCTGTTTGGAGTTTTTGTTTTGCTGCGTCCACTTGCTTTTGAAGGAGTGCAACTTCTTTCTCAGCTAATTTCTTTTGCATTTCCGCTTCGCTTTTTTCTAGTTTAATAGATGAATTGTTATATTTTAAAAGTAATTGTCCTTTTTTTACTTGATCGCCTTTTTTTACGGCAAGCTCATAGTTACCTTTCGTTGGATCAAATGCAATTGTTTCGATGCCGTTTGGAATGACTTCGCCGCCAAATTTTTGTGCATTTTCAATTTTCTTTTCTGTTACTTTATAACCGCTGTATGCCATAGCCGGTGTAGATCCGCCAGCTAATGCAAAGTAAGAACCAGCACCAATTCCGATTGTTGCTAAACCGACAATTAATAATTTTGTTTTCTTTTTCATTGTATTTTCACCTTTTCGTGTCGTTTTTGTCTCTGTAATTTCTAGTATAAAGGAGGCGTTAAATATGGGAAATTGTTTTATCTTACAAAAGTATTACATTTTTGTAAGGATTACAAGAAAGGTGGATGATGTCGTATTTTCATAGCAGAGACTCATATGAAAAAGATGATTTTACAGAAAATATTTACAATTTAGAAAACTTTTTATAAAATGGGAGAAAAAGGATTGGGGTTAGAAGAATATGGCAAAGAGGGTGTTTATACATAGTTCGGAAGTGATTGTGCAATTTTTTTTATCGGTAATCGGAATTATTTGTGTAGGAGCGTTGCCAGGTTTGTTTCAAGGTTTAAAAATAGATTTTCACAAATATATAGAAACGATTAAGATGGTATGCAATAATTTACTGCATCTATCATCAATGACGTATGTTCCAGCTACTAATAGTCCAATTTCAAGCAAAATCCCAATTACAAAACCACTATTTCCACAACTATTTATCCACTATAAAGAAACGATGATTGTTTTTTTAGCAGCTTTTTTTATTTCACTTTTGATTGCTTTTTTCATTGTTTATATCGTTTTACGGAGTAATGCTAATGTTCAAAAGAAAATGAAATCATTTTTACTCTTTCTTGAATCTATTCCAGATATTCTTCTTATTCTCGGCTCACAGCTTTTCGTCATTTGGATTTTTAAACAAACAGGAATTTTAGCTGTAAGTATTTCAGGGTTAGGAGAGCAATCCGTTCGAGGGTTACCCATTATTTGTTTAAGTGTACCGACAACGATTATGTTTATAAAACTAGTATTACTGCGTTTTGAAACGGAACTTGAAAAAGATTATGTCCTATTTGCAAAGGCAAAAGGGCTGGATAAGCTTTATATTTTAAATCATCATGTCTTACGTAATGTGTTATTAAGTACGCTCTTTTTTGCGAAAACAAACATTTGGTTTATGTTATCCAATTTGTACATTATTGAATGGATGTTTAATACATATGGCATGTTTGTATTTGTAAGAGTAGCTGCTGATACGCATTTTGCAACAGGTATTCCTCTGTTTACAGTGAGTTTGCTGCTGCTCTATGTACCTATTTTTATTATTTTTAAGCTGTTTCATTATTTCGTTCCAAATGCAATGAAAGAGAGGGTTTAAGATGTGGCAACATTTGAAACGTGATAAGCGCTTTTGGATTAGTGGTGGATTCATTACTATATTACTTTTGTTAAGCATTGGAAATACAATTTTTAATGATGGACATATTCGGAAGGTATCCATTCAGTTTAATAAAGATGGAATACCAGAAGTACCTCCATTTCCACCTTCGTTTCAGTTTTTACTTGGAACAGATGGAAAGGGATTTGATTTACTAAACTTAGTAATTGAAGGGGCAAAATGGACAATTGGAGTTTCGATACTCATTGCATTGTTACGTATTGTATTTGGAGTTTGTTTCGGTGTTTGTCTCGGTATGTACGTAAAGAGAGGATTTCCAAAATTAGAAGCTTTTTTTGATAGTTTTACAATTATTCCGATGGTTATGATTGCAGCTTTTTTATTAAAACATGCGATTAAATTTGAGAATGGCGAAGAAATGTCAACTTTTTTTGAACGAGCTTCGTTTGAAATCATTTTATTAACGGCGCTCGCAGTTCCGACCCTTTCTTTGTACGTTGCCAACGAAATTCGTAAGATATTAACAGAAGAATTTATTGATGCTGCTAAAATTTTAGGAGGAAGTAAACGACATCTTCTTGTAAAACACGTGTTTCCGCATTTGTACCCAACTTTCGTCATTGTATTTATGCAGCAATTTGTCCAGACACTTATCATCTTATTGCACCTCGGTTTATTAGATTTATTCTTTGGGGGAACGGTAAAGTTTTATGGAGGAGAGACTGATTCTTTTACTCATGAATGGTCAGGATTAATTGGGGTATACTTTCGTTCTTTATCAGTGCATCCATGGATTCCGCTTGTACCGATTACCTGTTTTGGATTAACCATTTTTTCAGGGAATATGATTGTAAAATGTATTCAGGATGCGGTGGCGAGAGCAAAACTAGGAGAGAGAAGAGAGCTGGAAGAAGTAGAGACGACACAATCTATAGCACAAACGAAGGAAGAATTGTTTGCGTTTAAGCACACGATGTAAGAACTTAAAACCCTTAAAACCATTTTTTTAGGTGGTCGAGAGGAACTGGCCGTGCGTAGAAGCGGTCAGGGCCTTTTTTCTGCCACGTGCGAGGTTTTAAAACAAAGGTAGGGAACGAGAGCAGGACATGTTTTGGGTAGCGGTGACTTATATGTTAAAGGTAAAATAAAAAGACTAGGTGTTGATTTGGAATAAAGTTTGATACTTTATTTACACAGAAAGGAACATTAGGTATGAAAAAGTCAAGAGACGCTAAAGATTTAATAGATAGTTTAATACCAATGGGAATGATTTTTGGTTGTGCTATCGGTGTAATTTTTGGCATGTTTTTCAAACCAATCTTTCTAGTATTTACAGTTAGTCTAGGAACTGGAATAGGCTATTTATTTGGAGTTATTGCTTTTGGAATTTATAGTAAGAAAGAGAAATCATAGTTTGAGAATATGAATACCGGTGTAATTATTGCGGGGATAAGGTCTGTTATTATTATTATTGACGGAAAAAGGGAAGTAAGGGGCTTAAAAAACAATAACTTATGAGCGATTGTGGAGGATCAATAGTAGAAAATAATCAAACTTTTTTATGAAAGTTGAACAATACTTTATAAAGAAAGAACCCATTTTGATCAATCTTTTTCAAAGTGGGTTCTTTTAATTTAACGTAAAATTCGGATTTGCAAGGTGTTATTAGAGCAAACCTTAATTTAAAGCTATACTAGGGCTCCCTAGTCTTCTTATTTTGTAGAAACTTCACCTTTTGTTTGTGTTTGCGGAATGAAATAACCGACAATACCGCCGATAATTGCTGGAACAATCCAGCCAATTCCTAAGTTGTAAAATGGAATTGCACTTGCAAGAGATGAAATGGCAGATGGCATCATGCCGATGTTATCAAGGGCGTGAATACAGCTTATAATAAAGGCTGCAATCATGGCGCCAACATATACGCTCGGCTTTCTTTTTGTGTATTTATCAATAAACGATACGAAAATTAAGATAATTGTAATTGGATAAAGGATAATTAATACTGGTAGTGTCAGTTTAATTAATAAGCTTAATCCTAAGTTCGAAACAACAAAGCTAAATATACAAACCCACAGTACAAGTTTTTTGTATGATACATTTGTTAATACGTTTGAAAAGTAGTTTGCAAATGCACTCACAACGCCAATTGCTGTCGTTAAACAAGCGAAAATAATAGCTAGGCTTAATAATATGTTACCGCTTGTCCCAAATAAATTGTACATAATCGTCGCTAATAGCTGGCCGCCGTTTTCAAATTGTCCAAGGTTTCCGTTTGATGCCCCGATATAGCCTAGTGCGAAATAAATGACTGTTAAAAATAACGCCGCAATGCTTCCGCATACAATTGTATATTTCGTAATTGCTTTTTTATCATTTACTCCATTTTGACGAATCGCATTCACAACAATGTTAGATAATACAAGTGCTCCAATTGCATCTAATGTTAAAAATCCTTCTAAAAACCCTTTGAAAAAGGGAATGTCGTTGTAGTCACCAATCGGAGTAGCAAATGAACTTGTTGGTGAAAGAATTGCTTTTGTTGCCATAACCGCAATAATAATAAGCAAAATAGGTGTTAAAATTTTTCCGATGTGATCCACTAATTTGGTAGGGTTTAACGATAGGAAATAGGTAATCGTAAAGAAAATTCCTGTAAAGAGCAACATCGAATACCAGTGATCTTGGAACAGTGGTACAATGCCGATTTCGTATGAAACAGATCCTGTACGCGGGATAACGAAAAGCGGTCCAATAGAAAGGTAAATAATGATGGATAAAATTGTTGCGAATTTTGGATGAACACGGCTTGCAAGTGTTTTGAAGCTGCCTCCTACTAATGCAACTGCAACAATTGCTAATAGTGATAAACCGACATCTGTAATGACAAATCCTGCGATAGACACCCACATGTTCTCTCCAGATGAAAGACCAAGCAGGGGCGGGAAAATCATATTACCAGCACCAAAGAAAATCGCAAATAGCAATAAGCTAATCGAGAAAATTTGGGATGGTTTTAAAGTTGTACGCATTCTATAAAAATCCTCCTAGATTATTTTTGTCGAAAATTCAAATAATTCGTCGAATTGATGTTTTAATTTTAAAGGTCTGACGACTAGAAAGCAACCGTTAATTTTTAAAAGATGTAACTACTCAGTTACTTTATGAAAAACCGACAGAAAAGCATTTTTTTAAATGGGCGAGAGGGACTGGCCCTGCATAGAAGCGGTCAGTGCCTTTTCCTGCCACATGCGAAGTGAAAACAAAGGGAGAAAGCGAGTGGAAGCTCCTTTTTTTCTGCATAGCAGCAATCTATATGCCGGGAAATCAAAATGAATTCATATAAGGGAGGAGATGAAAAAGAAATATGGAAGATCATAAATAGGGGCTTACTGCCCACGAATAGCGGGATAAATAATTTTTTATCATGATAAGGTAAATACTGTTAAACTATAAAAAGGAGGTGTTTAAATTTAATAATAAGTTTTTAGGATTTATTTTTGCTTCCGTAGGTATGGTTTTCTTAATGTTATCATTTACATTACCGGCACCAAGTGTATTATGGGCAGTTTCACTTGGAACAAGTGTTGTAATGAATTTCGCGGGTACTGCAATTATGATGAAAGTTATTAAAGCAGCGAAAGAGAATGTATAATGAAACGAAGTGACCTAATCTTAAGGTCACTTCGTGTTTTCATATATTTTAAAAATAAATTTGCCGATCTCGTTCTTCTTTTAATATTTCAACTGCTTCTCGAAAGCGCTGGGAGTGAACAATTTCGCGCTCTCGTAAAAAGCGTAATCCATCGTTTAAATCGGGATCGTCGGACATATTAATGAGCCATTGATATGTGGCTCTCGCTTTTTCTTCGGCCGCGATGTCTTCGTATAAATCTGCAATTGGATCTCCTTTTGCTTGTATGTATGTGGCTGTAAAAGGGGCGCCTGCGGCATTGTGATAGAAAATGGCGCTGTCATGATCAGCGTAGTGAGCATCAAGACCGGCCGCTATCATTTGATCCGGTGTGGCATCCTTTGTCAATTTGTATACCATTGTCGCGATCATCTCAAGGTGTGCAAATTCTTCCGTTCCAATGTCTGTTAATAAACCAACGACTTTGTCAGGGATGGTATAGCGCTGATTTAAGTAGCGCAGGGCAGCAGCTAATTCGCCATCAGCGCCGCCGTATTGTTCAATTAAATATTTAGCGAGTTTTGGATTACAAGTACTTACCTTTACAGGATATTGTAATTTTTTTTCATAGATCCACATGTTTTTCCCACCTTTATCCCGCTATTCGTGGGCAGTAATACTCCCACCTCAAAATTCAGCAAAAGCATTGTCCAGTTCCAGTGGCTAGAATGTTCGGTGGCTTCGCTTCTTCCTACGAGGTAAAAAACACCTCTACGTCAGAAGCTCCATCCCCCTCACATTCTGGACGAGCCACTTCCACATTTCTTTGTTGTCCAGCTCTAGCGGCTAGAATCTCCGGTCGTTTCACCCCCTCGGACGAGGCAAAAAGCGCCTCGTCCGAGGGTGCTCCAACGTCCTACGATTCTGAGCGAGCCGCTTCCGCTTTTCTTAAGAAGTTAGGCGGGAGATAAACTGCCCGTAAAAGCCCGATTGGTCGGGCTAATAATCAGTGGGGGATGAAGAAAACCCCCACTGATTAAAGTTTCACTTTACATTTGCCATGGCCAAGGTCCTTTATTCCATTCCCAAGGAGCTTTTGAATAACTATTTCCATATTGCTGAAGCGGCCCGTATTTTTCTTCAATTTGCTGTTTTAACAGTCTCCGTTTATAGGAAAAATCATTAAATTGTTTAATGGATGCAACATCATCAGGATGGGTATCTAAATATAGAGTCAGTTCAACTAGTACAAAATCGAGTTCCTGCATTTCTTCCATCCATTTATAAAATTCATCGGGAAGTGGTTGCGCCATGATAGCCTCACCGTCCTTTTTTATAAGGATTTTCATAATAGTCATATAAAGCAGGCCACAGTGTCCCTTTTTTTAATGCTTCACTCGGAGAAAATTGTGGTAAGTTTGTTGGTTGAAATCCCATATATAAATGCGGCGGGGTAAAGTAGTATTTCTTTCCGATTGGTGGACATGGATCTTGCGGACCGTGATACGGTGTGTATGATTTCACAGATTTATTCAACCTAGACACCTCCTTTGGAAAACGTCGCTATTATGTATTGTATTCGAACATAATTATCGTTTATGACTCATATACAAAAACTAATAGATGGAAAAGGGAAAGGAGATAAGATGGCACATTCTGTTGTGTTAGAGGTGAGAGATTTAAAGAAAACATTATATTTTTATGAAGGTATATTAGGGTTTCGGCCAAGTGTAGAGAGGCCGCAATTAGATGTACCTGGAGTGTGGTATGATGCAGGTGAGATGCGGATTTGTTGTGTTGTAAATAAGGGAAAAGAAGTTATTCATTGTGAACAAGCCCTTATGGAAATTGAAGTAACTATACAATTGCATGAAGTGGAAATTTTACTGAAAAAGTTAGATTACTATCAAGTGATGTACACAGAAATAGAAGATTATATAGAGAAGAAAAAAGTGATATCTGTATATGATCCTGACGGGCATATGATTCAATTGCAATCACAATATGAGAGTGAAGAGTCAATATCATCCGCAAAAGGTATGTGATCAAAAGATGTTTCGCTAGAAATGAATTTATTTGCGAGTTTTCTTCGTGAATTAGAAGAGTTAGAGTTATCGGAACAAGTGCTAAGTTCATTTTCGGCAAGGGAAGAGGGGATTATTTATTAAAACTTTCGCAGTCTTCGGGAGTAGAGATTCTAAATTGTAAACTTGTTTAAAAACAAAAAAGCTAGATTCATTCTAGCTTTTTCCACACTTATTTATAATTTAATAAATTAGTCCGCAAACAATAAAAAATGATAACTGCATAATATTTTGTTAAAAAGATAAATCATTGGGTGATTCATAATATCTTTTCTCGTGTGTAAATCCAGCGTAGCTCGTATCTTTTTTTTCGACAATAACCTCTGGTATTTATTCTACTTAGCTTTGATTTTCTTTACGATGGATTGAAGCATATTAACAATCTCTTTTTCAAAAGTCTTATAAAAAGCATTGTTTGATAACGCAACAAATAGCAATATAAGACAAGCAACTTTTGTAGTGCTATCAACTGAGATATTTTTAAATTCCCATTCAGTTAAAGTTTTTTCTCCGATGTTTACGATTGAGAACGCACCTGAAATATATGTAGCAAAAAAATGTACCCGATAAAACGGTTTTAAAAACTTATCTGAATCATATTTCCAAATATAAATAAAATGTAATAAAAATGAGAATATAGCTGATAAAATACTAGACGCTACTAATATAGAAAGAAATGCTCCTATTGAATCTGGATCCATAAACATTGAAAGAAGTGGTGATGCCCAATTAGAAACTTGAAGTCCAAAGATTACTGTAAAAAAATACATAATTAAATAATAGAAATAAACAAACATATAGTACTCCTCTTCTAAAAAATAATAAAGTAAACGATTATATTTTGTGGTTCTGATTGTGGCCTTGTTGTTTCTTGTTTTACTAAAATAACTCTCCAGGAATTATTAGTTTTGATTATTAACGAAATAATATGTCCACTTTAAAACCACATTTACTACATTCAATTAGAATAATTACATTCTGTGTTACCGTCAATAATTTTTTGTAAATAAAGACTTCCTTTCTGCAAGCAGACCGTAAAGTTCATCGGGAGGGGCTATTTACTGGATAGTCTAGTATTCATACATAAGAGAAATCATTGACTTTTTAATTGAAACCTTTTAACATAGCGGTATAAAACATGTATATAAAGGGGAGTAGCTCTAGCAGCAAAGTCGTCATTACAGGGAGAAACCCTCGGCTTTGTTGGCAACAATCGTGTTGTTAGTGAGACCTTTACCAATCATGGTAAAGGCCCCCTATTGTCTTTTTTAGGACCTTTACCATTTCGGTAAAGGTCCTTTTTATATGCGTAATAAGAGACCGAGAGAGGAGAAAGAATATGAGAAAGTTGTGGAAAAGAGTACGTCTCATCTTTCAAGTGCGTAAATTCATTCCATTTTTAGGTGAGTTCTTTACATCGAAGGATGTTGAATTGAAGAAGAAAATGCTTTCTATCTTATTCTTATGTGGATATGTCATGTTTCCGTTTGACATCATTCCAGATTTTTTATTGTTTTTTGGTGTACTAGATGACGTGGCGGTGATTCTATTTATTTTGCAGCGGATTGTGAAGATGGCTCCTGTTCATTTACAGGATAAATATGGATTAATAGAATAGGAGAAATATAGATGGAGCAACTGATTTTAGATTTTATTAATTACTTAAAACAATTTTCTTATTTTGGTGTTGTGTTAGCTTTAACGTTTGAGTTTGTCCCAGCTGAAGTTGTCTTGCCGCTCGTTGGCTATTGGGTATATGAAGGTGATATGAATTTTTGGGTTGCCGTTGTAGCGGGAACAATCGGGGGAACGACAGGGCCGTTAACGTTGTATGCTTTAGGATATTACGGAGGCCGTCCTCTAGTAATCAAATATGGAAAGTATTTCTTTATTAAAGAAGAACAGATTCAAAAGGCAGATCAATTCTTTGCAAAGTATGGTCCAGTGGTAGCATTTACAGGGCGATTTGTTCCAGGTGTACGGACGCTCATTTCGATTCCATGCGGCATGGCAAAAATGAATATTTGGCAGTTTATGATTTACACATTTGTTGCGATGCTTCCGTTAACAGCGCTGTATATTTATGTTGGAATGAAACTTGGTCCGCATTGGCACAAGGCCGGCGCTATGGTAGAGCAGTATATGTTGCCAATGTTAGGAGTTATAGCTATTTTCTTAATTGGGTTTGTTATGTACAAGCTGGTGAAGAAAAAAGGTAGAAGAGAGTGTCGGTAAGAAAGGTAGGTCTGTAATAAAGATATGTTAAAATAGAATAGAGATTGTTTAGAAGGAGCGGATAATGTGTCAAACCGAAAGATAAAACAAATTCTTGAGTATGTATGGGTTGGTATCGTGCTCCTAGTCGGATATAAATTTTTGGGAGATAAAAGCCTGTGGATGCTTTTTTTAATAACCTTTGTATTAGGGGGACTAGGAGCGTTGTTTATTAACTTTTTCTTTGATAGTATGGAATCTTGGAAAAAGAAGAAGGAAGAACAAAAGTGATAAAAAAAGCAAGCTCGCTAAGGATAGCGAGCTTGCTTTTTTACGCTTCTTTTTTTTCATCGTTTGGCTTGGAAAGGATTAAATGACTGTTTCGTTTGGAGTAGAAAAAGTATACACATAAACCGATTGTTAGCCATACCCCGAAGCCAATCCATGTTTCTTTTGAAAGGTTGAACATCAAGTATAGACAACAACAAATTGCAATGATTGGCAAGATAGGGACAAATGGAACTCGGAATGCTCGCGGTAAGTTTGGATGTGTTTTTCGTAGGATCAGTACGGCAAAGCAAACGAACGTGAATGCTGTTAATGTACCGATACTTACAAGGTTTGCGAGTATGTGTAAATCTAATAATCCAGCAAGTGCCGCAGCGCCAATCCCCATAATCCATGTGTTTACTAAAGGAATTTTAAATTTTTCATTTACGCGAGATAATGCTTTTGGCAGTAGTCCATCACGGCTCATCGCATAGGAGACGCGCACTTGTCCATACATAACGACAAGAATAACAGTTGTCATCCCCGTCATTGCTCCTACAGCTAGTAAACTAGCAACTGTATCTTCACCAACAAATCTTAATGCATAAGCAACTGGATCTGATACGTCTAGTTGTGTGTAAGGAACCATCCCTGTTAATACGAAAGAAACGATGATATATAGTACGGTACAAATAAGAAGAGAGCCGATAATTCCAATTGGCAGGTCGCGCTGTGGCTTCTTTGTTTCTTCGGCAGCAGTTGCAATCGCATCAAAGCCTAAAAAAGCAAAGAATACAGTTGCAGCTCCGGCAATAATTCCGTCGTAGCCAAACGGTAGAAACGGTGTCCAGTTTTCTGGTTTTACATATTTTGCGCCGGCAACGATAAAAGCAATGATGACGGCTAGTTTAATTAATACCATAATATTATTAATACGTGCGCTTTCACGAATGCCTCTACTTAAAAGTAATGTAATAAAAAGGATAATGAGAACAGCTGGTAAATCAATGATGCCTCCTTTTCCAATACCGGGAGCAGAGGCGATGATGGCCGGGAGTTTGATTCCAAATCCAAGGAGTAGTGATTGTAAATAACCAGACCAACCAACGGCAACCGCGGCAACTGCGAGTAAATATTCAAGCATTAAACACCAGCCGACGATAAAAGCAACAATTTCTCCAACGGTCATATAAGCATATGTATAAACGCTTCCTGAAATCGGAATAGAGGATGAAAACTCAGCATAGCAAAAAGCAACGCATGCACAAGTAAAGGCAGCGATGAGAAACGATAGCATAATAGCAGGACCAGCGTGCTTTGCCGCAACAATACCGGTTAAAACGAAAATGCCTGTCCCAATTACAGCTCCAATGCCTAAAAAGGTTAAATCAAGAGCACTTAATGTTCGATTAAGCTGACGAGGTGCTTCGGTCGTAAGGGGTTTCTTTCGTAAAAGTGTTTTCAAATTTAAATCTCCTCTCCGTAAAATGGTGGTCTTACTCCCGTTAAAACGGGATCGATACAACTGCGAGGTTTCGTAGCACCTGAAAGAACGAAATAGAGAGTCGAGATTGTATGATATATAAATATAATGCAGTTGCACTTTTGGAATAAATATGTAATTTTACTTGTGAATTTATCATAATTCAGAATATTTTGTCAATAAAAACTGTAACAAATAAAACGACACATTTAAGCAAACACTATCGTAAGAAATGAATGCATTTTTTAGTAGGAGAAGATAGCATGTTATTTTATTTTGAACTTGTCGTCATTTTACTTTGTACAAAACTGGCCGGTGATATTAGCGTTCGGCTTGGACAACCGTCTGTATTAGGAAAGTTAATAATCGGTATTGTAATTGGTCCGGCAATGCTTGGTATTATTAATAGTTCCGAGCTAATTGATGAATTGAGTGAAATTGGTGTATTGCTTCTTATGTTTATGGCCGGGCTTGAAACAGATTTAGAGGAATTAAGCCGTAATCTTACATCATCCTTTGCTGTGGCGATAGGGGGAATTATCTTTCCGTTTGTCGGCGGATATGTTGGTGGTCTTTTGTTTGGAATGGTGCAGGCGCATGCCATTTTTTTAGGGTTACTTCTTTGCGCTACTTCTGTTAGTATTTCTGTTCAAACATTAAGAGATCTTGGAAAAATGAATACAAGGGAAAGCATAACAATTTTAGGAGCAGCTGTATTCGATGACGTTATCGTTGTTATATTACTAGCATTTGTAATGAGTTTTCTAGGTGCGCAAGAAGTGAATGTAACGATCGTCATTGCGAAGAAAGTCATCTTTTTTGTTACGATTTTTCTCATTAGCTGGAAGGCTGTTCCGTTCATTATGAAAATTTTGTCGCCGCTTCGCGTTTCGGAGTCATTAATTAGCGCGGCGCTCATTATTTGTTTTTCCTTTGCTTATTACAGTGAAATGATGGGGATTGCCGGGATTATCGGAGCGTTTGCTGCTGGAATTGCCATTTCGCAAACTACATATAAGCATGAAGTAGAACATAAAATTGAGCCGATTGCCTATGCCATTTTTGTTCCTATCTTTTTCGTAAGTATTGGGATGGAAATTACGTTTCACGGGTTAGGGAATCAAATATGGTTCATTGTCATTATGACTGTTATTGCTATCTTAACAAAATTAATTGGCTCAGGACTTGGAGCTCGTTTAACAGGATTTGATTTACGTTCTTCCATTAGCATTGGAGCAGGAATGGTATCGAGGGGAGAAGTAGCACTTATTATTGCTTCAAATGGGTTAACTGCAAATTTATTGGCGAAAGAGAGTTTTACATCGATTGTCATCGTTGTTATTTTGACGACAATTATTACGCCGCCATTATTGAAGAAGTATTTTGTGTGAGAGCTGGCAAAGGCCTTTGCCAGCTCAAGTTTTGTATCAATTATCGGCGATCTTTGCAATATATCGACCGTTTTTTAGAATATATCGGCGACTTTCACAATTTATCGGCGGTTCGACACAGTATAAAGATTCTTCGGCAATATTCAACATACTTCTTAATGGGTCTTTGCCAAGCGGGTCGATGTATATGAAGTCGTACTAGATTTGAAGTGTGAAAATAAGTAACAGCCACCAATCACAATCATACTTCCGACGATTTGTATCCACGTCATCCGTTCCCCTAATAAGAGAAACGCTAAAATAGCAGTGAAAATTGGGTTGAAGTTCAAGAAAATACCAGCTGTAGTCGCCCCTAATTTTTTGACGCCGATATTCCAGAAAACCATACATAATACAGTTGAGATCACACCTGTGTATAGAATAGATCCTAAGAACGAAGCGTTTACATTTGAAATTGTGAAATCAGAAACATTAAAAGGAATCAATATGATGAGACCGAAGATACCAGAATATAAAGTAGACATCATCGGCGTCGTCTTTTTCGTTGCCCATCTACTGCAAACAGAATAAACGCCCCATACGCATACCGCGGCCATCATCCACCAATCACCGATATTAAAATGTAAGGAAAACAGTGCATCTATTTTGCCTTTTGAAAGAACAAGCGTAACGCCAAAAAAGGAAATAATCATCGATGTGATTTGCCATATATTTATTTTTTCTTTTAAAAATAGCGCCGAACAAGCAGCGATAGAAATCGTATTTAATGTAGAAATAAGTCCAACATTTGTTGCTGATGTATGCTCTAACGCCCAAAATTGAAAAATGTTAAAGAAAACAACACCAGTAACTCCCATTAGAAATAAAGGGAGAATCGCCTCTTTCGGCGGGAATAGTTTCTTTTCTTTCAGCCAAACAATTGGGAAAAGGCAAATGACCGCAATGCCCCAGCGAAGAGTAGTAAGTGTCATCGGCGAAGCGTGCCCGACAAGAGATTTTCCCACAACGAAATTTCCGCCCCACAATAGGCTTGTGATGAGTAATAAAATAACATAAGGCATAATATGAGTTAGCTCCTTTTACAAGAAAGTAGGGCTTGCGCATCGCCCTCTTAATAAAAAAAGCCACTGTGCACGGTGGTGTAATACGTATATTTTAAACTATGTAAATTGTAGCATTTTTCTTGTTTGTCATATATGTTATTTTGTATAATTAATAAAATTCGAAATAATAAAAAGTAATTATATTATTTTGCAGAATTTTATTCATTTTATGTACGGTTGTCATGTGTTTTCGTGAATAATCTTTTGTGGTGAAAAGGGAGATTGGAAATGGAACAGTTAGATCATTTAGATGTCCAAATTTTAAATGTGCTGCAACAAGAAGGGCAGCTAAGTAACGCGGAGGTTGCTCGCCGCGTTAATCTGTCGCCGCCAGCTACGCATGCGCGGGTGAAGCGATTAGAAAACGAAGGATTCATTAATCGGCAAGTAGCTATTTTAAATCAAGAGAAACTTGGATTTGATTTATTATGCTTTATTTTTGTTAGTACAAATATTCATCAAGCGGAGAAGCTCGAAGTGTTAGAGAAAGCGCTGCGCGAAATGCCGGAAGTATTGGAATGTCATTGCTTAACAGGGGAGTATGATTATATTTTAAAAGTCGTGCACCGCGATCGAAACGAACTGGAACGTTTTATTCGTAAATTAAATATGCTCGGCATTACGAGAATTCAAACGAGTTTAGCGCTGCGGGAGATTAAGTATTCTACTATATTGCCGTTGCAGCGAGAAGGCGGAGCTATTTAGCTCCGCCTATTATGCATGAGGACGAATCCATAGTTTTGCAAAGTCCGTCCATCCGAACGAATCGATAGTGACATTTTGCAAGGCTGATGGGAAACTTCTTCTTTTTAAGACGTGGTAGTAAAAGACAAGAAGGTACTGGTCGCTAAGAAGTTTTTCGATTTTAGATATGAAGTTATATCGTTTTTCTTTACTTGGCTCTGCTATAAAGAGATCAAGCATGTTCTCAATTTGCTCATGATAATGCGGATGCCTGAAGCGATGAACAAAGCAGCTTTTATTTTTAAAAATATGTACAAAAGCCATTTCAAGATTAGCGTCGAGTACTTCGCCTGTTAAAATGATATCGGCTTGCTTAGCAATCTCTTCGTTAAAGTAATCAGTGACTAGAAAAGGATGAAGCTGCAGACGTATGTCGAGTGGTTCACAGCGTTTTTGTAACCAGATTGCATCGCTCTCGCTCCCTTTAAATGCAAAGAAATAGATGTGTATCGTCTCTCCATTATATGTACTTTGTTGCAAGTATTCTTTCGCTTTCGATAAAGATGTTTCTTTATGCATCGTACGGCTTTTATCGGGAAAGAAGCTATAAGCCGGCATTGTCCGATTATCACCAAGGTCTTGAATTAACGATAGGGGATCCATGATTTCTGCCCACGCTTTTCGGAAAAAGATATCATGCTGCGGACCGTGTTTTTGGAAGTTAAACGCTGCGTATATACAGCCGATTTCTTCTGTTTCCACTGCCTTTTCTTCTTTACATCCCATGTTCGGTAATTCGTAATTTGTTTGTATTTTGGACTGCTCTGGAATAAACCAAAATTCAATTTGATCAAGAAGTGCCCGCTCTTTAAAATAATCTGGAAATGCTTCTAAAATAACATTATCTTCAGTAAAGCTTTTTATTTTAAAGGGACCTGTACCACTATATTGATGAGTTTGAATCGTTACATCGTGCGGTAAAATGGATAATTGTACAGAACTTACGTAATGTAGAAAAAAGCGATTTGGTTTTCGTAAATGAAAGATAACTTGCAGAGGAGATGGATTTTCAATTTTTACAATTCCCTCTGTTAACCAGTCAAAAGGAGATTGAACGGTCTGTAATCTTTCGAAGGAGAAGATTACATCTTTTCCTGATAATGTTGTTCCGTGATGAAAACGAACGCCTTTACGTAAGTAGAATATCCACGTGAGTTGATCATCGCTTACTTCCCATGTATGTGCCAAATGTGGCTCGATTTCGTCCGTTTTCTCGTTATATTTCACTAATGTATCAACGATTTGGCTAATCAGATGACTTTCTGTTGTCACAGCTGCAAAAGCCGGGTCGATGGGGAGTAATTTTCGGTTATAAGGGATTTTAAGCACATCATATAGATCGTCTGAAGTTGTATATCCAAAATAAGTATTTAATCGTTCTTCTATTTTTTCACGGAGTAAGAAAGGAAGCGGTTCTTTTAATAGAAGGAAGACTTCTTTTAATTTTTCATTTTTTAAAAGCTCTTCAACATGCGGCAAGATCGCTTCTGTAAATGTATGAAGAAAGTAAATTTCTGTTTTATTCCCACGACCCCTTCCTGGTATCCAGTCAATCAGTTTTTCTTCACTCATTTTTTTCAGTAAAATCTTTACATTTTTTGTACTGCAAAATAAAATAGCGGCCAGTTCTTGGAGACTATTTTGAATGTGTTGTTCATTTGGAAAGGAAAGTCTTAGCCGAATATAGTGGTCCATAATTTTCATGTTATACAGCTCCTTTTTCTAAAAGGGGAAACTCTTCTGAATATTTTAACCTTTTTCTTCCTCTTTTTCAAAGTAAAATGGAGAAACAAGAAGGAGGGGGAAACAGATGGGGTTTTGGTCAATGCATCGCAACATTAAAATTAGAATTATTACATCCTTTTTAACTCGGACAGTAGGAACGATGATTTTTCCATTTATGGCGATTTACTTTTCCATAAAATTAGGAGCAGCACTAGCAGGGTTCTTATTGTTATTGAATGTAATTGCGTCGTTAATAGTTGGTTTATATGGCGGCTATATTGCCGATACATTAGGACGGAAAAAAGTCATGATTATCGGACAGATCATTCAAGTCGTCTCTATTGCTTGTATGGGAGTTGTGAACTCAGATTATATAGATTCAGCTTGGCTTACATTTGTATTTTTACTGATTAATAGCATCGGTTCTGGCGTGATGAACCCAGCAACAGAAGCAATGTTAATTGATGTAAGTACACCGGAGAATCGAAAAATGATGTACAGTATTAATTACTGGGCAATCAATTTATCAATAGCAATCGGTGCGATTTTCGGCGGACTTCTCTTTGAACACTATCGTTTTCAATTATTTATGCTGCTGACAGGCATTGCCTTATTAACGCTGTATTTAATTACAGCTTACATGGAAGAAGTATATGTCGTTCAAAAGAAAGTAGAAGAGAAGAACGTATTAACAGATATGGTAAACAATTACCGAGTTGTCGTGAAAGACAAGGCATTTATCCTATTATGCTTAGGAAGTATATGCGCATTATCATTAGAATTTCAAATTAATAATTATATCGGCGTCCGGCTGCAAAAAGAATTTGAAACGATAACATTTTC
Source organism: Bacillus multifaciens (assembly GCF_030756675.1). Taxonomy (GTDB): domain Bacteria; phylum Bacillota; class Bacilli; order Bacillales; family Bacillaceae_G; genus Bacillus_A; species Bacillus_A multifaciens. The sequence continues at coordinate 49,355 of NZ_JAVBXD010000011.1, forward strand.
ACTTTGGAACGGAAGTAATTTTGATTTAACAGGGATTCGGATGCTAAGCTGGATCTCTACTGAAAATACAGTATTAGTCGTTTTATTTTCAGCGTTTATGGTAAAAATCATGAATCACTTTGAGGACCGGAAAGTACTGTATACAGGTTTATTCATCTATACAATTGGGTTTACGATATTTGGAGCAAGTAACAGCCTATGGATTTTATTACTCGCAGGTTTGTTCCAAACAACTGGAGAAATGATGTATGTACCAGTCAGTCAATCGATTCGGGCAGATATGGCAAGGGATGATGCAAGAAGTTCCTATATGGCGATTAACGGCATGGTCTTTCAAATCGCAAAGATGGTTGGAACGCTTGGTATTATGATTGGTTCCGTTATTGCTTCTTGGGGAATGAGTATTTTGTACTGCCTGATCGGAATCAGTAGTATTCTCTTATTTAAGAAAGCGGTTGATATGTATCATCTTCAAAAGGAGAAAGTAGAAAAGATAGGGTAATGCGAAGGCTGCTTGTAATGATCTAAAAACCCTTTCTTTTTAGATGGACGAGAGGGACTGGCCGTGCATAGAAGCGGTCAGTGCTTTTTTCTGCCACGCGCAATGTTTTAAAACAAAGGGATAAAGCAAGAGCAGGTTATGTTGTATCCTGCTATAGCAGAGATTTGTATGTTAGTAAATCAGTTAGAATAGGAGGTAATAGTAATGAAGATTAGCCCAAAAGAATTTTATAGTCGTAATATACGTTATATGATTCGGTCTGCAGAGGAAGAAGATGCAAAAAAGTTATCTGAAGTACGATTGCAAATAGATGGTGAAACAGAAAATTTAGATAGAGAAAAAGGCGAAGCATACATAGATGAGGCTGGATTTAAAAAGATCATTAAAGAGGATACAGACAGCGCTAGTAATCTATTTTTAGTAGCGGAAGTAAGTGGAAGAATTGTAGGTTTTTCAAGGTGTGAAGGGAACAAATTGAAAAGAACGTCTCATAAAGTAGAATTTGGCGTGTGCGTATTACAAGAGTATTGGGGATACGGTATTGGAAAGAACTTCTTAATAGAATCCATCAATTGGGCAGACTCGCATGAAATTAAGAAAATCACTTTGAATGTTCTTGAGACGAACGAGAAAGCGAAAGACCTTTATGAAAGATATGGGTTTGAAGTAGAAGGGATATTGAAAAATGACAAAGTTTTATCGGATGGGAATTATTACCATGCGATTTTGATGGGGAGGTTTAAGGGGTAAAGTGTTATATATTCAAGTTAAAAAAAGACATAAAAACCCCTTTCTTTTAGAGGAAGACGAGAGCATCTGGCCGTGCATGGAAGCGGTCAGGGCCTTTTCCTGCCACATGCGAGGTTTAAAACAAAGGGAGCGAGCAAGTGCAAACCATGTTGTATCGCTACATAGCAACGATTTATATGTCGAAAAATTAAAATGGGTTTATATAGGAAAGGGAGTGGGAGAATGTTTCCTATTTTAGAAACAGAAAGACTAATCTTAAGAGAACTAGTAGAAGATGATGCACAAGCGATATTGAATTGCTTTTCAAATGAGGATGTATTACGTTACTACGGGCAAAATCGGCTAACAGACTTAGAACAGGTGAAACATATCATTGGGAACTTTTCTAATAGCTACAAAGAAAAACGCGGAATAAAATGGGGAATTCAAATAAAAGAAACAGAAGGAATTATCGGAACCATCGGATTTCACGACTGGTCTTCGGAACATAAGAGAGCGGAAATCGCTTATGCCCTTTTACCTGAACATTGGGGCAAAGGATATGCCACTGAAGCAGTTAAAAAAGTAACAACATACGGATTTCATGAGCTAAATTTAACGCGGATTGGAGCAGTTGTTTTTACAGAAAATCAAGCATCTCATGTATTACTAACAAAATTAGGCTTTCAAAAAGAAGGCGTTCTTCGAAATTATATGTATCAAAATAATGTTGCATATGATACGAACGTGTACTCCTTACTTCCAACTCGGAATTAAGTTTATCGGCGACTTTTACGATATATCGGCGCAAATGCTCCGTTTATCGGCGACTTTTCTAATATATCGGCGATTCGACAAGGGATAAAGATTCTTCGGTAATGTTCGACAGGTAAGTGGTCGCTCAGCTGGACTTATATCATATTAAAAAGAAGCTGTCTTAAAAGCAAAACTTTGGATACAGCTTCTTTTTTCATTTAGATATTAATAAACATAATACATAATGTAAAATTTGTTAAAAAATGCTATTATTCTTTATGTAATATTGTTATTCATATAAAGGATAACAAATGAATGGAAGGGTGGGATCAAGTTGATCAGTGACTTAAAAAAAGCAGCACTATCTTCATTAAAGGGTAGATGGGGATTAGGAGCAGGGGCATCGTTTCTGTATTATGCAATTCCCTCAGTTGCTATATCAATTATTGCAGGTCCATTTTTTTTACTGTGGAGCGTATGGATCACAATGATGGGTCCTAGTTTTTTTGTAGAGTATTCGATTACAGGAGAAGAGGAGATAAATGTAGTAGGCCTTGTTTTTGCTTTAGTTGCTTATGCCCTTTTAGTTGTTATTATGTTTATTGGTTCAATGGCTGTACAAGGCATTATGAATTATGGGTATTATAATGTTACATTTCGTTTAGCAAAAAAGGAATCTACTACGATTGATGATTTATTTGAAGGATTTCGAAAAAAGAATGTATTTAGATCTATAAAGGTAGGTCTTTTAACAGGTGTATACATATTTTTATGGAGTCTATTGTTAGTTATACCAGGCATTATAAAATCTTTCTCTTATTCTATGGCTTACTACATTTTGTTAGACAATCCAGAATATACTGCGAGTGAAGCGATTAAAAAGAGCCGAGAAATGATGAAAGGACATAAATTAGATTTATTCATACTATGTTTAAGCTTTATTGGATGGTTTATTTTAGGAGTATTTACATTTGGTATTGCGTATTTTTGGATTTATCCATATTACACTACCACAGTATCGCATTTCTATTTAAATTTGGTGAATAAAGATAAAATTGCGGAAGAAAAACCAGTTATCTAGGTGACGGAATATTGGTTTCTTATGGATTGTTCCATATTTCTATACGACGTTTTACGAGGAAATTTCACAAGGAAGAAGCTGTCTCCAAAAGGGCGTTGAATATCGACCTTTTGGGACAGCCTCTTCTTTTTATTTTAGACAATTGCTAGTTTTAATAAAATAACCCCAAAAAAGAACAAAAACTGCATAAAACTCACTAAATAGATAAACGTCATAAAAGCCCGCTTTCGTTCCGCAACTGAAACGGGATACAATGCTACAATACTATTTCCCGAAAAATAATTCCAAAGGGCACGGAGTTGTACAAATGATATGTATAGGAAACATACCACGGTGATTCCTGCTCCAATCAAGCTAGGAATGTAGTAGGAAAGAAAGCCCCCTACTAAAGTTAATCGTATATACATACCGAAATAATCGTTAGTACGTACAAAGGATAAACTATATAAATATAAAAAAGGGGATCGTTTTTTATATAGGATCCGTTCCATCCAAGTGGTGAGCCATTTTCTTTGTTTGACTTGCTGTTTGATTTGCGGCACATCTGTAAAGAAATGTACAAACTGATAAAAGCGCATGTCCATTTTTTCTTCTTGCTCTATGAAATATTCCCAATGAATGTACCCTTTTTGTTTGTTCATCGTATATAAAAATAGGAGTGTTACGATAAGGAGTATACTTCCTACAATCATCATCGAAGTGAATTGAAACATTGTATACGTAATGGCCGCATTACAGAATATCCGAATAAGCAACCAGTATGAAGCAGTTTCTGTATTTTGAAATGTCCAATGGATGTACATGTTCCACCATTTTATAAAAGAAAGAATGACAAAAGCTCCGCACAAAAAAGCAGGCGTTGTATGTAATGATTGTCCGGCAAGAGGTGTAATGATGAGCATTACACATAATAATGGAAAGAGTTGAATGAGATAACTATATAAAAGAGAACGCTTAAAATAATAGGTTAGTTTTTCTTCTATCGGCAATAGATATAGAATATCTGGCTTTTGTAAAAATGTGCGAATGGGAGACCGAGTCAGAATAATTGTAAGAAAAACTGTCACAATGGTTAATGCCACAGACTCTGATGGAAAGGAACGAAGAAATTTCGCATAATAATAGCCGCCAACGCCAAGTAGAATAAGGGAGCTATAAATGAGACTACTTGCAATGCGTGCAAAGTACATCGTGATTTTTTGTAAATGTTGCTGGAAACGACTCATCCAAAGTGTTTCGATTGTCATTACAGTCACCTCTGTATTGTGGAATTGTTACGATTTGAAATATATGAATAAGTTCTCGAAGCGACTTAATACCCGTTTTTTCGAAAATGTTCTAGCCTTTTATTTTTATGTTTTGTTCTTTTAGGCTTGTGTTCGGTTGCCATGCATAGGCTGGCTATAATATACATGCAATTAGATATTGCTAGTACGATTAAAGAAAAATGCATAATAGGTAAGACAGGGAAAACAGCTAAACACATAAGAGATGAGCGATTTAGAATAATTGCGAAGAAGACTAACATAATGGATATGATTAGGAAGGAAAGGGATACCATCATTTCCGTATTTAAATAAAAGTTGTGAATAAAGACTGTTAAATTGAGAGTGCATCCAAGAATTCCGAATAAATACCCTATAATATGTACAACGCTTCTCTTTTTAAAAACTTGTAACATGTTGTAAATACTCCTTATTCCTTTTTCTGTTATTTTATCATATGCACATCACGATATCATGGGTGAATTTGGAGAATATCTGTTAGTTTTACGCCGCACATGGACAGGTGCTCTCACCCACCCTAAAAAAGGGGTTTTATGTTTTTGTATGTAAATAAAAAAAGCAAGTCACCTGCTAGGCAACTTGCTCATTTTGTTTCTTTTTCTTCTCATCACGTTTCATTAATGGATAGAAAGCAAATCCGACGACAAATAATCCAATGCCAAGCAGGAATGTTTTCATATCAGAAGATCCTGTTTTAATAACCCATAGTGCATAAATGAGTGCAATTGCCGCAATGATTCCATCGATGATACGAGAACCTTTTTGATTTTCGTATGTTTCACCTGTCATCACGAGTTTAAGCTGGAAGATTGGTGAAACGAGATATGGAATTAAGTAGGCTAGCGTTGAAACGGTAATCACAAATGTATATGCCTCAGCAATTGTCCCGGATAGTGTTGAGAATAGGAACACTTGTGACATAATATTTGTTATACGAAGCGAATGAATCGGACTTCCTTTTTTATTTGTTTTTGCAAAGAAAGAGGGGAAGAACCCTTCTTTTGCTGCTTGATACGGTACTTCTGAGCTTAATAAAACCCAGCCAAGAATAGAACCAAATAAAGAAGTAAGTGCAAGCAGTGCCATTAATTTTCCACCGCCATGCCCCATTGCTGCCGATAATGCATCTGCTAATGGTCGTTCAGATGTTTGGAGTTTATCGATATGAAGAACGCCCATTGTTAAGATTGTAATTCCTAAGTAAATGCAAACTGTTAACAATAAACCAGCGACAGTTGCGTGTTTTACCGTTTTTGGTGAAACGGCACGGTTTGATAGTAAGACAGCTGACTCAATGCCGATAAAGGCCCAAAGTGTTGTTAAGGCAGCTAAGTTTACTTGTGATAATAGTCCGTGTGAAATACCTTCTTTATCAATAATCGGTGTATACCATTGTCCAAGTTTAGATGCTTGGAAAGCAAATAATGTGACAACGATGAAGAGAAGGAATCCTGTTACTTTCGTTGTAGTTGCAAGGAAGTTTAGTTTCCCAGCACCGCTTATGCCGTTCGTTAAAATCATGTGTGTTCCCCACAGTAAAAGGGTACAAATGGAGAACGTAATCAGTTTTCCAACTTCAATGTCAAGCGTTCCGATTGAAAATAATACACGTGTATCTTTCATAATTGGGAAGAAGAGCGATAAATAACCAGCGAATGATGTAATGATCGCGACGTTACTTGCCCAGTTTGCAACCCAATAGCCCCATACGATGCTAAAACCCGCCATTTTTTTCGTTTTTTGTGAAGAAAAGAGTGCATAAGCATGACTTTGCGGGCCTGTTGTTAAATCAGGACGACGAATTGCTAAATTACCGAAAACAAGAGCGAGCATTAACACGCCAAACCCTGTTGTTAACCAAGCTAATGTAACACCAAGAGGGCTAGCTGTTTGTGCTAATGTACTCGGAACCATGAAAATACCAGCTCCGACCATATTTCCAACTACAAATGCAGTGAGTACCCAAAAGCCCCATTTTTTTTGTTGCATAGAAATTACCTCCAAAATTAGTATAACCAAGTCAAGCGAGGAGATATGTATGTGTTTGAAGTTCCAAACAAAACAAAAAAGCGCGTATATGTTCACGCGCTTCTCAATCTTATTAAGAAACCCACGGACATATCTCTCGATAGCTCTCCACAAGCAAAAAGCTTGTGACAGTCCTGCACTTATTCAATGCAGACCCAGCAAGAAAGCGTTGTGGATACTTCTTGCTTCGGCAATTATTCCTTTTTGATTTGTTCAGCGATGCCACACATCTCCCAAATCATACTATTAATAATTGCAACCTCTACCTCACCGAGATACGAATGAGGATTTATATATAAAGTTAACATAACCAAGGGTAACAAATGGATTTTTATTCGTCAATGCAATTAAATATAATCGGATGATTGCGAGAATAGAGTATGTTTAAAATAATGAAACAACTTCTGGATTTGCATCATACAATATGTATATAAAAGAAGGGGAAGTGCAGCTTTTATCATGGAGAGCACTTTGATTTCCCTAGAACTTTGAGGTAGGGATAAGCGGATGGAGAGATGGTTTAAGAGGAACTGTTTTATATGCGGAAAGGGAATGGATACGTGTGAAAAAACGGATCCGATAGAGGAGTTGAAAAAACAAAATGAAGAGCTCGCAGCTTCTTTAGAACAGTGTATGAGGCTACTCCATAACATACAAAAGAATATAAGTGAAAAAACAGAAAAGAGTGCATTGCCTTCTCTTTTTTCGTTAGGAGATAAGATAGAAATATTTGACGGAGAAACGAGTATAAAGGGTATTTTTATTGATTGTACAAATGAATGGCTATATTGGATTAACGTAGATTATGATTTAACCATTAGCCATATAAACAGTGTAAAACATATTATAAAAAAAGAGTCTATTCAAAAAGGGTTTCTCTAACTCCTTTTGATATAGACCCAGCGTCTTTTTGTGAGAGGGTAAAACATTTTAAAAATTATTAGGAAACTTTGCGAATGCTAATTGTATTTAAGCTTGTAACATTGATATTTGCGTGGCTATCAACCCAAACTAAGAAGTTGTTGTTGTCTACGCGGATGAAAACACCTCTGCCGTCAATTTCACGTCCTGCTGAGAATACGCGAATTTTGTCGCCCTCTACTAAACCATTTAATGTGATTGCCATGTGACCGCCTCCTCTCTATCAGAAGTTAATATATATATATGAAAATGATAGAGAGTGTGTGCTAGAGAAATGTAGTGCTAGCAACCATTTTTATAGAGTTACGTTAAATTCTTACAAATACCTTTTGGTTCCGTTAATCTTAACAGAGTTATCAGTCATATAAAAAGTGTAAAATGTATGATAAAAAAGAGTCTATTCAAAAAGGGTTCCTCTAACTCCTTTTGATATAGACTCAGCGTCTTTTTATGAAAGGATAAAACAATTTTATAGGTAATTAGGAAATTTTACGAATGCTAATTGTATTTAAGCTTGTAACATTGATATTTGCATGGTTATCAACCCAAATTAAGAAGTTGTTGTTGTCTACGCGAAGGAACACACCTTCACCGTCAAGTTCACGACCTGCTGAAAACACACGGATTTTGTCGCCTTCTACTAAGCCGTTTAATGTGATTGCCATAGGACCGCCTCCCCTCTATCAGAAGTTAATATATATATATGAAAACGATAGAGAGTGTGTGCTGGGGAAATATAGTGCTAGTAACTATTTTTATAAAATATATGAGGGGAAGTAGAGACTATTTTCTATATATATCCAAATTAAAAAACCGACATAAAAACCTCTTTCTTTTTAGGGGAGGACGAGAGCATCTGGCCATGCATAGAAGCGGTCAGGGCCTCTTCCTGCCACAGGCGATGTTTTAAAACAAAGGGAAAAAGCGAGTACAGGTGGTGTTGCAGTCTGCATAACAGTAACTTATATGTCGAAAAATTAAAATTGATTTATATACTTCCCCTCATATATTTATTTTCATTTTTTAACCTATAAACTGCTGCTATCCAAAACAAACCAAGACCTGCACTCGCATGGTCTCTTTGTTTTAACCCTCGCCCGTGGCAAAAAAAAAGCCCTGACCGCTACTGCGCACGGCCAGGTGCTTTTGACAACCTAAAAGAAATTGTTTTTTCAACCGATAAATTGCTGCTATCCAAAACAAACCAAGACCTGCACTCGCATGGTCTCTTTGTTTTAACCCTCGCCCGTGATAAAAAAAAAGCCCTGACCGCTACTACGCACGGCCAGGTGCTCTCGCCCACCTAAAAAAGAAGGTTTTTGTCTTTACATTAAATTCAATACCGTTACTTTCTCGCGTGTCATCGATTCAAGACTTTTACGAATACCTTGTGCTCCCATACCAGAACCTTTTACACCGATGAATGGGAAGTGATCTGGGCCGCGTTCCGTGCGGCCGTTAATTTGCACAGCACCTGCTTCGATTTTGTTTGCGATGTGAAATGCTTTGTTAATATCTTTTGTAAATACACTTGCTTGTAACCCAAACTCAGATTTGTTTGCAATTTCAATTGCTTGTTCGTCAGAAGAAACGCGAATAACTGGGAGAATTGGACCGAATGGCTCTTCCCAAGCGACTTTCATATCTTCTGTTACATGATCAAGAAGTGTTGGATAGATTAAGTTACGCTCACGTTTGTTGCCGATGACAACAGTTGCCCCTTTTTGAATTGCATCGTCTACTAAACTTTGAACGAAGTCAGCAGATTTATCATCGATTAATGGTACGATCGTGCTGTCTTGTTCCGGAGAACCAACAGATAGTTTTGCAATTTCATCTTGTAATAATCGAACAAGTTCATCTGCTACATGTTCATGTACAAGGACGCGTTTAATCGCTGTGCAGCGCTGGCCAGAGTAAGAGAATGCCCCGCTAATAATATGTTTGGCAGCTTCTTGTAAGTCCGCGTCTTCGCGTACAATACCAGGGTCTTTTCCGCCAAGCTCAAGGACAAGTGGAATCATTGCTGCTTTTTTCGCTAAATGTCTTCCTGTATGTGTACCACCTGTGAACGATACCATATCGATACCAGAATGCTCGACTAAATAATCACCGATGACAGAACCACGTCCTGTTACTACGTTAACAAGCCCTTTTGGAAGGCCAGCTTTATGCAAGGCTTCAATCATTTTAATGCCGCTAATTGCACCTTGTGTAGCCGGCTTAAAGATAACTGCGTTTCCTGTAATAAGAGCCGGTGCAAGCTTGGCAGCTGCTAAGTTGACAGGATAGTTAAATGGTGAGATTGCTAGAATAACGCCAAGCGGAGCGCGCTGAATAATCGCAAGTTTCGATTTAGCGCCGCCTGGGAAGCTATCGCCCATCATACTTTCACCGTGCATATGCATTGCTTCATCTACTGTGTAACGAATGAAATCCGCTGTACGAACAACTTCTTTTTGTGCATCTTTATACCCTTTGCCGACTTCTTTCATGATGATGTCAGCAATTTCATCTTGCATATTCACGAGCTCATCAGCCCATTTATATAAATATTGTGCACGATCTTGAAGAGACGCTTCAGCCCAGTCTTTTTGAGCCTCTTTCGCTAATTGAATCGCTTCATCTACTTCTGTGCGAGTAATGGCTTGTACTTGTCCGATTACTTCATGAAGATATGGAGATGAAATGTCGATTGTTTGCCCCGAAGAGCTTTCTTTCCATTCTCCATTTATATAAAATTTGTACGTCTTGCTAGTTTGCATTGTAAGTCCTCCTAAAAATAGTGACTTGTAAGAGTGAGTATATGGTGATTGTAGGGGGTTTGAAAAAAGAATTCAAATGAAATGTTTGTGAAATCTATTTTTGGCATGATTTTTGCATTCGCTTTCTTTGGCATAAAAGTTAAAAAAAGTAATTGACAGAAAAGTCTTTAAAGTTATAAAATTAAAAATGGAAAATAAAGTGAAACTTCCATCAGTGAGGGAGGGTCTTATCCCTCATTGATGGTTAGTTGAACCAATCGGGCTTTTACGGACAGTTATCACCCACCTATCTTCTTCGATTTTTCTAAGAAGCTTGAGGTGGGGGTCTTACTGTCCGTTAATGCGGGATAAAAGAAGAAGGAGGTGTGCGTGATGATTGTAATCGTATATGTGGCTGGCTTAGGTGTTTTACAAAATAAATATCATCACGCAACCTCTACGGACAAATAACGCTTCTTTTTAGCATGAAAAGAAAGCGTACGTTGCGTGTGTCGTGACGTACGCTTTTATGCGTTTTTCGCATATCGTCAAAGCGACGGTATGCCTTTTTTTGTCTCTTTTTTTAGATTGTTCCTATACATTTGTATAGTTTCAATAATCAATTTCAGAAAGGTAGGAATGACGATGGAAAAGTATGAGGTTCGTATGGTAAAAACGGAGACGCTAGATAGCGGATAACGAGTCGATGTTTACACAACAACGAGAAGGGAGAGGTTACATTGTTTTCTGTATTACAAAAATTAACATGGTTTTTTAAGACACATCGGAAAAGGTATAGCATTGCTATTGTTTGTTTACTTTTTGTCAATGTCATTGAGGTAATCCCGCCAAGGTTAATTGGGTTAGCAATTGATGATATAAAAGCCGGAGATTTAACAAACATAGGAATTATGAAGTATGTAGGGATGTTGCTTGGGGCAGCAGCTGCTGGTTATGTACTTTCTTATGTGTGGCAATATCAGTTATTTGGCGGTGCATTTGAGCTTGAAAAAACGATGCGTTCCAAATTTATGGGACATTTGCTGAAAATGACGCCAACTTTTTATCAGAAAAACCGGACAGGTGACTTAATGGCAAGGGCAACGAATGATTTGAAAGCCATTGCCATGACGGCTGGATTTGGTATTTTAACGCTCGTTGATTCGAGTTTATATATGTTGACAATTGTACTTATGATGGGGATTTCAATTAGCTGGAAGTTAACTCTTGCAGCACTATTACCTTTGCCGATTATGGCATATGCAGTGAGTGTTTATGGAAATAAATTACACAATCGCTTTACAGTTGCTCAAGATGCCTTTGGAGATATGAACGATAAAGTGCTGGAGTCGATTGCCGGTGTACGTGTGATTCGCGCTTATGTACAGGAAAGAGAAGATGAAAAGCGCTTCAATACGTTAGCGACAGATGTGTATGAAAAGAATATGAAGGTCGCAAAAATTGATTCGCTTTTTCAACCGACAGTGAAAATGCTTGTTGGGATGAGTTATTTAATTGGCCTTGTGTACGGAGCATTTTTAGTGTTCCAAAATGAGGTAACGCTTGGGGAGCTTGTATCGTTTAATGTGTACCTTGGCATGATGATTTGGCCGATGTTTGCGATTGGTGAGCTGATTAATGTCATGCAGCGCGGGAATGCTTCGCTTGATCGTGTCAATGAAACGTTAGCGTATAAGCAAGATGTACAAAACGTAAAGAAACCAGTGCGCGTACATCAGCCAGATGGTATTGATTTTGAAGATGTAACGTTTTCCTATCCGTCATCTTCTACGCTCAATTTAAAAAACGTTTCGTTCTCGCTTAGCAGAGGAGAAACGCTTGGGATTGTTGGGAAAACAGGGAGCGGGAAAACGACGCTCGTTCGGCAGTTTCTGCGTCAGTATCCACTAGGAACAGGGGAAATTACAGTGTCAGGTATACCGATGCAAAATATTCACATCGATCAAGTATTAAGCTGGGTTGGATATGTCCCGCAAGAACACATCCTGTTTTCTAAAACAGCGCGGGAAAATATTTTATTTGGGAACAGAGAAGCAAGTGAAGAGGAGCTGCAAAAGGCAATTGAAATTGCTGCTTTTACGAAAGACTTGGAATTTTTGCCGGATAGACTTGAAACGCTTGTTGGAGAAAAAGGTGTATCGCTATCTGGCGGACAAAAACAACGTATTTCCATTGCACGGGCCGTCATTCAAAATCCAGAAATTTTAATTTTAGATGATTCGTTATCAGCGGTTGATGCAAGAACGGAAGCGACGATTATTGAAAATATCCGGAAAGAGCGCAGCGGGAAAACGACGATTATTACGACGCATCGTTTATCCGCAACGCAGCATGCGGATTGGATTCTCGTGATGGATAATGGGGAAATCATTGAAGAAGGAACGCATGACATGCTCATTCAAAAGGGCGGTTGGTATACAGAACAGTTTGAAAGACAACAAGGGGAAAACGTTGAAGGTGAGGTGAAAATATGAGCGTTGGAAAACGATTATTTCAATATGCGATGAAAGTAAAAGCAACGATTGGAATTGCTTTAGCGATGTTATTTATTTTCGTTATTGCGGAATTAGCTGGGCCGTTTGTTGCGAAAACGATGATTGATGAACATATTGTTGGCATTGAAAGACCTTGGTATGAAACGGTAAAAGGAGATGATGCTGTTTTTTATCACAACGCTTGGTATAAGCGAAGCGATCGGTTTGAAGCAGGCGAAAAGAAAGGAAAAGAAGTGCGCATTGTTCAAATTGGCCGCGACTATTATTTTATTCCAAATAAACTTTCACTTGAAGGAACGCGGTCTGTAAAAGGAGATATGGTGACGATCCAAAAAGGGGAAGCAACGCAAGTATATAAAGGGACGAAGCTGACAGGAGAGGAAGTTTTCTCGTTTTATCAGCCAGAAATAAAACGACTACTTATACTCGGAAGCGGCTATTTAGCACTATTACTTGTTGTATCTCTCTTTGCATATGGAAAACAATTTTATTTACAAAAAGCCGCGAATAAAATTATTCAAATTATGCGAGAAGACGTATTTTCTCACATTCAAACTTTACCGATTCGCTACTTTGATCATTTGCCGGCCGGGAAAATTGTTTCTCGTGTGACAAATGATACGGAGGCGATTCGCGAGTTTTATGTAACGGTATTATCAACATTCTTTTCTAGCTTTATTTATATTATCGGTATTTTTATTGCCTTGTTCTTATTGGATGTAAAACTTGCGTTTATGTGTTTAATCCTTATCCCGATTTTATATGTGTGGGCGATTTTTTACCGAAAATACGCATCTGTATACAATCATAAAATGCGCTCACGCTTATCGGACATTAATGGAAAAGTGAATGAATCCATTCAAGGGATGCCGATTATTCAAGCGTTTCGTCAAGAGCGCAGGGAAAAGCAAGAATTTGAGCAATTAAACGAAGAGTATTATATGTACCAAAATAAAATTTTAAGTTTAAATGCAGCAACGTCTCATAACTTAGTTGGCGTGCTGCGCAATATTGCATTTACAGGTGTGATTTGGTACTTTGGCGGTGCATCATTAAGTGCCGCAGGAATGATTTCGTTAGGTGTGTTATATGCATTCGTTGATTATTTAACGCGGTTATTTTCGCCGATTACCAATATGGTGAATCAGTTAGCAAACTTAGAGCAAGCGCGCGTTGCTGCTGAGCGTGTGTTTGAATTGTTAGATGAAAAGGGAGAAGCGGTGCAGGAAGAACACGTTCCGGCGATAAAAGGAAATGTTCGCTTTGATAACGTCTCGTTTTCTTATAACGGGAAAGATGAAGTACTGCGAAATATTTCCTTTGAAGCAAAGAAAGGCGAAACAATTGCTTTAGTCGGCCATACTGGATCAGGAAAAAGTTCGATTATGAATGTACTCTTTCAGTTTTATGAATTTCAAAAAGGCGGCATTACAATTGATGGATACGATATAAAAGAAATTCCAAAACAAGCGCTTCGCGAACATATGGGAATTGTTCTGCAAGATCCGTTTCTCTTTACAGGAACAGTTGCTTCTAATGTAAGTTTAGAGCAAGAACGAATTTCGAAGGAAACGATTGTGAAGGCGCTCCGTGATGTTGGAGCAGAGCGTTTTGCGGGTAACATTGAGGAAGAAATAACGGAAAAAGGAAGTACGCTTTCAACAGGTGAAAGGCAGCTCATTTCTTTTGCCCGGGCACTTGCCTTTGATCCAGCCATTTTAATTTTGGATGAAGCAACATCTAGCATCGATACGGAAACGGAGGCAATGATTCAACAGGCGCTCGAAGTCGTGAAAAAAGGGCGAACAACATTTATTATTGCCCACCGTTTATCGACGATTAAAAGTGCTGACCAAATTATCGTACTAGACCGTGGAACGATTCTTGAAAAAGGCTCGCATGAAGAGTTAATGGAAAAGCAAGGTCGTTACTATGAAATGTATAAAACGCAAATGGCAAATAGTCAAAGTGCGTAATGTTCACGGAATGTTCAGATAATTTTAAAGTAATGTTTACAAGTAGGACGTATTCTCCCTTTGTTTATATGATAAGTTGAACGAAAGGGGGAATATGAATGGAGGAATTATCAGTTACGTTTAACATTGCATTCTTTTTGTTATTATGCGGAATGATTGGATATTGTGTGTTAGATTCTTGAAGAACTTGCCAAGGTGGCAAGTTCTTTTTTTTTACATGCCTGCAAAGATATGTCGAACCTAGATTTTGATTTTCCAGTATAGTAAGTTGCTGTTATGTAAACAAAAAGTGACCTGCGCTAGGATTCTCTATTTGTTTGAATGACGTCCGAGGTAGGAAAAGGCCCTGACCGCTTCATGCATGGCCAGAACTTCTCGCCTATCTAAAAAAGAGAGGTTTTTTATGTCTGTATTTAATTTTGTTTGATTTTGCATAAAAAGGATACACTAAGTGAAAACATTTTGATTGAAAAATGTTGAAAGATTGAATAGAATAGATTCATCACATTATTCTTTAATTCCTATCAGAATACTTGGAGGATTGTCATTATGAAAAAATTACTTTCATTTTTCGTACTTGCACTACTTGTTATAGGAGTCGTAGCAGGTTGCGGAAAACAAGCAAAAGATAATACAGCAGAGAGCACGAGCAAAGATGCGCTTGACCAAATTAAGAAGAGCGGAGAGCTTGTTGTTGGAACAGAAGGTACATACCCGCCGTTCACATTCCATGATGGAAGTGGAAAGTTAACTGGGTTTGATGTTGAAATTGCAGAAGAAGTAGCAAAGCGTCTTGGCGCGAAAGCAGTATTTAAAGAAACACAATGGGATAGTTTATTTGCTTCGCTTGATGCAAAGCGTGTTGATATGATTGCGAACGAAGTCGGAATTCGTGAAGATCGCCAAAAGAAATATGACTTCTCTAGTCCATACGTATCATCTTCAGCAGTACTTGTGATTCCAAAAGATAAAGATAAACCAGCGACATTTACAGATGTGAAAGGTTTAAAAGCAGCACAGTCTTTAACAAGTAACTTCAGCGACATTGCAAAGAAAAACGGTGCAGAAATCGTTGGGGTAGAAGGATTTAACCAAGCGGTTGAATTATTAAACTCTGGCCGCGTTGATTTTACAATTAATGATCGTTTATCTGTATTGAATTACTTAAAAACAAAACCAGATGCAAAAGTAAAAATTGTTGATACAGAAAAAGAAGCATCAAAAAGTGGTTTCATGTTCCGTAAAGGCAGCGACAAATTAGTTGCTGAAGTAAATAAAGCATTAAATGATATGAAAAAAGACGGCACATACGAAAAAATATCGAAGAAATGGTTTGGTGAAGATGTATCTAAGTAATGCTATATTGGATTTAGATCGATTATCTGTTTGGGTTGATATAACAAAAGCATCCTTCATGCCTATGCTGAAGGGTGCTATTTCTGATACGATACCGCTGACATTGATTTCATTTGTAATTGGTTTAGCGTTAGCGACGTTAACAGCGCTATGCCGCATTTCTGGAAATCGTGTGCTAGAATGGATTGCACGCATCTATGTATCTATTATTCGCGGTACACCGCTTCTTGTTCAGTTGTTTATTATTTTTTATGGGCTGCCGACAATAGGGATTACAATTAATTCCTTTCCAGCAGCGATTATTGGATTTTCTTTAAACGTCGGGGCATACGCTTCAGAAATTATTCGCGCTTCGATTTTATCGATTCCGAAAGGGCAATGGGAGGCTGCGTATACAATTGGTATGTCGTACCCGCAAGCGCTGCGCCGCATTATTTTGCCGCAGGCCTCGCGCGTTTCCATTCCGCCTCTTTCCAATACATTTATTAGTTTGATTAAAGACACATCGCTGGCGTCATTAATTTTAGTAACGGAAATGTTTCGAAAAGCGCAGGAAATTGCAGCGACAAACTATGAATTCTTAATCGTTTATACTGAAGCAGGACTGATTTACTGGGTCATTTGTTTCGTATTATCGATTGTACAGCAAGTGCTTGAAAAACGAACAGAGCGTTATGTTTTAAAATAATCCTTGTTAAAAGGAGTTTTTGTTTCTATGATTTCAATTCAACATTTACAAAAAAGTTTCGGTGATAACACCGTTTTGAAGCAAATTGATATGGCCGTAGATAAAGGTGAAGTCGTTGTAATTATTGGGCCTTCTGGTTCAGGAAAGACAACATTGCTTCGTTGTCTAAACGTACTAGAAACGCCGAATAGCGGTGTTATTCGAATCGGTGAGGAAACACTTGATTTTTCGAAAAAGGTGACGAAGCGTGATATCGTAAACTTGCGCACGCAAACTGGTATGGTGTTTCAACATCACAACTTATTCCCGCATTTTACAGCGCGTGAAAACGTAATGGAAGGCCTTGTTACGGTGAAGAAAGTTTCAAAAGAGAAGGCAAAAGAAAAAGCAGAGTACTTTTTAAGAAAAGTGGGACTCGGCGATAAGATGGATTTATATCCATTTCAGCTTTCAGGTGGACAGCAGCAGCGCGTAGGGATTGCGCGTGCGCTGGCAATGGAGCCGCAAGTCATTTTATTTGATGAACCGACATCAGCGCTTGACCCTGAACTTGTGCAAGAAGTGCTAAAAGTAATGCGAGAACTTGCCCAGGAAGGGATGACGATGGTCATTGTTACGCATGAGATGCGCTTTGCACATCAAATTGCAAACCGTGTTATTTTTATGGATGGTGGTGTCATCGTTGAACAAGGAACACCAGAAGAAGTTTTGGTACATCCGAAAGAAGAGCGGACGAAGAAGTTTTTACAAATGTTACAGTAATATATAGATCCATTTTGATTTTTCAGCATCCAAGTTGCTGTTATGTAAAACGAAAAGTGATATATACTCGTTTGTTCGCTTTGTTTTCACAACGGACGTGGCAGGAAAGGGCCCTGACCGCTTCTATGCATGGTCAGTTGCTCACGCCCTTCTCTAAAGAAGAAGAGTGGTTTTATGTTTGTGTATATAGAAAGGTCTCAAGCGATGCTTGAGACCTTTTTGCCATATATATTTATTTTTGAAATCCGCCAAGGCTTTGTTCAGCCATTGCTACTAAACGCTTTGTAATTTCTCCACCTACTGAACCATTTGCACGAGCTGTTGTATCAGCACCTAATGTTACTCCAAATTCAGTTGCAATCTCGTATTTCATTTGGTCTAGAACATTCTGTGCACCAGGTACTGCTAATTGATTAGAACGTTGAGTTGTCATAGGATATGTCCTCCTTAGTGTGAGTTTTGGTTGGATTAGCTGGAGTTGAACCAGGATTGCCCCGTTTGGCACTAATCCATCGTGTGGAGTGGTTGTAATCATAGTATGGATGATACGTAGAAAGATATGCGAGTTATCATTTTGTAAAATTTGTAAATTGAAATAATGCCAAAAATTACACATGTTCTGTTTGCATAGAAAAATGATGCTTTTACATACTATGAGTACACCAATACAAGGAGGTGAGATAACATGGCTAAAAACAATAGTCTTGCAGTTCCTGGTGCACAAAGTGCTTTAGATCAAATGAAGTATGAAATCGCAACTGAGTTTGGCGTACAACTTGGCCCAGATGCAACATCACGTGCAAACGGATCTGTTGGCGGTGAAATCACAAAACGTCTTGTATCTTATGCAGAGCAACATTTAGGCGGTTTCCAAAAATAAATGAAAATGGCTATAGGGGACGGGAATACCGTCCCTTTTTTGGAGGAATCAAAATGGCGATTTGTCCGCTTTGTAATGCATTAGCGTATAACGAATATACTTGTCCTACATGTACGAGCCAAATGCAAGATTACGGGAAAACAGTCGATTATATAGGACCATATAGTGCATATCAGGACCAAGAGCTGCTAGAGAAAGTTGATGGATTATCTGCACATGACTCAGAGCGGTATTGCCTTCATCTTTTATATTGCCCGGTTTGTGAAAAGCAAACCGAAGTTACTGTACAACTTATATGAAAACCCGTCTCAGCAAAAAGTTGAGACGGGTTTTTTCGCTTATCTACAGTTCTAGTTTACTGTTTTTGTTTAGATTTAGATGATGGTAATAATGAAGCGGCGCGGTAAATACTTTTTCAGCCAAATCAATATTATGTTTGGTAAAAGGAGTATAAGTAGGATTCGGATTTATTAGATAGAGCCAAACGGCACCTTTATTGTCCATTACAATGGAAAGTTCTAATTCAAATAGATGAGAAAAGGCATTTTCTAACGCTTCAGGTACCTCTTTCGTAATAATGTGTAAACTATCTTGCAATAGGGTAAAGTCAATTTTAGATAGCTGATGTTGCCACCTCGTAAACGGAATAAAACGTATTTGCTGTGTAAGAGGAAATAAGAAAGAATATGGTGTGTCGTCTATTTGGATTAGCTTTGCTTGTTCTTCCCATATACCGCTTTTGTTTTTTTGTAAAAAAGAACGAATATGCACAGGAGATGTTCGGACCATCGATTGTACGTTATACTCACATGTTTGCAGCGACGATTGTAACCAAGAGAAAAATGGTTCTTTTGTTTCGTATGTTTTTGTTGGAAATTGATTTTGTTCTAATGCAGTAACATGGAACATACGGTTTTGATAAGAAATGTGGTGTATGCTTTGTTTGGAGAATGGATGACAGGGCTTTAAAATCACATCTTTTTTGGTTTGTAATAGCTGCAGAGTTGTCTTTTCATTTGCGTGTTTGATTGCGGGGATATATGGTGCTAGTTTTTTATTTTTTGCAAGAATTTCATATACATTGGTCTCAATTGGAAGTTCGGCGTTTAAAAATACGGATTGCGGGCGGTTTTGCAACCATTTAATAATAGGGAGCGCCTTCTTCACATTTTTTTCAGTTTTGTATGTGCATCGGTTGTATATGTGAGATGGAATGGGGAATTGCTCTTCTACCCAATCTTGCTGATTGGCATCAAAAACAAGTCCGTTCACAAGCTCTGTTTGGGGATTGATACTAAAGGGAGTAAACTGTGCAACGGTAATATGATGGAAGCAGGCGCGTTTTGCAATTTCTGTGTAGTATTCTTGCTCATGATGGAAACGTGATGTTAATAGTCCGAGAACCATAAGACAACCTCCTTTTATAGGGTGCTAAACATGTATCTACTTGAGAATATTCAAAGAAATGTGTCTTATACCAACTATGAGTACTATTTTTGATGAATCGACTAGTATCTTGTTTGCTGGCGCATTGTATAGCAGTTATAATGAAGGGTATGTATATTTGAGAAACGGAAGGTTGATATATTGTGAATATGTGGCTAAATCTGTTAACAACAACAGGAATAGGCGCGGTTATTGGGGGATATACGAATCATCTTGCCATTAAAATGTTATTTCGACCGCATCATCCAAAATATATTGGAAAGTTTCGGATGCCCTTTACACCTGGATTAATTCCGAAGCGCCGGGATGAGTTAGCTGTACAATTAGGGAAGATGGTTGTTGATCATTTATTAACACCAGAAGGAATTGAGAAGAAGTTAACAAATGAGTCGTTCCAGCAAGAGCTGATTGGATGGGGACAAACAGCAGCGGACAAGCTTCTGATGAATGAACAAACGTTGCACGAAGTGTTAGAGAAGCTGGATATGATTCATATGGAAGAACGCGTTACAAAGCAAATTGAAGGCATCATCATACATAAAGTAGATTCATTATTTGAAACATATCGTGCGTATACGTGGGAACAAGCCTTGCCGCTGTCTGTTCACGAAAAGATTGATGAAAAAATGCCAGATGCAGCTGCTTTTATGATTCGAAAAGCTGTCGATTTCTTTGAAAGTGAAGAAGGCAAGCAGCGTCTCTCTAAAATGATTGATGACTTTTTTGCATCGCGCGGGACATTATTAAATTTAGTGGGCATGTTTTTAGGGAATGTAAGTTTAGTCGACAAGTTGCAGCCAGAAGTAATTAAATTCTTGCAGCAAGAGGGAACGAAACAATTGCTATCTGATGTGATGAAAAAAGAGTGGGAAAAGCTGAAACAGCGTGAAGTGAGTGAAGTAGAAGCGTTCGTTTCAAAAGAAACTGTCCTGAAAGGCATTCTGTCTTTTGTGAAAGTGGAACAAACGGTAAGTACTGTATTCAATCAATCTGTTCGTGATGTATGTGCTCCGATTTATGACAATGTAAGAAATAATGTGATTCCAAGTGCTGTGCGCAAGGGGGTACAGTGGGCGACGAATCATATCGGGGATATTATGCAGCGTTTGCATTTAGCTGATATTGTCCAGCAAGAAGTAGAATCATTTCCAATTGAGCGTATAGAAGAATTAGTTTTATCTATTACAAAAAGTGAATTGAAAATGATTACGTATTTAGGTGCATTACTTGGCGGTTTAATTGGAGCCCTGCAAGGCATATTATTAATTATAATGTCATAAAGTGAAATTACTTCACATATGATACATAGTCTGATATCGTAGGAAGAGTATGTAAGGAACGAAAACATATAAACAATGTGACAATGTATCGCATTGCAAGGAGGATATATAGAATGGCAAACAATATGCATGATGTTGCGTATGAATTACAAAAAGCAATTGCAGAACATCCTGATTTTCAATCATTAAAAGTGAGCTATGCAGAAGTACAAGCAGACGCAGATGCGAAACAACTATTTGAGCGTTTCCGCATGATGCAAATGGAGCTTCAACAAAAAATGATGCAAGGCGAGCAATTAACAGACGAAGATAACCAAAAAGCGCAAGAAGTTGTAGCATTAGTACAACAAAACGCAAAAATTACAAACTTAATGCAAGCAGAGCAACGTTTAAATGTTTTAATCGGCGACGTAAACAAAATCATCATGAAGCCGCTTGAAGATTTATATAACGTATATATGCAATCGTAAGGAAGAGGCACTTTTGAAGTGCCTTTTTTATTTTGAAACAAACGGGTGCCCTTGAAAGTAAAAACGCCATGGATAATGCACTGCTTCTTCGGCGTAGTCAATATTAATGCGCGGGCCTGCGATGATGTTATATGTATGAGAAAGGTGCTGTTCTGGAGAAATCTGTTCCATATATAGCTCATCACCCGTAAGGAGAATTCCTTTTTGTTTTAACGTAATTCCCATTGCTTTGCATAGTTTCCCTGGTCCGTTTGTTAAGTTTTTGAACTGTGATTTTGTAATTGTTGTTTTTCCGTATCTTGCTTGCTTCATTTCTTCAATGCCGTCTACCGGCTCTAATGCCCGAATTAACACACCTTGCGGAATCCCTTTCGGTGCTGTAATGACATTAAAACAATGATACATACCATAAATAAGATATATATAAGCGTGCCCAGGAGATTCGTACATAATTTCTGTTCGTTCTGTGCGGCGGCCGCCATAGCTATGGGCTGCTTTATCATCAGGTCCTTTATATGCTTCTACTTCGATAATGATTCCGCTTCGTTTTACGCCATCTACAACGTGAACGAGTTTATGTCCAAGCAACCGTTTCGCAACGTCTAATGTATCGCCTTCATACAAAGAGAGTGGCCATTTCATTTAGAAAACTCCTTTCGCAGCTTTATCTCTTATTAAAGCAAATTCACCGCACAAATGCTAATTCGTTCTAATTAACATTATTGTTTCATAAATTAATGATAGAACAGTGCAGCTAAGAAAAGGGGGTACTGCATCATGATTTATCGTTTGTTAGCTCTTAATATAGATGGAACATTACTGCTTTCAAATGGAAAGCTTCAAAAAGGAACACGTGAAGCGATTGAGTTTGTAAAGAGAAAAGGTGTATACGTTACACTCTTTACGAACCGAAACTTTCAATCTGCTCACAAAGTAGCGAAATCATTAAAATTGGATTCCATATTAGTGACGCATGGCGGTGCATTTATTTCATCTTCATTAGATAAACCGTTAATCCAAAAACGATTATCGGAAGAAACAACGTTTAATATTGTGCAAGTACTCGAACATTTTGAATGTAACGTGCGCATTTCTCACGAAAGATTTTCGATTGGCAATCGCCATCAGCATACGCCAAATTTAATTGCTCGAACAGTTTTATCTACTTCCGATCCGCTCTTTTATCCGGTTCAATTTGTAGATTCGCTTGGCGATGCCCTGCGCGATCAACCAGTCGCTGCTCCGAAAATTGATGTGACATTTGCAAGTCAAAGTGAAAAGCAGCGGGCACTTACGACTTTACAAAAATCATTTGAAAATGTGGAGTTTATCGAGTGTGGAAACGTACAAATCGAAATCGTACCGCCTCATGTATCGAAATTACGCGGGCTGCAATTATTAGGCGAGCATCTTAATATTGAATTAAAAGAAATGGTAGCCATTGGCGATGGTCTCGAAGATTTAGATGTTATTGAAAGCGTTGGATTAGGAGTAGCCATGGGAAATGCCCCAATCGAATTGAAAAAAGCAGCCGATTGGATCACGCGCTCCAATAATGAAAACGGCGTACAATACATGATCAAAGAGCACTTTCGAAAACAGTTTCCAATTAAGTTCTTAAACAATCACTTGCAAATGAAGCGATGGTAATAAGAAATCTCAGGCAGGTGCCTGAGATTTTTCATATATCGGCGACTTTTTGGATATATCGGCGTTTCGACACGATTTAAAGACCACTCTACAATATTCGACATAGATACACCTCAGAAAAAAGCCCTAACCGCTTCCACACATGGCCAGATCCTCTTGCCTATTTAAAAAAAGAGGGGTTTTCCCATCCCAGGAGTTCCTTGTTGACCTCCTATCACCCTTCAAGTAAACTAAAGGAAGTTTGAAAATAGAAAAGGTGATGATTGTTGTTAATTTCAATTAAAACGTTACAAGATGATCGTTTTTTACGTCCGCTGCAAAATATTAGCGGCTTATTTTTTGAGGAAAGTACGGTAGCATTTGAACAAGAAGATGCAAATATCATTGTTGATATAAATATAGAAGGAAATGTAACGGCTTCTGCTCGTTTAACAGAAACCCTGACAGGAAACGTATATGAAGAGACATTTTCTAAAGATTTATCGTCCTTTACGGAAGAAAAGGAACGTATGAAGCAAGTGAAGCATGTTGTTTCTTATGTATATTTATCTGTTCTTCAGCAGTTAACAGGCGTGGAGCAAAAGTGGGGCATTTTAACGGGTGTGCGTCCAACGAAGCTTCTTCATAAAATGCTGCAAAGCGGTATGACGAAAGAAGCAGCACATAATGAACTGCGTGAAAGCTATTTAATTCACGATGAAAAAATTGAGCTGATGCAGCGCATTGTGGATTGTCAATTAGCTGTTGTTCCAGATTTATATCGTTTAAAAGAAGAAGTAAGTATTTATATTGGGATTCCGTTTTGTCCAACGAAATGTGCATATTGTACATTCCCAGCGTATGCGATTAATGGACGCCAAGGATCTGTTGATTCATTCTTAGGCGGTTTACATTATGAAGTTCGTGAAATTGGTAAGTTTTTAAAAGAAAAAGGCGTGAAAGTAACGACGATTTACTACGGCGGCGGTACGCCAACAAGTATTACAGCAGAAGAAATGGACATGCTGTATGAAGAAATGTATGAGTCGTTCCCAGATGTGAAGCAAGTTCGTGAAGTAACAGTAGAAGCAGGGCGTCCAGATACGATTACACCAGAGAAGCTAGATGTGTTAAACAAATGGAATATCGACCGTATTAGTATTAATCCGCAGTCGTACCATCAAGAAACATTAAAAGCAATTGGACGTCATCATACAGTAGAAGAGACGATTGAAAAGTATCATCTTGCTCGCGAAATGGGTATGAATAATATTAATATGGACTTAATTATCGGTCTTCCAGGTGAAGGATTAGATATCTTTAAACATACACTAGAAGAAACAGAAAAGCTTATGCCAGAATCGTTAACGGTGCATACATTATCCTTTAAGCGTGCTTCTGAAATGACGCAAAATAAGCGCAAATATAAAGTAGCAGGCCGCGAAGAGATTACAGCGATGATGCACGAAGCAGAGGAGTGGACGAAAGAGCATAATTACGTACCGTATTATTTATATCGCCAAAAGAATATTTTAGGTAACTTAGAGAACGTTGGCTATGCAATGCCAAGTCAAGAAAGTATTTATAACATCGTGATCATGGAAGAAGTGCAGTCTATTATCGGTCTTGGCTGCGGTGCATCAAGTAAATTTGTTCATCCAAAGACAGGGGCGATTACGCACTTCGCGAACCCGAAAGATCCAAAATCATATAATGATGGTTATATAAAGTATACAGAAGATAAGCTTAAAATTTTACAAGAGTTATTCGGATAAGAGGTTACCAATATGAACTGCACCTCAATTGTTAGACAGTGTCTAACAATTGGAGGTGCAGTTTTTCAATTTAATATTAATTGATTATATATAAACACAAATTAAAAACCTGACATAAACCCCCTTTGCTTTTTAGGTTGCCCTGAGCGTCTGGCCGTGAGTAGAAGCGGTCAGGGCCTTTTTCTGCCACGTGCGAAGTTCAAACAAAGAGGGAACGAAAGTAGGAGGTTATTTTTTGTTTAGCATGGCGGCGACTTGTGTGTTGGAAAGTCAAGTTGGATTTATATAGAATCCAACAGAATACCTTTCAGTTCAAGTGAAATTTAATTGTAAATATTTACCTAATAATGTTATGATTTACTATATTGAAAATATATAAGAAACGGGGAATTATCATGTTAAATATAGATATTAATCGTTTAACTGATATTTGTTTAGAATATCAACAGTCTAGATTTTATGTTAGCAGAATACCTGAAGATTTCTTATCAATTGCGAAAAAACGTTTCTCTATACCAAAGGACGATCGAATTATTGCTTTTTTAAGTTGCAATTTGTTTGGCTCAGGAAAATATGGTGTTTACTTTACAAGTTCGGGTTTATATTGGAAAAATTGGTTATTAGGTAAAGGGAATATGAAATGGGATAAATTAAATGAAGTGCAACAAATCGAAATTGACAAAGATGCTTATTTATCTTTTGATGCACAAAAAAGTTTTAATATTAACGGGAGTGATTATCCACCACTGTTATTTAAAGAACTACTTATAACTCTTAGAAGTTCATTCCATAATTCAAAGCAAAATGATATACATCCAGTTATAAAAATTGATGAGATAAAATCAATCTGCACTTTGTTTGAGAAGTATGATGAATTATTAGAAACTGATAATGGCTTGTTTGTAGGCACTCACATTTCAGACAAAAAGTTAAAGAAAATTTTAGAACGATACATTATTTCGAAAGAAGAAGAAATCATTGCTTTTTTAGATACGTCTGTCCTTGGTAATTTGAGTAAAGGATCGGATGGCGTATTAATTTGTCAATCGGGTATATATTTTAGAGAAACTTTTGTACACTTGTATTTTCCGTGGCATATCTTTAGGAATATCCCTATTACTTTGACTTCAAACGAGTTAGAAATCGGAGAAGGAAACATATTTCATCTTCAACATGCTAGAATGTCTGGTCAAGAGATTCTATTATTCATCAAGAACTTAAAACAGTATGTTAATACTTTATATGATGAAAATAAGTGTTTATCTCATATATAAGAATCGTCATTACATATAAGTTAATGTTTCGTTTAATTTGAAATGAAAATTTTGATTTTTCTTTATTATTCCGTATTCCTTTTTAAGTAATCTATCTATTATTAATAACTGTGATTTTTGGTAACCGTCATTAGTGGATTTATCCGAAAAGCGTTCGCAGTGATGATTTTCTAGTAAGTTACTTTCCGGATTATGAAAGCTACCCTGTCACTCCCACTAAAAAAGGTCAACAAGTACATATATAGATGCAAATTGAAAAACTAACATAAAAACCCTTTTCTTTTTCGGTGGGCGAGAGCAACTGGCCATGCATAGAATCGGTCAGGGCCTATTTCTGCCATATGCGCAGCGAAAACCAAAAAGAGCAAACAAGTGCAGGTTCCTTTTTTCATAGTAGCAATCTATATGTAAAAAAAATAAATTGGATTTATATATACTTTGTTAAGCTTTTTTCAATCTTCTAAAATTTTATTAAGAAAGGTAAATCTATTCATATATATAGGATCTTTTAAATTATTTAACATGTTTATTGAAAGCTCGATAGGATAATTTATCTTATCGCTTCCTTCAATTTTTAAAAGTTCAAGCAACTGATTATGATATTCTTCTAGAGTTGGAGCTTCTCCCGTTTTACGATAGTGTTTTTCAATGTGATAAGGGAGCAATTTTATTTGATGGGATTCGTCACCATTCAAGCATTGTATTAAAGAAATATAATCTAAATCCAGTTTAAAATCATTAGGAAAAGCAATTTGAACAATTTTTTCTACTGTATGTTGAATCTGTGATAATTTTGTTTGTGTTTTATCTAATTCTCTTTCTAGCATATCAATTGTTTCCATTAACTTTTGATTTTTCTCTTCTAATTCTTGACTTTTTTTGTTTGGTTCATTTGAATCATCTGTCATATTTTTCTTACCTTTCAAAAACTGATTTTATAGAGGAGCGAAAATTTGAATTACCTCCATAATGTATCCAGCATATTTCTTTGTATTAGATTCAGAGACTACAGTTTTTAATCCTGCTACAAAAGCCATCATAACAATATTGTAAAACGCTGTCGAGAATGATCAGAAAAAGGAAGTAAAATTGAGCAGGAAATGTCTATTTGTGAACGAATTCATAAAATTATGAAAATTAAAAGGGGGAACATGCGGTATGTACATGACTGTTGGCAGAATTTTTGATTTAGCTGTGCAAAAATATCCACAGAAAGAAGCGTTGGTAGAACCTGCAAAAAACATTCGCTGGACATATAAACAGTGGGATATGGAGGTAAATAAAACGGCAAACGCACTTCTTGCAGAAGGCGTACGAAAAGGGGACTGCGTTTCTGTTTACTTATATAATTCAAATGAATTTGTAACTGTTTATCTCGCTTGTGCAAAGATTGGCGCAATCTTTAACCCGATTAATTTCCGTTTAAAAGCAAAAGAAGTTTCTTATATATTGCAAGATGCCTCCTCTAAAGTTGTTGTGTTTGAAAAAGAAGTTGAATCAACAATTGCTTTAATTGAACGTGACTTTCCGCATACTTCATTTTGGTATATTGAAGAGGACACGCCGTCTTATGCAGCTTCTTATCATGAAAAAGTAAATGAGGAAAAAGCAGAACCAATTGATATTGAAGTTGATGAAATGGATTATTGCTCTATGTTATATACGAGCGGGACGACTGGGAATCCAAAAGGGGTGCTGCACCGCCACCGAGACATGGCTGAACATAGTATGATTTGTACATATTATATAAAATATACACGCGATAGTGTCGGGTTAGTTGTTGCACCGCTATACCACTGCGGCGAATTGAACGCTGGTATTTTACCGCGCATTCAAGTTGGCGGGAAAAATGTAATTTTGCATCATTTTGATACGAAAACAGTGTTAGAAACAATTCAAAAAGAAAAAATTACAACATTCTTTGGGGCGCCGACAATGTGGAACATGATGCTGCAAGAAGATTTAACAGAATACGATTTAACTTCGATGAAGATTGGAATTTACGGCGGAGCAGCAATGGCGCCGGCGCTTGTGAAGGAATGTAAAGACCGTCTGTATATCGATCTTGTACAAATTTACGGAATGACAGAATTTGGCCCTGTTATCGCGTTTCTTGTAGAAGAAGATCAAATTACAAAAGCAGGATCAGCGGGTACACCTTGTTTTAGCCATGAAGTGCGCATCGTGAAGTCAAATGAAGATGAACCATCCGAACCAGACGATATCCTTGCGCCTTACGAAGTTGGAGAAATCATTGTACGCGGGCCAAGTATGATGGCTGGATATCATAACCGCGAAGAAGCAACGAAAAAAGTCATGTATAAAGGCTGGTATCATTCTGGTGATCTTGGCTACTTCGATAAAGATGGTTATTTATACGTAGCAGATCGCGTTGATGATATGGTCATTAGCGGCGGCGTGAACGTTTATCCGCGTGAAATTGAAGACTTCTTGCATAGTCATGATGGTGTGTTAGATGTGGCGGTACTTGGAGAACCGGATGAACTATGGGGCGAGCGCGTTGTCGCGGTAGTTGTGAAGAAAGATCAGTCATTAACAGAAGAAGAATTAGAGCGTTACTGTAAGGAAAGTGATGAGTTAGCTGATTATAAACGCCCTCGTCATTATATATTTGCCGAAGAACTTCCGCGTAATGCGAGTGGGAAATTGCAGAAGTTTATACTTCGTGAATCGTTGAAGGAAGCGAAGAAATCATAATGGAAAGAGGATGCACAGCTTGATGTTGAAGCTGTGCATTTTTTTGCTTTTCCCATTCATGGTAGAATGGGAAAAGCGTAAATAAGGAAAGGAACTTTGCATGAGAATTAATAAATTAATTAGTGAAACAGGTTATTATTCAAGAAGAGAAACGAATCGTCTCATTGCTGCAAAGCGAATTACGGTGAACGGCGAAATTTGTGAGCCTGGGCAAGAAGTAGAGCCTGACGATATCGTCCTTGTTGATGGGAAGCCGATTCCGAAGAAGACGCATCCTATTTATATTGCATTCAATAAACCAGTAGGGATTACTTGTACAGCGGCGAAGCATATTGAAGGAAATATTATCGATTTTGTAAATTATCCAGAACGCATTTTTCCAATTGGCCGCTTAGATAAAGCATCACAAGGATTAATTTTAATGACAAATGACGGTGATATCGTAAATAAAATGATGCGCTCCGAGTACGGTCACGAGAAAGAATATATTGTCACAGTTGATAAGCCGTTTGACGATGCGTTCTTAAAAGGAATGGCCGGCGGCGTCACAATTCGCGATGGAAAAACGAATCCGTGTGATATATATCGGATCAGCGACCTTGTATTCCGCATTATTTTGACGCAAGGGATGAACCGACAAATTCGCCGGATGTGCCGCGCATTTGGCTATACCGTTACGAGATTAGAGCGCATTCGGATTATGAACATAACAGTAGACGGAATAGAAACAGGACAGTGGCGAGATTTGACTGAGAAGGAACTGAGTGAGCTTCTTGCGCTGTTAGGATAAAGAGAAAAAACGCTCTTCCTACTTGGAAAGAGCGTTTTTTATTCGAATTCTTATGGTTAAATTATCCATATTGATGTAGCGATTCATTTGATTGCATTTTTTCTCTAATAGTTGGTCCTGCTATATTACCATCAAACTAAATCCCACTAAAGATGTATATTTTTACTATAATTACATTTAAAATGTAAAAAATCATTGAATTTTGTATATTACAGAATGTAAAATATTTTTGTGAATATGAAATATTAAGGGGGATATTATGCTGAAAAAAGTAGGATCAGAACGAATTGAAAAACAATTAAACCAAGATATTCAAGAATTGTATAAAATTTATCCGAGAGAAAAAAATGATGAAAAAAAATAAATTTTATACATTTTTGGCGTTAATAAGTATTCTACTTGTAGGGGCAGTCTATTTTTTATTTTTTAATAGTGGTTTTGATATTACAATTAATAATAAAACAGATCAAGATATTGGAAATCTTACAATTACTGATGGTCGTAAACTTCAAACATTTATGATACCTACTATTCATTCTAATAAACAATATAAAACTAAAATTAAGTTAAAAGATGTAGGAGAAAATACTTTAACTTTAAATTATCAAGATCATAATAAAAAAATACACAAAGTGACTATTTTTGGTTATTTTGAAGGAAGAGGAAAAGGGACAATAGATATCCTTATTAAATCTGTTCGTCAAGATGGAACGTTAGATATCCAAGTATATAGTGAAACATAAGCGTATTTCCTTGGACGAAATATACAAAAAAATAAGAAAAATTTACAAACGTTAAGATGAAATAGATCAGAGGTAGTTGTATCATATATGCACTAGTTTCTTTATTTTTAAAGCACGACTTTTGGTCTTGCTTTTTTATTATGGACTTTAGTTTGTTGAGCCTGAAGAGGGAGAAACATAAAATCCCCCCTTTTCCGCTATACGGGGGGAATAAATTGTTATATGAAAAAACTCACTTTCGCTTTTTATATAGAGATTGTTCAAGCCTCTAAAATAAGGATAGAAAGTGAGTATCTTTGGCTAATAAAGTGGCACATATAAAATGGATGTGTAAGTACCATAGTCTTTGTGCAAACCGGATGGTTATGATTTACGTCTAAATCCCTCTTCATCAAGGTATTGTGCTGCTTCTTTGTAAGAGTTGAATGTACCATCTAACTGTATTCCAGCATAAACGTTCCACATATCTTCATCTTCTTTAATAAGAGTTAAGATATGCTTGTCCTCATTTACCCACTCTTCTTCTTGAAAGTTCTCCGCAATTGCAACTTCTTCAACTGGTTCTTGTGAAAGGCCAGCAATTGATTTTTCAAGTAAGGAGCGAAGTTCTTCCGCTGAAAAATCACGGATGTTCACCATTCCTTTATCATTCGTTTTGTAGCCTTTCAGATGCCCCGCGTATACGAAGCCATTTCCGTTCGGGTGTAAATGGAACACGACGTTCTTTTTGTCTAGGCGGCTTTCTTCGTAATGAAAATTAATGCGTCCTAGAGAGACACTTTTTCTTTCTAGCTCTGGAAATGATTCGATAATCGTTAATTTTTCTTCAAAAGTTATCATAAACCCTCCGCAATTGTAATTAATAATATGATGGTTCATTATATCACTCTGCTTGTAAGTCCACAATTAAATAAGCGAACAATAAGACAAAGAACATGCTGACGGATGGTGAAACTTCAAAACGTTAAGAAGATGTAGTAAAGATCTGTAGAGCATCGCTATAAGGTCGTTTTGGTTGTTAATAATTGGTATTGATTATTTATGGTTGCTTTTGAATGTTTTTGGTTGATTTTTGGATTCGCTTTCATTATACTGTAATCAAAGGTGAGGTGAGTAATATGCTAACTCCGGAACGTTATCAACTAATTTTGCAGCTTGTGAAAGAGAAAAAAGTAGTGAAATTGCAACAGTTGGTAGAACAAACAAAAAGTTCAGAATCAACAATTCGTCGTGATTTAGCGCAATTAGAAAAACAACGTTTATTAAAGAGAGTCCATGGCGGGGCTGCTGTATTGACCGGAAAAGGTGAAGAGCCTACGATGGTTGAAAAATCATCCAAAAACGTTCAAATCAAGCAACAAATTGCAAGTTGTGCTGCATCGTTTGTTGAACAAGGTGATTGTATTTATTTAGATGCGGGAAGTACAACATTTGAAATGATTCCATATTTAACAAATAAAGACGTTACAGTTGTTACAAATGGGCTAATGCATATTGAGGCTTTAGTTGAAAATAATATTCGGGCATATTTACTTGGTGGAATGATGAAGAGTCGAACGAAAGCTCTAATTGGTGCCATGGCGCAGGAGAGTATGCAGAAATATCGCTTTGATAAATGTTTCTTGGGAGCAAATGGCGTACATGAGCAACTCGGATATACAACGCCAGATCCAGAGGAAGCATTGCTGAAAAAAATGGCATTAACATTAGCGAATGAAGGTTATTTTTTAATAGATGAAAGTAAATTTTCAGAAGTTGCGTTTGCGAAAATCGCTAATATTGAAGAGGCAATGATTATTACAAACGTATTAGAAGAAGAGTTAGAAGAATATAAACGAAAAACGAATGTGATTGAGGTTGATAAACAATGATTTATACCGTTACTTTAAATCCATCCATTGATTATGTTGTTCAAATGGATTCTTTCATGCTAGGAGCAGTGAATCGAGCGAAGAACGACATGAAGTTTCCAGGGGGAAAAGGAATTAATGTATCCCGCGTGCTGCATCGTCTTGGTGTCTCGAATACAGCCCTTGGTTTCACGGGAGGATTCACAGGACAATTTATTAAAGAGGCTTTGAAAAGTGAAAATGTTAGTACTGATTTTGTACAAGTAGACGGGGATTCACGAATTAACGTGAAAATAAAGGGTCAGGAAGAAACAGAGTTAAATGGACAAGGACCTATCATTACCGATGTACAGTTTGAGCAATTCATGAAAAAAATAGAGAATATGCAGGCCGGAGATTGTGTTGTATTAGCTGGTAGTGTACCGTCTTCTGTTCCAAAAAACTTCTATGAGACGGTAGCTGCTTACGGAGCAGAACATGGTATTCAAGTAGTTGTTGACGCAAGTGGCAGTGCCTTAGAGCATGTAGTGAAAAATAAACCGTTTTTAATAAAACCGAATCATCATGAGCTTGGAGAATTGTTTGGAGAAGAATTTTCAACAGTCGAAGAAATTCTTCCATATGGAAAAAAATTAATTGAGCAGGGTGTACAAAATGTAATTGTCTCAATGGCCGGGGATGGTGCTTTATTGTTTACAAATGAAGGTGTCTATGAAGCAACTGTACCAAAAGGAAAAGTCATTAATTCTGTTGGAGCAGGAGATTCTCTTGTTGCAGGCTTTGTAGGGATATATGAAAAAACAAAAGATGTGATAGAAGCATTTCGTTATGGTGTTGCAACAGGGAGTGCAACAGCATTTTCGGCAGACTTATGTACAAAAGATAAGGTGGAAGAATTATTACCGCAAGTAATCGTTACAAAGCGATAGGGGGAACAGTATATGAAAATTACAGAACTTCTAAAAAAAGATACAATCATTATGGATTTGATGGCTTCGACTAAAGAAGCTGTCATTGATGAATTAGTAGAGAAATTAAATAAGGCTGGCAGATTAAATAGTAAATCAGAGTTTAAAGAGGCCATTTTACAACGTGAGATGCAAAGTACAACAGGAATCGGAGAAGGGATTGCTATCCCTCATGCCAAAACAAAAGCAGTTAAACAACCTGCTATTTGTTTTGGTCGAAGTGTAAGCGGTGTCAATTATGAATCACTTGATGGACAACCGGCTCATTTATTCTTTATGATTGCTGCAAGTGAAGGAGCGAATAATACGCACTTAGAAACATTATCACGTTTATCTACGTTATTAATGGATGAAGGGTTTCGAAAACAACTTTTAGAAGCGGAAAGTAAAGAAGAACTTCTTCGTTTATTTGATGAAAAAGAGAATGAAAAGGAAGAACAAACTGAAACGATGAAGCCTGAAGAAAATGAACCCTATGTGTTAGCGGTAACAGCGTGTCCAACTGGTATCGCTCACACATATATGGCTGCAGATAGTTTGAAAGCAAAAGCAGTAGAATTAGGGATTGCGATTAAAGTAGAAACGAATGGTTCAACTGGCGTGAAAAATGAACTAACAAAAGAAGATATTGAACGTGCAACAGTAGTTATTGTTGCGGCGGATAAGCAAGTGGAAATGAATCGTTTTGCTGGAAAACATGTTATTCAGGTGCCGGTTGCAGATGGTATTCGAAAATCAGAACAGCTCATTCAGCGTGCTGTGAATCAAGATGCTCCGGTTTTTCAAGGGATAAAAGAAAGTGGAAAAACAGAAGGAGCGGAAAAAGAAAAAGGATTGGGTATATATAAGCATTTAATGAATGGTGTAAGTAATATGTTACCGTTTGTAGTTGGGGGCGGGATTTTAATTGCACTAGCATTTTTCTTTGGTGGAATTAAAGCAGAAGGTCCAATTGCAGAGGTTTTGATGAGTATTGGTGGTGGGAAAACAGGTGCGTTTGCATTTCTTGTTCCAATACTAGCAGGATTTATTGCTAGCTCTATCGCAGATCGCCCAGGATTTATGCCAGGTATTGTCGGTGGATTTCTAGCAGCACAAGCAAACGCTGGTTTTTTAGGTGGGTTAATTGCTGGC
The DNA here is from genome assembly GCF_030756675.1 of Bacillus multifaciens. GTDB lineage: Bacteria > Bacillota > Bacilli > Bacillales > Bacillaceae_G > Bacillus_A > Bacillus_A multifaciens. Next base: position 83,657 of record NZ_JAVBXD010000011.1, read on the forward strand.
TTCTTAGCTGGATATGTTGTTCTTGGTTTGAAGAAACTATTTGCGAATTTACCAGTACAGTTAGAGGGGATTAAACCAGTTTTATTATATCCAGTCTTTGGGTTATTAATTACGGGTGTTCTTATGCTGAAAATTGTAAACCCACCTGTAGTTGCACTGAATGAAGCATTAACGGGTTGGTTAAATGGTTTAGGTGGTACAAATGCTGTATTGTTAGGACTCATTTTAGGCGGTATGATGGCTATTGATATGGGAGGTCCAATTAATAAAGCAGCATTTACATTTGGCATTGCGGCAATTGAGGCTGGGAACTTTGGTATACATTCGGCTGTTATGGCTGGTGGAATGGTACCTCCACTTGCAGTTGCACTTGCGACTACATTCTTTAAAGCGAAATTTACAGAAGCAGAGCGTAAGTCAGGTTTGACGAACTATATTATGGGAGCTTCATTTATTACTGAAGGAGCAATACCGTTTGCGGCAGCAGATCCAATTCGTGTGATCGTAAGTTGTGTAGTTGGTTCGAGTCTTGCTGGTGCATTATCGATGTTGTTTGGAATTACATTACCGGCTCCTCACGGTGGCTTGTTTGTTATTATGTTAGTAAATAAACCGATGTTATATATTCTTTCAATATTGATAGGATCTGTTACATCAGCTCTTATGATGGGGGTATGGAAAAAGAAAATATAATAAGGAGTAGAAAAGGACAGCTATCTAGTAGGATAGCTGTCTTTATTTAAGTATAAATTAAACTGTTTACTTCTTCAGCTGTTAATTTTTCTTCAAAAGTTAACGTAGGTCCTCTGCAATTGTATTAATAATATGATGGTTCATTATATCACTCTGCTTGTAAGTCCACAATCAGATAAGCGAGCAAGGCAACAAAGAAAATGCTGACAGCCGGTGCGGTAAATACATGTCCAGCTGTAAATGCGATGCCAATTGCAAGTACGATTGTCGTGCCAAGCAACATATATTTTATCGTTAAAATAGACTTGAAGTTTGTGAGAATACGAAACATAAGCCTGATACCGAAGTAAACAAATGGCAGTAGGTACAGGATAAATCCAATGATTCCAAACGAGAAGAATAGGTCATGGAAGTCCATTTCTATCACTTTCGGTGCTTTTTCATAGTTGCCGGCATATCCCATGCCTAATAATTTTTGTGACAGTGGTGCTTCTTGAAAGTACTTTTGGTGCATGTTTAGAAATTGGTCACGATCACTATAAATTAAACTGTTTACTTCTCCAGTTGTTAAAGCTCGTTCTTCTTGTTTGCTAGGCTGTTGTTCTTGTTTGCTAGGCTGTTGTTCTTGTTTACTAGGCTGTTGTTCTTGTTTGCTAGGCTGTTGTTCTTGTTTACTAGGCTGTTCGGCTTGTTTATTTACATGCTGTTTGTTATAGAATTGTAAGTGAATGTCCATGTTTTTGGCGATGGGAGTAAACGGCGTTGCAATTGCGGTTCCTCCTAATACGAGTAAGGCTAAGATTGTATTAATGAGCTGCGGACGGCCTCGCTTCATCATATATTCGATAAACGAAAAGAATAGTGCCACTCCTAATGTCACAATACTAGATATGTATCCAACCTTTGTTCCTATCATAATACTGGAATATAGTGCTAGTATTGTCGGAAGCCAGTAGTATGCTTGCGTAAAAGAAGTTGTCTTATGGATCGAATATAGGACAACAACTGGGAATGTAATGGCTAAAATGGCACTGATTTCGTTTGCAGCATAAAACCATCCTTTCGAGCCGATTTTCGAGATTTCCGATATTGTATAACTTTGATAGTCTGTTCCAGTTGCGATGGAAATGACCATGATAATACTCATGAATAAACTGGCATATAAGAAATACTGTAATAATGTATCGTACGAATTTTGCTTGCCTTGCAAAGTTTTAAATACAAGAATATATCCGAACAACATAACGATTGGATACATACATTTGGCCATAAACTTAACTTCTTCTCCAAATGAAATTGGATGTTTTACAACGAGATTATTAAGAAGTCCAGCTGCCATGATAACACCTAGTAGGCAAATATATACGAGAGGTTTTTTATTCTTCTGATAAATAAATAGATAGATCATCGCAAGAAGCATCACGCTAAAACGTACGACAATACTTAACGTTGCATCCATATGTAACATTTGAATTGACAATGATGTTAACAAATCCAAGACAGGTTGCAGTGCGATAAATAATAGAAAGAAATACGTGAAATTTTGTTCCTTTTGTATCAATTTCGTACCCATTTTGTCCCCTTTCATAATCGAAGAAATAAAGTGAAACTTTAATCAGTGGGGATTTTCTTCATCCCCCACTGATTATCAGCCCTCACCAATCGGGCTTTTACGGGCAGTTTATCTCCCACCTAACTTCTTTAGAAAAGCGTAGGCGGCTCGCCCAGAATCGCAGGACGCCTACGCACAGGGCGGAGAGGCGCTTTTTGCCTCGTACGAGGGGGCGAAACGACCGGAGATTCTAGCCGCTAGAGCTGGACAACAAAGAAATGTGGAAGTGGCTCGTCCAGAATGTGAGGGGGAAGAAGCGAAGCCACCGAACTTTCTAGCCACTGGAACTGGATAATGCTTTCGCTGAATTTTGAGGAGGGAGTATTACTGCCCATGAATAGCGGGATAAATGTATGCTACTTTTTCACAATACACTATTTTAGTAATATGGTAAATAAATGTAAAATAATTTAGTGTAAATTCGACAGAAAATTAAGAAAAAAGAAGGTATTTGAAAGCCCTTTCTATAATTATATAAGGATAACAGATTATAGAAGGAGAGAGAGTTTATGACAGTTTCGAGCAAGGCGGAATCAGTAATTGTAAAATATGAAGGACGAGTTGCGACGATTATGTTAAATCGTCCAGAAGTGTTAAATGCATTAGATGAGCAAACATTAAAAGAACTGCTGCAAAAGTTAAAAGAAGTAGCTGAAAGTTCTGTTCATGTCGTTGTGCTATGCGGAAACGGCCGCGGCTTTTCGGCGGGCGGCGATATTAAATCGATGCTAGCAAGCGGAGATGAAAGTGCGTTTGACGGCATTATGAATACTATTTCAGAAATTATTGTCACGCTGTATACAATGCCAAAGCTTGTGATTAGTGCGATTCATGGTCCAACGGCAGGGCTTGGCCTTAGTATTGCCTTAACAGCTGATTGCGTAATGGCTGATATTTCATCTACTATTGCAATGAATTTTATTGGAATTGCTTTAATTCCAGATGGCGGCGGCCATTTCTTCCTACAAAAACGTCTTGGAGAGCATATGGCAAAAGAGATCATTTGGGAAGGAAAGAAATTATCAGCAAGCGAAGCGCTTGAAATTGGCATGATTGATGAAGTAGTCGGTGAGAATTTCCAAGATGTAGTGAAACAAAAAATTAGCGAATGGCTGCAAAGGCCAATTGCTTCTATGATTCAAACGAAGCAAATTTTGGCTGAATTAAATCGTTCTTCGTTAGAACAATCGCTTCAGCTTGAAAAACGCGGTCAATATGCAATGAGAAAAACAGCGGACCACAGAGAAGGAATTACTGCGTTTTTAGAGAAGCGTCCACCGGTGTTTAAAGGGGAATAAAAGTTTTACAAAAATAGAAAGTGTTAACACATTTTTTGTATAATGGTGTTAGCACTTTTTTTGAATGATAGAAGGAGAAGTGAATGAGTCGCAAACAAAAAAGAATAACCATGATCATAATAGGTGCATGGCTACTCATATATGTGCTGTTACACCGCACACCAACCGCAGCAATTCGAACTGCGATGTTTCTATCTGGCAATCCAAAGGCAGCTATGCAAAGTGAGATTGAGAGAATGGGAGATTTATATGATGGCGTTGTCCCAGATCATCTTCGCGCTTTTTACGGTGTGCCAGAGAAAGAATATGAAAATTATCACTTTCCAGAAATACGTCACATGTCATCTAGCATTTATATGTCGTCAGCTTGTGTAAAAAAACATTGGTTTTTATATTATGCAGAGTTAGGGTGTTTTTAAATAGAAGAAAACGGAGGTGTCCTCATGTCAGTCTATAATAAAATTGTCCGCGACCGTGTACCAGAAATGATTTTAATGTCTGGTAAAACATATACGTCGAAAAAATTAAGTAAACAAGAGTACATAGAAGAACTATCGAAAATTGGCGTAGAAGAAATGCGGGAGTTTGCATCTATGCAAGAACGTGAGCATGCATTAGATTCTTTAGCAGATGCATTGGAAGTAATTAAAGCGTTGGCAAAGGCAGAAGGTGTAACGTTAGAAGATGTTGAGCGCATTCGTAAAGAGAAAGAAGCGGAGCGCGGCGGATTTGAAAAAGGTGTGTATTTAGTAGAAGTGAGTGAGGGGTAGGGGAGAGGGGAATTACCTACATAAGTCGCTGTTATGCAGACTGCAACACCACCTGTACTCGCTTTTTCCCTTTGTTTTAAAACATCGCATGTGGCAGGAAGAGGCCCCGACCGCTTCTATGCACGGCCAGATGCTCTCACCCTTCCTTAAAAAGAAAGGTGTTTTTATGTCGGTTTTTCAAAATGTTTTTGTATATAATTGACAATAAAATGTTGATTTACTATAATTGGCTATAATTTAACATTTCAAATACGATGAAAAAGCCCAGTAGCAGTTTGTCACTGTTATCGAGAAAGCTAGGGGTTGCTGGAACCTAGCACAAACAAACTTGTGAATTACACTTTGGAGTATCTTAGGTAATGCTAAGCGGAGCGGCAATCGATATTATTGCCAAGAGTGGTATGAATAGTAATGCTATTTATGCAATCTGGGTGGTAACACGGTTAAAGATCGTCCCTATGTCGAATGTAGACATAGGGACTTTTTTATTGTTAGGAATTTAAAGTAAACAATATTTACAAATTAAAGGAGCTGGAAAGACATGAATATCATTGATGAATTAGAATGGCGCGATGCCATCAATCAGCAAACAGATGCAGAAGGATTGCGTAAACTAGTAGAAGAGAAAAAGATTTCTTTGTACTGTGGTGTAGATCCAACTGGTGATAGCATGCATATTGGACATTTAATTCCGTTTATGATGATGAAGCGCTTCCAATTAGCTGGGCATCATCCAGTTATTTTAATTGGCGGAGCAACGGGGACAATCGGTGATCCAAGTGGACGTCAAACAGAAAGACAGCTTCAAACGTTAGAACAAGTGCAGCATAATGTCGAAGCGTTAACAGCGCAAATGCAGAAGCTATTTGATTTTGGCGGGAATAGCGAAGTGAAAATGGTAAATAACTACGATTGGACGCATCAAATAAGTATCCTTGAGTTTTTACGCGATTACGGTAAAAATTTCGGTATTAATAGTATGTTAGCAAAAGATATTGTAGCAAGCCGCTTAGATACAGGCATTTCATTTACAGAATTCACATACCAAATTCTCCAGGCGATGGATTTCCATCACTTATACAAAGAGGAAGACGTGCAACTGCAAATTGGTGGTAGTGACCAATGGGGAAATATTACTAGTGGTTTAGATTTAATCCGTAAGAAAGAAGGACCGGATGCAAAAGTCTTTGGATTAACCATTCCACTACTCTTAAAATCAGACGGTACGAAATTTGGGAAAACAGCTGGCGGCGCAGTTTGGTTAGATCCTGAAAAGACAACACCATTTGAATTTTACCAGTTCTGGGTGAACACAGATGATCGTGATGTCATTAAATACTTAAAATTCTTCACGTTCTTAACAAAAGATAGAATTGATGAATTAGCAGGTAAAGTTCAAACTGAGCCTCATAAGCGTGAAGCACAAAAAGTATTAGCAGAAGAAATGACGAAATTTGTTCATGGTGAGAACGCATTCTTGCAAGCAGTAAAAATTACAGAAGCATTATTTAGCGGGGATATAAAGTCATTAACTGCGGATGAAATTGAACAAGGCTTTAAAGATATGCCGACTTTCTCTGCTACAAAGGAAACGAAAAATATTGTTGAGTGGCTAGTAGACTTAGGAATTGAACCTTCTAGACGTCAAGCAAGGGAAGATATTAATAACGGAGCTATTTTGATGAATGGAGACAAAGTAACGGATGTAAATACAGATGTTACGGTAGAGAATTCATTTGATGGAAGATTTATTATTATCCGTAAAGGGAAAAAGAACTACAGCTTGGTGAAGTTGGGATAATATAAACGTAGCACGGATGAATGAGGTATTGATTTAGGTTTCAGAATACATGTGAAAAATCTTTTTTAAATAATAGTTTAGTATAAGATGTATACCTTTTTCTTGGAAAGAAGAGTAACGGAAGTTTACTCTTCTTTTTTTGTGATTTTTATCCTGTATGAACGGGCAGTAAGAAGTCTATTCTCCTAACTCAAGGTCTGTGGGAATAATGAATAAAGGAGAATGTTCAAACAATCTTATGGTAAAATATTGATTTTTATATATTTGAATAATACAATTACGGAAAGGAGTGAAATGGAAAATGAAGTATGAAATTCCAGATATTAATTTAAAAGCATTATTTTTAGGAGATAAAGGAGAAAATGTAGATTTATTTAAAGAATTATTGTTAAAAATGGTGGATGAGCATGTTGGTTGGAGACAAAATTATATGCCTCAAGATTTACCTGTTATTACACCTCAAGATAGAAGTTCGAAAAGTTTCCAGGAAACTGCAGATCATATTCGCAGTGTGTTTAATGTATTATCTTCTAAATTACGTACAAACTCTTTACCTTGGCATACTGCTGGTCGTTTTTGGGGACACATGAACTCTGAAACATTAATGCCGTCAATCATTGCGTATACAGCTGCGATGTTATGGAATGGGAATAACGTAGCATATGAATCTTCACCAGCTACTTCTCAAATGGAAGAAGAGGTTGGACATGAATTTGCTGCACTTATGAGCTATAAACCAGGTGAAAGTTGGGGGCATATTTGTGCAGATGGTTCCATCGCGAATTTAGAGGGCTTATGGTATGCGCGTAATATGAAGTCTTTACCACTAGCAATTAAAGAAGTAGCCCCTGAGTTCGTTGCAGGTAAGTCTGAATGGGAATTACTGAATATGTCTACAGAAGAAATTTTAGATATTTTAGAGGAAATTCCAGAAAAAATGGATGAAATTAAAGCTCATTCTGCACGTAGCGGTAAACACCTGCAAAAATTAGGGAAATGGTTGATTCCGCAAACGAAGCATTATTCTTGGTTAAAAGCTGCTGACATTATCGGTGTTGGTCTTGATTGTGTAGAGCAAATCGATGTTGATGATAACTATCGTATGGACATTCATAAATTAGAAGAAAAAATTCGTGAACTAGCAGAGAAGCGCATTCCTATTCTTGGTGTTGTTGGGGTTATCGGTACGACAGAAGAAGGACAAATAGATCGTATTGATAAAATGATAGAACTTCGTGAAAAATTAGCAGAAGAAGGTATCTATTTCTACATTCATATAGACGCTGCTTACGGCGGTTATGCTCGCTCTATTTTCTTAGATGAACGTAACGAATTTATCGAATGGGATCAATTAGAAGAGGTGTACGAAAAACACAACATCTTTACTGAAAAGTGTGAATGGTTAACAGAAGAAATCTATCATTCATTTAAAGCAATGAATCAAGCAGAAACGATTACAATTGACCCTCATAAGATGGGATATATTCCTTATTCTGCGGGCGGTATTGTCATTAAAGACACTAGAATGCGTGATGTCATTTCTTACTTTGCAACTTATGTATTTGAAAAAGGTGCAGATATTCCAGCATTACTAGGTGCATATATGTTAGAAGGTTCTAAAGCAGGCGCAACTGCAGCAGCAGTTTGGACAGCGCATAAAGTCTTGCCACTAAATGTAACTGGTTATGGTAAATTAATTGGTGCAAGTATTGAAGGGGCCTATCGTTTCTATAATTACTTAACTGGAAAAGAATTTAAAGTGGGAGATAAAATAATTCGAGTATACCCATTAACAAAACCTGATTTTAATATGGTTGACTACGTATTTAACGAAGAAGGTAACAGAGACTTAGAAAAGATGAACAAATTAAATCACGATTTCTTTGAGCAAGCTTCGTATGTGAAAGGCGGATTATACAATAATGAGTTTATTACATCGCATACCGATTTTGCTGTCCCTGACTATGGGAACAGTCCACTTTCATTTGTGAAGAGTCTCGGATTTAGTGAAGCAGAATGGGATCGTGAAGGGAAAATAACAGTATTACGTGCTTGCGCATTATCTCCATATGCTCATGACAAGGACGTGTTTGAAGAATATGCTTTTAAATTGGAAAAAGCGATTCAAGATAAACTTGAAACAATCTATAAATGTAGTGAAGGAAGTTTAGTAGAAACTCGTTCTTATATAATGAATGTATAATGTTGCGGATTTATATAAATACAAAGTAACTGTTCAGTTACTTTATGAAAAACCGACAGAAAATCATTTTTAAAATGGGCGAGAGCAACTGGCCATGCATAGAATCGGTCAGGGCCTATTTCTGCCACATGCCAGATTTAAAACAAAAGGGGTAAGCGAGTACAACTCATGTTGTATACTGCATAACACCGACTTATACAGAAAAGTGGAGCCGACTGTTTAGGCCCGTTGGCTAAGGTTCTTAGACATGAGGGCTTAGGAGGCAGAGCTAGACAAAGGTGTTGAAAAATGAAAATAGATCTATCTAGTAGGGAGGTGCTGTTCTTATTGATTTTTGTTTCATATCATGTTTAGATATTATTTGTGCAATTATTCACAAATCAATGCATTTGTACTTAGCATTCTATAACAATTAACTGGATAAGGAGTTTATTCAAATGAAAAGAGATGTAACACTAAAAGAAAGTGCCTTTCTTTTAGTTGTGTTATTGACGATTATCGGGACTTGTATTATAGGTTTTAATTTACCTCCTCAAGTACCTATTTTAATCGCTATAGGAATTGTTATATTATTTGCCAAAATGAAAGGTTTTTCTTGGGATGCAATTCATAAAGGGATTCAAAATGGAATTTTACCAGGGTTAATTCCGATCATTATCTTTATGTTAATCGGAATTTTAATCAGTGTTTGGATAGCAGCAGGAACAATTCCAACCATTATGATTTACGGATTTAAAATTTTATCCGCAAAATTCTTTTTACCTTCTGTTTTTGTTATATGTGCCCTTGTAGGGATCATGGTAGGAAGTTCTTTTACAACGATTTCAACTGTGGGCATTGCATTTTTAGGAATGGGACAAATGATGGGCTTGGACCCAGCGATAGTAGCAGGTGCCATTATATCGGGTGCTTTTTTAGGAAATAACATTTCTCCGTTATCTGATACAGCGAATTTAGCGGCTGCGATTGCGGAAGTAGATTTATTTGAACATATTCGTAGTATGATGCGGACAATTATTCCAGCGTTTGTTATAACTCTTATCTTTTTCTTATTTGTCGGACACGGGGCAGCGGGATCAGGAGGAAATAAGATTGATGAGTTAGTTCAAACGCTGCATTCCTCTTTTACGATTTCAGTTTTTACACTAATTCCAGTATTCGTATTGTTTTTCTGTGCAAGAAAGAAAGTACCAGCGATTCCGACGTTATTACTTAGTATCGCAATTACAATTGTAATTTGTTATATGTACCACCCGCAGACTAGCTTCGGGCAAATTGCTTCTTTTATGCAAGATGGATTTGTTTCTAAAACGGGTGTAAAGAACGTAGATATGCTACTTACTCGCGGCGGAATGCAAAGCATGATGTGGTCTGTTTCTCTTATTCTTCTTGCTTTAGCATTAGGTGGACTATTAGTAGAAGTAAAAATTATTGAAACGCTAATCTCTAAAATTTCAGGCATGGTAAGTACGAAAGGAAATTTAATACTTATGACTGCATTAAGTTCAATTGGTATTAATGTTCTTTTAGGTGAACAGTATTTATCGGTTATCTTACCAGGTGAAGCATTCAAATCACAATTTGAGGCAATTCATTTAGATCGGAAAAATCTTTCAGGAATTTTAGCGAATGCCGGAGCGGCTGTTAATCCATTGATTCCGTGGGGAGTGAGTGGTGTATTTATTACAGGAACACTTGGTGTATCTACGTTGCAATATTTACCGTTTGCTATATTTTGTTTGGTGATTCCTGTCATTCATGTTGCTTTAGGATTTATTGGAAATGGGAAGCAGCAAGTAAACGAGTATCGAAAAGTTAGTTAGGAGTAAAGGGCATCGCAATCAGTGCGATGTCTTTTATTTCTATTTCGCTGTTTTTCTATTATACTGAAAATTGGAAAGATAAAAGAGAGGGGAAAAACATATGGTACATAACGTAAAAGACACAATGGAACTTATTAAACAACTCGTTTCAATCCCAAGTCCATCTGGAAATACGAACACAATTATTCATTTCATTGAGGACTACGTAAAAGAATGGAATGTAGAAACGAAGCGCAACAATAAAGGCGGCCTCATTATAACGGTAAAAGGAGAAGACGATACAAAGCAACGCCTCCTTACTGCTCACGTTGATACACTAGGCGCCATGGTAAAAGAAATTAAGGCGGACGGACGCCTGCGCTTATCCATGATTGGCGGATTTCGCTGGAATGCCGTAGAAGGAGAATATTGCGAAATCGAAACAGCGAGCGGAAAAACGTATACTGGCACAATTTTAATCCATCAAACGTCCGTACACGTATACAAAAATGCTGGAGAAGCAAAACGTGACGAACAAAACATTGAAATTCGTATCGACGAGCGTGTATCTTCACCAGAAGAAGTACGTGAACTTGGCATCGAAGTAGGGGATTTCGTATCATTTGACCCGCGCGTTCAAATGACAGACAGCGGCTACATCAAGTCTCGTCACTTAGATGACAAAGCAAGCGTAGCAATCTTACTGCAATTGATTAAAAGATTACAAGACGAAAATGTGAAACTACCATACACAACGCATTTCTTAATTTCTAATAATGAAGAAATCGGTTATGGCGGTAACTCGAATATTCCAGAAGAAACAGTAGAATACTTGGCAGTTGACATGGGAGCACTAGGCGATGGCCAAGCATCAGATGAATACACTGTATCGATCTGTGCGAAAGATTCAAGCGGTCCATATCACTATGCAATGCGCAAACATTTAGTAGAACTTGCGAAAACAAACAATATTGAATATAAAGTGGACATCTATCCATTTTACGGATCTGACGCATCAGCAGCAATTCGCGCTGGAGCAGATGTGAAACATGGACTGATTGGTCCTGGCATCGATGCATCTCACGCTTACGAGCGTACACATGAAACATCGATTGCGCATACGGAGGCGCTTATTTATGCGTATGTACAATCAGAGTTAGTAGAAGAATAATGAATAGAGAGAAGAGCTGATCTTTGGTGAGATTAGCTCTTTTTGTTTTAACATCGCATGTGGCAGAAACAGGCCCCAACCGCTACTACGCATGGCAGATGCTCTCGACCATCTAAAAAGAAAAGGGTTTTTATGTTAGTTTTCAATTTGTATTTATATATTAAAAAAATTCGTTTACTTTTAATAGATTACTTATATAATAAAAATGAAAGCACTTACATTTATAGGAGGTTTGTGATGAGAAAAGTAAAGAAAGATAGAAAAACACGCTCAATTATGCAAACGATTGCATTATCGACACTTGTTTTAGGAACATCCTTGCTGTATACGCCAGATTCATCTTCGGCCTATGCTGCTGCTAATGATAATAATGTTGAGTGGAATGGTTTATTTCACGACCAAGGTCCTGTTTATGATAGCGCGCCAGAACCGACATCTGCTCAAAGTGTGACGCTGAAATTCCGGACGTTTAAAGGGGATACTACTGGTGTCAATATAAAGTACTATGATACTGCTGACGGATCGTTCCGTGTCATTCCGATGTCGTGGGTTTCCGGAGATTCTACAGGAACGTTTGATTATTGGCAAGGAACAATCCCTGCTAGTTCTTCGCGAAAATATTATCGTTTCCAAATTACTGATGGGTCTTCTTCTGTTTGGTACAATGCGAACGGTTCTTCTACATCTGAACCATCATCAGGGGATTTTTATATTATCCCGAATTTTAAAACGCCGGATTGGATGAAAAATGGTGTTATGTATCAGATTTTCCCTGACCGCTTTTATAATGGTGATTCCTCAAATGATGTGCAAACGAATGCATACACTTATGACGGCGCATCAACTGAGAAAAAATCTTGGGGGAGCAGTGTTTATGCGGATCCTGGTCATACGAACAACCTTGTGTTTTTCGGCGGTGATTTGGCGGGAGTCAATCAGAAGCTCGGCTATATTAAGCAAACGCTGGGAGCTAACATTATTTATTTAAATCCGATTTTTAAATCTCCTTCTAACCATAAGTATGATACACAGGATTATAGGACTGTAGATCCTGCATTTGGGACAAACGAAACTTTGCGAACGCTATCATCTAATATTCATAGCACAGCAAACGGGGAAAAAGGATATTTAGTATTAGATGGTGTCTTTAACCATACCGGAGACACTCATCCATGGTTTGATAAGTACAATCAATCTTCCTTTTTAGGAGCTTTTGAGTCTCAATCTAGCCAGTGGTCTAATTATTATACATTCCAGTCTTGGCCGAATACATATGCTAGCTTTTTAGGATTCAACAGTTTGCCTAAGCTAGATTATGGAGCGAGTGGTTCACCAGTAAGAAATCAAATCTATAACAATAGTGATTCCGTAGCAAAAACGTATTTAAAAGCACCGTATAACATTGATGGCTGGCGATTAGATGCACCTCAATATACAGATGCTGGCGGTGCAGATGCCGGTGGAGGAAATGGTGGTAGTTTAGTGAATCACCAAATTTGGTCTGAATTCCGAAGTGCAGTGAAGTCTGTAAACGAGAATGCAGTAATATTTGGAGAGTACTGGGGAAATGCAAATTCTTGGACAGATCAAGGGAACCAATGGGATAGTACAACAAACTTTGATGGATTTACACAACCAGTGTCCCAGTGGATCACAGGAAAAGATTTCAGCAACAATGCAGCTTCCCTATCTACTTCTCAGTTTGATAGCTGGTTAAAAGGGACACGCGCGAATTATCCAGCAAACGTGCAGCAAGCGATGAGTAATCACTTATCAAATCACGATATTTCACGCTTTGGCGAACGTGCGGGCGGCGATATTTGGAAGACGTATTTAGCACTTATTTTTCAAATGACTTATGTTGGGACGCCAACAATCTATTACGGAGATGAATATGGCATGATGGGCGGCGCTGATCCTGACAACCGCCGGACGTTTGATTGGTCACAGGGTACGACTTCCAATCGTGCGGTAGCTTTAACGCAAAAGCTTATTAGTATTCGTGATCAATACCCAGCGTTAAGAACAGGTTCGTTCATGACGCTGCAAACAGATGATACAAATAAAATCTATTCTTATGGACGCTTTGACACAACAAACAGAATTGCAGTCGCACTTAACAATGATTCTGTAGGCCATAGCGTAACTGTCCCTGTATGGCAGCTCAGCATGCAAAATGGCAGTGTTGTTACAGACAAACTGACTGGTAAAACGTACACAGTGCAGAACGGAACTGTTACTCTTACGGTTGATGGACATTACGGTGCGATTTTAGTGCAGTAAATTGTATAACTATATAAATTCAAGTTGAAAAAACGACATATAAACACCTTTCTTTTTAGATGGGCAAGCGCATCTGGCCATGCATAGCAGCGGCTTTTATGTCGGAAAATTAAAATGGATTTATATAACATATGTTTATCCCGCATTAACGGGCAGTAAGACCCCCACCTCAAGATTCAAAGGGAAGCGAGGAAGATAGGTGGGGGATAACTGCCCGTAAAAGCTAACGATTCTACTAACTATCTCACACTTGGAGAGAGTCGCTATACGTTAAAACAATTCCATTTCCATACACCGAGTGAACATCAATTTGATGGGAAAAATACAGATATGGAAGTGCATTTCGTTCATCAAAATGATAAAAAAGAACTAGCGGTAGTTGGTGTGATGATTAAAGAAGGACAAAAAAATGAAGCACTTGCAGCAATGTGGGACAATCTGCCGAAAACAAAAAATACAAAAGATGATGTGCAGCGCACGATTGATGTCAAACAGCTTCTACCTGCAGATCAATCGTCAATTCGTTACATGGGTTCATTAACAACTCCTCCTTGTTCAGAAGGAGTACAATGGATTGTAATGAAGCAAGAAATAGAGGTGTCAAAGGAACAAATTGAAAAGTTCCGTACATTATTCCCAACAAACAATCGACCTGTACAGCCGGTCAATGAACGATCAATTTCGAAATCTTAAAGTGTTTTTGAAACAAGCAAAGGGTTCCTCGGTGAAATTGAGGAACCCTTTGCTATTTTTGTGTAAAATTCATATGGCGAAGAAGTGAACATATCAATATGCAATTTTGCATATATTTTCGAATCTATCTACATCCTTAAAACTAGATGCTAAGATGATACAGAAATGTAGAAAAAAGAAGGAGGGATTCAGATATGTTCGTTAAAAGAAAACTACCTATATTTACGTTCTTATTATTCTTATTTAGTTTAATTGTAACCGTTTTTCCTACAAATTCTGCTTATGCAGCTGAGGACAATCGTATACTTGATATTTATGGAGATCCAGTCAAGACATCTAAAGATTATATAATGGTACGTAAAATTTGGGACGGTAAGCCGAGTTATGCGGCTTTCGCAGGTGTAGGTCAGAAGAGACTTGGAGTAACTTATGAGAAATTTGCGGGTTGGCATTATGTGATTCAGTATAAAGATAAATCTTATTATGGTGCTGCTGAGACTCATAAGGATACAAAAGGGAATGAGTATTATGGTACACCTATCAATTTTGAGGCGCCAGATGGGGTAGAAAGTGATGGATATATAAGACATAATACGCCAGTTACCATGTCAATGTGGATTGGGGGGCCAAATGCTGAGGCAGGAGGAATTAAAAAATATGTCAATGCAGGGAATCGCGGATGGATTTATTTTAGCGACCAATCAAAAAGCACGTTAACAGTTCAGGAACAAAATGCAAAGGAAATTAATTTAATAACAGGTAAAACTGATTATTTTAGAGATAAAATGGGGAGACCATGTGATTGGTACAGTGCAGATCCGCAAAATTCTGAATATGGGGTTACATCATATTTTGAGCTAGAGACTTCAGAACAACCATTTTCAAATCAAGATAAACTATGGGGAAGTTCTGCGCCGCCATATCAATCTGGCTATGAATTAGTACCTTTACCATAACGATATGCAACAAACAAAAAAGCGAAGAATAATAAATATTCCTCGCTTTTTTATAATGAAATTCTAGGTGGATGCGATGCTATGTATGGAGTAGCATCGCTTTTGCTATTATAACAAAGTAAGTGGTTTTTATTATATGCAATATTGCATATATAGATTTATATATATACGCTACAATAAAAAGTTATCAGAAGTTTGAAAAAAAGAGATTATCTTTTGATAGTCTCTTTTTTTCACGCCTACACTCCGTTAGTTCACCAAGACTTTTCTCTTAAATCCACTCTTTTCCGTGTTCGCGAATGAATCGAAGTTCCTCTTGATAATGATCATAATGTCCTTCGTCGATCATTTTTTGAAACGCCATATCGCCTTCTTTGGCTTTCCTTTGTATGGTTTTACATAATCCTTCTACTCGTAGCAATACCATTTCTAAAAACCCTTTTTTTATTCCCTCCATACCATAGGAATCAAAAAACAATTTAACCCTTTGTTTGATTCGCTCAGCATCCTTTAACGAATCATAATAAATGGCTTCGCCTGCTTCCGTATGATAAAGCCTACTTAAAGGAACGCAAGTGTAAAGCGTATAGGCGATATCCCAAAGTCTTGGACCAGGAGCAGCAAAATCAAAATCAATCACACCTACTGGTTTTTCGCGATTAAAAATAATGTTATAGATGGCAAAATCATTATGGCACATCACCTCAAATGGCTGTGGGGTATTATCAATAGGTTGCCAATGTTCTTCTATTGGAAAATCACTCACCGCATCATGATAGAGACGAAGCATTTTTGCGATCCCTTTTAAAGCCTCATCCGACCACATGTATTTTTTTAACGGATAATTGCCAACTTCTCCTTCGATAAAGGATAAGATTTCTCTCCCTTTTTCATCAATACCTAGAAACTTTGGCACACCATTTAAGCCTTTGCTTTCAAGGTGCTTTAGCAATGTATGAATTTTAACACTATCAGGCTTTAATTCTCGGCGAACCGTATCTCCCAAACGATATACACTGGAGACATTCCCTCCTGTTAGTGCTTCTTCTTTTTCGTACTGACTTTTCATTAAAATTCCCCCAATTTAGGGACTCTATGATTGTGTCAACAGAGATGTATTTTTACCCATAAATAAAAGCAGATATACAAAGGTATCTGCTCGGCCATGGGAATTTAATTGTCCACACCATGTATCCCTTGAATGATTTAAGATAGACAAATAAACATATCCTTAAGAACCAAGGACCGCCACTGTCTATATCCAATTAAACAATCATTTCAAGGTATTCCACATATGTACAGATTCCCCTTTCTTTACATCTCTAAATTAGATATTACCAAGGATTGCCAACTAAGAAAAGACTTTTGTATAAAGTTTTTAAATTATTTTGCTATTTAATAGATACAAAATTACCTTAGCTTGATGGTGATGTGGTAGTGCCCGCATTTCGGAAAAAACCACGCTAGGCAAAAAAATACAATGAGCTGTCCATATGGACAGCTCATTTACATAATTCTCGTTAGCGGAAGTTAAATCTCTTCAAGACGTGTTACAAAACCTTAGCTTGATAGCGATGTAGTATTATCCCTATTTATGTAGATCGCTTCTCTCTATTCATATTTCTCGTAGTATACAAGGGTAATAATATATGTAATCCAATAGAAGCTAATTAAAAGTCCCGGAACAATAAAGATAAATCCCCATGCAATGTTTTTTGTAATGATATATCCCACAAGGCCGCCAATCAGAATAACGATAAGGCACCAAAATAAGATATCTAATGTTCTGGCTTTGCTTTTAAATATTATAAGACGATTTCGTTCATCCTGTTTTTCGACTAAATCTACTTGTGTAGCTTTCCGTGAAAAAGCACGAATAAAACCGTTAATGCCTATTGCAATAAGTAGAGCAGAAAGCAAGATACTTTTTATCTGTTCAGGTAAGAAGTCATTTGGTTTCATAATATTAAGGATAAAGGTCCATGTGCCTAATATTGTCGATATTCCGCCCCATATCAATCCCTTTTTATTATATACTTTCATACTTTTTATCCTCCAATGCTTTATTTTCTTTCAAACAACACAGTTCCTCAACTGTTGTATCAAATACCTGTGCTATTCGATATGCAAGCATGAGGGAAGGACTATATTGTTCCTTTTCGATAGATATAATTGTTCTGTTAGAAACATGCACCAAATCAGCAAGCTGTTGTTGCGTTAACCCGGCAGCTGTACGGAGTTCTTTCACTTTTGTTTTCATGTCTCACCTCTTTGTATATGAAGCTCACTTCATATGAAGTTTACTTCACAATACAACCTATATACCAAAATGTCAATATTGAATCGAAGTTTACTTCGTATTTCTACATAGCAAAACCCTACCAGTCAATTAAGGTATATAAACGGCTATCGCCGCCATTGAAGAAAATGAAACAAAACAAGGGAATTCCCATATTGGTGTTGTGACCTTTAATAGAGGAGAATCCTATCTGTATACTGTATTCATGGTCGGTTAACATAACGCCACATTATCAGCAGTAACAAAATCTCAGAAATCCATTCATACCAAGAGTTTTCTAGCTTTCCGTCCCCTTCTCTATATACAAGATTCCATACATCCCTGTCACAACAGCATTTGGCAGTTCAAACCGTTCTCATAGCCTGCATGAAATCCTGCATATCCTTAGCGTACAATATATGTATTTTGTCGTTGGGACCTCTTGAAGAGCTTGGAGAATACGTGTTTTCTCTAGGTTTTCTTTTTCATCAATAAGTGAAAGGACAGCTTGGCTAATAGGTTGTGAAAAAGAGTTTGTTTTCGGTAATAGCCGGAGGGTGCCCGATTCGCGTATTTCGCTGTCCTCTGATGAAGACCATTTTCTCACTCTCAA
Organism: Bacillus multifaciens; assembly: GCF_030756675.1. Taxonomy (GTDB): domain Bacteria; phylum Bacillota; class Bacilli; order Bacillales; family Bacillaceae_G; genus Bacillus_A; species Bacillus_A multifaciens. The sequence continues at coordinate 101,830 of NZ_JAVBXD010000011.1, forward strand.
AAACTTTTAAATTCATAATATCATCTTTCTTTATCCCGCTATTCGTAGGCAGTAATACTCCCACCTCAAAATTCAGCGAAAGCATTGTCCAGTTCCAGTGGCTAGAATGTTCGGTGGCTTCGCTTCTTCCTACGAGGTAAAAAACACCTCTACGTCAGAAGCTCCATCCCCCTCACATTCTGGACGAGCCACTTCCACATTTCTTTGTTGTCCAGCTCTAGATGCTAGAATCTCCGGCCGTTTTGCCCCCTCGAACGAGGCAAAAAGCGCCTCTCTGTCGGGTGCGTGGGCGTCCTACGATTCTGGCGAGCTGCTTCATTCCAATACAGCATGTCACCTCATTTATCGTTATGTGTAAAAGAAAGTAGACACTGGCAAACAAATTTGTCGCTAAAAGGATACACTTTTTTGAAAAAGTGTAAAAAAAATTTAACTGAATATGAATTGTATTGTGTGCTTTATGAGTTGGCACGGTATTTGCTAATAAAAAGTAAAGAGAATATAAATAACGGAGGGACAAGAAATGAATATTAGTAAAACGTACACAACAATTGACGCGCATGTAGCGGGGGAACCACTTCGCATTATTACAGGAGGAGTACCGCCAATCAAAGGAGAAACGCAATTAGAAAGACGAGCTTATTGTATGGAGCACTTAGATCATCTTCGCGAAGTTTTGATGTATGAACCGAGAGGGCATCACGGTATGTACGGTTGTATCATCACACCGCCGGCAAGCCCGCATGCTGATTTTGGAGTATTGTTTATGCATAATGAAGGCTGGAGTACAATGTGCGGCCACGGAATTGTTGCGGTAGTTACAGTAGGAATCGAAACGGGTATGTTCGAAGTAACAGGTGAAGAACAAAGATTTATTATTGATAGCCCAGCAGGAGAAGTTATCGCGTATGCAAAATATAATGGGAACCAAGTTGAATCCGTGTCATTTGAAAACGTACCCTCTTTTGTTTACAAGAAAGATGTTCCTGTAAAAATTGATGGCCATGAATTTCAAGTAGACATCGCGTTTGGAGGAGCTTTCTATGCGGTCATCGACAGTAAAGAACTTGGTTTAAAAGTAAATTATAAAGATTTACCTGCTATTCAAACGTGGGGCGGGAAGATTAAACATTACATTGAAAGTCAAATGGAAGTAAAACATCCTCTCGAAGGAGGTTTAAAAGGCATATACGGAGTTATCTTTTCCGACGAACCAAATGGGGAAGATGCAACGTTACGCAATGTCACCATTTTTGCAGATGGCCAAGTAGACCGTTCTCCTTGCGGCACAGGTACGTCAGCTAGACTCGCAACTCTTTTCGAAAATGGGGTGCTACAAGAAGGTGGAAGTTTCGTCCACGAATGCATTACTGACGGTCAATTTGGCGGAGAAGTATTGTCATTAACGAAAGTAGGCGAATATGACGCGGTAATCCCGAAAGTAACAGGTCAGGCATTTATTACAGGGTTCCATCAATTTTTAGTGGACCCAAGAGATCCGTTAAAACAAGGATTTTTATTAGGTTAATGTTTGGAGAAGAGTTGTTTTCTTGGCTAAAGGAAAGGACGAGATAACATGTTAGTCATAAGTGCAGCTGAACAAAGAAGTTTAGTAGATATGAATGAAGTAATTGAATATGCAGCGATTGCCCTGCAAGAATTTTCGGCAGAAAGAACGATCACTCCGATTCGCTACTCACTGCCATTTGCGAATTCACAAAATACGGCCTTAATGATGCCTTCCGTAGCGGAAGAACTAGGAGCGCTTGGATTAAAAGTCGTAACGGTAGCACCGAATAATACGAAAATCGGAAAGAAAACAATTAACGGAGTTGTGATGCTCTCTGATTTTCAAACAGGAGAACCGCTCGCCCTTTTAGAAGGATCGTATTTAACAATGGTTCGAACAGGTGCCTTATCGGGCGTTGCAACGAAATACTTAGCTCGTGAAAATGCGAAAAACTTATGCATCATCGGGACAGGAGAACAAGCGAAAGGACTTGTCCAGGCTATGCTTACTGTGCGGGACATTGAAAAGATTATGCTTTATAACCGGACAGAACAAAAAGCAATCGAATTTGCCAAGTATATTAAGGAGAATTTTAATAAACCTGTTAGTGTACATACCAATGCAAATGAAGCAGTTCGCGAGGCCGATATTGTTGTCACGACAACGAACTCGTTAACACCCGTTTTTTCAGACACATTAAAACCCGGTGTTCACATAAATGCTGTCGGTTCATTCAGACCAGCGATGCAAGAACTTCCTTCTCACGTCATCTCATCAGCTGACAAAGTCGTAGTGGAATCAAAAGAAGCAGCGTTAGAAGAAACAGGTGACCTGCAAGTTCCAGTGCAAGAAGGAGTTTTTAAAGAAAACGACATTCACGCAGAACTTGGCCAAATCATAAGTGGAGAAAAAACGGGCCGGGAAAGCGATCAAGAAATTACCGTCTTTAAATCTGTCGGACTCGCTGTTGTGGATATTGTCGTGGCGAAGTATTTTTATGAGAAAGCTGTTAAAAATGGCGTAGGGACGAGGGTTGAGCTGTAGGTTGTGATATACCAGCCGAAATAAAAGAGGTTGTCATAGAATTCATTTTCTATGAACAGCCTCTTTTATTTTGGCGAAATTTGTCGAGAGGGCTTTATTTCGTGTCGAAGCGCCGATATATTCCTAAAAGCGGTCGATATACTTGAAAAAGCGCCGATATATTGGTAAGAATCGCCGAAATAATAATATGGGGGCTTTACATTTATATGAGAATGGAAAAAAGAAAGGTATAATCAAATTATATAGAAAATACGAAGTTTGTAAGAGGGGAGAATTAAGATGGTACATACTTTAGTAAAAGGACAGAAAATAGATATTACAAAAACTCATCCTGGGATAAGTAGTTTGCGTGTAGGATTGAATTGGAATGCACCGCTGAATATGGAAGTAGATGCATCGGCTTTTCTAGTAGGTGTTGATGGGAAAATTACAAAAGAAGAAGATTTCGTATTTTATGGGCAACCCTATTCGAGCTGCCAAACAGTTAAATTGAATCAAAATAGTTCAAGTAGTAATAAACAGGAATTTTTCATTGATCTCACACGTATTTCGAAGGAAGTCCAAAAAATTGTGTTTTCCATTACGATTCATAATGCAGAGGAAAAGAAGCAATTTTTTCAAGATGTGACTCATATTCAAATGAAAATAGTAAATGAACAAACAAGAGCAGAAATTATAAACTTTCCGATTACATACTCTTTTACAAATGAAAGTGCCATTATTGTAGGAGATCTGTATCGACATGCAGGAGAGTGGAAGTTTAATCCGGTTGGAGCAGGCTATTTTGGAGGATTAGCTGCGTTGTGTGAAAATTTTGGGATAGAGGTTGCAGAACAAAAAACAGCACCTAAGCCTGCAGCGCCAATAAACAAACCAGCTCAGGCTCCTAATCAAATCACTAAGATTGAACTGAAAAAGAAACAATCTGTAAATATCCAAAAATCTAAGATGGTTACAGCTACTCTTGAATGGAAAACAAATAATGACCTAGACTTATATTGTTTCTACGTAACTAAAACTGGAGAAGTAGGGAAGGTATATTATAGAAATTTAGGTTCTTCTAAAGTGTCGCCTTATATTGAACTTGATGGAGATTCACAAGAACCAGGTAAAGAAACAATTCGTATTTATCGTCCAGAAGCTTTAAAGTATATTTTATTTGCTGCGTATAGTGCTGTTAGTAATGGAGTAGGTAGTTTCTATTCTATGAAAGCAAAAGCAGTTGTGGATAACCATATGGGAAATGTCGTCACAGCACCTTTGCTTGAATGGAATGATCATGCTTACTGGGTATGCATTGCGCATATTGATTTTACAAATTCATCCGAAATGAAAATTTCTCATGTAGAAAGTTACTCTAGAGATCATTCGGAAGCTTCGCCGCTGTTGTATGAGGATGGAAGATTCCGTATGGATGTTGGCCCAGTTGAATTTAAGTATGAAGAAGACTATAAAAAGTATTTTAAATCATAGAGTCTAACAAAAATATTTCGTTTGCTTTTTCTGTAAAAGAATAGATTGATAAAGTAAAAAACGCCAACTTGTTAAAAGCAAGTTGGCGTTTTTTACTTTTAGACATGTTCATCATCCTGCACGTAAATACTTAATAAGAAAACGACTCCATATGTCAGAATATTCTTTCGTTTATTGATAAAAATTTACTATATATTCCATAAAAAACCAATTGAATGGTAATATCTAGTTGTATCACAATTACAATCTAAAGGGGCGATATATTATGAAAAAAAGCATGAAAAAAGGTATTGTAGGCGTAATTGCTGCAGGAATGTTAGCTATTCCAATGGCATCAAGTACATTTGCTGCAGAGCAATCTTCGGGGAAATCTGAAATTGTATATGAAAATGATCAATTAAAGGCTAGCAAAACTTTTGACGAAAGTAGTGTTAAGGGAGTTACATCTGGTGCTAAAGATGGCGGCTATTGGATTAGAGGAAAAAAAGGTAATCAAGTCTATTCATCTTATAAACACTACACGAAATACGGCCGTGCATCAGTAGTAAATGGTGAAGGGGATTATGAAGATGGCGGTTGGAAGCCAAAAAATCAATATAGTACGGCTAGTTTACCTTGGACAAGTGCGGGTACAAATAAAGCATATTATGATTATAAATAAAAGGAAAACAAGAGAGGTTGTTTCACCTCTCTTGTTTCTATATAAATCCAAATTTTAAAAATGACATAAAATCATCTTTTTTAGGTGGGCGAGAGCATCTGGCCATGCATAGAAGCGGTCAGTGCCTTTTTCTGCCACATGCGAAGTTTAAACAAAGAGAGAAAGCGAGTGGAAGCTCCTTTTTTTCTGCATAGCAGCAATCTATATGTTGGAAAATCAAAATGGATTCATATAGTTACATATTTTTTTAGATATTATGTAAGCCCCTTATATTGATATTTTAGTGAACAAATTTAGAAATGTATTCACTATTTAAAATTAAAAATGTAAGATAAATATATATATATTTCCATATTAGTATTTTTTTTGGAGGGGGTATTATGAAAAAGATTATTTATGTTTTATTTACTACTTTATTATTACTTGTAGCAATTTGGGGAGTAAGTATATTTAAAGAATTAAAAATGAATAAGTTACTATATGAAAATAAAACTAGTATCATCGTAAATTTTCAAGAAAGTAAACCTCATTCGAAAGATTACATTGAATATTTTCAAAAATTAGCGAAAGAACATGATGTAAGTATTTCAAGGTATATGTATAGAAATGGAAATAATCTTGTTGTATACACAACTGATGTTAGTCTACATAATCAAGTTGATTTGAAAAAAGGGAGATTCCCAAAGGAATATTCCAAAGATTTTATAAGTACTTCTGAGTTTGATGATAAGAAACAAGTTGGTGTAATGAAGCAAATAGATTCTAACCTAAAGATTACGATTCGAAATTTTGATGAGTATAAAACGTTTAGTGGGAACGGTGTATATCATATATCTACTCAAGATCCGAAAATCATCCAATCTATTCTCAATTTAATTAATAAAGATGTAGCAAATGCAGAGGTGCATGCGGAAAATAATTCTTCTATGTTCAATTTCGATATCTTTCAAATTATTTGTATGACCTTAGTGGTTCTATGTACTTATATAGCGATTACGCATTATTTGATTGATCGATTAAAAGAATTGAGTATTATGCGTATGTTAGGTTATACGCTTTGGAGTATTGCTAGTAACTTTTTCTTAAAACTGACTAAGATTATGTTCATAGCTGGTTGTACATCTTATGTATTATTTAGTCTTTATTATATTTTGAATAGAGGTTTAGATTATTATTTAGATTTAACTTTATGGTTTTGGTTGATCACTTTTATACTTATTTTGATTTTAACGATACCGATTCTTCTTATTGTTATGTCTGTATTTATAAAGAATATGAATGTATCCAAAATAAAGGGTGAAAAACCTTATACACTCGTAAATTTTTTGAATTATGGTTTAAAGTGTGTTTTTATCGTTTTTCTCTTATTCTCTATTTTCAATTGGAATCAAATACAGAATGAACTAAATCGAAAAATGGCTAACCTGTCTTTATGGAATAAGACAAAAAATATTTATTCTACGAGAGTAACATATAACGGTGAAAATAATCGGGAAGTCAATTATAAAACGGGTCAAATTATGAAAGAATTCTATCATAATATGGAGAAAGAGTATAAAGGTTTTATGATAGATGCTTCTAACTATGCCATGCTTAATAGTGAATATGTTTATAATTTAAACACAGAAGGAAAAGATGCTGAATTATCGCCTTCTGGTAAAAGCGTAACAATAAATTTAAATTATCTATATTATAACCCTATCCAATTAAGCGGCGGTACGATCAAAGAGAAGATTATAAGAGATCCAAATGTAATGAATGTATTAGTGCCTAAAAAATTTCAAAAGTATGAAAACAGAATAAAAGATGAATATAGAAAACGATTTTATTTCGAAAAAATAGAAGTGGATAACATTTATAATGAAGAGTTAAATAAGCCTATCAATACGACTAAAGAAGAAGATTTATCGGTTAACATCATATATACAGAAAATAATCAAAATTATTTTACATATAATTCAATGATTGCAGAAGAAAATAAAAATATGATTAAAGATCCTATAGCAATTGTTGATACTGGGAATTTTCATTCTTCCTCCTATTTATCATATGCTTCTGGATGTTTTTATTTTGAGTCGACGGATAAAGATCCGTATAGTTTTATTGTACCAGCAATCAACAAGAGTAATGCGCAATCATCTATTCAGCGCATCGATTCATTATATGATAAGCATGGTCAAGAGATTCAAGATTTGAAAGAGGAAAAAGAAAAATTACTCGTGTTTATTATCATGCTTATTGTAGCGAATGTAGTGATTACTTATAACGCAGTATCTAGTTATTATCAAAAAAACAAACTAGAGTTATATGTAAAAAAAATATTTGGTTATAGTTCCATTGCGAGAAATAAATTAATGATTTGTTTACTCTTAAGTATTAATGTTATCCCGATGATTATTATGTATTTTTATTTCGGTAATATTATCCTTTTATCGGGAATTGGTATTATTGCACTAGAGTTATTGGCAAGTTATGTATTTGATAAAAGATTAAGTCGCAAAACTTTCAATTCTATTATTAAAGGAGAGCATTAATAATGATTGAGTTAAAACATATTAATAAACAATTTCATGATAAAAAGATACTGGAAGATTTTCATTTAAAAATAGAGAACGGCGATTTCATTGCGATTGTTGGAGAAAGTGGAAGTGGGAAAACAACACTTTTAAATATTGTTGGTTTATTAGAAAAAGCTGACTCTGGAGATATTGTGATAGATGGTCAAATAAATCCGAATGCAAAACAAACGTTGTTGCTGCAACGCAACTGTTTTGGATATCTGTTTCAAAACTATGCTCTTATCGAAAATGAAACAGTCGAAAAAAACTTAAAAATTGCTTTAAAATACCAAAATCAAGTTGATAAAAAAGAACAGATACAACAAGCGCTCAAAGAAGTAAGTCTTTCCGGTTATGAGAAAAAGAAAATTTTTGAACTTAGCGGCGGAGAACAACAAAGAATCGCTTTAGCTCGCGTTATTTTAAAGAAATGTGATTATATTTTTGCGGATGAACCAACTGGTAACTTAGATAAAAAAAATAGAGATCAAGTCTTTGATATTTTAAAAAAAATGAATGACGAAGGAAAAACAATCTTATTTGTAACACACGACTTAGAACTAGCTGAGAAGGCAAAAAAAATGATAAGACTGTAATTTATATTCAGTGGAACGATTCAAAGAATCGTTCTTTCTTTTTGTGTGCCGAATTTTGTCGAGGGGTCTTTATCTTGTGTCGAAGCGCCGATATATTCCCAAAAGCGGTCGATATATTGGGGAAAATGGTCGATATCGTATTAGTGATTGATAGTAATGCGTCGTACAACTATGAAGCTACTACAAAAGTAATAAGGAGATTATTGAGGATTCATCCTGTTGTCTATTATGGAAGTGGAACGGGGAATTATGCGGTGGAAGTAAAATAATTGAAAGTGACGGTTATGATAGAAAATAGATGAATCCACTGTTAAAAAGGACAGACCCCTTGTTATTAGAATGTCTGTCCTTTTTTTGAAATGTAAGATAAATATTGTAATTAAATAAAAATTCGTATAATTTATATATAGAGATTATAATATAATATGCGTTTTACGTGAACGTTAGAACGAATTTAAATGAAGGGATTGATTGGTATGAAAAAAAGAAAGAATCGTAGATTACAAAAACCAATGAAAGTATTAATGACATCTGCTATTTTGACAACGGCATTATTTACACCTATTACTGTCAATAGTTTGAACGTTCATGCTGAAACTACACAAACCGAAGCGCAATATGAACAGAGGGAGTTTGATCTTCCGGGTACAGGAAGTTTTTGGGGTGAAGCGAAAAGAGAAAGAAGAGGTGAACAAAAAAACTATACGCCAACAGGAATTTATGTAAAACCGAATGAAGAAGTTACCATTGAAGTATCGGGAACGCAAAAGATAAGAGCGATTATCGGGACACATCAATATGATAAAGAATGGGGTAAAGAAATTGATCTTTCTCCTGGTACTAATAAGATTTCTTCTCCAAACGGTGGCTTATTAGGATTTGATAACTACCAAGATACAGGAACAGTTAAGGTGAAAATCACACAAGGCGGGAGCCCTGTTCCATTCTTCGAACTAGGAAAGCATACGAAAGCAGACTGGATTGCGATGATGGCTAAGTATCCAGATGCACATGCGGTACAATTAAAATCAGAGAAAGCAGTACTTACTGTTACTCAGGATAGTGCCAAGAAATATATTGTAGATCAAGATCCTGTTCCTCTATTAAAAAAATATGATGAAATGATTCGAGCGCAAGATAAAATATCCGGATTATCTGAAACAGATCCAAATCCGTTACATCGTCCAACTCACCGCATTTGGGCGTTTGTAGAAAATCCTAACGAAAAGGATTGGGGCATGTATGCAAGCTGGGATGGAGCTGTATTTACGACTGCTGGTAATGCAATCGAAAGTGCTTTAAATGTAAATGGATTTGGATGGGGACAAATGCATGAATCGGGACATACAAGACAACAATCGCCATGGACGTGGGATGACCTTCGAGGTATGGAAGAAGTAACTGTTAATCTATATTCTTTAGCTGCACAAAAGCAATTATTCCCGAATCAACCAACACGTTTAGAAAAAGAGGGAGATTACGATAGAGCCTTTGCATACTTAAAACAAACAGATAAAGAGTATAAAAATATTGATGATTTGTTTGTGAAACTTGTTATGATTTGGCAGCTTCATTTAGCATATGGGGAAGATTTTTATCCGAATCTTCACAAACTATACAGAGAATTACCAGAAGATCAACTTCCAAAAACGGATGAAGAGAAAATACAAGCATTTATTTATAATGCATCGAAAGTAGCGAAACAAAATGTACTTCCATTTTTTGATCAGTGGGGACTAAAAGCATCGGAAGAAACAAGACAAAAAATCGAAGCTTTAAATTATCCAACATTAGTTGCTCCTATATGGGAAGCAACTGACTCCAAACCTGTTAAACCACTGGCTGTATTGTCGAAAAAAACAATGAAAGCAAGTGCAAGTAGTGAGGAAGGATGGCGCGATCCAGCAAGTAACGCAATCGATGGCAAACCAGATACAATTTGGCATAGCAAGTGGAGCGCACAAAATCAATACCCATACAATTTAACATTAGAGCTTGATAAAGTACGAAAAATTTCTAAAATAGCCTGTCTTCCAAGGCAAGATTGGTCGGGCAATGGTCGTATTGTAAGCTACAATATTTACACAAGCATAGATGGCTCTAACTATCAAAAAGTATCATCTGGAACATGGAAAAGTAATGGCGGAACAGAATTCGCAACATTCAACCCTGTTTCTGCAAAATATGTAAAAATAGAAGTAACAAATGGAAGAAATGGATACGCTTCAGCAGCTGAAGTAGATATTTTGGGATATTAATCGTTTACACATATAAATGAGCACGTTATCACAGGACGGATTTTTTAATGATTTAAGAAATTGCTTTGTGATAACGTGTCTTTTTTCCTTTCAGACATGTTCATCAGTCTGATCCAGCAAATTTGCTAATATCATGCTGTTTTCTTGGTCAGCATCGTACTGCACAATGTCGTCATACTCAAACAGTTCGAAGTCTTCATCAAATTCTCGTTCCATGAAGTCAATAAATTCTTTAATATTTTCTCCTATTTCTTGATTACGGCGGAACTCCATCATAATCGCTCGAAAGCGGTGGGGCGGAACTTCACATTTAATATGATATGATTTGCTGATGCCGAAAGAATCTTTTGCATCGTATAGGATGTATGTATACAACAGGGGGTCATCTCCTTCTTATATGATGTGTATATTGTTCCATAGTTGGATGAAATTCATCCGCGTTTAGAGGTAGTCTTTTTTAACGGAATTTGTCGAATGGTCTTTATCCCGCGTCGCATCGCCGATATATTGGGAAAAACGTTCAATATCGTACCATTGATTAATGGTAATAGGGTATCAGCATGCTGTTTTCTTGATTACGGCGAAATTTCATCATAATCTCTTTAGAAGCAGAAATTTTAAATTCTGGTGTTTGTTATACCCACTATACAAATATGCAATTTTGCATATTTGTATAGTGGGTCATATTCTACATAATATCACTTCATTATTTTACAAACATTTTTAAGTTGCTCATCCAAACTGTAATCTTTCAACGAATAGGTCGCTGTTATGCAGAATAAAACATAAAATACACATGATTTCTCCTATTATCCCACCTTTGCGCATGGCTGGTTTCTTTGATAGAAAACTATATTACTATATTTTTTGTTATGAATTTCCCAATTTAATAATATATAAACTATGTTTAAGTTAGTATCGTTATGCTAGATTAGGTGTTTGCAATCAAAATACATAAATGTTTTAATATAATTAACAACCATATATATCCATTTTGGTTTTGGACATACCTACTATGCAGAATACAACATGACATGCACCCACGTTCTCCTTCTGTGGTAGGAAGGGCCCTAACGGTTTCTATGAGGTACCAGCTGCTTTCCCGATATAATTTTTACAGATAGGAATAAGTAAATTTTCGAAGTAGCCATAGTTAAGTGGAATATATATTATATTAATGTAATTATACGATATAAAAGAGTGGTCAGGATCGGTGCTTTGTATGACCATCAGAATGGATTGAAATGAAAGGACTGATTTATATGAGTAGAAGAAAGAATCATGGATTACAAAAACCAATGAAAGTATTGATGGCATCTGCTGTTATGACAACGACATTATTTACATCTATGACTGTAAATAGTTTGAACATTCATGCTGAAACTAAGCAAACCCAGGCGCAATATGAAGCGAGGACGTTTGATCTTCCAAGTACAGGACATTATCTGGGTGAAGCAGAAAGAGAAAGAAGAAGTGGGCAACGAAACTATGTGCCAACAGGAATCTATGTAAAACCGAATGAACAAGTCACAGTTGAAGTATCGGGACTATCAGGATTAGAAATGCTTAGCGCAGCTATTGGGACAAATGAATATGATAAAGAAAGGGGAAAAACATTCCGCCTTTCTCCTGGTTCTAACACAATTTCTTCTCCAAATGGTGGTTTATTATGGTTTGATAACGGTGAAGGGAAAAGAACAGTTAGGGTGAAAGTAACACAAGGCGGGAGCCCTGTTCCATTCTTTGAATTAGGAAAGCATACGAAAGCAGACTGGATTGCGATGATGGACAAGTATCCAGATGCGCAGGCTGTTCAATTAAAGTCAAAGAAAGCAGTACTTACTGTTACTCGTGATAGTGCCAAGAAATATATTGTGGATCAAGATCCTGTTCCTCTATTAAAAAAATATGATGACATGATTTTAGCGCAAGATAAAATATCGGGACTATCTGAAACAAGTTCCAATCCGTTACATCGCTCAACTCGCCGTCTTTGGGCTTTTGTAGAAAATCCTAACAACCCACCGGGTATGTACATGTATGCAGGTCAGGATGGAGTCGCATTTACTACTGATAATGGCGCAATTGTAAGTGCTTTAAATGTAAATGAATTTGGATGGGGACAAATGCATGAAGCAGGGCATACAAGGCAACAATACCCTTGGACGTGGAATGACCGCAGTGGAATGACTGAAGTAACTGTTAACCTATATTCTTTAGCTGCACAAAAACAATTATTCTCGAATCAACCAACGCGTTTAGAAAAAGAGGGGGATTACGATAGAGCCTTTGCATATTTAAAACAAACAGATAAAGAGTATAAAAATATTGATGACTTGTTTGTGAAAGTTGTTATGCTTTGGCAACTTCATTTAGCATATGGGGAAGATTTCTATCCAAATCTTCACAAACTATATCGAGAGTTACCAAAGGATAAACTGCCGGGTACTGATGAAGATAAAATACAAG
>NZ_JAVBXD010000012.1 GCF_030756675.1 Bacillus multifaciens
TGCACGAACAAAATCTAATCGCGTAGTTTGTATCGATTTTATTAGCGGTAGGGACGCCGCGAATTCAAGGCTTTGGACATGAGCCGCTAGGCTTGTGGATGAATTAGCAATAAAAGAGAAAGTCTTTTGACTTTTGAAGCCCCCACTTCAAACAGACCGTAAGGCCGTTAAGTGGTGGGTAGTTCACGGAGAGCTTTTTATCATTTATTTTTGATCGAACACAAATATTTCTTTATATTTTCTTGCTCGTATTTTTTGACCATTTTCTAACGTCTTTGGTAACTCCTCTTGCCATGTAACAATAACCGTAATACCTTTTGCTTTTACTGACACAGGAAAATTAGAAAAATGAAACTTATTAGTGGTGACGGTTCTCTCAGTCTCAAGTGCGTCTATATTTCCCCGCAAAGTCTTGGAATCGTTAAAGTTACTGTATATATCTACATCTAAATTATAAACATCTTTTCCTAGGTTCTTTACATCTAGACTATATGTATTTACTATGCCTGGTTTTGGTTTCGAAAGCCTTTGGTCATCGTCAGCTTTATCAATTTTCAAATGCCAATGTTTAGAGGACTTTGATATAGGAAGATTACTAAACGAGGAAGCTTCCGCTAATATATTGCTACTGAATATAAAACACACCATACAAAAAAGAATAACAGTTATCTTTTGCATATTCTAACCTCCAAAGTACAGGATTTGATCTTATTTACTATTTCTTTAAAGATAAGATAATATGCAACCGTGATATCTACCTCCGATAGCACTGATTATGTGAAAGGAGAGTAGGCTGTAATGTATTCCTGTATACGATACGAATGGAAATACTACTGAATATGAAACAGTAATCATAGTACATTTAAAAAAGGGAGAATTTTTCATAAAGAAGGTGAGGAAATGCTTGATAAAGCTGATAGTTCAATAAGGAGTCAAATGTATACAGAAGAAGAGCAAAGAATGTTATATAAACGGACGTTAGTAATCGTAAGTATTTCACAAATGTTTGGAGGTGCGGGGTTAGCTGCTGGAATTACGGTTGGTGCACTTCTCGCACAGCAAATGCTTGGGACAGATGCATTCGCAGGATTGCCATCCGCTATACTTACAATGGGATCGGCAGGAGCCGCTTTTGTAGTAGGAAGGCTTTCGCAACGTTATGGGCGTCGAATAGGACTCGCGACAGGATTTATGGTAGGAGGGCTCGGGGCTATTGGTGTGGTAATTTCCGCTTTAACAAATAGTATTGTTCTCTTACTTGCTTCATTGCTGATTTATGGCGCGGGTACAGCTACAAATTTACAAGCTCGTTATGCCGGTACAGACTTAGCAAATGAGAAGCAACGGGCAACTGCTATTAGTATGACAATGGTTATGACGACCTTTGGTGCGGTAGCGGGACCAAACTTAGTGGGGATAATGGGGAGTTTTGCTCTTTCTCTAGGTATTCCTGAACTTGCTGGTCCGTTCATATTATCGGCAGCTGCGTTTTTGTCAGCAGGCCTCGTGCTTTTCATTATGCTTTGTCCAGATCCATTACTTATAGCAAACGTGATAGAAACACATAAGCAAAAACGTATAAGTAAAGGGAATTCGATAACTAAAAAATCAACAACAAATAATAGGGGCGTTACTGTTGGGGCAATCGTTATGATACTTACGCAAGTTGTCATGGTTGCTATTATGACGATGACTCCTATACATATGAAACACCATGGTCATGGCTTAAGTGAAGTGGGTCTTGTCATTGGATTTCATGTAGGGGCAATGTACCTTCCATCACTCGTTACAGGAATACTTGTTGATAAAATTGGTCGAATGGCGATGAGTATTGCTTCCGGCGTTATATTACTTAGTGCTGGGGTGTTAGCTGCTATTGCACCGAGCGATTCTTTAATACTTCTGGTCGTCGCCCTTTCTTTACTTGGATTAGGATGGAACCTTGGATTAATAAGTGGTACGGCTCAAATTGTTGATTCAACAGAACCTGCAACACGTGCAAAAACGCAAGGAAAAGTGGATGTTTTTATTGCATTGGCAGGGGCTTCTGGTGGAGCGATGTCCGGCATGGTGGTAGCGAATTTAAGTTATGCAGCTTTATCGTTAGCTGGAGGGGCGTTAGCCTTATTACTTATTCCTGTTGTGTTATGGTCTAGAAAAGGTGGAGAACAGTAAATAAAATAGTCTAGAAAGTGTTGCAGATTTATTTGTACTGACAGAGAAAAAGAGATAGGTATTTACTAAAAAATCAAAGAAGTTACTGCATAAAATGAATCTCATATTATTGATTTTGACTTTCCAATTATCGAAAACCAAGGATATTTGCCCTCCAGTTATGTTGTAGAAGATTATCAAAATGAAACTGCTGATTTAAATGTATTAGGTGGAGCTATTGTATCAGGGTCATTCCAAGGATTTGACCAAGAATATTTATTAAAGGTACTTAAACAAATGGGTTCAACATTTTGTGGCGTAACACAATTACCTTTTACAGTAACGGACAAAGAAATACTAAATTTAAATGAAAATGGGGTAAAGGCATTACGCTTTAATATTAAAAGAGGCGGTTCAGAAGATTTATCGAAGTTGGATTACTTTGCTAGAAGAGTTCATAATCTAGTAGGGTGGCATAGCGAGCTTTATATTGATGCAAAAGAGTTGCCCGAAATTGCATCAACTATTGAAAAATTACCAACAATATCAATCGACCATTTAGGGTTATCTGAAGAAGGACTACCACATTTATTAAAGCTAGTTGACAAAGGGATACATGTAAAAGCTACTGGTTTTGGTCGTGTAGATTTGAATGTTAAGAATGCTTTAAAAGCGATTTATGAAATTAATCCAGATGCTCTTATGTTTGGAACAGATTTACCATCTACAAGAGCAAAAAGATCTTTTGAGTATACAGATATTGAATTGATTCAACAGCTATTTGATGAACAAGCTACTGATAAAATCTTATACACGAATGCTTTCAAATGGTATTTCAAGTAATTCAGCTTTTATTAGATTTAGAATGGTAAAAAAACGAATCAGACAACTTCCAATAACACTGATTATGTGAAAGAAGGATAGTCCATAATGTTTTCTTGCATATATTGGGGATGAGGTGATGTCTCATGACCAAAAAACATCCCCACTCAAACTTGGAAATGAATCATACGACACAATAAAAGTTGAAGAAGCGTTTCTTCGAGCTTTTATTGTGTATTTTATAAAGAAGAAGGATAGTAAATCTCCTGGTTGAGCACGTCATTTGATAATTCTTGTTTCTACAAAATAGTTCAGGTTCCCTATATATGGTGCGCGTATTAAGAGATTTGAGAAGACAGGTGAGTAATCAAAAACAGGGTCGAGAACTAGTTCTCGGCTTCTTGTATATATGTAACCCAAAAGGCTGTCCTATAAACTGGTTTCACTGACTTATAGGCAGCCTCTTTTTAGTTCAAGAAGCATGCAGGGACGTTATGCCTGCATTCATGTAGCAAATTGGACAGCGGAATAATGACAATGAACAAGTATGGAAGTACCATTGCACATTATGAACTACTACTAGCAGAAGTTGCTACTGAGGAAGCGGTAATTGCAGCTATCATAGCGGCCTGTTGTGCTTGTATGAGGACCTCTATCATTGTTTGCAATCCAGTGGTAGCAGGATTTTCCTTGCCTTGCTCACTCATGAATAGTTGGATAACAACAAGAATATTTGCATCCGCATGCCAGCGGAATAGCTTGTCCCCCTGCAATTTATCAATGAATGCCCTCAAAGAAGCGACCTCGTTCTCTCCATCTTCAAGCAACGCTAGTAGCCCGACAGCGGCGTAATGCATCTGCTTAACTTTTACCCCTTCTTGTCGCAGTAGGTTCCATATATTTGTGCAGCGTGCTACTAAAATATCTTCACTGACATCCTTCTTTAGAGAAAGAATATGACTTAAAAACTGAAGGTCATTCCCCTTGTGAAAGACGGTTACCGCCAGTTTGCGATAGAGGAGTTCCACTCGATCCATTAGCACCCCTACTTCCTCGGGTTGTCCTGCCAGCAAAACAGCGAGTGGGTAATCAGATGCGCTTGTGAGAAAGAAGTGCTTCTCTTTCATACGTTTATATACTTGCAACGACCGCTGAATGCGTTCTTCATGTTGTTCATTTCCTTCCGATAAAAGCGTTGCTGCCGCCAGATAAGTAAAGATGCTGCGGCTAAAGCCACCCGCGACCAATCGTTCATATACGTCGAGAAACTGCTGAAACGCTTCCTCGTAATGTATAAAGTGAATATCCAATGTTGCTGCAATCACAAAGCGATGATAGGACTTCAAATATGAAAACATCCCTACCTGCTCCTTAATATAGCTGCTGATTTGCAAAAAACGTTCAAGATGAAACGGCTTATTACTGCCTGCATACATAGCGGCAATCATCATCCATGTTCGGGAATCACCAGTTTTCCATCTTAGTTCTTCTTTCAATTGTGCATATATGTGTGTGTACTGCTCCAGCTTATGCTGTAATGTAATCATAGCCGTACCCCCATTTTTTCTTGTGATTTTCTTCTATTATACTATAATTCCATATTTAGGAATATAGTGATTTTGATACAAATTTTGCACTGCAGGATATACATAAATAAGAGAGATGACGATTCCACCTTTCTTGTTACATTGTTGAAAAAGTCAATTGTTAGCAGAAAGCTGATTTTTTTCTTTGGGATTTACTAATAAATTTAGTCTTATCTAGGGAGGGTTCATTAAAAAACTCAAATGTGGAAGTTAAAACTTACTGAGTTCACTACTTCATAATTGACAAATCCGTTTTTCAACAGTGCCAAAAGCATCCTGTGTAGATGCTTTTTATTTGCTTAAAATAAGAAATATATTCGATAATAGGGCTATTGGAGGGAAAGAAAGTGGCTATTATTATTACAATGTTTCTAATGGGTATTTTGTTAGGTTTTGTTGGGGCAGGTGGAGCTGGGTTTATTATTGCAGTGCTCACTCTCGTATTTCATGTGCCAATTCATGCAGCGCTCGCAACATCATTAACAGCGATGGCATTTACAACATTTTCTGGAGTGATAAGTCATTATCGAGAAAGAAATGTTGTTATGAAAATTGGTTGTGTTGTAGGAGGATTTGGTGCGCTTGGATCATATGTTGGATCTAAAATTGGTGCTGGGATCCCTGCACAACTTCTTCATTGGTTTACGGCTAGTATGTTATTTTTATCAGCCATATGTATGTTAATTCGTTTGTTTTTTGTGCAAAATCAAAAAGAGTTGTCTGCTAGTTTATCAGATCAGTTATCTTCATATGTATTGGGAAAAGGAGCTCTGTTAGGAATTGCAACTGGGATATTAGCAGGAGCATTTGGAATTGGTTCAGCACCGTTCATTCAACTTGGATTAATGGTGTTACTAGGTTTATCAATTCGTCAGTCAGTAGGGACTACAATGCTTGTTATTTTACCAATTGCAATTGGTGGAGGAGTTGGATATACTTCAGCAGGATATTTAGATTACATGTTATTAGTACAAGTTTTAATGGGAACAATGCTCGGAGCATATATAGGAGCGAAGTTTACAAATTATGCACCTCGTGTTATTTTGAAATTTTCGATGATTATGACACCTGTTTTGGCTGGATGTATGTTATTAATAGAATAAGAAATAAAATACTGGGGAAAGTGAAGTATCTGTTTATCTTTATAAAATGTTGTGTGTAAGTTTTTCGGTGGCATTACTTATATCGGGAATATATCCAAAAGATTCTTTTACATGGCTTTTAGAGGTTACGCTTGCTTTAATATGGTGCAGAAAATAAGAGTAGTCTTCTCGTAAAATGTACCCTATAGAATAGACACTTTAAAAAAAGTCTATTCTATAGGGTATTTCTTATATAAATAGGAGAAAAATTAGAATCGGAGAAATTTCAAAATGACGAAAAAGCTGTTTACAGAAAAAGGAATCCAAACTCTATCAAGGAATCCATACGTAAAATCTGTGAGTGAGAAAGGAATTACTTATACAGATGAATTTAAACGCATTTTTATTGAAGAAAATGAAAAAGGAAAATTACCTCGAGACATTTTTGAAGAATGTGGTTTTGATATAGATATGATTGGAATGAAGGACGAAAAGTTAAATTGATAGTGTCTGAACACACCAGAGCAATCGTTAAATACTATGCTCAATACGCTTTAACTATCCTTCGTACTTTCTACAACTTCTGTTTGCCATACAATTCATGGGATAAAGTGAAGGCTACACCAGCTCAAAGATGGGGATTGCCGATAAACAATTTACGATGAAGGATATTATTTATTTTAAGTAGGTTCTGTTATCTTTCGTTGTTGATTTACTTTATTAAACTATTTGGAAGTTTTGTTGAACAAGTTGTAAATTTAACATTGTAAAGTAAGAGCATTTCTTTGTAATGAGAAATGCTTTTTATTTTTGTTAAAATTAAAAGGATATTTCAATAACAATAATAATATAACAAGAAACAATACTATTTTATTGTAAAACGATAAATAATATAATAATATTATGTTGTTATTAAATAAGCGAGGTGCTTTTTATGAAACAAGTTACGACACTCTTTTTAAAGCTAGCTGTTATTTTTATGGGAATCCCAGTTCTTGCATTGTGCATATTTTTGGTGCCTAAGATCGGGAATTTTGCTGGAGAATTGTATCCAGATATTACTTATATGAAATCTCTCGTTTTAATCGATATGTATGCGGCAGCGATACCTTTTTACTTTGCTCTGTATCAAGCTTTTAAACTTTTAAGCTATATTGATAAGAACCAAGCGTTCTCGGAATTATCGGTAAAGGCTTTAAAGAATATAAAATGCTGTGCCATCACGATTAGTAGCTTGTACCTGCTAGGTATGCCACTCTACTATCTCATGGCGGAAAAAGTTGACCCTCCAAGTTTCATACCAATCGGATTGATCATTATTTTCGCTTCTATGGTGATTGCCGTTTTTGCTGCTGTTCTCCAAAGACTTTTACAAGAAGCTATTAATATAAAACCAGAAAATGATTTAACGGTCTGAGGTGGAGGATATGGCAATTATTATTAATATTGATGTGATGTTAGCAAAACGAAAAATGAGCGTAACGGAGCTTTCGGAGAGGGTTGGGATTACGATGGCGAATCTTTCCATTCTGAAAAATGGGAAAGCAAAAGCGGTTCGTTTTTCAACATTAGAAGCGATATGTAAGACTTTGGATTGTCAACCAGGTGATATTTTGGAGTACAAAAGCGACGAAGACACTTAATAAAAACAGACAACAATTTTCTTCAACCAACGGGATTAGATAGTGAAATTAAGATGAAGGGATAGCGGTTAAGCTATCCCTTCTCCGCGTTTATTATTGTTATTTAATTAGAGAATTCTATTGAGAATTGCATTGATATTAGTGACAAAAAATGTGATGTATCATATATTCTGTTAAAATTAAACAAAAATGTATATGAAAAATTGCAGGTGAGAAACTTTGAATTTAGTTCAAAAACTAACTCGTATTTATGGCTTAGGGCTTTGCTGATGGTACAATTAAGATAACGGAGGAATATTATGGGATATCTTAATCAGCTTTATGTAATACTGTATTTTATAATCGGTATTGCAATATTCTCATTCTTCAATTCTGATTCACCAAAAACTAAGGATAAAAATCTAACATTCATAATGGTCAGTTTAGGGGTAAATCTATTCACAATTCCAGTGGCTTTTTTTATAGGTGTGATGGCAACAGATTCTCCAGATAGTACTGAACTTGATTTTTGGGGAGGGTTTCTCTTTATTCAGGCAATACCGCTCCTTATATTAATAATAGGAATCTTAAAATGGCTTATTGACAGAGGAAAAAATAAATGAGCTTATAAATAGAATTGCTTTATAATATGTATAGTTGCACAAAATCGAGAAATTTAAGGAGACGGATAAATTTTATGAGAAAATTATCCATATTACTTACTTTAAGTCTAGTATTTGTCAGTGTTACGGCTGCTTGCACACAAGATAAAAAAGATAGTGCAGTTGAAAATGGTTCAATAGAAGAATCAACTGCAAAAAATGAAAATAAAGAATTAATAAATTTTGAAGAAAAAGAAACTATGAGCCGCTTGGAACAAGGTATTTTATTAGTTGGTGAGAGTATTAAGGGAGGCTATTACTTGACCACCGTTCAAAGTGCATATTTAAATGATAGCAACGATTCTATCGTTGTTAATGTCTCTGTAAAAAATGTACGAGGTCAAATGATTGGACTATCAGAATTAAAATATACCTTAAAAGATGAAAAAAACGGTAAGGCGTATGAAGGAAAGGTGCTTGACCAAAACCCTTCTCCTTATGACATACAAGTTAAACCAAATGAAACGGTAGAATTGAAAATAGCTTTTGAAGTACCAGGTACCGCAGATGAATATATGTTTTATATTGAAAGCTCTTTAGACCCTCTAGAAACACACTGGAAAATTGATAAGCTGCAATCACCAAAAAACTAAGTCTAAATATAATTTGGTGGAAGTGTTCTTTAATATGAATTATATATTCGAAAAGTAAACAATGCTAATTCCAAGCGAGCGGTTAACTTTTTGGACAAATAATTTACTTCCGCTTTCACTGATTATGTGAAAAGAGAGTAGTTCGTAATGCTTTCTTGTACACCATAGACATACACTATAAAATGGGATTTAAGCTGTATTATTAAAGTAATTAATTTTTAATTGGAGTGTTTTATATGGCATTAAAAGAATTAGGTATCTTTGAAATAAAAAGTAATAAGATTGTTGTGAGTGACCCTTGTTATCCAATAGAATTTGCAGTTACTGAAGATGAATATGTAGAGGATGAGGATTTATCTTTAATGCTAACTCCCGCAAAACAGGGCAACTGGAAAGCTACTGTATATTACTCCGAAGATGAAGTCGTTACAAAGCTCGTTGCTGCTCACGTTGAAGCAAATGAAGATAGTGCTTGGATAGGACTGGATAAAGGTATTGGAGTTGATGCTGCACAAGCGGGAATTTTCGATTCAACCATTTATGGAAAAGATGAGATGATTACATATGAGGTAAAAAACACTTTCGATATAGATATGGATGAAGAAGGACTTAAATTTTATGTAGCTTGTAGCGATATAACTGCTGAAGATGATCAGGCAGGAATAATAATAGGTGGTGCAGTATCAGTTTCAGGTTTAGGAGACGGTTGGTATCCAGTTCACATTCAACGTGATGAAAGTGATCAAATTGTTGGTGTTCTGATAGATTTTTATGAGGAAGAATAACCTTGGGTAACGGAGCTTAGGTTAATTAGAACGAGGGAAATGAATGGCTTACATATGTCTAGTTTGCGAATAAGATGGTTTAGAAGAGCCACCCTATGATGAGGCTGGAAATCGTTTTTACGAAATATGCTTTTGTTG
Organism: Bacillus multifaciens; assembly: GCF_030756675.1. Classification (GTDB taxonomy): domain Bacteria; phylum Bacillota; class Bacilli; order Bacillales; family Bacillaceae_G; genus Bacillus_A; species Bacillus_A multifaciens. The sequence goes on from NZ_JAVBXD010000012.1 coordinate 9,445, forward strand.
TCGTTTTGAATATGAATTTGATAATCTAGATCCAGGATAGCTTTGAACAATCTAGATGAGATTGGGCTGAACAAGGAGCAAACTGGTTCAGCGAGTATTTAAAACCATTTTAATGGAGCTTAAAAACAGTTAGAAAATATTAATGAAATAATAAAAAATTAATTTTCGAGTGAGGCATAAACTATGTCAGTAACATTTTATATAGCTAGTACCAGAGAAGAAGTTAATCATTCTAAATATGGGGTTTATTTGGAAGTGTGTTTTAGATGGTTGAAAGACTGATAGCCTCCTAGCCTCCTAATTAATTAGGGAGGCTTTTAAGTTTGGATCAAAACTATATGCTACATTGTATATGTTAATACAAATTGATTATTAATTTAAAAATCCCAATATTTCCATCCAAAAGGTGAGGGGGGAAGATGAATTATTTAATAAAAAGAAGGCTTGTCTGTAATCATATTAATAATGTGATGCGAAAACTAATGAATAAGAGACTTCACATCGCCTACGTATTCATTTTACTTAAAACACTACTCCTGCTAAATATATTGTATAAGCAAGATGAACAAAAACGAGACCCCTAACTTATTTATAGTTAGGGGTCTCGTTTTATAGAAAAATAGAATCTTATAACATTTCCAAACTCTATTTTTTAAATCGATACGGAACAGTTGAAACAATAACATTCTTTTTATATAAAAGATAAATCCTTAATAAAACACTAGATTGGTTGTGTAAAATGTTATGCCAACTTTTCTTTGTAATAAACTGCGGAATGAGAACAGTAACGGAATGATGCTTTTCTTGTGCTTTCTCTTGAATCATTGCTACTAATTTTGTGATAGGTCTCATTAAGCTTCTGTATGAAGAGACGACTGTAATAAGACGAACATCTGGTTTCCATTCTTTCCATTTTTGCTGCATCTTTAATTCACTTTCTTTATCAAAGGCTACATATACAGCGATGACAGTATCACCGATAGCCTCAGCATAATTAATGGATTGTTCGACTACCTTTGTAATTCCAGCAACCGGTACGATGACAATGTTTTCTTCGATTTTGTGCGGAATTTCATTTGGATCGATACGTAATTGTTCTCCAACTGCATCGTAATGTTTATGGATACAATGGAAGATATACACAATAATTGGCAGGAAGATAACAACAGACCATACTTGTGTAAACTTTGTGATAAAGAAAATAAGTAATACAGATAATGAAATAAGTGCGCCTACTAAATTTGTTAGTAATTTCGGCAACCAACCTGCTGGTTTTTCACGCAACCATTTTATAATCATTCCCGTTTGTGACAAAGTGAAAGGAAGGAACACACCAACTGCGTACAGCGGGATTAATTGTTCTGTTTTTCCTTGAAACGCAACAATTAAAATAATGGAAGCAATCCCCAGGGTCATAATTCCATTTGAGTATCCTAATCGATCACCGCGCATTAAAAACATGCGAGGCATGTATTTATCTGATGCTAGGTTGTAAGCTAATAATGGGAAAGCGGAGAATCCTGTATTAGCAGCTAATACTAAAATAAGTGCAGTTGTTCCTTGAATAAAGTAATACACATAATTTCTTCCGAATATATCCGAAGCAATTTGAGAAACAACAGTTTCATTGTGTTTCGGAGCAATACCGTACCAATATGCTAAAACGGTGATACCAGTAAATAAGACTGCAAGAATTGCTCCCATCATCACTAAAGTAGTGGCTGCATTTTTAGCAGCTGGTGCCTTAAAGTTAGGGATTGCATTTGAAATCGCTTCTACACCAGTTAATGCAGAACACCCAGATGAGAATGCTTTTAATAAAAAGAATAATGTAATTCCTGGCGCTACCGTACCAATAGGTGTATGTAAAGATGCCGGCGCTTGTCCAGTGGCAATTTTAAAGACTCCAACAGAAATTAATACGATAAGTGCTAGTACAAAGAGATAGACAGGATAAGCTAGAATAGAAGCAGATTCTGTTACTCCTCTAAGGTTCAGAATTGTAATGAAAATAACAAGTATTACAGCAATTATTACTGTGTACTGATGTAATGCTGGAAATGCTGATGTAATTGCATCTGTCCCTGCAGACACACTTACAGCTACGGTAAGAATATAATCTACCAGTAAGGATCCCCCGGCAATAAGTCCAGCGTTTATTCCTATATTTGTTTTAGAAACAACGTAAGCTCCTCCGCCGTGTGGATAGGCATAAATGATTTGTCTGTACGATAAAATAAGTGCCGTTAACAAAACGAGAACGCCAATTGCAATTGGAATAGAATACCAAAAAGCAATTGATCCAATTGTTGCAAGAACGATTAAAATTTGCTCAGTTCCGTATGCAACAGAAGAAAGAGCATCAGATGATAGAATGGCTAATGCCTTTAATTTATTTAATTTTTGTTCACCTAATGCATTTGATTTAAGAGGTCTACCAATTAAAAACCTTTTGAATACTGAAAACATGGATGCACCACCAATAAGTAAATTTTCCAATGAACAGAATATCACAATTGGTAGCGAGTGAATAGATATTTTTATGATGAATTTTTACTTCTTTCATAATAAATTGACAAAACAGTGACAGAATAACTTTTTTACTTCATAAAAAGAATGTGATTTTACTTTATTAAATATGGAATTCAATCGTTTCAATACCCATTTCTCGTGCAATTAATGTAAAATTTTCTTTGCTTATTTTGAGATGCCCATATCTAAATGGATAACCCCACTTTTTCTTATCTTGAATAAAAGATAGTTGATCAATAAGAGGGTGAATGTCTATTTCTTTACATGGATAAAATTTGATATTTCTACGAAAAGGAATAAAGCCGTTCCCCATATCAAACTCGTAAATATGGTCATCAATTACTTTACCAATAGCTGTGAACATTTGACATGGTGCCTTTTCATTTAATTTATATTTAGAAGAATAATATATAATCCAATCTCCAAATTTCATTCTTTTTAAAGGGAAGGATTTGCCATGGCAAAGTTGGGCGAATCCACCTTCCACACCTTTTAAAACATGATCCCTTGAAGCGACACCGATCCAATAGTTGATCTCGTTCATTGGCATATTAGCACCCGCATGATGAATTACTAGTTTCTTCAAAAAATAAAGATGAAGTTGGTAAATTCATTGTTTTCCATGCGGCAATACCTCCAGCAAGTTCTTTCACATTATATCCATTTTCTAAAAGGAATAAAGCTGATTTCGCAGCTGTATTACACCATACGTCCCAGCAATATAAAATGATTATTTTGTCTTTTGGTAACTCTGATAACCGATTTTCTAATTCAGATTGTGGAATTTCCAGTGCTCCTGTTATGACTTCTTTTTTTAACTCCCGCGTTCCATTTCGCACATCAACTAACATGTAAGCATCAGGATTTAACTTTTTGACCTGTAAAAAATCCATTGGACTAAATGTAGAAGCAATACGACTTTTAAAATATTCCATTTTTAGCATATTAACATTCCTCCGCGTTTTTTAAGATTTTTAACAAACAAGTTTTTAGAAAGTGTTGTTCTTCTTTCGTTAAAGGAGATAAAATCTCCATCTCCGATTGTGTTAACAATCCCCAACAATTTTCTAATACGTCCTGACCTTTGTCTGTAATTTGGATGCAATATGATCTGCGGTCTTTTGGATTTTTTATTCGAATTAAGTATTGTAGTGATTCTAAATGGTCAATAAAATCTACCATTGTTGTCCGATCGATTCTTAATTCGTCAGCAATTTCTTTTTGAGAAAGGTTCGGTTTTTCATTGATTTTAATTAAAACGCCATATTGTCTGGCATTAATGTCGTAAGGTTTTAATTTTTCAATCAAGTCGAGTTCTAGTAATTGCTCTACTTTTCCTGTAAGGAATCCGTATGATTCTAGGATTCTGCTCAATGTATCATCCCCTTTAATAATCATCTTTACATATAATCAGTATAACTGACTATTTTTGAGTGTCAATCATTAAATGGTAAAAAAGAGAGTGGGAGATAAAAAATGGGAAAAAGTGAACTTTTTTCTAGTTTAATGGTAATAAATATATAGAATAAAAAATAAGGAGGGAAGAGTTTGGAGGAACAACGGTTAATTCAACAAGTAAAACAAGGAGACAAAGAGGCATTTAATCAACTACTTCAACCGTATATACAAAAAGCATACCAAACATCTTATCTCATAGTAGATGACAAAGGGTTAGCAGAAGATGCGGTACAGGAATCACTTATACAAACATATGAATCTATCCATCGTTTTAATGGAGAGATTGCTTCGTTTAAGACTTGGTTTCATCAAATTTTGATTCATACAACTTTAAAACAGAAACGAAAAAAACGTTTTGGTTTTTTGCAACCTGAAACATGGTTTCGTATAAAAGATGTGAAAACACCTGAACATAATTATCTCATACAAGAAGAGTCGCAGATGATCCTTGATGCGGTGCAGCAATTATCTAGCAAGCATCAAATTGTTATTATACTTTTTTACTATCAAGATTTATCTATTTTAGAAATTTCGGAAGTGTTAAATGTAAAAGAAGGGACAGTAAAATCGCGTCTTTATAAAGCGAAAGAAAAGCTGAAGGATTATTTAGCACATACTATTTTTTTAGACCGTGATACGGAGGTGAGTGTATGGATCGAAAAATAAAGGAGGCATTTCATGAAAAAGCGAATGGAACTTCATTTCCACGGCACGTAAATATTGAACAACTGTTACATAGTAAGAAGAAAAAAATGACCGTCTGGAAACAGTATGTTGCGATAGCCTCTGTCGTAATTTGTTTAGTAGCTACTATATTTGGATTAACGTTTCCTGCTTCTGCGGTAAGTATTCCTGTTATAAGAGATATTTTTAGATTTTTTGATAGCGAAAGAGTTGAACTTCATAACGAAGTTAAAATTAATAAAGAGGAGGGACCAGGACTTCATCATGAGTATAAGAAGTACTCGAATGAACTCAATCTTACTCAAGAGAGTAACGGAATTAAATTCACTATACATGATGCGATTTATGATGGGCAGACAGTATCTGTAACGTATTCTATTGAAAGTGATCAAGATTTAGGTGACAATCCACTTACTTTGGACTTTTTAAAAATAAAAGGGGCTGAAGGTACATCGGGAAGTAATGGGATTAAAAAAATAGATAACTATAAGTATGTAGGTTTAGTTACTGCTAGTGCTTTGGAGGCTACTAAAGAAGAGAGTGTAAATATGCAATGGATAATAGATAGTATTAAAAACTTAGATACGCAGAAAGAAATAAAAGGAAACTGGAAATTTGACTTCACTTTAAAGTCAACAGAACGTAAAGAAAAATTAATCCATAGTAGTGTAGAACAAGATGGAGTAAAAGTATTTATTGAGAAGTTATCCATATCACCGATGTCATTTATCATTTCGTATAAACAAGAAGTTTCCGAGTTTATGAAAAATAGGTGGGATGAAGTAAATGTTGATTTGAGAGTTAAAGATGATTTAGGGAATAGTTATGCTGGAGAAGGAAATGGGAGTATACGTGATGAAAGTTCTTATACTTTGAATGGAAGTAAAACATTTCAAAAAATTAATCCGAATGCAACAAAACTTATTATAACTCCTCATGTTATGTTAAGTAATCACAATGCTGATAACTATGGAGAAGCGGGAGGGACTGGAAGTGGAGGAAGTAAATTTAATATACTAAAGAAAATCGGTAGCCAAAAAGAAGACCTCCTATTAAAAGATATCGTTATCGAATTGGAAAAGTAACATAGTAAACGAAAGGACCGTTTTTTTAGTAGGACGGTCCTTTCTATGATAGTAATTAGGTATTACGTGTCGATATTCGAGATGTGTATACACAAAATACTGAAAATTATGTTAAAATAGTGTTAATTGCTTGAAAAGGAGGATTTTATTGTGAAAAAAGATCGTCTTGCAAAAATAGATTTAACGAAAAGAATGGAATCAAAAAAAATATATAATAAGAAGCTGGAAAAATATCAAATGCGTTTACTTGCGTTGCAGCAGATTTTACGAAAAGAAAAAATAGCTGTTATTTTGGCTATGGAAGGCTGGGATGCTGCTGGGAAGGGCGGAGCAATTAAGCGAATTACTGAGCATCTTGATCCGCGCGGATTTCAAGTAAATCCAATTGGTGCACCTGCTCCTCATGAAAAACGCTATCATTATATGCAACGATTTTGGCGGAAAATTCCGCAATATGGTCAAATTACTATTTTTGATCGCTCATGGTACGGTCGTGTACTGGTTGAACGCGTAGAGGGTTTCGCTACAAAGGAAGAGTGGACTAGGGCATACAGTGAAATTAATGATTTTGAAAAACTATTAACGGATGATCGTTACATAGTAGCAAAGTTTTTCTATCATATTAGTAAGGATGAACAGTTAGCACGATTTAAAGAACGAGAGCAAAATCCTCTTAAAAAATGGAAAATTACAGATGAAGATTGGCGCAATCGAGAAAAATGGGATGAATATGTCGAGGCTATGGAAGATATGTTTGAAAAAACAGACAAACCAAATGCAAAGTGGCATATTATACCTGGCAATGATAAGTTGTATGCGCGTGTGAAAACATTGAAAGTGATCATTTCATTAATTGAAGATTATTTCTTAGAACATAGTATAGAACTGCCATCATACTATCATGAAATGAAAGAAGAAAAGGAAGAGGAAGACGAACAAATAAAGATGTAAGCTGTTAAAGATGGGAATAGTGGTGCAGGAGATAGTGGAAGGAAAATAATATAGTAATATAAAGGACTGTCTTATTTTAATGGGACAGTCCTTTATATTTTAGGAACGGTCATTATGGAACAATCGTGCTACGATATTTAATTAAATACCGTAGCACGATTGTTCAGTCTTTAGTACTCTTAATATAGCTGGATTGTTGAAAGAATAACCTATGAAAATAACACTATAATTCAATAATTTTCTAAGGTGCGCACTGAAGATAGTTCATATCATTAAAAATCCTTTTTATGGCTTCCTCATTTTAAAAGTACATTCTCAATTTCTATTAGAACTTCTTCAGGGATTTGTTTATAAACAGCTTTTACGGTTTCCTCAATTTGTTGAGGAGTGGAAGCACCTGTTAACGCACTTGCTACATTTTTTTGCCGTAGTACCCAAGCAATTGCTAATTCAGTTAAAGACATGTCGCAAGTTTTAGATATCTCTTCTAATCTTTGTGACGTGAGTAGTAATTCTTTTGTAAAAAGTTTTTTAAAGAACTTATTTACATTTGGATTGTTGGCTCTACTTTTCTCAGGAATTTGCTTTTTATATTTACCAGTTAAGATACCTTGAGCAAGGGGACTAAAAACGATTTGTGATATGCCTAAATTTTCAGAGATAGGGATGATTTTGTCCTCTATGTCCCGCTTCAGCAAACTGTATTCGCATTGGTTCACAATAATTCGATTTATTAAATGCCTATCAGAGATATGTACTGCTTCCTTAATTTGTTCTGAGCTCCAGTTACTTACCCCAGCATATAGTATCTTACCTTACTTAATTAAATCATCAATTGCTCTTAGCGTTTCTTCTACTGGAGTTTCATAGTCGTAACTGTGACAATAAAAAATATCAATGTATTCAAGGTTCATTCTTTTTAAACTGGTATGTACTTGCTCAATAACATGTTTACGTGATAGCCCTTTGCTGTTAGGACCTTCTCCAGTAGGCCAATATGCTTTTGTTGCTAACACATATTCGTCCCTAGTGAATGATTTTAAAGCAGATGCTAAAATTCTTTCAGCTTCACCATTTTGATACACGTTTGCAGTATCAAATGAATTAATTCCTACATCAAATGCCTTATGAATCGTTCGTACAGCATCTTGTTCTGTCCCATTTTCTCCAAATGTTAAGTAACTCCCTAAACTAATTTCACTAATTTTTAAACCAGATTTTCCTAGTCTGTTATACTTCAAACATATTCCCCCATAATATAATTTAGTATGTATCAAAGTGGAGCGCGGTAGATGCCATTTCGTTTTTATCTGTGAGCGAAAAAAATGTTATTCTCTCAAAATCACGGATTATTTTTGGAGTCATTAGTAATTGTGCTTGATGATTTGTATGTTTTTTTGAGAAAACCATATTTTCTAGTATTAAGAAAGGTTGCTACTTTATAATGATTTTATCAGATTATTAATAACTTTTGGATTTTTGGTTTGTTTAAAGTGTATGAATGAAAGTGGTTATTCATATTATTGTTGCAGAAATTGGACACAATAAATGAGAAACAGGTGCAAAAAATGATGAATAAAATAGAAAAATAGCGATTTTCTTTATGTTAATAAATGGGGTTTATTCTTGTGTCAGCTCTATAACTATGCTAAAATTTATATAACTTTTAATGAACGGAGGGGTCTCCTTTGATCTTAATCAGATTACGTCTCAATACTTTGTGCCAATAATTGAATAGCGCTCAAAGGCTCTGTCTGTGTACAGAGTAAACGGGATTGGTCTGTCTCTTTAAAGGAACCCAATTGAACTTATATGTGAAAAGAGGGGAGGACGAATACGCCCTCTTTTTGTTTTGCCTTTAAAACAGAATGATGAGATGCATGTATACTAACATTTTTGTGTAGTATGGTGCTGGATTTGACGACCATTGAACAAGCAAGAAGCGATGTTTTTATGTTTATTTGTCGCGTTTTCGTCCGTTTATGAAAAACACAGGTAGGTGTTTTTTGTTTGCGCGTAATCGAAATGGAGGAATAAATATATGGAACAGGTAGTACAAAGAGCAATATTAGTCGGAGTGAATTTAAATAGCGAAAGTGATTTCGAATATTCAATGGAGGAGTTAGCGAATTTAACGGAAGCGTGCGATGTAGAAGTGATAGGGAAAGTAACACAAAATTTACATCGTGTAAATCCATCTCATTATATTGGAACGGGTAAGATTGAAGAAGTGGCAGCGTTCGTGAAAGAAGCGGATGCAAATTTGGTCATTTTCAATGATGAGTTATCGCCTTCGCAAATTCGAAATTTAGAAGCAGATTTAGATTGTAAAGTGATTGATCGTACGATTTTAATTTTAGATATTTTTGCGCAGCGTGCAAAGACGAAAGAAGCGCAATTACAAGTTGAAGTAGCTCATTTGCAATATATGATGCCTCGTTTAATAGGCCTTCGTGAATCGTTAGGAAGACAAAGCGGCGGTGTTGGTACGAAAAACAAAGGTGTAGGGGAAAAGAAATTAGAGCTTGATCGCCGTAAGATTGAAGAGCAAATTGCAGCGTTAAATAAAGAGTTAGAAGCGCTTGTTGCACAGCGTCAAACACAGCGTAAACAGCGCAAGAAAAATGAAGTGCCTGTGGTTGCGTTAGTAGGATATACAAATTCCGGGAAATCAACAACGATGAATGCGATGCTTGAAATGTTTAACGGATCTGCAGAGAAACAAGTATTTGAAAAAGATATGTTGTTTGCGACGCTTGAAACAGCTGTGCGAAATATTCAATTGCCAGATAACAAATCGTTTTTATTAACAGATACCGTTGGATTCGTTAGTAAATTGCCGCATCATCTTGTGAAAGCGTTCCGTTCGACGTTAGAAGAAGTGGCGGAGGCAGATTTATTGATTCATGTTGTGGATTATGCGAATCCGAACTATGAGCATCTGATTGAGATTACGAATCAAACGTTAAAAAAAATCGGCGTGGAAAATATCCGGGCAATTTATGCTTATAATAAAGCAGACGTTATTGATATTGAAATTCCAAAAGTACAAGATGATCGTGTATATTTGTCTGCGAAACAAAAAGTAGGTATTGATGAGCTTGTGCATATGGTTCGCACGCAAATTTATAAAGATTATACAAAGTGTGAAATGTTAATTCCTTATGATCAAGGACACCTAATTTCTTATTTTAACGAGCATGCTAACGTTTTATTGACAGACTATGAAAATGAAGGCACGAGGATTACCGTGGAATGTAAAATAAGTGATTTCGAAAAGTATAAAAGGTATGCAATACGCTAAAAAGTTCACATGAAATAGGAAAAGAAGAGCTGCTGGAAAGTAGCTCTTCTTTTCATGATCTTTTCGTTGCATATATACATGTATCTCTTAATTCAGCCCCATCTATTGATACACTATTATTCTCTAAAATACCTTCTAATTTAAAACCTAATCTTTCGGGTATGGCACGGCTTTTGACATTTCTTGAGTCACAACGAATTTCTATTCGATTTGCTTGTAATTCATGAAAAGCAAAATCTACAATTTCTGTAACAGCTTCTGTCATGTAGCCTTTTCCGCTAAAACGAGAGTGAATCCAATAACCAATTTCAAATTTCGGAATATCCCAGTTAATGCGGTGTAACCCTGAAGAGGCAACAAACTCCCCTGTGTCTTTAAGGAAAACGAGCAATCGTAAATCTTCACGTGCCAAAAATTTCACGTGAGAATCTCTAATATTTGCTTCTACTTCTTGTTCTGTTTGTTCTTTTTGAGCAAAAGGCATCCAAGGTTTTAATTCTTCGATAGATTCATTGATAGCGTTATATACTTCTTTTCCATCTCCAGGTCTTGGCATCCTTATGAGAAGTCTTTCCGTATAGAACTCAGAAGGGAAATTTAATAGCAGTGGATTCATAAGAAACGCTCCTTATTTGTTATTTTATATTATGATACATGAATGGATGTATCTGGTAAATGTTTTTTCTGAATTTTAATAAAAATAAAGTTTTACTAGGTTTTAGGAATTATGTTTATTTTGAAATGTTGTAAGCAGAGAAGTGGAAAAAAAGGAAGAAGAGGTATAGAATAGGTTTTGTTTAAAAAGTCAGAAAAATAAAAGTGTGTGAAACATATGCAGAGGTTGTTTTCAGCACAAGAGGAGAGGAGCGTGTAGGATGCAGACAATAACAAAGCCGAATGCGGTGGAGGCACCAACGATTTACCGTATTTTATTTGCGATTAGTTTAGGGCACTTTCTTAATGATTCGATGCAGGCAGTTGTACCGGCGCTGTTTCCTATTTTAGAAAAGTCGATGAATTTATCCTATATGCAGGTGGGATGGATTGCCTTTGCTCTTAATATGACATCATCAATTATGCAGCCGGTGTTTGGGATGTATTCAGATAAGAAGCCTTCCCCGTATTTGCTGCCACTAGGAATGTTTTCAAGCATGCTTGGGATGATTGGGCTAGCGTTTGCACCGAACTTTTTTATTGTTATCTTATCTGTTTTATTCATTGGACTTGGATCCGCAGTCTTTCATCCAGAAGGCGCACGTGTTGCTTATATGGCAGCAGGAGCAAAGCGTGGTTTAGCACAATCCATTTATCAAGTTGGAGGAAATACAGGAAATTCGCTTGCGCCAATTTTTACGGCACTTGTATTTGTTCCGCTTGGACAAATTGGAGCAGTATGGTTTACGGGCTTTGCGATGGTTGGAATTATCTTACTGTACTTTGTTTCAACGTGGTATAAAGGAGAGTTAGCAAGCGGGGCCGTAAGAAGGAAGAAACGTGCTGCATTAGAAGCTGACAGTTTAGTAATAAGCAGCCGAATTAAGTTTGTTATTGTATTACTTGTATTCTTAACGTTTGTTCGCTCATGGTACGGAGCAGGGATTGGAAACTTTTATCAGTTTTATTTGATCGAGCATTACGGATTATCTATTAAAAATGCACAGTTTTACGTATTTGCTTTCATGATTGCCGGCGTACTTGGTACGTTCTTTGGCGGACCGTTAGCAGATCGGTTTGGAAAGCGAAATATTATTGTTTTTTCTATGCTTGGTTCAGCCCCATTAGCACTGTTATTACCGCACGTTTCACTCGTCTGGGTTGTTCCGTTGTTTATTTGCATTGGGTTTATTAGTTCGAGTAGCTTCAGTGTGATAGTTGTGTATGCCCAGGAGCTTGTTCCCGGGAAGGTTGGTATGGTATCTGGATTAATTGTCGGACTTGCATTTGGACTTGGAGCGTTAGGAGCAGTTGTACTTGGGAAATTGGCAGATATATATAGCCTTAACTTTATTATGATACTATGCAGTATGTTACCGTTAATTGGATTATCATCATGGTTATTGCCAAATGACCGTAAATAGATGAAAAGAGTCTAGAGGTATATTTATTTCATATTCATACAAAGAGGTGTAACTTATATTTCAAGTTACACCTCTTTAATAGTTATCGCTTTAATTTTTTCAACAATGGTAGTCGATTAATACGATCACCGAGAATGTCAGAAGCAAGTCCGCTTGTAAATACAAAAGCGAAATAAACGAGTCCTCCAAGGGCACCACATACGACCACAATTAATAATGACTCCATATATGATTGGCCAGGAATTAACCATTTTAATAACGTTTTTGCACCAACTACTACAGCAGACATCGCAGCCGAGTAAATGGTAATAAGTAATATTGTTTTACCAGTCTTTACGATGTTAAACTTTGTATATTTCACAATGCAGTATAACATGATGACATCAGAAACGAGGTAACCAAGTATAGTTCCTAATACAGCGCCGTGCCCACCGAGTAGGTATAGAAGCGGTGTGTTGGCAACAACTTTTACAATAATACCAGCAGTAAAAGCAATCATTGTTTTACGTTGATAATCAATGCCTTGTAAAATTGCAGCTGATACGGTGAAGATCGCACTCATTACAGCGGATGGTGCATACGAGATTAAATATTGTGACCCATCTAATGCTGTATTGTGATCAAAGTATACCATGCGAAATGCATCGTATGCGATGCTCGCAAGCCCAAATGAAGCTGGAATTGTGAAAAATAATAAGACTGTAAAAATCTTTTCAATTTGGTTTTGCAGTTCATCTAATTTACCACCCGTAAAGGACTGTGTAATTGCCGGGATGATTGAAAGTGAAAATCCTGTTGCTAGTGATGCTGGTATCATAATCAACTTTTGAGCATAGTTCGTAATGTAAGCGAACACAGCGTTTGCTTTATCAAGCGGTGTGCCTATTGCTCGCAGTGCATCAGCAACTGTATATTGATCCACTAATGTATAAAGTGGAATGGCAATACCTACAAAGACAATTGGAATTGCATATCGAAGCAGTTCCATATAAATCTTTGTTAAGGAGAATGAAGAAGAGCGTGTTTTTCGTTCTCCTTCTGGCGCACGAAGTCCATTGTATTTTTTCCAGTACATAATGAGCATGGAAACACTGGCAATTGCTCCAATAACAGCGCCAAATGTTGCAACTGCTACAGAAGATGCGACTGATCCGCCCAATAGTTTAGAAACGATAAAGCTTCCAACTAAAATAAAAATAACACGTGCAATTTGTTCCACAACTTGTGAAACAGCACTTGGTTTCATATATTGAAAACCTTGGAAATAACCGCGCGTAACGCTCATTGCTGGCACAATAATAAGTGCAAAGCTTAGTGCACGCATTGTTAATGTTACATCTTCGACGAATCCAGGCTCTGGTGTTTTAGAGCGAATAATTAATTCTGATACGTATGGTGCGCCGAAAAATAAAATTAAGAAACCGAGGAATCCCATAAACATCATTACTTTTAAGCTTGAGATGTATAATTTTTTACTTGTACTGTAATCTCCTAAAGCGTTATATTTGGCAACAAATTTTGAAACGGCGATCGGAATACCTGCCGTTGAAAAACTTAGTAAAATCCCATACCAGGAGTACGCATAAGAATATAAAGCAACTCCTTCGCTCCCAACTAAAGCTTGGAATGGGAAGAAATAAATAAAACCTAAAATACGTGAAATCATTGTCGCACCGCTTAGCAGCGCAGTGCCTTTCAATACTTTTGAAGTAGACAAAATACTTCCTCCTACTCTGGTTGCTTAAGAATCATCTTTTTCTACTATAAACTTGTCTTAGTATTTTATAAAGTAAAATAATCAATTTATTATTACAGAATTTTTACAAAGTGTGTTTGTTTGGGGAATTTTAATAGATGGTTTGGGTATTCGTAATAATACAATCGTTTACAGAACATGAAGATGCAATTAGGAAAAATTTATCATATAATAAGGGTAATTCAAAAGAGATATTAGGGGGTGTGGATATGGCAATTACAATGAAATTGCTAGATACTGCAGCGTCTCATGCAAAGCCAAGTATGGAAAAGGCGATACTTTGTGTGAGGTAGAGATGTAACATACAATCGCCTAAATGGATTTGTATCATTTCTCTTATATTTGGCTTTGCACCTTATTTAAATGAAACATAAAAATAAGGGGCGAGCGGAAATGAAATATGTAAAAGCAGCGACTGTTTTACCTGAACAGTTAATTATAGAAATTCAAAAGTATGTACAAGGTGAAACGATTTATATTCCAAAACAAGAAGATGCTTATCATAAGTGGGGTACACGCTCTGGAGGGAGAAAGCAACTTGATGATCGAAATAAAGCAATTAAATATGCTTTTAAAAACGGAACAGCAATTTGTCAATTAGCTGAAGAATATTTTCTCTCCATTGAAACCATTAAAAAAATCGTGTACTCAAAATAAATAAAGATAAATTGATGGCGCTGCGTACTTTATATAAATATGCAGTGCTTTTTTATGTAGAGTTTGATTCTAAATTATCTTCTGCATTTTATAAAAAAAATTAATCGTATAAAATAAAAAATAGATAAACAATTTTGTATGGAGTGATAGGAATGAATGCTTTTATTAGAAGTGATCAATACAACTTTATAAAATCACAAGCTTATATTTTAGTGAATGGACATGCAACTGCCAATGATAAGGGAGTTATTGCTGCATTGAAATCACTAGCGATAGAAAAAGTACTACATCTGTTTGAGGATCTGACCGATGAACAAAAAGAATTAATGGACATGATTTTGATGATTGACAATAGAGAGGATGCAGAATCATTTTTGCATAAGTTATCGCCATATGTCATACCGTTTCATGAGGTGACTCAGCAGACATTAAAAAAATTATTCCCTAAGGCAAAAAAGCTTAAACTGCCTAAAATGGAAGAAATCAATATGAAAGAAACATCTTACTTAAGTTGGATTGATGCAGGAACAAATAGGAAACTTATTATAATTCGGAATAATAACAAGTTTGTAGGTGTGCAAGGTACATTTCAAAGTATAAATAAAAAAGGGATTTGTTCATTATGCCACAAACATGAAGAAGTGGGAATGTTTCTTGTTGAAATAAAAGGTGATGTACCAGGTACTTTTGTGAAAAAGGGAAACTATATTTGTCGGGATAGTACAGTGTGTAATTGTAACATCACTTCACTCGATAAATTATATGATTTTATTGAGAGAGTGAGAAAATAAGTAATAGATAAAGATGTGAATTGGGAAAAGAAAAAGGACACTGCTATTTGTGTCCTTCTATCCTTATTGTATTATTTCTTTTGCCAGTTTGCTTTAATAAAGTCTTCGCGACCAGACTCTTTCCGTTCTTGTGCATATTTCTCTGGATTCTTTTTATAAAAATGTTGATGATATTCTTCAGCCACGTAAAAGGGGGCAGCTGGGCAAATTTCTGTTACAATTGGGTCTTTAAACATACCGCTGTCTGCTAATGTTAGCTTTGATTTTTCAGCTAGCTCTTTTTGTATTTCATTATGATAAAAAATTGCTGTACGGTAAGATGGACCGCGGTCAAAAAATTGTCCACCGTCATCTGTTGGATCGATTTGTGGCCAATATAAATCTAATAACTTTTGATAAGGAAATATAGTAGGATCAAATGTAATTTGAACGACTTCTAAATGTCCAGATTCCCCCGATTTTACATCTTCATAAGTTGGATTTTCAACATGTCCTCCTGCATAGCCTGAAAGGACTTTGTGTATACCAGCTAGTTCATCGAATGGTTTGACCATACACCAAAAGCAACCGCCCGCAAAAGTTGCAAGTTCATATTGTTTTTCTTCCATCGCAATTAATCCCCCTAAATTGATATGTTTTATCTAGTATCGTATATGTTTTGTATCATCGCAAGAGAAAAGTCAGGAAGAATAAAAAAATTTATTGTGCTCGTTTATTCATAATATCCCCATTTTGATTAATTTGTACATCGTTTGAAATCGATTGTAAATATTGCAGCATGTTTTGTTTTTCTGTACCTTGAAGCGGGGTAATTTGATTATTACGAATCATATAAGGGTTAAATGACATACGGACGTCTTGTCCCTTAAATTTAATTGTTAGTACACCAGTTTCTGCACTATGTCCTTTTACATAATCAGGGAAGAGGAAGTTTCCAAGTGAATATGCAACAGGAACTTTGTTGTAATATTCAAAGCCTTGTAACCAGTGAGGGTGACTTCCAACAATCGCATTTGCACCTGCATCTACTATTTTTTGTACATATTCTTTTTGATAAGCAGCAGGACGATTTGTTTTTTCGACTCCCCAATGCATATACACGATCATATAATCGGCATCTTTCTTTTGTTCTTTAATTGTTTTTGTGACTAGGTTTAAATCGTAACCATTTGCAACCCCAGGTTTATTATCTGTAGCTATCCATGCAGTATCAGGCATAAATCGAACGAAAGAGAGGAATTTGAATTTTTTACCTTTAATTGTAACTTCTCTTGCTGTGTATGCATCTTTTGCATTTTTTCCTGCCCCAATGTACGGAAATCCCATTTTTTCAACATGGGAAATTGTATCCAATAATCCATCTTGATAATAATCGAGTGTATGATTATTTCCAATATTAACAATATCATAGCCTGTATTTTTAATAGCTTTTAGCGTAGAGGGATCACTTTTAATCCAAAATAGTTGGCCAGGATATTTTTTCTCGCGAGTTGTAAACGCAGATTCTAGATTAATAAATGAGTAGTCTGCTTTTTCTATTTCCGGTTTTACATGCTGAAATGGATAATCAGCACCTTTACTTTGAATAACAGGGCGTAATTGCCAATCAAACATTGTATCACCTGAAAATGTAAGGGTAATCTCAGGATCTTCTTTCGGTTTTTTTGTTTGTTCTTTTCCTTTTGCCTTTTCTGTTTGTTTATTTTTTACTCCTGTATTTTGCTCGTTTTTCGTTTCTGAACTTAGCGCATAGTTAATCAATAAAATTATCGGGGTAAAAAGTACAGCTAATACTATAATACGTTTTAGTAATGTTCTTTTGCGAATTTTCATAAGTAGTCCTTTCTTTATAAGGTTAATAGTATGTAACGATATTAATTTTGAAATACATTTAAATATTAATTTTTAGTGATTTAAATAGTAAGGTAACTCGAGAGGTTTCATTAGAGCAATGAGGGTGTTTAATAAACTAGATTTTTATTAATCTATAATTCTACTTATAACTTTATATGAAAATGGATCTTATGGAAAGTAACAAAATTGAAATTTTTAGCAAAGTATCAAAAAATGAAGGAATATTCAATGTCATAATAATAGCTATTTAAAGATGGGGATTGAATTGAAGTCAAATGTTCCATCACCAATATGGCCAAAAGGTATTACTATACGACATTACATACCAGGTGTGGATGATGAGAAGTTGCATCAAGCTTTTAATGAATCCTTTGCAGACCACTGGAATTCGCATCCTTCTACGTTAGAAGAGTTTTTGAAACGTACCGAAAGAGAGGGTTTCCATCCTTCATTATGGTCACTTGCGATGGATGAGGAGGAAGTGGTTGGCTTTATTTTTAGTAAAAAGGATACTGACAATAAAGCTGAAATTACACATATAGGTGTGCGCCGTTCTCATCGTAAACAAGGATTGGGATTGGCACTATTACATCATGTATTTGGTCAATTGCAACAAGAAGGAATTTCAAAAGTTTATCTACATGTAGATTCTGAGAATATTACAGGCGCACCTCGCGTATACGAAACAGCTAGAATGAAAGTGCAGAGTAAATTTGCTCGCTTTGATAAGGAAGTTTCGATTAGAAAATAAAGAAGAAGTCCAGTGATGAAATGCTGGACTTCTTTGACTTTATATGACTATATATGTGTATTTTTATTTTTTGATATATGATTGAAATAGAGTTATGATGTTTATAAAAAAGATGCGATGCTTTATCCCTTTAGGTAATTATATCTAAAGGGGTGTTTTTTATTCTAGAAGTGAAATTATGTCGCTTGGATACCTGTCTTCCTGTAATCCATCGATTTATTTAATTCCTCATGAAAATGAAGGTTGTAAGTGACGTTACGTGATCTATTATAGTTAGGATATAGAATACAAAGAAAGAGGAATGGTGAATGAAGAAAAGCGACATGAATTGGAAGGAGCAAGACCATTGGGGATTAAAAGAATTTTTATTAATGATGCTACTTGAATTTGTATTTGTTATAGGATGCATAAAATTCTTAGTAAAGCCTATTTATTCTCAGTGGTTTGATAATGAGTTATATTCAGGAACTTTAATAGGATTAACAATAGCGATTGTTTTAGCTTTAGGTGTATATTTTATCGTTCTTCGTCCAAAGAAGCTTTCTTGGAGTGAAGTAGGAATCAGGAATCAGGTCATTGTCTATGAAGGATTGGAAAATTATTGTCTTACTAACTATTATATTAATGGTTGGTGATGTAATAGTGATGGCACTTACTAGCTTTATTGGGAATACTTATGAGAACAGCAAAACTGAGGCTATGCAGCAAAACGTAAATTTCTTTACAGTTCTTATTGCCTTTATTTCTGCGGCGGTCATTTCACCAGTATATGAGGAAATATTTTATCGTGGTTTTTTATATCGATGGTTACGTACACGCTTAGGTATGATAGTGGCCATTTTTCTAAGCTCAGTAATCTTTACAATTATCCACATTCCAACTTATAACGCGATGCCTGTAAACTTCTTGAGTGGTATAGTCTTTGCATGGGCGTATGAACGAACCAATTCAATTTTGGCACCAGTCATCATTCATGGTCTAACTAATGGAATTATGGTGCTGCTGACAACGATGGGATAGTAAAAGTTGTTGTCAGCAGGTGAAGTATCCAATGCTACTTTATACATGCTTTTAAAGCATCCTATTTTCACTTTAGATAGTGAACTATATTCAAAATCAACTATCGTGGAGTTTTAGTTGAGTAAAAATAATCAAACTTTTTTATAAAGTACTATACTAATTAATAAGCAAAGAAACCATTTTAATCAAAGTTTTTTCAAAATGGTTTCTTTTTATTTATCATAAATTAAGGGTTTATGAGGTGTTTTTAATCAAACTTTATTCCAAACCTACATCAACACATAAGTCGCTGCTATGCAGAATACAATATGCCCTCGCACTCGCTTACTCCTATTGTTTTAAATATGGCATGTGGTAGGGAAAGGCTCCGACCGTTTCTATGCGCGGCCAAATGCTCTCGCCCCTCTCAAAAGAAAGAGGTGTGTCGGTTTTTACTTTTAAAATTGTAAACAAAGATAACTTAAAGTTCCAAATTCATAGCTTCGATGAATTACTTTTGGCTTTTCATTACCACTTCCCATTGCAATGAATAGAGGAACAAAATGTTCTGCTCTTGGAACGGCTAAACGTGCATGAGGAGCTTCAGATTCCCAGTTAAATAACGCATCTGTGTTGTTGTTTTGGATTTGATCAATGAGCCATTCGTCAAATTCAACAGCCCATTGTTCAGGTGTAGTTTGTTCCCACTTTAACATTCGCAAATTGTGTACGGTAACACCGCTTCCGATGACTAAAATATTTTCTTCCCCAAGTCCTTGAAGGGCTTTTCCAATTTCATATTGTTCTCTCGCAGGTAGGAATGGATTTACTGAGATTTGAACAACGGGTATATCAGCTTTTGGATACATACGGTGCAGAAGTGTCCAAGAACCATGATCTAATCCGCGTGTTGTATCTTTGTGAACTGGAATCCCTTGTTTTTTGAATTTTTCTTCTAACATAGCTGCAATAGATGACGAACCTTTTGCCCTGTATTTTATTTCATATAGTTCAGGAGGAAAACCACCAAAGTCATAAATCGTTTCATATTCATTATTTGAAGAAGAAATAGTTAAAATCTCACTTTCCCAATGAGCCGTAAAAATGACAATTGCCTTTGGTTTATATGTCTCCCCAAGTGTTTGTAAAAAACTTGTATAGTCTGTATCTTGAATGGCTAACATAGGTGACCCATGTGCTAAAAAAAGAGATGGCATCATGTTGATTACCTCCGATAATTTAATTACTTTATATTAGTAACCATATAACTTTATTTTGGTTTCGTCAAGAATGAAGTAAAAGAAATTTAAATATTATGATTTGTAATAAGGAAAGCTTTTACATATAATTTATAGTAAGAAATATGAATGGTGATTCATTTTATGAAGGTGTAGATTTGGATCGTTGAGTAATAGATGAGAGATTTGGGGGGGACATTCAAAATGAATAAACAAGAAAGCTTTATTATGACATCGGATGGATCGGAAATTTATTTATGTAAATGGTTACCAGAAAATAAGCCTCGTGGGGTTGTTCAAATTGCACATGGTATGGCGGAACATGCTGGTGCATATTCAGAATGTATTGAAGCGCTTTTAGATGCTGGATATGGGGTATATGCTCATGATCATCGCGGACATGGAAAAACAGTAAAGCAGGAGGACGATTATGGCCATTTTGAGCCGAATGTGGGCTGGGATCAAGCTATCTCTGACGTAATTTTCGTTTCAGAGCTTATTCAGAAGGAACATACTTGTCCACTTTTCTTATTAGGGCATAGTATGGGTTCTTTCTTATCAAGGCGTGCTGTGCAGATTCGCGGTGAATTATATAATGGATTTCTTATTTCAGGAACAGGAGGGAATCCAGGACTTTTAGGAGTCATCGGTCATAAAGTGGCAACAGTTGAAATGAAACTACGCGGTGCAAAAACGAAAAGCCCGATGCTGAACTTTTTATCATTTGGTAATTTTAATTCGCATTTTAAGCCAAACCGTACGAAATTTGATTGGCTGTCTTCTGATACGAATCAAGTTGATAGATACATAGAGGATTCATTATGTGGATTTATTTGTACAACGAGTTTTTACCGTGAATTATTTAACGGTGTGCTGACTGTGAACAAGCTTGAAGCATTTAAAAAAACACCAAAAGATTTACCTATCTATATTTTTTCGGGAGACCGTGATCCAGTTGGAAATATGGGCAAAGGTGTACAAGAAGTGTATGACATGTATAAAAAATGTGGTGTCAATGACGTAACAATCCGTTTATATGAGAACGGAAGGCACGAAATGCTTCATGAGGTAAACAGACAGGACGTGTTCCAAGATGTGATTTCTTGGTTAGACGAGCATGTAAAATAGTGGTTTGTAACAAATGAAGATTCAACAATTAGGAGTGAGTGGTATTAGCTGTTGTGTTTAACAAAGAATTGTAAACAAGCGATGCCATCATTTCTTAAGCAAAGTGTACCGAGAAAATACAAGATGATTATCAAGAGTAACGATTCTAAGAACTTTCTAAAATATTTGTTTGGCAAATAAAAACAGCGGAATTTACTATGAAAGACTTTATTTTACTGCTCCTTTGATTGAGGATACAATATTATTTCCTCAATCAAAGGAGCAGTTTTTTGGAATAAGTTTTGCTGTAACAATGGAGGTTGAAGTTATGAAAAGGTTAGTAATTATTACAGTAGGTAAAACGCATAGTGGGAAAACTACATTTGCAAGAGCTTTAGAAAAAGAGTTATATAACTCTTTTGTAATGGACCAAGATAACCACGCTGAATTTATAAACACTTATTATAAGAACTTACAACCAAAACAAGGACCTAATACTCTTAAGCATGCTCTTTCAAAGCTAATTGTCGATTATGCCAAAGAACACACTGATTTAAATCTGATTATTTGTAACTCAAATCGAAGTCGAAATGGACGATTGTATTTGCTTGAAGAGTTGTTTAATAAAGATGAATTTGTCCGCATCTTGGTTCATTTTGATATTTCAGATGATGTTCTTCATAAACGAGTTATTCAAAGCGGGCGAAGTACCAATATATTTAGGGGTGCTTATTCTAATTTTGAGGAAGTGCTTGTTCGGCAACAAGCTGAATCCCTAAAAGAAGATGTAATAGATCCAGTAGAAGGTGAAGCAGACCATTTATTTGTAATTAAAGATAGTAAAGAAGTTGATTCTGTTATTAAAGAAGTAGTTCATATTGCTGAATGTTTATGATTATTCTCAGTTCGTTGATAATTATCAAGTGACATTTGAATTTTTGAAGAGCTTGGAGGAAATTCCAAGCTCTTTTTGTGTGTGGATTTACTTGTGAATTAGCTGCTATTTGTACTAAAAAATAGCGTGTTATTTTATATTTTGCACCGTGCAATTAAACCGGTTATTGATATAGATAGATTTCTTTCTTCGAGGAGAGAAAATAATGTTACAATGAAAATTCAGAAATAAAAGAATTTTTGATTCTTTATGTAAGAAGAGAACAAAAGGAGGGAAATCAATGATTGTTAAGGAAGCGCTTTTAAAAGAAGCAAATAAGCTAAGTAACCTTGCATTATCCTCAAAAGCAACTTGGAATTATAGTGAAGAATTTATATTAGCATGTAAGGAAGACTTAACAATTACTCAGCAATATATGAAGGATAATTATGTTTACGTTTTAGAAGAAAACCAGGAATTGATTGGCTTTTTTTCCTTTCAGAGAAAAGAAGTAGACAGCCTTGATTTTTTATATTTAGATCCAGCGTATAAAGGAAAAGGCTATGGCAGAATTCTTTGGGAAAGCGTTGTTCAAAAAGCAGTTGAATTAAACATTAAGAGTTTTACGATCGATAGTGACCCAAATGCGAAAGGGTATTACATAAAAATGGGAGCGAAATTAATAGGAGAAACACCTTCTACTGTTTTTAAAAATCGCCTATTGCCACTTTTTCGTTATGATGTGCAAATTGAATCAGTCTAATCGGATATTTTGAATTCAGTTAGGAGATGCTAAGTTTGACGTATATGGAAATGGAAAAGATGAGAGAGGTTTTATTTCAATCTTGGTCAAAAGAGACAAGTTCAAAATGGACTTTAGATAATCCAGCGAAAGGGCAATGTGGTGTAACATCCTTAGTAGTTCATGATTTCTTTGGAGGAGAGATCATGAAAACGAAAGTTCCTGAAGGTTGGCATTTTTATAACAGAATCAATGGTAAAAGATATGATTTTACAGCATCACAATTTTTAGAAGAAGTTACATATATGGATGTTCCTTCAAATAGTGAAGAAGCATTTGCTGATACAAATGAAATGCAATATGATGCTTTAAAGGAAAAGGTTCGTATCCAAATAAAGGAATAGATTTTATATTAATTTATCTTTTGACTCTTATTGTTAAATAGGTTACTATAACGGTAGTAACTTAGTTAAGAGGTATGATTATTTCTAAAAGAGTCGAGAGGGGAAATATTTGTGAAAACAGCATATGTAAGCGCTACAATCGTGACTTTGAATGAAAAAAATGAAGTGTTAAAAAATGGATATATCATTGTAGAAGATGATCGAATTATAGAGGTACAATCAGGAGAATTACCGAGCGGAAAAGAAGTGGATCAAGTCATTAATCTACATGGAAAGTGGGTATTGCCAGGTTTGGTGAATGCGCATACGCACGTCTTGATGAGCATTTTACGTGGAATAGGTGACGATATGCTCTTAAAGCCATGGCTTGAAACGAGAATTTGGCCGCTTGAAAGTCAATTTACACCAGAGCTTGCTGTTGCTAGCACAGAGCTTGGTTTATTAGAAATGGTGAAAAGCGGAACAACAACATTTTCTGATATGTTTAATCCAATTGGAGTAGATCAAGATTCTATTATGGAAGCTGTTCGTAAAAGTGGCATGCGTGCTGCTGTTTCTCGAACATTATTTAGCTTCGGAACGAAAGAAGATGAAAAGAAGGCAATTCAAGAAGCGGAGAAGTATGTGAAACGTTATTCCAATAAGGATGATATGTTAACTACAATGGTTGCTCCTCATAGTCCATATGCATGTTCTACGGAAATGTTAGAAGAGTGTGCCCGAATTGCAGTGGAAAATAAGACGATGGTTCATATTCATCTTTCCGAAACAGACCGTGAAGTTCAGGACATTGAAGCGCAATATGGAAAACGTCCAGTAGAGTATGTAGCAGATTGTGGATTGTTCAAGAGACCGGCTGTAATTGCCCACGGTGTTGTGTTGAATGATAATGAGCGTACTTTCTTAGCGGAACATGATGTACGTGTTGCTCATAATCCGATTAGTAATTTAAAATTAGGATCGGGTATCGCGAACGTTCGCGCAATGTTAGAGAGCGGCATAAAAGTCGGAATTGCAACAGACAGTGTTGCTTCTAATAACAATTTAGATATGTTTGAAGAAATGCGCATTGCTACTTTATTACAAAAAGGTGTTCATAAAGACGCGACAACATTACCTGTTGAAACACTTCTCACGTTAGCAACAAAAGTAGGAGCAGAGGTAATCGGGATGAGCCAAACAGGTTCATTAGAAGTAGGCAAGTGTGCCGACTTTATTACAATTGATCCATCTAAAAAGCCGCATTTACAACCAGCGGAAGAAGTATTGTCACATCTTGTATACGCAGCGAGCGGCAAAGACGTTTCAGATGTTGTTATTAATGGAAAACATATTGTTTGGAACGGTGAGTGTAAAACGTTAGATGAAGAACGTATTATTTTTGAAGCGAGTCGTTATAAACAAGGCTTGAATATGTAAGTAAAAAGAGAACACTATCCTTTCATTTAATGAAAGGATAGTGTTTTTGTATATATTTGGAAGAATAAAAATTCAGTGAAATGTAACACTTTTATGATAATTATTCTGTTATAATATAAAGCGCTTTATTATTTCATTAAAGGAGCCGATTTATGAAACAACATGAACGACTACTGATAGGAATTATACTTGCCACCTCATTATTGATTTCAGCTTGTAGTAATCATTCGAGTAAATCGAAGGAAGTAAGTGAAAAACAAGTATTAAATGTAACAATCTCAGAAGAAATTCCGTCCTTAGATACGGCAAAATCTATGAATGGTACATCAGCGCATGTCATGCAAAACATATTTGAAGGATTATATGTACTTGATGAGAAAGATAACCCAGTGCCTGGTGTTGCAAAATCTTTTGAGAAAAGTACAGATGGAAAAACATATATATTTCATTTGCGTAAAGATGCAAAATGGTCGAATGGGGATGCTGTAACAGCACATGATTTTGTTTATTCGTGGCAGCGTACAATGAACTCGCAAACGGCATCACAATATGCATATATGTTATTTTGTATAAAAAATGCGGAAATAATAAATAGAGGAGCTTTAGCTGTAGATCAACTAGGTGTAAAAGCGATTGACGATGTTACATTAGAGGTACAGTTGGAGAAACCAACTCCTTACTTCCTCCATTTACTGACACTTCCTATTTATTTACCACAGCACAAATCGTTTGTTGAGGGAAAAGGAAGTAAATATGGATTAGAACCAGAAGATATGATTTACAACGGTCCATTTGTATTATCGGAATGGAAACATGAACAAGAATTTAAGTTGAAGAGAAATGATACATATTGGGATAAAAATAATGTGAAATTAGAAGAAATTAATTTTCATATTGTAAAAGATACAGCGACAGCAGTTAATTTATATGAAACAGGTAGTATTGATCGTACGCCAATTAATTCTTCGTTTGTTGATAAATATAAAGGGAAAAGTGATTTTCATACAACGGAAGATTCTGCTATAGCTATGTTACGATTTAACCAAAAGAATTCTGCACTAGCAAACACAAAATTACGACAATCGCTTTCTATGGCTTTAAATAAAGAAGCAGTAGTAACTCATTTTCTAAACAACGGTGCAACAGCAGCTGAAGGACTTGTACCAGAAGGGTATAAAAATGAAAAAGATGGGAAAGATTTCAGAAAAGAAAATGGTGACCTTTCCGTATATAATGTTGAAAAGGCAAAGAATCTTTGGGAAGATGCGAAAAAAGAGCTTGGTGTCGAACAAATAACACTTGAATTTTTAACGTTTGAACAAGATCAAGCGAAGCAAACGGCAGAATATATAAAAGGAGAACTTGAAAAGAATTTACAAGGATTAACAATAAAAATAAAACCGCAACCATTTAAGCAAAAATTACAACTTGAACAAACAGGACAGTATGATATATCGATGGTTGTATGGGGTCCCGATTACAAAGATCCGATTAGTTATTTAGAATTATTTACGACAGATAATCCAAATAATAAAATGAGTTATTCCAATAAGGGATATGATAGGCTTATAAATAGTGCGAAAAATGATTTTGTATTAGATGAGCAAAAACGCTGGAAAGCTATGCAAGAAGCAGAAAAAATCTTATTACAAGACGCTGCTATAGCACCGCTTTACCATACTGGCTCAGCATACCTTCAAAAGGAATATGTAAAAGGTATTGCAAAACATCAATTTGGCGGTGTTTATACGTATAAACATGCTTATATAGGTGGAAAAGAGAAATAGATAAGAGGTCAAGTAGCTAAGTGCTTTGGAGAAGCCTTAGCTTTTTTTCTTATATATACAAGTTAAAAAAATGACAAAAAACCATTTTTTTAGAGGGAGACGAGAGCATCTTGCCGTGCATAGAAGCGGTCAGGGCTTGTTTTGCACAGCAGCGACTTATATGTTGAGTAAAATAGATTTATATAGTTTAACGTCTAGAATATTTCGAAGTTTTTATGTTTTGAACATGATACTATGAGGATATGGAATATATTTCAAAACTATATAAAAAGAGGCTTGATTATGAAACAACAATCTATATTAGTCGTAGACGATGATAAGGATATTGCTCAAATGATTGAAGTGTACTTGCAGCGAGAAGGTTACAAAGTTGTAAAAACTTACAACGGAGAACAAGCATTACAGTTGTTTTTGAATAACGATATTGAACTGGTTATTCTTGATATTATGATGCCAATTATGGATGGAATTGAAGTGTGCAGGAGAATTCGAGAAAATTATAATATACTTATTATGTTTTTAAGTGCGAAATCAACGGATGTAGATAAAGTCATTGGATTAAGCACAGGGGCAGACGATTATATTGAGAAGCCATTTAGTGTAATTGAGCTGATAGCACGAGTGAAAGCACAGTTAAGAAGATATACGTATTTAAATCAATCTTCAAAACAAGTGCATGAGAAGAAGATACAAATTAGGGGATTAGAAATAGATGAAGCCTCTAGAAAGGTAATGTTATATGGAGAAGATATTAATCTTACAAAGACAGAGTATGAGATTTTGTATCTGATGGTAACACATCCAAACCGCGTATTTACATTAGAAGAAATTTATGAAAGTGTTTGGCGAGAAACTGCCTATGAAAGCAATAATACGGTTATGGTTCATCTAGCAAGATTAAGAGGGAAGATAGACGCGAATTCAAGAGAATCAAAATTTATCCAAAATGTATGGGGAGTAGGATATAAAATTGAGAGCTAAGCTATTTCAAGGGTTAAGAATGAAGTTATTTTTCATTTTTATATGCAGTATTGTATTAGCAACCATATGTATTGTCTTCTTTCAAAGTGCTATTAGTCATGTATATGGAAATATAGCAGAATTAGAGGAGAAATATTCTGTTGTATATTTTGTTATTTTTCTTATCTTCACTTCATTCTTCTTCTGTTTATTATCAAAAAATATGATAACAAGATTAGAACAAATTAATCAAAGTGTGAAAGAAATAAGTAAGGGAAATTTAGATGTACAGATACAGACGAAGAAGAATGATGAAATTGGACAATTAGCAATAAACATTAATAAAATGACAAACGGTTTGAAAGAGTCAATTGAAAAGGAAAAGTTGGCACAAAAGATGAAAAATGAAATGATTAGTAATATTTCTCATGATCTACGGACGCCAGTAACATCGATAATTGGTTATGTTGATTTAATAGAACGTAACCTTGATATGAACAAAGCAAATTGTCAGCAATATGTAGGCGTTGTAAAACGTAAAAGCTTTGAGTTGAAAAATCAAATAGATGATTTACTTGAATATAGTCAAATTAATTATAGAGAAATTCAGTTACATAAAGAAATAGTTTGGATAAAACAAGTAGTAGAACAAGTTATGCTTGATTTTATTCCTAAATTAGAAGCAGTTCAAATGAATTTTCATATAGAGTGTAGTGAAGACTTACAAATAGAAGCAGATATCAGTTTGCTAGTAAGGTTGATGCAAAATGTAATTAGTAACAGCATTTTTTATGGGAAATCTGGAAAGAAAATTGATGTGCAAATTTTTCAGGAAGATAGGAATGTTAAGATAAACATTAAAAATTACGGAAAGAGAATTTTACAAGAAGATCTCCCTTATATATTTGAAAAATTTTATCGGGGTGAAAAGTCACGAAGTGCTAATACTGGTGGAAAAGGGATGGGACTTGCGATTGCTAAAAGCATTGCCAATATTCATAAAGGTGATATTACAGTATGCAGCGATGACAAGGGAACTGTATTTACAATCATTTTACCGCAATCTTCAACAAAACCGTAAGAAAGTTGTAAGTATTTCTTTCAAATGTCGTATTGATTATTTTGTACGATCTTAATATGAGACACTACAAATGGAGGGAATACGATGTGGAAGAAATGGATAATAATCATGTTAATTACAATTTTAGCAGTAGGTTGGGGTTCTGTTTATTTAGCTAAGGGGATTGTTTCTGCTCTAGCTTGGTGGGGGATGCAAGCCTTTAGTTTTGTAGGTTTTATTAGTGTAATGATTTCGTTATGTGTAATGGTAGGTAAATTGTTTTCTAGAAGTAAAATACATAAAACAACCGTTACGATATTTATTCTATCCACAGCAGCAGCTTGGCCGGCATGCTGGTTTGTTGGAATTGGACAAATCGCTTATCCGGTAAATGTTAATTCAGCTACACCGAAAGTAACAATTCGACTTCCATTTAATGAAACTGTTCGAGTAGGGTGGGGAGGAGATCGACTTCAAACAAATTACCATGCTATTGAACCAAATCAACGCTGGGCGTATGATTTTATTGCTCCGCAAAAAGGAGTGACAAATTCACAACTAGAGGATTATGGTATATTCGGAGTGGAGGTAATAGCACCTGCATCAGGAACAGTTATATCAGTAAAAGATTCAGAAGTTGATTTAACACCAGGAAATGATAATTTTCAGTCTATGGTAGGTAATCATATATATATACGCTTGGATGAGACTGGAACATACCTTGTCCTTGCTCACCTAAAACAGGAATCTATCAAAGTGAAAGCAGGACAACACATAGAGGAAGGAACAGTAATTGCTCGAGTTGGCAACTCTGGAAATTCTAGTGAACCACATTTACACATACATCATCAACGGCAAGATCCATCTAAGACGAGTATGTTTCTTTCTGAAGGATTACCGTTATATTTTCGTGATATAGACGGACCATCTATGCCAAAAGGGGGAAATCGTATAGAAGCTGGAAGGGATGTACCGACAGGGGATGTCATTTCTCCAAGTAAAAAAATAATAAATTCATAATTGTATGGTTTGTGTGTATTAGTATCATAGGCAAAAGAATCTTCGGTATTGTACAAAGGTTCTTTTGCCTATAGAGTAAAAATTCAAAGCATAATTGCTAACAAGAAACTGTAAAACGAAAAAGGGGCTATTTTTCGTTTTTACATAAGTGCAGATTTTATTAAACAAAGGAGACCCTACCAGTTCCTACTGATAAGGTCTCCAACCTCTCACTAATTTTTAGAACGTTAACTACGTAAAATGTCTTGAGACCCCATTTCGTTAGCAACTGATAAAGTTATTAACTCATCAACTATGTGTGTTTTCAGAAGTGGTCGGTCAATTGCAGTTTCAGTGATTTCTCGCCAATCAAAGCAGCTACGAATTGTTTGTTTATATTTTCCGTTGCTTAATTCCTGATCTGCATCAATCATACTGTTTACGACCTTCCAATATCGCAAACCTTCAGGAGATGTCTTGTTCCAAGCTCCAGCCATTAGTTTACCAAAATAGTCACGTGCATCAAGTAAAGCATTTTTGAAATCAGTTTCTTTTCCTTGATAACGATGTTCAAATTCTCTTTGAACATCTGGTACTTCTTCAAAGTGAGCATCATAGGCATGTTTTCCTAAATCTTGTGAAATAAGTCCTCTTTCAATCAAGTTATTTTGGAAGATTTCCACCAAAACATCAAAAGCCCCACCAGTAAATGGTTCAGATAAATCATGTGCCTCTCTACCAACATCAGACATTTTCTTATTATTAAAAGCTTTTCGGATTTCACGTGCTTTACTTAATTCTCCCACACGTGATAGCTCGTTAACAGAGAATAAGTTTCCTTTTGTGTTCTTAAGTAGATGATTAAGTACCGAATCAAAATGCATTGAGGAGGTAATTGCAACTATGTCCCCAAACGCCTCATGGTGTCCATGATATTCCTCAGTTTCTTGACTTGTACGTGGCCACCCAATTACAGAGTTTTTAATTGTATGTCCAGTTTCATGAGCCAGTACATCAAAATTTTCACAATATGGGTTACTGTGATCAATGCTACCATCAGGGTTACGTCCGAAGCCAAATTCTAGAAACCCATTTCCAGAGTGAGCATTATCCCATTCTACTCGTGGAATGAGCTCAAGTTTAGGGAAGTCTCTATGGAAAAACCACTGAATAGGGTGTCCAAAGTAATCTTCCCAGATATCTAAGACACGTCTAACCGTAGCAAACATGGTCATTGAGGAAAATGCACGATCATTAGGACTAATGTAATCAAAATGCCCCTGTGCATCAGGTTTTACAGGTGGAAAACGAGGACCTTTGTAAGGAGGACCTTCATTTGCAAATCTGTATTCCCTTTTGTCCTTAGCATCGATTACATACATCTTATCATCTTCTGGACCAGCTTTAATTGAACCTGGTGTTGCGTTAAGATAAACTATTTCTGGTTGTGCAAATCCATCTAATTTTTTATTTTGCGGATAAATAAGGAATCTTGTCCCATTTTGTATTGTATGAGCGTCTAATAATTGAGACATAGAACTCTCCTTTCTAAATTAAATTTCAATCTTTATTTTTAATAAAGCTGTGTTTTTTTATGCACTTCTTCAAAATAGAAAAGGAAAGGGGAAAATCTTGCATTTAAGATTATCGAATGGGCTAAACTAACTAGAATAAATATATTTTTAGTGTGATGTAACAGTTTTGCATTGTAATGAGAATTTTAAAACTATTTTAGTTTAGTGAATTCAACTACATCATGCGAATTTTTGTTTTAATTTTATGATTAGAGTGTATAATACTAAATTTTCCCCCATTGGATTTCCTTTTGAAAGAAAGTGAATGCTAATATTAGTACTTTTTTAAACTGACTAGTCAATGATCTTTTAAAATTTCTTCTTCTGAAAACATTAAATAAGAAATTTTAAACAATAATATAATTGTTCTTAAAATAATTTATTAAACAGGAGGTTATAGAAATGTCTTTAAGAAAAGGATATGGGGTTTTAAAAGGAAGAGTATTTGATACAAAAATGGGAACTTCATCAAATCCCCATTATGAAGTTCATATTAAAGGGGAAAAAGAAGTTGACTATCGTATAGCAATTAACATTGCATCAAAACAAGAACCATCAGAGGTATTATATTTCGTAAGCGAGGATTTTAAATCACAAAATATCAAGATATTACCAACTTTAGAATATGGATATACTCGTATAACAAAGGAAAATCAGAATATAGCTTTAGATTATATAAGGGGAGGATTATTTAATCCCAAAAAAATGATTCCTCTTCCTGCTGAGATCGAAGGCGAAAATAATGATTTAAACGAAAAAATTCAACATTATATAGGTCAAGCACAAGAGAAGGATGCAGTGGTATATGCTTTCGGAGAAAGGTGGGGCCCAGTTTCAGAGGCGGATAAGTACTTTCACTTTTCTCCAGGTAACGGTATACACGATATTCATATGAATCAAGGTAATGTTGGAAGATGGAAAAGCGATGATGGAATTTGGCAAGACGGAGGCATTTTGATTTACTTTGAAGAAGAAAAGAAATGGATAGGAATATTCTTGGCATTTCAATCACAATCTTGGTGTACAGATGAAAATGGACATGCTATAAAGTCAGTAAAAGAATGTAATCACGAGAACACTGATATTCAAGGATAGATTAGTTGTTATTGTAAAAGAGGTCACGTGTAGTACAAAAAAGATAGATAAAACAGAATTCATCTGTTTTTATCTATCTTTTTCTTTTGTTATATGTTGGAACTAATGTGGAATATTGAATGAGTTTATCTTTTCTTCTAATAAAAATGTGTATGATTCTTTTCGATTTTGTAAATAAGGGATTGCTGTCTAAATGTATATATTTATGTATTGTGTTTTGGAGAGAGTTCAACTGTTTAGTGTGATGGCGATTTGGTGCTATCTATAGTTGTCTACATTTCTTTGCATTAAAAACTA
Organism: Bacillus multifaciens; assembly: GCF_030756675.1. Classification (GTDB taxonomy): domain Bacteria; phylum Bacillota; class Bacilli; order Bacillales; family Bacillaceae_G; genus Bacillus_A; species Bacillus_A multifaciens. Next base: position 41,901 of record NZ_JAVBXD010000012.1, read on the forward strand.
TACAGTATATGTGGCAAAAGAGATATAATAGGAGATTTTTTGTATAAAAATAGGCATTTTGACGATTCACTTAAAATACACTTGAGCATAGTATTTTGGATAAAGGCTCTTATTTGTTTTGTTCATGTACTAGAAGAGGTGTGTTTAAGTAAATATTTATAAAGAAAATGAAATTTGTGAAAGGAGAGAGTAAAATTGACAAGTTATAAGTCTAATCAAGTTTCTTCAGAGAACAGTATAATAGACTCCTTTATAGAAGGAGTTTATGGCGATATAAAATCTGTGAGTAGACCTAGCGATATGAATGATATTCATGAACCATTGTATCGACAACCGAGCGGTAAATTCTTTGCAAAAATATATGAAAAGGATACAGAAAAGCCTATTAAGGATGCCAAAATCTCAATTTATGAAATGACAGAAGAAGGACAAATTGCGAGACAAAATAATGTTATTACAATAAATACTGATGAATTAGGTGAGACTTCTACGGTTGCTTTACCAGCACCTTCTAAAGAACATACCTTAGACCCTTTAGGTCCTAAGCCGTACTTTGAATATACGATAGCAATTGAAGCGGCTGGTTATGTACCTATAATAGTTCGTGGTACACAAATTTTTGCGGATGTTACGGCGAAACAAACAATGGAATTGATACCTGTTAGTGAGACGGGAGAGCGGCAGTCGGTGGGAGTAATCGATATTCCTGAACATACATTAATTGGGCAATATCCACAGCAGATACAACAGCCGCAAGCGCATTCTACAAGACCAACTGGTAGTTATGATGTTTTTATACCTGAATTTGTTATTGTTCATGATGGGCATCCTAATGCTCCCGCGCCAAGATACAAGGTGAAATTTAAGGAGTATATAAAAAATGTGCTTGCTTCTGAAGTGTATCCTTCGTGGGGAAAGGAAGCACTTCTAGCTAATGCTCTTTGTGTGATGTCTTTTACGTTAAACCGTATATATACAGAATATTATGAAGCGAAAGGATTTACGATTACAGGTATCACACAGTTTGATCATAAATATACTCACGGTAGGAATACTTTTGAAGAAACGGATAATGTAGTAGACGAAATATTTAAACACTATATTGCGAAACCTGGAAAAGTTGAACCGCTTTTTGCACAATATCGTGCTGGTAAGAAGAATCCATGTCCGTATGGGAGTCAACCGGGAATGCTATATCAGTGGGGAACTGCATGTCTGGCAGAGCAAGGGAAGAATTATATGGAAATTTTGAAATATTATTACAAGGATGTGGAAATTCGTTTAGCTGAATTTATACAAGTTATTAAGCCGTTCCCTGGATTTAATTTAAAAGAGGGAGATGAAAAAGAAGCTGTTCGCACAATCCAAATGTATTTATATCACATAAGAAAAAAATACAAATATATTCCAGAAATAAATATAAATGGAATATTCGACATGAATACAATACAAGCAGTAAAAAGCTTTCAGAAAAATTTTAAACTTGCTGAAAATGGAATTGTAGATGAACTAGCTTGGAATAAAATTACTGATATATATGTATATGTGATAAATCTTCCAGGAACTTTTCCAATTCTGCAAGCAGGTAGCAGTGGAGAAAGTGTTAAAATATTGCAAGTTCTGTTAAAAAGATTTGGATTTTATGCAGGAGAGGTCGATGGGGTTTTTGGACTGGGAACTGAGAAATCAGTGAAAGAATTTCAGAAAATTAAGAGCTTTACTGTTACAGGAGTGGTAAGGAAAGAATTATGGAGAGTTCTTGAGGAATTGCAATTTTCTATAAGGGAGTCACGAACTTCTTTACCTAACGTAACCGACAGTTCGATGCCGAATGGGACATATGAAAATGAAAATGAAAATCAACAGAGTCCTTATTTGTTTACAAACTCATCGTCTATACATTCATCTCCTACACCATTTATACCGGATACATCAATATATCAAAAAATATCATATCCTTATTATGGGAATTATTATTATCCTTTTATTCATTACTGATATTATTAAATGTGTGATAGGGGTTGATCAATTAAAATAGTTGTTTAGGAAGGAGGGATTGTATTGATTGGATATGATCCGTATGATCCGTGCTTTTTAAGGAGAGAATATTTGTCTCGTGCTTCGACAGGGAAGTTGATTGTATCCGTTTATGAAATAAATACAGAAAAGCCGATTAAGGGAGCGAAAGTATCCATTCGTAAGCAAGGGGGAAACGAACATATTATTGCCACACTTCAAACGAATGAGATTGGTCAAACTAATGTCGTTTCATTACCAGCTCCCCCTAAAGAATATGCTTCAGATCCTTTAGGACCAAAACCTTATTTTGAGTATATTCTAGCTATTGAAGCTCCTAATTATGGAGTTAAAGTAATTCGAGGTGTACAAATTTTTGCGGATACTACAGCAAAACAAAAAGTCGAACTTACTCCTATCATTCGGGCAGTAGAGCCTCAATCTATAAAAATTATTGATATACCTAAGCATAAATTAACTGAACAATATATAGAACGGCAACTTTACCCGCAGTATTATAGTCCTAGTTGGGTTCCTTCAAATTTCTACAGCAATGTCCAAATACCGGAGTTTATTATAGTACATGATGGTAATCCTCACGCAAAAGCTCCGAGATATAGGGTGACATTTAAAGATTATATAAAAAATGTAGCCGCTTCTGAAATTTATCCCACGTGGCCAAAAGAGGCTATTAAGGCTAACATCGTTTGTATGACATCTTTTGTATTGAATCGTATATATAGAGAGCATTATTTTGTAAGAGGATTTACAATTAGTAGCTCTGCTCAATTTGATCAATCTTATAATCATGGCAAAAATACTTTTGTGGAAATAGATGATATCGTTGATGAGGTATTGAACCAGTATATTGCCAATCCTTACAGTATCGAACCGGTGTTAATTCCGTATTGTAATAGAATAAGGGATTGTCCTATTGGATATTTTAGTAGGTGGGGAAGTAAGCATCTTGCTGATCAAGGAAGAGATTATTTGAGTATTATTAGAGCATATTACCCAATAGCAGAGATTCGTTTGGTGTAATTTGGTATTAATGGAGAAAACCTGAAAGGTATATTTTACGAGATTAAGAATAAAAATCTAAAACATGATCGTTAACAGGAAACGATAAATAGCAAAATAAAAAGAGAATACCCTACAAATCTAATATTTTATATTTGTAGGGTATTCTCTTTTTTAACCAGCAAATGTTTGATACAACAAAAATATATTTAAAGCGATAATTAATGCGGCAATTATCGATGCAAGAGCTGTTGTAAAGCGATGATTGACAAGACCACCCATAATGCTCTTTTTACTTGTAAAGACAATGAGGGGAATTAAGGCAAATGCAATCCCAAATGATAAAACGACTTGACTCATTACGAGCGCATGAGTTGGATTCACACCTAAAGCGATAATAACAAGAGGTGGAACCATTGTAATAAATCGTCGCACATATAAAGGAATGTGCATACGGATAAATCCTTGCATAATAATATCACCGGACATCGTACCAACGGAAGAACTTGATAAACCGGCAGCTAGTAAACCAATTCCGAAAAGAGCTGCTGATGCAGGTCCGACTAAATGCCCAAATTGATGAAAAGCGACATCTAAATCTTCAACATGTAGTCCGTTTTTGAAGAATAGGGAAGCTGCTACAATTAACATACTTGCGTTAATTGCTCCAGCAATGCCCATTGCGATTACAATATCGATAAACTCAAATCGGAAAATTTGCTTTCGCTCTGCCTCTGTCGTTCCTACAACACGCCTCTGTGTTAAAGCAGAATGTAAATAAATTGCATGTGGCATTACAGTTGCGCCTAAAATTCCTGCCGCCAGTAAAATACTATTCACACCTTGAAAGTGAGGAACGAAAAGTCCTGATAGAAGAGGACTTAGTTCTGGCTTTGCGTAAAAGACTTGGACACCAAAGGCAATAACGACGATAAAGACCATCCCAGTAATGACTGCTTCTAGTGGACGAAATCCTCTGCGTTGAAATTCTAGAATAATGAATGATCCTACTGCTGTAATGAGTGCAGCGGGTAGCAATGGAATATTAAATAATAAATTTAATCCTAAAGCAGCACCGATAAACTCAGCAAGGTCTGTTGCCATAATTACTAATTCCCCTTGTATCCATAAACCGACGGAAACAGGTTTTGGAAAATGTTCCCGAGCAACTTCGGGAAGGTTTTTTCCAGTAGCAATTCCTAATTTTGCTGATAAAGATTGAATTAACACGGCCATTAAATTTGAAACAAGGATAACCCAAAGTAGTAAATAACCGTACTGGGATCCTGCTGCAATATTTGTGGCGAAATTCCCTGGATCAATATAAGCAACAGAAGCGATGAAAGCAGGGCCTAAAAAAGGTAATAATCGTTTCAATCCTTTTGTTTCCCCGCTTAAAGCTAATTGTGCCGATTGCATCGTCCTATTATTTGGCGGAAGGTGTTCTCGTTCTTTTGTGTTTTCTGTCATGTTTTGTTTCCCCTTTTGCTCGTTAACTTGATGCAATTTGTTCTATTTTCTTAATACAAATACGTAAATTATATTTCTTTTATTTGAACATAAATTTTTCCTTTGTGCAAATTATATTACATTAGGAAAAAAAGTGTTAGATTATTTATGTATATAATGATGAATCAAATATTTAGGAAGAATGAAAGAATAGAGTGTTCTGCCATGAACGTTTGCATGTATTAAGATAAAAGGTGCCTTTTGAGGTCAGCCCCTTTATTAATTTGTTTCCATGTTTTCTCTTTATTAGTAGTAAGAAATACATTTGTCTTAGTCCTAGCAAATACTATTTCAGCTGGAGTTTGAGGGTTTTGTGAAATATATATGATTTGATCTTTAGAATCTCAAGAGGGATGTAATAGCTAAACTGTTGATTAGAAATTTCTGCAAATGTTTAGTTTCCTTTCTAATATACGATTAACGCCCTAAGTATAATAGATGATTATCAAGAAATTATGGAGAAGTAAAAAGGAGCGTTAATCGTTTGTAAGTACTATTGTTTATGTATATGTTGCTCATGTTGTGAAGAATTTGGTGAAGTATGCTCTGGGAATGTTATGAAAACGGTTAGAAGAATTCCGATGCTAACTGAAAGAAAAAATAGAAATCGGCGGTGAATATAAGAAGAATAAGTTTCTGATAGGAATTGAATAATACATGACGTAGTAATAGTAATTGTGAGCAAGATGCTAGTGAGAAGTATACTGTGTGCTTGTTGCGCATTTAACATTTTCGTCATCATAGCCCCCATCATACCTGCCATCAATCCGGAGAACATGCCTTCTAAAGCAGAATATAGATGAAAGCGAAGCCCGATTGGTTCAACTAATAATCAGTGGAGGATGAAGAAAACCCCCACTGATTAAAGTTTCACTTTATATACATTTTCTTTGAAAAAATTTCAAAAAATAGGCATTTAAACAGTTGTTTTTTTATACCCCCTACCCGTATAATGTATAGAAAGATTGATAATTCCAATACATGAGGTGATAGTAATGGATCATTGCGAAGGAAATCATATAGATAAAAAAATGGTTCCTCGAACTGAAGAGGAAATTCAAAGTGTGATAAAACGTTTAAAACGTATTGAAGGGCAAGTACGTGGTGTACAAAAGATGGTTGAAGATAACCGCTACTGTGTTGATGTTTTAATTCAAATTTCAGCGATTAATGCAGCGTTAAATAAGGTCGGTTTTTCTTTGTTGGAGCGTCATACAAAGCATTGCGTTGCAAAGGCAATTCATGAGGGAAATGGAGACGAATCGATTCAAGAATTAATGAATGTAATTAAGCAGTTTTCAAAATAGGAGGGGTATACAATGGAGAGTCAAAAACATGTTACTCTTGGAGTAACAGGAATGACATGTGCAGCATGCGCCACTCGAATTGAAAAAGTACTAAATAAAATGGATGGGGTAGAAGCTAACGTAAACTTAGCGATGGAAAAGGCAAGTATTAAATATGATCCGTCTCAGCAAGAAATCTCTAATATAAAAGTAAAAATTGAAAAATTGGGGTATATCGTATCCGCAGAAAAAGTTACTCTTGATATTGAAGGGATGACATGTGCAGCTTGTACCACTCGAATTGAAAAAGTATTAAATAAAATGGAAGGCGTTTCACAGGCTACTGTTAATTTAGCTACCAATAGCGCTGTTGTCGAATACAATGAAGGTTTAGTTTCAACAGAAAGTATTGTCGAAAAGATAAAGAAAATTGGATATAAGGCGCAAATACGCAACGAGAATGAAAAGCATTCAAATAGAAAAGAAGAAATAATTAAGACGAAAAAGCGTCAATTGATTATTTCGATTCTTTTGTCCTTACCGTTACTTTATACAATGTTTGGACATATGCCGTTTGATACAGGGTTACCAATGCCGCATATTCTTATGAATCCGTGGTTTCAACTTTTATTAGCAACACCTGTTCAATTTTATATTGGAGGACACTTCTATGTAGGTGCTTATCGTGCGCTTCGAAATAAAAGTGCCAATATGGACGTGTTAGTTGCCTTAGGAACATCAGCAGCTTATTTCTACAGTCTATATGAAACATTGAAAACAGTAGGGAATCATGAATATGTGCCTGATCTATATTTTGAAACAAGTGCAGTGTTAATTACGTTAATTTTGGTCGGGAAGTATTTTGAAACAATGGCAAAAGGACGGACAACTGAAGCAATTTCTAAATTGCTTAGTTTACAGGCGAAAGATGCGCTTGTTGTGCGGAATGGTGAAGAAGTAAGAGTACCGCTTGAAAATGTCGTGATTGGAGATAGGATTATTGTAAAGCCAGGGGAGAAAATACCCGTAGATGGTATTGTCATTTCGGGGATATCTTCTGTCGATGAATCTATGATTACTGGAGAGTCTATTCCAGTAGATAAAAAAGAAGGAGATCCTGTTATTGGAGCAACTATTAATGCTAACGGACTGCTGACGATTCAAGCTGAAAAGGTTGGAAAGGACACAGCATTGGCCGGCATTATTAAAATTGTTGAAGAAGCGCAAGGATCTAAAGCACCTATTCAAAGATTAGCTGATATCATTTCAGGTATTTTTGTTCCTATTGTTGTAGCGATCGCTGTGGTTGCCTTTATTGTATGGTATTTCTTTATAACATCAGGAGATTTACCAAAAGCATTGGAAGTAGGAATTGCGATTCTTGTTATTGCATGTCCGTGTGCGTTAGGTCTGGCTACACCAACTTCGATTATGGTTGGTACGGGAAAAGGAGCAGAGAAGGGTATTCTCTTTAAAGGAGGTGAATACCTAGAAGGGACGCATAAAATCAATGCAGTGTTGTTGGATAAAACAGGAACAGTAACAAAAGGGAAACCAGAAGTTACTGACGTGTTACAATTTCAAGATGGCATGGTCCATTATGCGATTTCAGCTGAAAGTGCTTCCGAACATCCATTAGCTCATGCAATAGTTGAGTATGGGAAACAAAATAAGATAGAATTAAAAGAGCTGCAGCATTTTTCAGCCATTCCAGGACACGGCATTGAAGCAAACATTGAAGACAAAAAAGTTCTTGTGGGAACGCGCAAGTTGATGAATGAACAATTAGTAGAAATTTCACAGCATGAAGAAATGATGAAAGAACTAGAGCTTCAAGGTAAAACAGCGATGCTTGTCGCAATTGATGGGGAACTTGCTGGAATCATCGCTGTTGCTGACACAGTAAAAGAAAGTTCAAAGACGGCAATCCAAACCCTTAAACAAATGGGAATTGAAGTATACATGGTAACAGGTGATAATAAACGTACTGCTGAGGCGATTGCAAAGCAAGTTCATATTGATCATGTATTTGCGGAAGTATTGCCAGAGGATAAGGCGAAAATTGTAGAGGATTTACAAAAACAAGGAAAGAGAGTAGCAATGGTAGGTGATGGTATTAATGATGCACCAGCTCTTGCAAAATCTGATATTGGTATGGCAATTGGAACAGGTGCAGATGTAGCGATTGAAACTGCAGATGTTACGTTAGTTGGCGGTGACTTATCACATATACCAAAAGCAATTGAGTTAAGTCGTAAGACGATGAAAAATATTCGTCAAAACTTGTTTTGGGCTTTATTCTATAACGCAATCGGTATTCCTGTGGCGGTATTTGGATTATTAGAGCCTTGGGTAGCCGGAGCAGCGATGGCATTTAGCTCTGTATCGGTTGTGACGAACGCACTTCGCTTGAAACGCGTTAAAATATAAATATGGAGGAATTTAATATGACTACTACATTAAACGTACAAGGAATGACATGTAATCATTGCAAAATGGCAGTAACAAATGCACTTTCAGAGTTAGCAGGAGTACAACAAGTAGAAGTAAACTTGCAAGAAGGAACTGTAAATGTTGAATATGATGAAGCAAAAGTAGATGTAGAAAAAATGAAAGAAGCTATTGAAGATCAAGGATATGACGTGCAATAAGTAAGGAAATTCAATGATTTATAGTAAACAGGCCGTTTTATTAAAAACGGCCTGTCGTTTTTAAAATTTGGATTTATATAGTAAGAAACATGGAAATGGATGGTTGATCATATGAACAAAGTAGAAATTCATATTTTAGGTGGATTTTTAGGGAGCGGGAAATCAACGCTGCTTCAAAATCTTCTATTAGCGGAAAAGAAGAAAAATCGAAAAGTAGCAGTACTAATGAACGAAATCGGTGAATACTCCGTAGATACAGATATTGTAGGACGCGAAAATATTTTAAGAGAACTTTTAAAAGGCTGTATTTGCTGCACGATGAAAGATGAATTAGAAATTCAGTTACATTCTTTATATCAAGAGGAAAGACCGGATGTAGTTTATATAGAAACAACTGGAGTGGCTCATCCGATTGAAGTATTAGACGCTTGTCTTTCGCCTATTTTAGCTCCTTATATTGAAGTGAAGTCCATTATTGTTGTATTAGATGCAATTAGGTGGTTAAATCGGGAAACATTAAGTAAAAGCATACAACAACTTCTAAACGAACAAATGAAATATGGAAGTCATATTTTGATCAATAAATCAGATTTGCTTAAGGGCGAAGAGAAGAAACAGATTGTTGAGGAAGTAGCGTTAATAAATAAACATGCAAAATTATACGAAACGCAGTATTGTAATATATCTTTAGAGGATTTCGAAGATGTAAAACTCGCTAGTAATCAAAATCATGAAAAGTTACATGTGAAACAGCATTTACATATTCAAACGATGACCTATCCATTTACAAAATCAATTGATCAGGGCAAATTGTACGAATGGCTTTCTAATTTACCTGAGGGAATTTATCGTGTAAAAGGATTTGTGAAATTTCATGGCGATAAATACCCAACTTTGCTGCAATATTCATATGGTGTTCCATCTTTATTGGAACAGGATTTTGGGTTCCCTACAAACCTTGTCATTATTGGAGAGAACTTAGATAAGGCGAAACTGAAGAAAGAGCTAGAAATTTTGGAACAAGTTGAATTGTAAAGTTTGTGTACGGTTGTTTTTAGATGAATATTTTAATAAAGAGGGAATGACTTATTTTTTAGTCATTCCCTTTTTTATTTAAGATATAAACTTTTTCTTAGTGAATATTTATAAATGAACTGGAAGGGATTTGGGAATGGTTGGAGAAGTTAGAGATACTTCAAGAAATTTTGTTTCATCGTAGCGGTTGATAAATGTCATGATTACGGGTGTTTCGCTTCAGTGTATTCAATTCTCTAGGAAGGTAAATGATAGGGGAGGAATTATGATGTCAGTGAAAAGACGTAAGTGGCTAAAGATGGTGTGTACGGGTTGTATACTTGGATCACTGCTTGTATCAGCTGGGTGCTCTGGAAAGAAAACAAGTACAAGTAATGAGGAAACAGTTAAGGTAGGTGTACTTGCTTCGTTAACTGGCCCGCTTGAATCGTATGGTAAACAAACAGTAAATGGATTTGAGCTTGGTCTTGATTATGCAACAGGTGGAACAGGAAAAGTAGAAGGGAAAAAGATTAAGTTTGTTGTAGAAGATACGGAAACAAAAGCAGATGTAGCTGTTAAGAAGGCTACGAAACTATTAGAAGAAGATAAAGTAGATTTTTTAGTTGGTTCATCTAGTTCAAGTGATACGTTAGCAGTTTTACCATTGGCTGAAGAATATAAAAAAATAATGGTTGTTGAGCCTGCTGTAGCAGATAGTATTACAGGGAAGAACTGGAATAAATATATTTTTAGAACAGGACGAAATTCATCTCAAGATGCAATTGCTGGTGCAGCATCAATTGCCAAGAAAGATGTAAAAATTGCGACCCTAGCTCAAGACAATGCATTCGGAAGAGAAGGGATTGCAGCATTTAAAGATGCAGCAAAGAAGTTAGGCGCAAACATTGTAAATGAGCAATATGCTGATGCGAATTCTACTGATTTTACAGCAAATATCCAAAATATTATAAGCTCCAAACCAGATTATTTATTTATTGTTTGGGCAGGCGCAAATTCGCCGTGGAAGCAATTAAAAGATATGAATGTTGAGCAGCAAGGCATTAAAATTTCAACGGGTGCACCTGATATTGCAGCGTTAAAAACAATGAATGCGTTAGTTGGCATGCAAGGATTTTCAGTGTATTATAATACGCTTCCAAAAAATAAAGTGAATGATTGGTTAGTAGAAGAACATAAAAAGCGATTTAACGGTGCTGTTCCAGACTTGTTTACAGCTGGGGGGATGTCAGCTGCTATTTCAGTCGTTGAGGCCTTAAAGAAAACAAAAGGTGATACGGATGCTGATACGCTCATTAAGAAAATGGAAGGAATGGAATTTGAAACACCAAAAGGAACAATGAAATTCCGTGCGCAAGATCATCAAGCTTTGCAAACGCTTTATTCCATTACATTGAAAAAACAAGATGGGATTGATTATCCAGTCCCAGTTTTAGAGAGGGAATTAAAAATGTCAGAAACAGAACCGCCAATTCGCAATAAATAATCAGAATAATTAGAAAAATAAAGGTATACAAATTATCTAGTAGAGTCAATTGAGTATAAAGACTATTGGATGATAGTTATCCATTCCTATATAAAGGGATGGATAACTTCTTAACTTACGTAAGATTTACGGATAGATAAAGAGGAAATAACAACTAGTATAGTTTAAGTTGTGAATAAAACCACCGCTGATAAAATTTCACTTTATAAAGGAATCCTTTGTGAGGAGGACATAGTGTGGAGAAATTGTTAGAGACTCGCAACCTGTCAGTTTCATTTGGAGAGCATCATGTTATAAAAGATGTAAATTTGATAATACAAAAAGGAAAGTTTATTTCCATTATCGGGCCAAATGGAGCAGGGAAAACGACCCTTTTTAATTTGTTAAGTGGTCAACTTTCTCCAACAAAAGGGGAGATTTATTTTAAGGAACGTGACATTACAAAACGAACGGTTCCAGAGCGAACACGTCTTGGCATGGGACGTTCTTTTCAGCTTACGAACATTTTTCCAGAATTAACGGTTCTTGAAAATGTTCGGCTCGGTGTACAGTCTTATGCGAAAGATTACTATAGTTTCTTTCCGCGATTACCACGATATAAGCAGCAACAAGAAGAAGCGCGTCATTTACTCGAGGATGTATTGCTGAATGAAAAGGAAGAAGTACTTGCAAAAGATTTAGCCCATGGGGAAAAGCGAAAATTGGAACTTGCAATGCTTTTAGCACTAAAAACTGACCTGTTGTTGTTAGATGAACCGACAGCTGGTATTTCTATTGAAGAAGTTCCCGCAATTCTACAAGTGATTGAAAATATAAAAAATGATCGTGAAAAAACAATTGTATTAATTGAGCACAAAATGGATATGGTTCTTCAATTATCTGATCATCTCGTTGTGTTATTTCAGGGAGAGTTATTAGCTGAAGGATTACCAGAAGAGATTATGAAGGATGAGCGTGTGCAAACTGCCTATTTAGGGGGATTATACAGTGACACTATTAAAAGTGGATAATATCGAAACGTATTTAGATCAGTTTCATATTTTACAAGGTGTTTCTTTTGAAGTAGAGAAAGGGACAATTACAGTCTTATTTGGAAGAAACGGAGCAGGGAAAACAACAACGCTGCGCTCAATAATGGGATTTTATACAATTTCTAACGGAGCTGTTTATTTTGGTGGTGAGAAAGTAAATGGGCTATCAACACATGTAATTTCTCGAAAAGGTATGGGGTATGTACCGGAAAATCAAGGGATATTTTCCGATTTAACGGTTGAAGAAACATTCGCTCTTGCGCAAACGAAAAAAAATGAAGAAACAGATGAAAAAGTGGAATGGATGCTGAATCTTTTTCCTGACTTAAAACAATTTTGGCAGAAAAAGAGTGGATTATTAAGTGGAGGGCAAAAGCAAATGCTTGCTATTGCAAGGGCTTATATTAATAGCGAAGGTCTACTGCTTATTGATGAGCCTAGTAAAGGTTTATCACCAATTATGATCGAGAAGTTGATGATCTCAATTTTGAAAATGAAGGAAAAAACAACTGTTTTACTTGTTGAACAAAACTTTATGATGGCCAGTCAAATTGGTGATTATTTTTACATTATGGATAATGGGAAGATTGTGCATAATGGCCCGATGAGTGAGCTGAAGGGAAATAAGGAAACGTGCCATAAGTATTTAGGGATTTCTTAACCTTTATATGGGTGAGGTGAAAGATATGGATGTGTTAGTGAATTTATTTGTAAATGGTGTTTCGACAGGTGTACTTATTTTTTTATTAGCATCTGGCTTAACACTTATTTTCGGTTTGATGGACGTTCTTAATTTCGCTCATGGTGGGTTATTTGCGTGGGGCGCTTTTACTGGGGTGTGGTTGTTTCAAGTAACAGACAATTACATGTTTGCATTATTTGGTGCTATTGTGATTGGCATGTTTCTTGGCCTGCTATTAGAAAGGTTTCTCATTCGTCCTGTTTATGGAAATCATGTTCGACAGCTATTAGTTACACTTGGTGGCATGCTTGTGCTTAGTGAGTGTATAAAAATATTTTGGGGACCAAATCCGATTGGAGCTAAATTACCGAATTGGTTACAAGGAAGTTTTACATTTGATGGGATTATATTAATCAAGTATCGCTTATTTGTTATTGTAATTGGTTTATTCGTTTACGTCGGATTTGTATTGTTACTTCGGAAGACAAAAATTGGACTTATGATTCGTGCGGGTGTAATGGATAAAGAAATGGTGCAAGCACTTGGAATTAATGTGAAGGCTATCTTTTCTTTCGTGTTTTTATTAGGAGCCGGAATGGCGGCGTTAGGTGGGTTTCTTCTTGCACCTTATTCAGGAGTTATTTTTGCTGAAATGGGAATGCAGTATGCTATTTTAGCTTTTATCGTTGTAATCATTGGCGGATTAGGTAGTGTGCAAGGCTCGGTAATCGCATCATTAATTGTTGGCTTGGCAGGAGCTTTTACAGCGTATTATGTGCCAGATTTATCACTTGCGATAAACATGTTAATGCTGTTATTTATCTTATTAGTTAAGCCGACAGGAATTGTTGGTGAAAAGGGGTGAGATTGTTATGAGCACATTATCTAATCGAATTAGTTTGTATTTTGGAGGTGCAGTTCTTTTCTTTTTTATCATATTTCCTTTCTTAAACGATTCAAGGAGCATGTTAATCTTGTTTACACAAATTTTCATCTTCGCAATCTTTGCAATGAGTTTTGATATTTTATTAGGTTATACGGGAATCGTTTCGTTTGGACACTGTATGTTCTTCGGGATTGGTGCTTATTGTGTCGCACTCTTATTCGATCGACAAGAAGCATCCATATCAACTTTTTTAATAGGGATTATAGTAGCAGTCGTTTTATCAGCAGTTATTAGTTATATGATTGGTATGCTTTCCTTACGATTAAAAAGTCACTTTTATGCGATGCTAACACTTGCGATTTCTCAACTATTCTTTGTGCTCGCTGAAAAGTGGAGAACCGTCACGCATGGGGGAGATGGTTTTACATTCCGTGTGCCTGATATATTTCGAGACCGCTTCACATTTTACTATATTACATTAATGAGTCTTTTGATTATTTTTTTATCACTACAACTGTTTACGAAATCTTCAATTGGAAAAGTATTGAAAGCGATTTCGCAAAATGAACAACGTGTGGAGGCACTTGGTTATAAAATCCTCCATTATAAAGTAATTGCGAGTGTTGTAGCTGGAATTGTAGCATCTGTGAGCGGTGCACTATTTGTTATTACACTTCGATTTGTAAATACGACCGTTTTCTCAATTGACATGACGCTAAATGCTTTATTAATGACAACAATCGGCGGCATTGGAACATTAGTAGGAGGGATCATAGGGGCAGGCATCATTGAATCGTTGAAATACTATTTGTCAGAGCTTGCTGCGCAGTACCCAATATTTGAACGATGGACAATTTTTCTTGGTTTATTGTACATCATCGTTTTATTAGGTCTTCCAACAGGGATGTTAGGAACAGTCAGGAAGCTGGTGAATTGGAAACGACATAAGAATAAAGCGAAGAAGGAGCAAATTGAGCATGGTGTTTAATATTATAAAAACGGACTTTTCAATTGAAGAGTCCGTTTTAATTTCCCATTTAGATAGTCGAATTTTACAACATGAAATGTTATGATGCCATTAAGGTAGAATAAGTTAGGAAGGGGAATAGAAATAACGAATATGGATAAAGAAAAACAACAATTGAGCGTGGAAGTCGCAAGGTTATATTATCAATCCGATTATAGTCAACAAGAAATTGCAAATAAATTGAACATTTCGAGGCCGACTATTTCCAGATTGTTAAAATATGCAAAAGAAAAAGGGTTTGTTCAAATTCAAATTGCTGATCCATTTGCTGATTTAGATAATGTAGGAAACTTACTTAAAGAAAAATATAATTTGTTAGAGGCACATGTCGTATTTTCTCCAATACCAGAATATACGGTCATTACGGAGTATATAAGTAAGTTTGCTGCTGAGTATATGGAGAAGACCGTTGCAAATGGTGATATTGTTGGTGTGAGCTGGGGAACGACTATGTATGAAATCGCCAGAAAAATTATACCCCAGCATGTAAAAGGAGTGGAGGTTGTCCAATTAAAAGGGGGCATCAGTCATTCAAGTGTAAATACATATGCGAATGAGACAATTGCTTTATTTGCAGATGCTTTTCAAACGACACCGCGAAATTTACCACTCCCAGTTATATTTGATAATGCAGTGACAAAGGAATTAGTGGAACAGGATAGACATATCCACCATATTATTGCAATGGGAAAACAAGCGAACATTGCAATTTTTACTGTCGGAACTGTTCGAGATGAAGCGTTATTATTCCGATTAGGTTATTTGGATAAGGACGAAATGGATCTATTGAAAAAGCAAGCTGTTGGTGACATTTGTTCACGCTTTTTTGATGGAGACGGCAACATTTGTAGCGAAGAAATTAATCAGCGTACAATTGGAATTGATTTAGAAGAGTTACGATTAAAAAAACGCTCTGTTCTCGTTGCTGGAGGATCTAGAAAAGTAAAGGCAATTGATGGTGCGTTAAGAGGCGGATATGCGAATGTGTTAATTATAGATCAGTATACCGCAAAAGAATTGTTACATTATCAAAAAGATTAGAAATAGAAGGCTCCCTCAAAAGTAGTATTTTGAGGGAGCCTTTTTCTTGAATACATGATTTTTTTAGTATGAGTAAATAAGTGTATAGTACCTCGTATAGTATTTATAAGGAATACTTTTCGTTTCATTTCCCTTTTCAAAAACTAAAGCGTTAGTAGTCTCTATTCTTTCTACAAAATTCCAACCATCTTTCTCCATCATATTAATGAAAGGTTCCATTTTTCCTCGTTTTACTAAGTAAGGATATTCATTATCTATTGGTTCTACTGCCACCATTTCTTTATCATGGACAATCATTTTTGAAATAGCTATAGCAAATGGTATTGGGTTACCTTCCTGGAAAATTACTTTCCTTTTTTGAAAGACAAACACAGACAAAATAATACATATTAGTAATGCTAGTATAAAGGGTTTAGATTTGAGCAAATGAGTTCACAACCTTTGTTTTCCATTTTAAACTACAGTTTAAGATTCTTCTTTTTAATGGAATAATCCTCTTTAAAGAGTTTCGTAAAAGGAACGTAATTCATGTATATTGCTATTTATAGTTTAATAAATATTCTATACTGAAATCGAAAATGAAAAGGGGGCTGTTATGATGACAGCTCTCTATTGTCTTTTTAGAATGATTCTCTTTTTTGTCTAAATAAAGAATTCACTAAAAAAGATATGAACAAAATTTCAAAAGTATGTTTACAATTGTTCAAGGGAGAGTTAAAATGAAGTTGTTAAAAGATATGAGGAGTGAAGAAAATGAACATTGCAAAGTTAATTGATCATACAGTTTTGAAACCGGATACTAAAAAAGAAGACGTTATGAAAGTTTTAGAAGAGGCAAAAAAATACAATTTCGCTTCTGTTTGTATTAATCCTACATGGGTGAAATTAGCAGCTGAAGAATTAGCAGGGCATGATGTAGATGTTTGTACAGTTATTGGTTTCCCTTTAGGTGCAAACACAACTGAGACGAAAGTATTTGAAACAAAAGATGTAATTGCAAAAGGTGCTACTGAAGTAGATATGGTAATCAATGTTGGTGCTCTAAAAGATGGAAATAATGAATTAGTAGAAAAAGATATTTATGAAGTTGTACAAGCTGCAAAAGGAAAAGCACTT
The DNA here is from genome assembly GCF_030756675.1 of Bacillus multifaciens. Classification (GTDB taxonomy): domain Bacteria; phylum Bacillota; class Bacilli; order Bacillales; family Bacillaceae_G; genus Bacillus_A; species Bacillus_A multifaciens. The sequence continues at coordinate 58,687 of NZ_JAVBXD010000012.1, forward strand.
GTAAAAGTTATCATTGAAACTTGCTTATTAACGGATGAAGAAAAAGTTCGTGCATGTCAATTAGCTGTTAAAGCTGGTACTGATTTTGTCAAAACTTCAACTGGATTCTCAACTGGCGGGGCAACTGCGGAAGATATTGCATTAATGCGCAAAACTGTTGGAGAAAACGTTGGTGTGAAAGCATCTGGGGGAGTTCGTACACGTGAAGATGCAGAAAAGATGATTGAAGCAGGTGCTTCTAGAATTGGTGCAAGTGCTAGCGTTGCAATTGTGTTAAATGATAAAGAAGGCGCTTCAGATAACTATTAATCTATAAGAGTTTGAAAGCAATAGATACACGAAATGTAAAGAAATAGTGTATCTATTACTTTCTTATCAATATATATGTAAGCGGATACAAAGAGTAGGGAGAGAATCTTATGAAGTACTTAATGGGTATTCTAGACCTCGTTATTATTTACAGGATTTATTTTTAATAATTAAAAATAAAAAGGACTGGTGATCAAGATGAGAATGGTTGATATCATTGCGAAAAAACGTGACGGTAAAGAATTAACAACAGAAGAAATTCAATTTTTTATTAAAGGATATACAGATGGAACAATCCCTGATTATCAAGTAAGCGCACTTGCGATGGCTATCTTTTTCCAAGATATGAATGATCGTGAGCGTGCAGACTTAACGATGGCAATGGTTGAATCTGGAGAAACAATTGATTTATCAGAGATTGAAGGGGTTAAAGTAGATAAACATTCAACTGGCGGTGTTGGTGATACAACAACATTAGTTTTAGGCCCGTTAGTGGCAGCTTTAGATGTACCAGTTGCGAAAATGTCTGGGCGCGGTTTAGGACATACAGGTGGAACGATTGATAAATTAGAAGCTGTAGAAGGATTCCACGTTGAAATTACGAAAGAACAATTTATCGACATCGTAAACCGTGATAAAGTTGCAGTCATTGGACAAACTGGAAATTTAACACCTGCTGATAAAAAGATTTATGCATTGCGTGACGTGACAGGAACAGTAAACTCTATTCCATTAATCGCAAGTTCCATTATGAGTAAAAAAATTGCAGCTGGTGCTGATGCAATTGTCCTTGACGTGAAAACAGGTGCAGGTGCATTTATGAAAACAGAAGAAGATGCAATCGAATTAGCCCATGCAATGGTGCGAATCGGAAACAATGTTGGACGTCAAACAATGGCTGTTATCTCTGATATGTCACAACCTCTTGGATTTGCAATTGGTAATTCCCTTGAAGTGAAAGAGGCGATTGACACATTAAGAGGAGAAGGGCCAGAAGACTTAACAGAATTGGTGCTTGTATTAGGAAGCCAAATGGTTGTACTTGCTAAAAAAGCAAATACACTAGAAGAAGCGCGTGAAATGTTAAAAGAAGTTATGAAAAATGGTAAAGCAATTGAGAAGTTCAAACAATTTTTACACAATCAAGGCGGAGACAGTTCAATTGTTGATCAACCGGAAAAATTACCACAAGCGAAATATGTAATTGATGTACCAGCTAAAACTTCAGGAGTTGTGTCTAACATTGTTGCTGATGAAATTGGTATTGCTGCGATGCTACTAGGAGCAGGCCGAGCAACGAAAGAAGATGAAATTGACTTAGCTGTTGGCTTAATGTTACGTAAAAAAGTTGGTGACGCTGTTAAAGAAGGAGAGCCATTAGTAACGATTTATGCAAATCGCGAAGATGTTGAAGAGGTAAAAGCGAAAATTTACGAAAATATCTCTATATCAGAAAAGGCGGAAGCCCCAAAATTAATCTACACTGTTATCACTGATTAATACTTAATAATCACATTTACTTTGAGGAGGAATTGATATGAATAAACAAAAATATATTGAAGAAGCTACAAAAATGTTATCCAAAGCTTATATTCCGTATTCAAAGTTTCCTGTTGGAGCGGCCCTTGTTACGAAAGATGGCAAAATTTATACAGGCTGTAATATAGAAAACGCATCTTATGGTTTATGTAATTGTGCCGAAAGAACAGCGATCTTTAAAGCAGTGTCTGAAGGAGAACGTGATTTTAGTTATTTGGTCGTAACGGGTAATACGGATGGACCGATTTCGCCATGCGGAGCATGCAGACAAGTGATTGCAGAATTTTGTGATCCGCAAATGCCAGTATTATTGACAAATCAAAAAGGTGATGAAAAAGAAGTAACAGTTGAACAATTGTTGCCAGGTGCATTTGCGATAGATGATTTAATCTAATAAAATATAAATATTGTAAAATGAACTGTTCCTCGAATCATGGATATTTAAAAGTCCTCGATTCGGGGTTTTTGCATTTTCATAAAAGTGTCAGAAGATATTAAAAATCTAACAAAAGAACTTTCAAATGCAGAATCACGGGTATTTGCATTAACAGCCTATCTCAAGGATACTGAATACCATAAACTATTAATACATTACAAGATATTTAAACTAGTGAGCTGCAGTGGGATCAAAATATAATTCTTTACTTAAATTTAAATAGAAGAGGACTAATTTACTTTGACAGGAAAGTATGCAATAAAACTTTTAAATCCTCAAATAATGCTTAGACCAACGGCAATACGAAACTATATCAATTCAGAAAAAATAGCCAATTTCTTGTCTAATAACATTCCAACTCTCCCAGCAAAAAAAATTAATGGAGATGTTTTACAAAAAGTAGACCATCAGTTTTATCTTGTGTTTGATTGGATGGAAGGCGAAAGTCTGAAACCATATGAAATTAATAATATTCATTGCGGAAAAATAGGTGCAATTCTTGCAGAAATACATAAAGTTGATTTTTCTGAGTTAGTCATAACAAATACTGGATTTGATAATGGACAATTAATTAATTGGAATTATTATTTGCAAAGAGGTAAAGAAAATAGTTCAGAATGGGTTAAGTTATTCCTTGAAAATCTCGATAATCTTAGTAAATGGAATTCGAAGGAAATTTGTGCATCTGAGTCTCTTTCATCAAATATGGTTATTAGCCATAGGGATTTAGATTCTAAGAATGTTATGTGGAACCAATACAATGCAGTTCTTATTGATTGGGAATCAGCTGGTTATATAAATCCAATGCAAGACTTAATTGAAACGGCAATCTATTGGTCTGAAAATGAAAAAGGGGATATTGATAAACAAAGATTCTTCTCTTTTATAAGCGGATATAAAAAGAGATATGGTGAACTACAAGCAGACTGGAGAAAAGTATTAGCAAATGGCTTTTTAGGCAAGTTAGGATGGCTTGAATACAATTTAAAACGTTCTTTATGGATTGAATGTACAGATGAAGAAGAACAGAAGATGGGAACTATCCAAGTAATAGAAACAATAAATGAGATTAGATGCTATGCAGATACAATTCCTAAATTATTGAATTGGTTAAATAATGAGTTGTAAACTAAGGTTCTTCAACTACAGGTAGCTTTAATGGAATAACGAATACAACCGTTCCACAATGGAATGGCTGTTTTTTTATACCTCACGCAGAAAATTCGCAGTAATACTATTTGAATTTTGGCAGACACTGAGCAACATCTGGTTTATCTGTTCTTTTTCCGCCATTTTCTTACTATGTTGAATGAAACTGAAGCAATAGTGGTAATTGTCCAAATACTTGGTGACTACTTCCTAAAATCTATCCATCCCTTTAGTCGTTTGTGGTAGTTTCTCTAGAAAGGGTATAATAAAATGGTAGAAGTAGACATTAAAAGGGATTGTTTTGCATTGGTGTAGAAAAACTTTGTTTGATATAAAAAGATAAGATAAGAGACGGTGATACGATGACGAAGAAAGAAAGAATAGAAGCAGGATGGAACTTTGATAACAGTTATGCCCGTCTACCGAAATCGTTTTTTTCGGGTCGCAGTCCAACGCCTGTTCGCTCACCAAAATTGACTATTCTCAATCATTCGTTGGCAACATCATTGGGATTGAATGCCAAAGAACTAGAAAGTGACGAGGGGGTAGCGGTACTGGCAGGAAATCGGATTCCTGAAGGTGCGTTTCCTCTTGCACAAGCATATGCAGGTCATCAATTTGGACATTTTAACAGGTTAGGAGACGGCAGGGCTTTGCTACTTGGCGAGCAGATTACGCCTTTAGATGAGAGGTTTGATATTCATCTGAAAGGTTCTGGCCGTACGCCATACTCCCGCAGAGGAGATGGACGAGCGGCATTAGGACCAATGTTACGTGAATATATTATTAGTGAAGCAATGCATGCGCTTGGTATTGCTACGACCCGTAGTCTAGCGGTAGTAACAACCGGGGAGTCAATTATTCGTGAAACGGAACTGCCTGGTGCAATTCTCGTTCGTGTGGCTGCAAGTCACCTGCGCGTTGGCACTTTTCAGTATGCTGCTCAGTGGGGGACTGTTGAAGAGCTTCAAACTTTAGCTGACTATACATTAGATCGGCATTATCCAGGCGGTGATGCAGCTGAAAATCGCTATCTTTTCTTGCTTGAGGAAGTAATTAAGCGTCAAGCTTCCTTGATTGCGAAATGGCAACTAGTTGGTTTTATTCACGGAGTAATGAATACTGATAATATGACTATAAGCGGAGAAACAATTGATTACGGTCCTTGCGCCTTCATGGATACTTATGATCTGGAAACAGTATTCAGCTCCATTGATATTCAAGGGCGTTATGCTTATGGAAATCAGCCGTATATTGGTGGATGGAATCTTGCAAGATTTGCTGAAACGTTATTACCGCTATTGCATAGTGATTATGCAAAATCAATGGAAATGGCTCAAAATGCAATTTTAAATTTTAATGAGTTATATCAATCAAACTGGCTTGCTGGTATGAGAGCGAAATTAGGGATATTTAACGAAGAAGTACAAGATAAATCCCTTATTGAAGATCTCCTTACTATCATGCAGAAGTATCATGCGGACTATACGAATACCTTCCGTGCGTTAACTTTTGATAAGCTGGAGGACATGGCTTTGTTTGGAACGCCAGAGTTTGCCGAGTGGCATGAGCGGTGGCAGGAAAGACTAAGTAGACAGGAAGAATCGAAAGCTTCCTCAAACATATTAATGCGAAAAAGCAATCCGGCGATAATCCCTCGGAATCACAGGGTAGAAGAAGCATTAGAAGCTGCTGTAGAACATGGAGATTACAGCGTGATGGAACGTCTTCTTAATGTCCTTTCAAATCCTTACGAGCACTCACCTGAACAGGAGGAGTATGCGGCGCTACCTGAACCATTATCCTGTCCTTACCGAACGTATTGTGGTACTTGATAGAAGCATTAAGTATCCTATTTTCTACAATATAGTTTACGAATCGTACAAAAATGCTACTTCTTTAATTGAGGTAGCATTTTTAAAATTTGTTTTTAGTAGAGGTCATAAATTTCTGCTTTTAATTTGTCTGGAATAATAATGAAACAACCGTTTTCATCAACAGCAATTAATTTTCTTCTTTTTAATTGATTAATTGTGCGACTAATCGTTTCTCTTGATGTTCCAATCATATTGGCGAGTTCCCGATTTGTAAACTGAGTCGTTAAAGTATATGTGTCATTCATTACTACACCATTTGACTTACATAAACGGAGCAATAACATAATAATTTGTTCGTAAGTATCGTGAAGAATTTGTTCTTCTAATCTGTTTTGAAGATCTACAATTTTTTCTCCAAGAACCTTAAACATTTTAATACATAATTCAGGATGCTGAATCAAAATTTTCTCGAAATCAGCGATTGGAGTAACGATCAATTGTGCAGTCTCAAGTATTTCAGCATGTGCTGGGAAGGTACCTTTTTGGAAAAATCCAGCATGAGGAAACATTTCACCAGCTTGAAGTACAGAAACAATTTGTTCTTTTCCGGTTGGGTCTGTTTTTTGAATTTTCACTTTACCAGAGTGGATAAAAAACACGCGATCAAGTATGTCGCCCTGCATAAATACAAATGATTTTTCCTTATACATTCGTAATTGTGAAATATCTACAATAGGCTGAAGTTCTTCTTCTGAAAGTTCTTTAAAGAGAGGGACTTCCTGTAAATGTGTTTTTATCATATTTGCTTTCATATATACAACTCCTTAATAATTCCAGACAAATTTCTATATTTAATGTATACCAATTTTTTAAATAAAGCAGTGATAAAAGTCATATAAAGTGAAACGTTCATCAGTAATAGAAAAATACATAAGAAATAGAACATGAGCAAAAAGTGCTTATGTTCTATTTTTTACGTATAAGCGGAATCTATTTAAGTGTTTATTCAATATCAAAAAATGTTGGTTTTGAGCCATAATTTAATATCTACAAACTCACCTTTTGTAATTAAGCCTGTGCAATTGCACGAGGGAACAAAATATTATTTTCTAAATGAATGTGCTCGAATAGATCGGATTCAAGAGCTGCAAGTCGTTGATAGACAAGACGATAAGTACCGCAAGCTCCTTCTGGAGGAGTAAAGTCATTCGTAATGTTACGAAGTTCTTTCATAATATCACCAGCATGACTATGTTCACTTTCCAGCTGGTCTACCACTCTGCGCAATTTCAAATAATTTTCATCAGTTGGATTTTGTTCAAATGCTAAAATTAATGGAAAATCATCTGTTTCTTCTTTGATTATATGTTGTTCTAATTCTGTTTTTAGTTCATGGAATAGCTTGTGAATTTGAGCTAAATGAGGCTGTTTGGATCCATGAACACGGAATACTTTTGTCACATATGGACTTAACTGTGGCAATTCTTCATTTAAAAATCGATGATGTTTATTCACAATATAGTCAATTAATTCGCTATAAGAGGCGATTGTCCAGTCAATTTTTGCTTCATTTAATGCTTTTGTTTCATGATAAAGCGTATTTAAGTTTGTTATAACCTCTTCTACTGATAAATTTCTCTCATGAATTGCATCGATAAGTGGTCTGTTACCTCCACAACAAAAATCTATTCTATATGATTTGAAAAGGTCACTTGCTTTTGGGAATTTCGTAACAATATCACCAATTACAGAAGTCTCAGTAAATACGTGTTCCATATGAATGCCTCCATAAAATTTAAATTTTGTATCTAGATTAAAAATATCAATAAAATTAAGTTGATGTAGTGATATATATCACTGATAACCTGTGAATTTCACCATACGTTGTTTGTGTAAAAAAGATGCTGTTTGTATCTATGTTAAAAGTAAGTAGAGTCAAAATAAACTGGTTAATTGACGAAAAATTACAACAATAATACAATGAAATAAACTGGATAGTCAGTTTTAAGGGGATGTATAGAATTTAAGGGGGATTGTTATGAAGCAATCATTTTTTACTCGAAATCGAAAAAGATTAGTGGAAACACTGCCGGATGAATCTATTACGATTCTATTTGCCGGACAAGCACCTTATAAATCAGCCGATGGACATTATAAATTTGTGCCAAACCGAAACTTCTATTATATGACTGGTATTGATCAGCCGAATCTTATTTTTGTGTTAAAAAAAGTAGGCGATACAGTAGAAGAAACGCTTTTCATTGAAAAAGCCGATCCAGTTCTTGAAAAATGGGTAGGCAAAACAATTTCAAAAGAAGAAGCAGAAAACATTTCTGGTATAAAAACGATTGTGTACTTAGAAAGTTTTGAATCATCAATAGCAAGAACGTTTTTTACAGAACGTGTGAAACACGTATATTTAGATTTGGAACGCCGAGAGTGGGCAGGGACAGAGACACGGACGTTAGCATTCGCTAAGCATGTAAGAGAACATTATCCACACCTTTCAATCGGTAACGTTTATCCAAATATTTGTGAACTACGAGTATTTAAAACGAAGGAAGAGATTGAAAAGATTAAGGAAGCAATACTGGTTACAAAAGAGGGCATTTATAATGTGCTCAAGCATGCAAAAGAGGACATGATGGAATATGAATTAGAAGCTCATTTTGACTTTACGCTAAAATCATCTGGTATTAAACATCATGCATTCAATACGATTTTGGCAAGTGGGAAAAATGCAACGGTGCTGCATTATGAGGACAATGATTCTAAAATTAATAAAGGTGACTTAGTGCTGCTTGACCTTGGAGCTCAGAAGGATTATTATAATGCTGACATTAGCTATACGTTCCCAGCGAGCGGAACATTTTCGGATCGCCAAAAACAGATTTACAATATTGTGCTAAAGGCGTTAAGGGAAACAATTGAGCTTATAAGACCTGGATTAAAATTCGCAGCATTAAATGATCATACGAAAAAGGTGCTGGCGGAAGAGTGTAAGAATATCGGTTTAATAGAGGAAGATTCGGAACTCTCCAACTATTATTATCATGGGGTGAGCCATTTCCTCGGTTTAGATACTCATGATGTAGGTTCATACAAAGACCGAGTACTCGAGGCTGGTATGGTCATTACAGTGGAACCTGGGTTATATATTGAAGAGGAAGCGATTGGGGTTCGTATTGAAGATGATATTCTAGTTACTGAAAATGGATATGAAAACTTGTCAAAAGATATAATAAGAACTGTTGAAGAGATTGAGGATTTCATGAGAGTACATAATCCGAATCTAAAGGATAGACAGATTGTTGCAAAATAGGAAGAACGAAGGCGCCTACTGTGTGGCGTCTTTTTTCGTGTTGTTTTAGAATTTAAAGTAATATGTTATATAATGAGTTCCTATTGTGAAGGTACTAAAATTAAGCGTATAATATTAGGGGTCTATAGTAGGGTATACAAAATTGTAGGTGTGAAAATTAGTGAAGGCTTTAAAGTGTTTATACGAAAAATGAAGAGATATTAAGGAAGCAATACTGGAATGTAGATAGGGAGTTTTAAAATGAAATTAATTATTGCCGAGAAACCAGATCAAGGTTTGGCGCTTGTTTCTCAATTTAAATACAGACGGAAAGATGGCTATTTAGAAGTAGAGGCGAATGAATTGTTTCCGAACGGGGCTTACTGTACGTGGGCAATTGGTCATTTAACGCAGTTATGTAACCCGGAACATTATCATGCAGAGTGGAAAAAATGGTCATTAGATACGTTGCCGATGATTCCAGAACGTTTTCAGTTTGAAGTAACAAAGTCAAAGTATAAGCAATTTAATGTTGTGAAACAGCTGTTACATAATCCGCAAGTGACAGAAATTATTCATGCGGGAGATGCTGGGCGCGAAGGGGAATTAATCGTACGGAATATTATTCATCTTTGTAATGTGCAAAAGCCGATGAAGCGTCTTTGGATTTCTTCTTTAACGAAGCAAGCAATCTATCAAGGGTTTAAAAATTTACTTGATGAAGCGGATACAATCAATACGTACTACGAAGCATATACGCGATCATGTGCTGACTGGGTTGTTGGGATGAACGCTTCCCGTGTTTTTAGTATTTTACTAAAGAAAAAAGGAATGAATGATGTATTCTCTGCGGGGCGTGTCCAGACCCCAACACTTGCATTAATTGTGAAACGTGAGAAAGAAATTGAGAACTTTAAATCTGAGCCATTTTGGGAAGTGTTCGCAACCTTTCATATAGAAGGAAAAAAATATGACGGTAAGTGGGAGCAAGATAATGAGTCACGTTTAAAAGATCCAAATATGGCAAATAAAATCGCTGCATTTTGTCAAAATAAACCGGCTGAAGTGAAAGAAATGAAAACAGAGCGGAAAGAGTTTCAGCCACCATTTTTATTTAATTTGTCATCATTACAAGCAACGGCGAATAAAGCATTTAAATTTTCGCCAAAGAAAACACTCGATATAACACAAGCTTTATATCAAAAAGGAATTGTCTCGTATCCACGTTCGGATTCTAACTATGTAACAGAAGGCGAAGCTGCCACGTTTCCTGATATTTTACAGAAATTAAGTCAGTTTGAAGAATATAAAGATGTATTGCCAGCGCCAATTCCTTCTATTATGAATAATAAGCGCTATGTAAATGAAAAAAAGGTTACAGATCACTACGCAATTATTCCAACAGAACAAGTAACGAATCCAAATAAATTATCAGGCGATGAAAGAAAAATTTACGATATGATTGTAAGGCGCTTAATTGCAGCGCATTATGAAGCTGCGATTTTTGACTACACGACTATTACAACACTTGTTGATGGCCGTGCTGAATTCATATCGAAAGGAAAGCAGCAAATTCAAGAAGGCTGGCGTAAAGTGATTTTCCAAGATGATAAAGACGAAGAAACAATCCTTCCGATTGTGCAGGAAGGGGAACAAGGTAAAGTTGAAAAGGTGAAAGTGAAAGAAGGAAAAACACAGCCGCCAAAACGATATACAGAAGGTCAGCTTATTACGTTAATGAAAACAGCTGGAAAGTATTTAGAGAACGAAGAACTGGAAAAAGTATTAAAAAAGACAGAGGGTTTAGGGACTGAAGCAACGCGGGCTGGTATTATCACAATGCTGAAGGACAGAAAGTATATTGAAGTAAAGAAAAACCAAGTATATGCGACTGATAAAGGAAAAGTACTCATAACCGCAATTGGTGATAAAATATTAGCTTCACCAGAAATGACAGCAAAATGGGAGCAGCGCCTTGCAGAAATAGGGGAAGGAACGGCGTCGCCAGCTACATTTATGGAACAAACGAAAAAGCTCTCAGCAAAAATTATTGAAGATGCAATTGAAATGTCTGAGAAATGGGATTTTACAGGATTACACGTAGAATCGATTGAACGCTCCAATTCAAAATTTACAGTTGGTAAAAAGGTAGGAACATGTAAAAAATGTGATGGAGATGTCATTGATAAATCTACGTTTTACGGATGTTCAAACTACAATACAACGAAATGCGATTTCACAATTTCTAAGAAAATACTAGGAAAAACGATTTCGCAAAAGAATATGAAGAAGTTACTAAAAGGTGAGCAAACAGAATTAATGAAAGGCTTTAAGAAGAATGATAAAACGTTTGACGCAAAGTTAGAGTGGAAAGATAATAAAATTAATTTTGTATTTGAGAAGTGAGAGTTGTATACCTTACAACGAAGTTTTACGCTTAGTAATGAAACTACTTATTAGATTATATGAGAAAAATCATGACAATTTTATGTCATGATTTTTTGTGTTAAGAGTGCTTTTTTCGTATATCTTGTGTTAAGAAAATATAAGCCATTCAGAAAAAGAATAACTATATAAAGGCTTTATTGGGGAAATTAAATAAAAGGGTTTATTAAGGAATGAATTATTGTGAGAAGCAAGGGGATTGAACGTGAGATTGAAGAGCTTTATACCGATCAGCTAAAAAAAGAAACTGTGACAGAATTGAAGTTCATTGCCATTCAAGAAGAATAGATGCACATAGATTTTATTCTCGACAAGGGTTTACTGGATTCCAAAAATACTTTATCCCGCTATTCGTGGGCAGTAATACTCCCACCTCAAAATTCGGCGAAAGCATTGTCTAGTTCCAGTGGCTAGAATGTTCGGTGGCTTCGCTTCTTCCTACGAGGTAAAAAACACCTCTACGTCAGAAGCTCCATCCTCCTCACATTCTGGACGAGCCACTTCCACATTTCTTTGTTGTCCAGCACTAGCGGCTAGAATCTCCGGTCGTTTCGTCTCCTCGGACGAGGCAAAAAGCGCCTCTCTGCCTTTGGTGTGGGCGTCCTGTGATTCTCAGCGAGCCGCTTCCGCTTTTCTAAAGAAGTTAGGTGGGAGATAAACTGCCCGTAAAAGCCCGATTGGTGAGGGCTGATAATCAGTGGGGGATGAAGAAAATCCCACTGATTATAGTTTCACTTTATATAAGCTATAAATTAGGATTGCGTTTCATAGGAGGTTTAAATGAAAAGAATATTGCCGGGAGCCATTTTATCTTATACCCAGTATGGATATTTAAAAGTGCCACAAAATATTAAAAGCCAATGTCCGAATTGCGGTAAATCAAGTGAATTTGCGTTGAAAGCGAATTTTTACCAAGTGAAAAAAGGCGGATTATTCGCAGAAGGGCTTTGTTCAGAATGTAAAAAACCATCACAGTTTGTTATTATGTTTCATAATTGTTCAGATCAAATCAATGAAGTAGACATCTATATGTATAATCCTTCAGCTTCAAAAGATCCTTTACATCAACTCGAACACAACAAAAAAATCCCTATAGACCTTCTCAGATCATATCGCTCTACCTTAAATATCAGTCAGTCAAAAGATCATTCTGCTACTGCAGTGATGTCAAAACGAGTTCTTGAAGGTGTCCTCAAATATTTCCTTGGGGAGAAAACGAATGGGCAGTCTCTTTCCCAACAATTCGAGCAATTTCCAAAACATGTTGATTTAACGAAACCGATTCAAAATATTGGTCACCTTGTTCATCCAGACAGCCCTTTTTATGAAATGCTTGAACTAAGGCAAGAAATTGATGATGAAACGATTGTTTTATTAACAGAATTATTGGAAGTCCTTATTGAATATTTATTTGTACTGCCTGAAAAAATCGAATTGATACATGACAAGGTTGAACAGAAATTGAAATAGAATTCGCATATGCGACTATCCATTTGAGAATAATAATATCCTTTCATATAAAGTGAAGCTTCCATCAGTGATTTTTTTATCCCAACTGACGGAAGGTCCGTTAATATACAAAAAAAGAAGATAGCCACCTATATATGAGATGGCTATCTTCTTTTTTGAACGTGCTTTTAAAAAGTACATTTGCTCATTGTGAGTATATATCTTTTGATTATTCTTATATGTACATATATTATGCTTGAATATCAGAAAATAAAATTAGTAGTGTTTTCTAATATGGCTAATTTTGTTTTTCTAACGCGACCTATAGTATTTACTTTTTATATTTTGTTAGATAGGAAAAAGTATGTAGTTGGTTCAGTTGTAGAATGCTTATTTATCATTATAAAAATTCTGTAAAGAATGAGTGTTTCAGTTGATTATATAAGTAATTAATTATATACTTATTTCTAAGGAGAGGAAATTAAAATAAACCCTCTTAAAGAATATTACGTTTAATTTTTGCTCAACATATAAGTATATGCTTATTTAATTATAAAAAGGGTAGGTGAGGGTATGGAAAATACAGTTATAGAGCTAACAAGGGCTTCACAGCTATTGAAATTATTAGGAGACAAAACAAGACTAACAATTGTATCTATTCTTAAACAACGCGAGTGTTGTGTTTGTGAACTTCTTGAAGTATTTGATATGAGTCAACCTTCTATCAGTCAGCATCTTCGAAAGTTAAAAGATTTAGGCTTAGTGCAAGAAGAGCGCAGAGGTCAATGGATTTATTATTCTTTAAATCAAGCAAGTGATTTATACACACTTTTGGAAGATATTTTAGCACATGTACCAGATCAAATAGAGAAAATCAAACAAATTGAGAAGAGCAATCCCACACTTCGGTGTGGGTGTTAATAAATAGTTTGAAAGGGAAGTGAGAAGGATGAGCAACATGGGGAAAAAACGTCTGTCTTTCCTAGATCGATATCTAACCCTTTGGATTTTTCTTGCAATGGCAGTAGGAATTGGAGTTGGCTATCTATCCCCTGGATTTGTTGAGGGAATGAATAGCTTACAAGTAGGAACAACCTCTATACCACTTGCGATTGGGTTAATTTTAATGATGTATCCGCCACTCGCTAAAGTTCGTTATGAAGAGATGGGGCGCGTTTTTAAAGATGTAAAGGTACTCATATTATCACTTGTACAAAACTGGATTATTGGTCCGGTTCTGATGTTTGTTTTAGCAATCATATTCTTACCAGATAAACCAGAGTATATGGTGGGACTAATCATGATTGGATTAGCTCGTTGTATTGCAATGGTTATTGTTTGGAATGACTTAGCAAAAGGTGATACAGAATATGCGGCAGGATTAGTTGCTTTTAACTCTGTATTTCAAATGTTATTTTTCTCAGTATATGCATATGTCTTTGTAACAGTCATTCCAGAATGGTTAGGAATTAAAGGTGCTGTTGTAAATATCACAATGGCAGAGGTTGCAAAATCAGTCTTTATTTATCTAGGCATTCCGTTTATTGCAGGAATGTTAACACGTTTGATTTTTGTAAAAACTAAAGGGCGAGAATGGTATGAAAAAGTATTCATTCCAAAGATCAGCCCAATTACATTAATCGCATTACTATTTACAATTATTGTGATGTTCTCCTTAAAAGGTGAGGTCATTGTTAGTGTACCACTTGATGTTGTACGTATTGCAATTCCATTACTCATTTATTTTGTAATCATGTTCTTTGTCTCTTTCTTTATGGGCAAAAAAATTGGTGCAAGTTATGGAGTAACGACAACATTAGCATTTACAGCTGGAAGTAATAACTTTGAATTAGCAATTGCTGTAGCTGTAGGGGTATTTGGAATTCAGTCTGGCGCAGCTTTTGCAGCAGTTATCGGTCCCTTAGTAGAGGTTCCAGTTATGATAGCTCTTGTAAATGTAGCACTGTGGTTTCAACGTAAATACTTTCAAACACAACCAAAATAATTATTGATATTAAGGTGGAATTAACATGGAAAACAAGAAAACAATTTACTTCTTATGCACAGGAAACTCTTGTCGTAGCCAAATGGCGGAAGCTTGGGGCAAAAAATATTTAGGTGACAAATGGAATGTATTCTCTGCTGGTATAGAGGTACACGGAGTAAATCCGAATGCAATTAAAGCAATGAAAGAAGTAGACATTGATATTACGGACCAAACATCCGATATCATCGATCGTGATATTTTAGACAAAGCGGATCTTGTTGTAACACTTTGTGGTCACGCAAATGATGTATGTCCAACAACACCACCCCATGTAAAACGAGTTCACTGGGGATTTGATGATCCAGCTGGTCAAGATTGGTCTGTATTCCAAAAAGTTCGTGATGAGATTGGCGGACGTATTAAAAAGTTTGCTGAAACAGGAGAATAATAGAAAACAAAATAAGCCGAGAAAAAATTCTCTGCTTGTTTTGTAAAGAAGAGGGAGAAATCAGAGATGAAAAAGATTGAAATTTTTGATCCTGCAATGTGTTGTTCTACAGGAGTTTGTGGACCGAGTGTTGACCCGGAGTTAATTCGTGTTTCAGTAGCAATTAACAATTTGAAGAATAAAGGTATGAATGTTACTCGTTATAATCTTGCTAGTGAACCAGAGGCATTTGCTAATAACAGTGTAATTAGTCAGTTATTAATGGATAAAGGACCAGGTGTGTTACCTATAACTTTAGTAGATGGAATAATAGTAAAAGAAAGAGTTCATTTAACAAATGAAGAATTAACACAATTAACGAATATGACGGAAGAAGAGTTAAGTCAGAAGCCAAAGATACGTTTAAATTTAAACGTAAAAAAATAGAGAAAGAAGTGAAAGGCAATGACAAACCTATTTAATCCAAGCACAATAACATTCACACCATTTTTATTCTTTACTGGTAAAGGCGGAGTAGGAAAAACATCTACTGCATGTGCAACAGCAATTGCTTTAGCTGATATGGGGAAACATGTTTTGTTAATTAGTACTGATCCAGCTTCTAATTTACAAGATGTGTTTGAAATTGAACTAACCAACAAGCCAAAAGTCATTCCTAATGTTCCGAACCTACAAGTAGCTAACCTGGATCCGGAAACAGCGGCTTATGAATATAAAGAACGTGTTGTTGGCCCATACCGTGGAAAGTTGCCAGATACGGTGATTGCTACGATGGAAGAGCAATTATCCGGAGCTTGTACAGTAGAAATTGCATCATTTGATGAGTTCTCTACGTTACTTACAAATAAAGAGTTAACATCGAAGTTCGATCACATTATCCTTGATACAGCACCAACAGGTCATACGTTACGTCTTCTTCAGCTCCCAACGGCTTGGAGTGGTTTCCTAGAAGAAAGTACACATGGAGCTTCTTGCTTAGGACCATTAGCAGGTCTTGGAGATAAAAAAGAGTTATATAGTCAAACGGTTCAAGCACTATCTAATCCGAAACAAACAACGTTGTTGCTTGTTACACGTCCTGATAGTTCTCCGTTACAAGAAGCGCAACGAGCATCTAAAGAATTAAAAGAAATTGGCGTTAGCAACCAATATCTACTTGTAAATGGCATCTTGAAAGACTATTTGCAAGATGATGGTGTTTCAAAAGCATTGTTTATGAGACAATTACGAGCGTTAGAAAACATGGCAGAAGAATTAAAAGGTCTTCCAACTTATGAAATTCCATTAGTACCGTTTAATGTTACTGGCATAGAGAATATGAGAAAATTGGTTCGACCAATAGAGAATCTTTCAATTCTAGATGAAGAACAACAAGAGGTTGCTGTACCTTCTCTTCAAAATTTGATTGCGAATCTTTCTGAGACTGGAAAAAGAGTTATTTTTACAATGGGAAAAGGTGGAGTAGGAAAAACAACTGTAGCCTCGGCAATTGCAGTTGGTCTTGCTGAAAAAGGCCATCATGTACATTTAACTACAACTGATCCAGCAGCTCATATTGATTATGTCATGCATGGAGAACAAGGAAATATTACGATTAGTCGAATTGATCCGAAGGTAGAAGTAGAAAATTATCGTAAGGAAATCATTGAACAAGCAAAAGAAACAGTAGATGAAGAAGGCTTAGCTTATTTAGAAGAAGATCTACGTTCTCCTTGTACAGAGGAAATTGCAGTTTTCCGTACTTTAGCCGATATTGTTGAGAAAGCAAATGATGAAATTGTGGTAATTGATACAGCGCCAACAGGCCATACATTATTGTTACTGGATGCAGCACAAACGTATCATAAGGAAATCGCACGCTCTTCTGGTGAAGTGCCACATTCTGTGAAAAACTTATTACCACGTCTTCGTAATCCAGAGGAAACAAGTGTTGTTATCGTAACATTAGCGGAGACTACACCAGTACATGAAGCAAGCCGTCTACAAGGAGACTTAAAACGTGCAGATATTAATCCAAAGTGGTGGGTTATTAATCAAAGTTTTTATGCAACATATACAAGTGATCCAGTATTAAGAGGAAGAGCGCAGTCTGAAGTACAGTGGATTCAAGCAGTGCAAAAGGAATCACAAAATAACTGTGTTATCATCCCTTGGCAATCGGAAGATATTGTGGGATATGAGAAGCTTAAAACTTTAGCAAAATAAAACATTTTTGATTAGTTACTGTGAAGGGGAGAAATGAAAATGAATATTACAGATAAAGCAAAAGAGTTTATTGAAAATGCTATGAAAGAAAACGGTGTTTCAACACTATGTTTTACATTTGAGGGTGCTGGATGCTGTGGACCAAGCTACGGTATTAATTTAGGAGAAGCGCAAGAAAATGATGTAACAGAAACAGTAAATGGTATTGAAGTTGCCATGGATCCAAAGGTCGTTGAAATTGTAAATACATTGACACTAGACTATGTAGAAGATCAACAAGGTGCAGGTCTTGTGATAAGTGGCGGATCGAATTGTTGCTAAATAATAATTAAGGAGACTAACAAACATGACTAACTTTCACGAACTCGTAAAAGGAAAAGTTGTGGGTTTGAAATAAAGTCATGATGTTTGTAAGAAAGAAGCGAAGCTTTGAACAAAGTTGCGATGTATATAAAAATGATGCGATACTTTATCTCTTTGATCGAAGAATTTTAAATGAATTTGGATTTTTTATTACATGAATTGTCCAATCAAAATGAATCCATTTTGATTAATGTTCTTTTTGAATGGATCCTTTGCTTATTGTACAGTTAGTTTTCTTTAAATGGATTGTGATTTTGAATAAAGTTTGGTTTTCACTTTTTGATCAAACTTTGTTTTAAGGCCACACAATTCAGGATTAAGGTTTTTATGGAGGGAAAGTATAAAAAAAGAAGGAATATACATTGTTGATTCTAAAGAAGGAGTTAGCAGTAATTTGAGGTGAAGATGATTGTGATATTGCATTCCGTAAAAAAGAATGTTACTCTAAAAATAGAATTATGAGAGGACTGATGAATGAATAATGATTAACTAATCTATATTTAAATTTGAAACTAATAACTTCAAACTACAAAATATAGGGTTAGTCTATCCATTTTTTATAAATCAGTTCATACTTTATTTGTCATAATTTCAATGATTAATAAGGACTTATTAAGTATAAGTGAAAGACTAATCCTTCCAATTACAAATTGGGAGGTTTTTTTATTCTCTTATAGGTAAGTTGATATTTATTAATCCGTAACTGTAACCGAACAAATAAAGGAGAGAGAAAAATGAGTAATTCAGACACTATTGTTACACATGTAATGCTCTATATAAGTCGTTAATATCCATCACGCTTATATGGAGGAATTAAAAAATTGATGGATATTCCGACTTTATACGAAAAGTGTTGATATATAAAGGAGGAATTATTATGTCAATGATAAAAGTTCAAGACTTAACTTTTTCATACCCAGGTAGCTTTGATAATATTTTTGAAGGTGTAAACTTTCAAATAGATACAGATTGGAAACTAGGATTTATCGGTAGAAATGGGCGAGGTAAAACGACATTCTTTAATTTATTATTAGGGAATTATGAGTATAGTGGAAAAATTACTGCTTCGGTAGAATTTAATTATTTCCCTTACCCTGTTTCGGATAAGAACAATTTTACTCATGAAATTCTTGAAGAAATTTGTCCCCAAGCAGAAGATTGGGAATTCCTGCGTGAAATATCCTATTTAAATGTTGATGCCGAGGTTATGTACCGACCATTTAAAACATTATCAAATGGAGAACAAACAAAGGTGTTGCTTGCTGCACTGTTTTTGAATGAGGGTCAATTTCTATTAATTGATGAGCCAACAAATCATCTAGACACTGATGCACGAAAGATGGTCTCTGATTATCTAAGGAAGAAAAAAGGGTTTATTTTAATTTCACATGACAGAATCTTTTTAGATGGATGCGTTGACCATATCTTATCTATAAATAGAGCAAATATTGAAGTTCAAAGTGGTAACTATTCTTCTTGGAAGTTAAATTTTGATAGACAGCAGGAACATGAAGAGGCTACAAATGAGCGTCTACAAAAAGACATAGGGAGATTAAAACAGTCTTCAAAGCGTTCAGCAGATTGGTCTCATCAAGTGGAAGCTTCCAAAAATGGAACAAGGAATTCAGGATCTAAGTTAGATAAGGGTTTTGTAGGACATAAAGCGGCCAAGATGATGAAGAAAGCGAAGAACCTTGAATCAAGGCAACAAAAAGCTATTGAAGAAAAGTCAAAATTACTAAAAAATGTGGAGAAAACTGAGTCGTTAAAATTAGAACAATTGAAATCTCAGTCAAATGAATTGGTTGTTTTGGCTGATGTGTCTGTTAAGTATGATGACCAAATAGTAAATGAACCAATTAGTTTCATAGTTGAACAAGGGGACCGAATTGTACTTGATGGAAAGAATGGAAGCGGGAAAAGTAGTATCCTAAAACTAATTCTAGGACATCCAATACAACATACAGGCTCAGTTAATTTAGGTTCAGGACTCATCATTTCCTATGTCCAACAAGATACTTCTCATTTGAAGGGATCGTTATCGGGCTTTATTGAAGAGCACGAGATTGATGAGACGTTATTTAAATCTATCCTACGTAAGATGGATTTTGACCGAATTCAATTTGAGAAAGATATATCTCATTATTCTGGTGGACAAAAGAAAAAGCTGCTTATCGCTAAAAGTTTATGTGAAAAAGCTCATTTATATATATGGGATGAACCATTAAATTTTATTGATATTTATTCGCGTATGCAGATTGAAGAGCTTATTCAACAATTTAATCCCACAATGGTTATTGTTGAGCATGATAAGGCATTTCAACAAACAGTTGCAACAAAAACTATATCTATATAGTTCAAAGTGAATGATTGAAGATATAATCAGTAAATCAAGTCATTAAACGATAGGGCGCTTTAATGGAATGATGAAAAAAGCCTAATTTCTCTACAATCAATTGAGAAATTAGGCTTTTTAATAGGAAAAGTAGAATACATATTAACAGAATGCACTCATAAATGGGAATATGATATAAGACCATAAGGTTTTCCTACTATTTTAGTAAAGAACTTTTTTATACAAGGACATGAGTTTAAGTCAGGATAAAGGACTATTTAAAGATCAGGAACAAAGCATGAAAAAACAGTAATTCATGCTTTGTTTTTTTGTAATGATAATACCCAAAAGATAAGGGGGATGAAATAAATTAAACATGAGATGTTTCAGTTGAAAAGAAAACGTGAAACTTGTCCTTATGGTACATAAGTGTACACAGCTTATACACTGGCCGCATATCTTAAAATAGATGTATAAACCAATCGTGTCAGGAGAGATTTTATGAAAGTCATAATTTTGTGTGGGGGGAAAGGACTAAGGATGCAGGGGATTCTAGAAGATGTTCCTAAACCATTAGTTCGGGTACAGGGAAAGCCTCTCATTTGGCATATTATGAACTGGTATAGTAAATTTGGACATCAGGAATTTATATTGCCGTTAGGATATAAAGGAGAACAAATTAAAGAATATTTCATGAATTATAATTGGAAGGAGTCTGATTTTGTTTTAAATCTTCAAAAAAATCAGTATCACTTGCTTGAGGAACAAAAATCGTGGAATATAAAATTTATTGATACAGGAATAGAAACAATGACTGGAGCAAGGTTGAAAAAGGTTGAAAATCATGTGCAGGATGAACTGTTTTTATTAACTTATGGTGACGGATTAGCACATATAGATATTAATGAGCTTATAAAATTTCATAAAGAAAAAGGAAAAGTTGCAACACTGACTGGCATTAGGAAAAATAGTCAGTATGGCTTATTGCAGGTTGAAAATGGAATTGCTACAGAATTTAAGGAAAAACCCTTACTTGATAGTTTAATAAATGGAGGTTTTTTTGTATTTGATAAAGCGATATTTAATTACTTAAGTGATGAAGATACGTGTATTCTTGAGGAAGAACTATTGCACAATTTAATAAAAAATAACGAACTAGCGGTTTACGAATATAATGGTTTTTGGATTAGTGTGGATACACCAAAAGATTTGAAGGATGCAAATGAAAATTGGGATCCTCATAAAAAATAATTCAAAGGAGTGAAAAGATATTGAACTCTAATGATAGAAAAGGGAATGTACCTCGTCCATTTATTCCCTCTAAAGAAAAAATAAATTTTCAACTATCTAGAAAAATTCCTGTCAAAAATAGGTCCACACATTCTACAGTCAATAAAAATATTCAATTAGATTCTAATAAGAACGTTAGACACGGCAATCATCTTTGCGTCATAGTAGGAACAGAATATGTTTTAAAGGTAATTGCTTTACAACAATCTTTAATGGAGAACACAAAAGAGTGTACATTGTGGATTTGTTGTATTGATTCAGTTGCTTATTCAACATTGAAGGAAATGAATTTGAATCAAGTCATGCTTATACGAGTAGAAGAAATGGAAGATAATCGTTTAAAAAGTATTAAGGCAGAAAGAGAAGTTAATGAATATTGTTGGACTTTGAAGCCTGTTTTCATTGAATATTTACTTGTAAATTTTGAATTACCATCCGTTCTTTATTGTGATGGTGATTTGTATTTTTTCTCTAATCCTGCTGTTATATTTGATGAATGGGGAGGAAATTCTGTTTTTCTTTGTCCGCAGAGGGATCGTGATTGGGTAGAACAAGCATATGGTAAATATCAAGCAGGGTTAATCGGCTTTAAAAATGATTCTCACGGATTAAAAAGTGTAAGATGGTGGAAAGAAAAGTGTTTGGATTGGTGTAGTTCAAATCCTGATAATGAAAGGTTTGGAGATCAAAAATATTTGGATAATATTCCTATTTATTTTCCGAAGGTAAAGGTATCAAGAAATTTAGGAGTAAATGCAGCACCATGGAATTGTATTTACAATAATAATTTTAGTATTTCTAAAAATTTAAACAAAGTATATATTGAGACAGATCAATTAGTTGTGTATCATTTTGCATGCATTACAATTTTTAGTGAAGATGAATTTGATCTTTGGTCCTTAGGAAAAATTGAAATACCTCACAATATACTAGATTGCATTTATACTCCTTATTTAAGCCGAATTCAATCCATTATTAGTGAATTAAAATTAAAAATTGGTGAAGAAGCAAATAAACTCTTAAGTAGTAAACATATTAAAGAAGCAACGACCCCATATAAGAATTCAAATTTAAGAAGACAAATGAATCAGTGGGATAATTTCTTAAATTTCTCATTCATTATAAGTCAAAAATATATTATTCAAGGGCTAACCAGTTACTATTCATTAGCAAAGCAAGCAGAAAACTTTAATGTATGGATTTGTTGTATGGATGATTTTACTTACGAAAGGTTAATAAAATTGCAGTTGAAACACGCTATTATCATTCACGTTAAAGAAGTTGAAAATCAAGAACTCCTTAATGTAAAGAATCAAAGAAGCTTAAAAGAGTATTGCTGGACGTTAAAAGCTCCATTTTGTCTCCATATATTGAAACATTATCCCGAAGTTGATCACATTATATACTGCGATGCAGATATGTATTTTTTTTCAAATCCTAACATAATTTTAAGTGAATGGTGGAAATATTCCGTTTTCCTATGCCCACAAAGAGGTACAACTGAACTTGAAAGCATACATGGGATGTATCAAGCAGGTTTAATTGGATTTAAAAATGATAAAAATGGTGAAGAAATTTTAGAATGGTGGAGAGATAAGTGTATCGAGTATTGTGAAGATAAGTATGAAATGGAATTTAATAGATGGGGAGATCAAAAATATTTAAACCATATTCCTGATGTGTTTTCTAATATTAAAATTATGGATCAAAAAGGGATTAATGCAGCACCATGGAATGTAATTTTGAATAACCAAGATACGATAAGGGTTAAAAACAACAAGATTTTTGTGACTGATGATGAATTAATTGCTTTTCATTTTGGCAGCATGCAAATTTTTAATATGAATGAGTTTGACTTATGGAAACATGAGTACCTTAAGATTGATGAACTCATTTTAAAGGAAATTTACGTTCCTTACATTGAAAGCATCAGAAACACATGTCATATACTCTATAGTAGTCTTATAGAACACCTTACTCCATTATATGTAGAAGCGGCGAATAAGTTTTCAGTAAAAAACTATATCCAATATTCTACCCTATCAATTTAAATGATGACTTAGATTTTAATTTGAAAATATGATGTTTATATATTTTCTCATAATAAAAAATATAAAAAGGATGTAATAAATAATAATGAATAGCCTTTTAAAAGATAATAAGGTACTTGTTACCGGTGGATTTGGATTTATTGGTTCCCACTTCGTACAAAGGTTATTAGAACTTCAGGCCAAAGTAGGCATTTTGACAAGAGAATCATCAAATCCGTGGCGGCTTACTAACGTATTAAGTTGTATGGAAGTGTATAAGGTAGATATACGAAATAAAATACAAGTTCAAAATGCAATCAAACATTTTAATCCAGATTACATTTGTCATCTTGCAGCATATGGAGTGGATTCAAACCATAAAGACTATACGAATGCTGTTGAAACGAACGTTTTAGGGACTATAAATATTATTGAAGCTGCAAAGTTAGTAGAATGTAAGAAAGTTATTAATTTGGGAAGTAGTTCGGAATATGGGAATAAGACTGAATTGATTGATGAAAATGCGGTATTAACTCCTGTAGATATATACGGTAGTAGCAAAGCCGCGGCTACTATAATTGCTCATCAAATCGCTAGTGAAAAAAATATTAACATCATAACCCTTAGACCTTTTGGGATATTTGGTGAAATGGAAGCGTCACATAAACTTTTTGCTCACATCATTTTACAAACATTACAAAATAGGAACGTCGATTTAACTCTATGTGATCAATTGAGAGATTATTGCTATATTGATAATATTGTAGACGTTTGTATTCTAGCAATTGAGAATGATACAGTGCAGAACGATATTTTTAATATCGGAAGTGGTGAAGTTCATCAATTAAAGTATTATGTAGAATTACTCTTTAAATACTTACAGACAGATAAAAAACCGAATTATGGTGCACTTCCTTATAGAGAAAATGAGCGATGGGTTCCTAAACCGAATATTAATAAAGTGAAAAAGATGCTTTCTTGGGAACCGAAAATAGATGTTGAGGAAGGCATTATTAGAACAATTAGTTGGTATAAACAAAATCAACATTTATATTCAAATTTATAAGAAATTTTATAATTTAAAGGTGTGAAGCGCTTGTTAAATGATAATTTTAATCATGTATTTCAAGGAAAAAGGGTTCTAATTACAGGACATACAGGCTTTAAAGGTTCTTGGTTATCGATATGGTTGAGGGAATTGGGGGCAACTGTTATTGGCTATTCTTTGGACCCTAAAAATAAAAATGATAATTTTGTTGTCACGGATCTCCAAAGTGAAATCATTGATATACGGGGAGATATCAGAAATTTCAATAAATTAAATGGTGTTTTTAGTAAATATAAACCCGAAATGGTATTTCATATGGCCGCACAATCACTTGTTAACTATTCCTATCATCACCCTAAATATACGTACGACGTAAATGTTATGGGGACACTTAATGTATTAGAAGCAGTTAGATTACATGAATCAGTTAAAGTATGCATTATGGTTACTAGTGATAAATGTTATGAAAATAAAGAATGGGTTTGGGGATATCGAGAAAATGATTCTATGGGTGGGCATGACCCATACAGTTCTAGTAAAGGGTGTTGTGAACTTTTAATTTCTTCTTATCGAAATTCTTATTTTCATGAGAAAAAATATGAGGATCATCAAAAAATCATTGCGAGTGTTAGAGCTGGCAATGTAATTGGTGGAGGCGATTGGTCTGTAGATAGAATCATTCCTGATTGTATACGTGCATTGGAAAACAATCAAAAAATTATTATTAGAAACCCTCGTGCAGTGCGCCCTTGGCAACATGTTTTGGAACCGTTAAGTGGTTATTTACTTTTATCGGAAAAAATTTTAACAGAGGGAACTCGT
Source organism: Bacillus multifaciens (assembly GCF_030756675.1). Classification (GTDB taxonomy): domain Bacteria; phylum Bacillota; class Bacilli; order Bacillales; family Bacillaceae_G; genus Bacillus_A; species Bacillus_A multifaciens. The sequence goes on from NZ_JAVBXD010000012.1 coordinate 83,660, forward strand.
TTTTCGGGAGCGTGGAACTTCGGCCCAAAACTAAGCAGCATTGTCCCAGTACAAGAAGTTGTTATTGGGATAATAAAGAGCTGGGGGTCTGGTAGTTGGGAGATTTCAAATGTTCAAGAGGAAGAGTTTCATGAAGCAACATTATTGAATCTTGATATTAGTAAAGCAAAATTCAAACTGAATTGGAGTCCAAGGTGGTCTCTTCAACAGGCATTAGACAGTACGGTAGAATGGTATAAAAATTATAATATGAATATGAGAGAATTATGTGTAAAGCAAATTCAACAATATAGTCAATCATAAGTAAAGAGAATAGCATCTTTCTTATGTTAGGAGGCCAATGATAAAAACGAGACTGAAAAGAAACCTCGAATTACGTAAACTTGTAAAGGGTTGTAAGTTCAAGGTTTTGTTTGTTTTTAGCGAATGAATTCAATTATTTTACTTCTGTCTTTTTAGAGTAAAGGAACTACCTTATTCTTTGATGTTGATTTTCAGTGTGATGAATTATAAAAAAACAGGGAGTGGTAATGAAGAGTAAGAGTCTCCTTTTTAGGGAATAGATAAGAGAACATACTGTTCATTTTATATTTAGACAGAAACGAATCCTAGTTGATAAAAACGTATACCATATGTTAAAAAGGAAGTGTAACATGAACAAAGAAAAAAAGTATACAATTGTCGGTACTGATATTGATGAAGTGAAGAGGCTGAATAAGAATTCTGGTTTATCATATAACGAGGTAAAACAATTATTAGCAAAACAAATGAAGCAAAAGTGAATTTGCGCTTGGCCGTAAACACATTATTTACGGCCAAATGTATATTGTTAAAACTGATTACATACTAGAAAGGCGTTTATGATAGGTGTTCGCTCTTTATAGGCAAGGCTAATTTGACGATGTTTTTTTTGTTTTAGTTTTTTTATTTCAATGTTTCTATGAGATTTAAAAAATAATTCAGGTCCCATGCTTATTCCAATGTTTTGTGAAACCATATTAACTATCGTTTCACAACTCAATATTTCTAATATAATGTTTGGGCAAACTTTATGAGCGGACAAATTTTCTAAAACTAATGATTGATAGGGACCTTTTGGCATAATAAAGTCCATATTAGCAATCGTCTTTATATCAACTGTCTTTTCATTAACGAGCGGATGATTTTTCGGCAATCCTAAAACAATTTCATCTTTCGTAACAGGGATTGATTGGAATTGTTTTTTTGTCTTTTCTTCAATAATAAATCCAACATCTACAGTGCCGTTATGAATCCACTCTACAATCTCTTTGTAAGTACCTTCAAATAGTATCACTTTAATTTCTGAATAGTTTTCTTTAAACTGTGATAGCATTTTGGGTAAGATTTGAGCGGCAGCACTTGTAAATGCACCTATTTTTAAAGTGCCTGCTAGTTGATTGTTTTGAAGAGATATTTCTTGTTTTATAATAGCTTCGCTGTTTAAAATTTGTCGAATATGGGGAAGAATTCGATCTGCAAAAGCCGTTTTTTGAATCTTTGCTTGTTTATTTCGATGCAATAAAGGATAACCAAATTCTTTTTCTAAACTAGAAATAGCATGACTTACTGCGGATTGTGTCATGTTAAGTTGTTCAGCTGCTCTTGTGAAATTCCCTAATTCAACTACTTTTTGGAATACCTCATATCTTGCTATAGTCATGAGTTAAATTCATACCTCCTATGCTAAATATTAATTTCACTAATTTTATTATACCCTTTACGATAGAAATTGGAATAATTGACAAAAGGGTGATGACTTTGAGAAAAATCTTTTTATTAACAATAGGCATGTTTGCGTTAGGGGTAGACGCTTATGTAATGGCAGGAATTTTACCAAGTATTGCGGATGAATTTCATGTATCTATAGGGAAAGCAGGGCAGACTGTAAGTATATTTACATTATGCTATGCGCTTGCCGCACCCTTGTTTGCTGCAATGATGAGTAAAACGAATGCAAAACATATATTATTAATAGCGTTGTCTATTTTCGCATTAGCCAATGTAGTAAGTGCAATTACCAACAATTTTATCATGTTATTAATTTCAAGAGGAATAGCAGGTATAGGTGCTGGTTTGTATTCCCCATTCGCTTCAGCTGCAGCTGTTACATTCGTTCATGAAAACAAAAGAGGTAGAGCGCTAGGAATGATATTACTTGGAATGAGTGCAGGAACGGTAATAGGTGTCCCTTTCGGTATATATATTTCGGATATGTATGGATGGCGAATGACAATATGGTTTATTGCTGTAATCAGTGTAATTGGAATATTAGGCTTATTGTTTAGGTTTCCAGTAATACACTCAACCCATTTGCCAACATTAAAAGAGCGACTAGCGATGTTTCAAAACAAAGCTATTTCATTGGTTATGTTTATAACGATGATACTAAGTTTTTGTAGCTTAGGTTTATACACATACTTAGACCTTATAATAGCTTCTTATGGATTTGAAAAATCAGTAGTTTTCATATGGATGTGGGGAATAGGTGGGATAGGAGGAAGTTTGGTTATAGGATATATAATAGATTTTTATAAGAAACCGAAAATCATATTAGTATATTTAATGGTTATCATGTTTTCATCATTAATATGTATGGGAATTTTTCAGCAAAAAGAAATTTTGATAGCTATTTGTTTAATTTTGTGGGGAGCGACTGGGTGGGCAGGATTAGCGACTCAACAAAAAACGTTAATTGAAATAAGTCCAGAACATGCTACTATCTCTATTGCCTTGCTTAGTTCTATTAATTATTTTGCTGGTTCGATGGGAACAATGGTAAATGGTATATTTTTAGAGAATGGAATAACTCCATTAAATTTACCGTATTTTACAGCTTATTTATTAGTAGTAGCAATTGGATTGCAATTTATTTTAATTGTAAAAAAGAAGTATAGTGAAATAAATCAGTAAGGTATTGTTTATACAAAAATAGTCTAAGTCACGTATTTTGACTTAGACTATTTTTATTTGTTATGGATTTTTTTGAAGAGATTCATACGATATTCAATTGTTTTTTAATTTATTTTAGGTAAAAGAAGTGTAATAAAAAAATTAAATTTTATTTGCATAAACAATTTTATAAAACTGGATGCTATGGTAAAATTTTATGTATTGTGTGCATTCTTATACAAGATAGGTATGTTTATTACAATAATGTACTATTTTTGTAAACCTTTTCTTATGAAATTCGTTTATACTTGTTAAGTGTAAAATATTAGTATTTTATAATTTGAATATTTACATATTTTTTAGAGAAAGATGGGGGTGACTATGAATGCCCACACCAGTAAAGAAAAATGGCCGTTATATGGTTGGATTAGATAGTTTGAGGGGGCTAGCCATACTAGGTGTTATTCTGTATCATATCAATTTTAATTGGTTACCTGGAGGGTTTTTAGGTGTTACTGTGTTTTTTGTACTTTCAGGCTATTTAATTACGGATATTCTAGTTGTTGAATGGAAGGAAAAAAGGAGCATTGACTTGAAAAATTTCTGGTTACGCCGGGCAAGGAGATTGCTTCCAGGAATGCTAGTCATGCTCGTTATAACCTTAGCGTGGATTACCATTTCTCATAGCTCATTACTTTGGAAAATGCGTGGAGATTCGGTAGCAGCTTTATTTTATTTTAGTAACTGGTGGTATATTTATCACAAATTATCCTATTTTGAAAGTTTCGGTACAGTTTCTCCGCTAAATCATTTTTGGTCGTTAGCTGTTGAGGAACAGTTTTATGTAGTTTGGCCGCTTATTATTGGTTTAGGGCTTTCCTATGTGAAAAAACAATCACGTCTGACTCTATATATTTTTCTTGGAGCGATTGCTTCAGCTGTCGCGATGGCAATGATATATGAACCAGGCGCTGATCCAAGTAGGGTTTATTATGGCACCGATACAAGAGCGTTTTCCTTACTGATTGGTGCAGCACTTGCTTTCATTTGGCCAAGCAGTAGATTGGCTCATAAAATTCTTCCAAAGGCTCGTCTCGTTCTTGATGTAATTGGAGGTATAGCTCTTATTGTCATTCTCGTTATGTTTTGGAAGACAAATCAATATGATCCATTTTTATACCGCGGAGGAATGTTCCTTTTATCGATCGCTACTGCAATACTAGTAGCGAATCTCGCTCATCCAGCTAGCCGTATTAGTGCTTTTTTAAGGTTTAGACCTTTACGCTGGATTGGTGTTCGTTCTTATGGGATATATCTTTGGCATTATCCGATTATCACACTAACAAACCCGCAAGGAAGTGCTGGAGAATTTCAGCTTACAAGAGCTATTTTTCAGTTTTTTCTAATTTTGTTTATGGCGCAAATTTCATGGAAATTTATCGAAAATCCAATTCGCAAAGGCGCATTGAAGAATTTTCGATTGCGTAACGTTAGATTAAGAAACTTAGCGTTAGGTGGTAAGTTCGTTTTAGCGTTTGCAATATTTGTTACGGCTACAGCTAGTTTTGGTTTATCAACAGCAGGTAAAGAAAAAGAGAATACTAGTAATAAAGTAGAATCGGTACAAACGGAGCAAAAAGATCAACCTAAACATCCGGATGTTGTTTGGGAAGAGCCAGGTGAAAAACCAGCCGAAAATAAAGAGGAAGGTCATTCTGCGCAGTCTAAAGAATCGGCGACGATTACAGCTATTGGAGATTCAATTATGATCGACGTCACTCCTCATTTAAAAAAAGCTTTTCCTGATATTAATATTGATGCGAAGATTGGCAGGCAAATGTCTGAAGCGACAGCTGCGGTAGACAGAATGAACAAAGAGGGTACTTTAGGTCAGTCTGTTATTATTGGATTGGGCACGAACGGAGCATTTACTACTGAGCAAATAACATCATTAATGCAATCAATAGGTAATGAACGTAAAGTTATATTGGTGAATACAAGAGTGCCGCGCCCATGGGAATCATTGGTGAATAACAAGTTAAAAGAAACAGCGTCAAAATTCTCAAATATTACGCTTGTTGATTGGTATTCAGCAAGTGCTGGAAAGAAGGAATATTTTGAGCCTGATGGGGTTCATTTGACGAAAGCAGGGGAAGAGGCATATACTTCGCTTGTAGTGAAGAGTATAAATAAGTAAACGAATAGAAAATTGACATTAATTACAAATGAGTGAGGTAGTACTTAATTATAGTTTCCAGATGAGAAGAGAGTCGCATGAGTATGCGACTCTCTTTATAATTTAAACAATAATTTTATTTTATGATAATGTATCTTGTAAAAATTGAGAGTATAAATCGTGAAAATAATTTGGGCGAAAGATATTTGCAGCATGACCAGCTAATGGAATTTCTTTATATGAAACATTTGGAAGAATGGATTTTAAATCAAATAAACAAGATTTATAGAGATGATCATGTTCTCCCATTACCCATAAAATTGGTTGTGTAAGTTCTCGTAGTCGGGATTTTAAATCGAAATCCAAACGATGGCGCAGTGACTCTCGAATAATAGATCTGTGTAATTGTAATCCAAATCGATAGTAAATATTTTTAGAAACGATCGCAAATGGATTTGCTTTTAGAATGCCACTTGGAAATATAGTACTTGCATATTGGTAAAGCCAAGAAGAGTACTCACTATTTCGTTTGTCCCAAAACTTTTGAAAGACATTAAATAACTTAGATGGGTTATTGTAATGACCGCCAATATGGCAAAGACTTAATACTTTTTCTGGGTACTTATGAGCAAATATAGTGGCAATATAGCATCCATAGCTTAGGGCACAAATATGAGCTTGCTGGATCCCTTCTTTTTCATATAAATCTGACAATTGTTTTACTAATCGATCTAAAGAAAAATCAATAGCTTGTCCTTTGTCATCACCATGGCCAAGTAAGTCATACGTGATGATGTTATAAGATGATGAAAATAGCTTACATTCTTTTTTAAATGCACGACGATTTCCAACTAATCCATGAATGAATATAATCGTTTTTTTCTCAAAATCTTTTTTTGTTTGCAAAAGTATGCCCCTTTCAAGTCTTTGGTAGAAAAGAAAATAAGTTCTACAAGAATGTTGTTATCACAAGTAAGCTTAGGCACCGATTATGCTCGGAACATAAACATGGATTTATATAATTTAAGTTATTTTTCATGTTTAATAGACTGGTATAAATAATATTAAGTACCAGGTAATAATACCAGATGGTTGTGTGGTTTGTAAAGGTAACTTTCTGACATAGAAATAGTAATGTTGGAAAGTTACATACACTTTGAATTGATAATTGAGGTCTTTTTAACATTTGGAATATTCCATCAATATTGTTTTTTAAAATTATAGTAAAGGCAAGTATGCGAACTGAATTGCATTCTTTTTTATTATATTTATCCATCATTTTTTTAAATGGTTTCTATTAAAATAATTCATTTTATTTATTTGTATTAAAAATATATAATAGCGATTAGGTGAGTGTAAAGGGCTGTTATTGACTTTCTTTCCTTTTTCGTTCAGATGTGTAAGATTAAGGGTGTAAAAAGTTTACCTATGAAGCTAATTATTTCAGAATAGTTAGCTTCATAGATGTTTTAGTAAGGATTTTCTTTCGTATATTTTCTGACAATACTTTTCGTAATGATGGAAATGTGTTTATAACAATAAATTGATGATACAAAAATCTTGTAATCTTTATACGTACATAAACCGTAATTTATGCTATTGAGGATGAAATAATGATTGTACAACAGGAGGCATTATTATGGAGCTGCGTCATTTGAAAACTTTTATTATTGTAGCAGAGAGCGGAGGGTTTACACGGGCTGGAGAGAGGCTCGGGTATACACAATCAACAATCACAAATCACATTCAATCGCTGGAAGCAGCAATTGGAAGTCCATTGTTTGATCGCCTCGGTAAAAAAGTAGTTTTAACTGAAGTAGGAAAGCATATGCTTTCTTATGCGCAAAAAATATTGGCATTATCGAATGAAGCATTGGAATCATCTCAAATGAACGGTGAATCATCAGGAACGATACGTATTGGGGCAAATGAGTCTTTAATGATATATCGATTACCTGTTATTTTATATGAATTTAAAAAGAAGTATCCGCAAGTCCATATCATTTTACAGCCATCAGAGAGCCAGGAGTTGCATAATGAATTAAAGTCAGGAAAATTTGATTTTGCTTTATTTACAAATCCAGAAAAACTAGGTGTAGACATTGTCACTCGTTCACTTGTTAGAGAAACAATTGTACTTGTTGCTCCGCCAGGGCACCCACTAACGAAGCAAAAAGTTGTTACTCCTGCTGATTTAGAAGGAGAAATGTTATTGCTTACTGAGCCAGGGAGTTATCGAGACTTACTAGAAAAATGGTTAAAAGAAGAAGGGATTAGTTGTTCACGTATTCATTTTTGGAGTATAGAGGCAATTAAACAAACTGTTATGTGCGGGTTAGGGTTATCGTATTTACCGCTTATTACAGTTAAAGAGGAAATTGAGCGTGGAAAGTTAATCGCCTTGCCATGGATGCATAGTGAGGATTTTGTTACAACTGAACTGGCGTACCATAAAAATAAATGGTTGACTCCAGCGATGAAGAAGCTAATAGAAATGATAGAGAAACATGCGGAGAAATGGAGAGAGACAATTTAAATTCCTAGGGTATATAGAGATTAGAAACATACACATAGGAATAGACGGGAGGAAAACGTAATGAATGAACGTATGAAAGAGATTATACTTATTGTAGTTGGATCGTTATTATTCGCGATTGGAATTAACTTTTTTGCTATTCCGAACCGATTATCAGAAGGAGGAATTATCGGTCTTACGGTAATTACTTACTATTTGTTTGATTGGTCTCCAGGTACTGTAAACCTTATAATGAACGCTATTTTACTTGCAATTGGATATAAATTTTTCGATAAGAAAACGATGGTATATACAATTCTTGGTATTATAGCTACTTCTTTCTTTTTATATATCACAGAAGGTGTGGCAAGCCCGGTAAATCATGATACATTATTAGCAGCTCTGTTTGCTGGAGTTTTTGTTGGTATTGGTTTAGGATTTATGTTTCGCGCGGGTGGTACATCAGGTGGTTCAGCTATTATTGCTAGGTTAGCAAATCAATATTTAGGCTGGAGTGTTGGGAAAGGTGTACTCATTATTGATATCGTTGTTATTGCTGGCTCAGTATTTATTATTGGACAAGAAAAAGCAATGTATACACTTGTAGCGGTCTTTATCGGTGCAAAGGTTATTGACTTTATTGTGGAAGGATTAGATACAAAAACAGCAGTGACAATTATTTCAAATGATCCAGATACTATTCGGGAGTCCATTATGCAAAATATGACACGAGGTGTAACGGTACTAGAAGGACGAGGTGGTTACACAGGAAATAATAAGGAAGTGTTATATGTTGTTATTAATAAACAAGAACTCGTTCAATTAAAACAAGTTGTAAGCCGAAAAGATAGAAATGCATTCGTTGTTATTCATGATGTACGAGATGTATTAGGTGGCGGCTTTAAAGCAAGTTAAAAAAACTAGCCTTCAAATGTTTGAAGGCTAGTTTTTTTGTATAGTAAAAAGGTAATATAGGAAATGCCTTTTTAAAAGAATGTTGAAAATCATGTCAATGAGAGAATGTTTATTTGTGATTTAAAAAAATATTTGTTTTTAGATTGTAATATATATATATTATAATAATGTGTTATAAATTTTTTGTAGCAAAAAGCTATTATTTGTGTATTGGAAATTCTTACAAAAATGTAAGGTTGGTGAAATGTAATTCGATTCTATAGATGTTACATTTCAATTAAACTAATAGAAGATGTTTTGAAGGGGGAAGTGAAATGAAAACGGAGATGGAAGCAACAAGTAGAAGTGAAAAGAAAAAGAAGCGCTCCAAAAAAAGAGTTTTTTTATGGTTTTTGATGACTTCTGTGCTATTTCTCGTCATTGGAGGAATAAGCTACAGTTCCTTTATATATAGCAAAGCAAAAGCAGTTGTTAGTAAATCTTATGCAGAAATAGATAAATCTGATAAACGTGATACAGAGGTGGCGCCGTTAAAAGATAATATTTCTATTTTAATTATGGGTGTAGATGAAAGTGAGAAAAGAAAAAGCCAATATGGTGAAGCGGTGCGTACGGATGCGTTATTATTGGCAACGATTAATAAAAATGATAAATCGGTAAAGTTAGTGAGCATTCCTCGTGATTCGCGTGTATATATACCGTCAAAAAAGAAATTAGATAAAATTACACACGCGCACGTTTTTGGCGGGGTGGAAAGTACACGTGAGACGGTTGAACGCTTTTTAAATGTACCTGTTGATTATTATGTGAAATTTAATTTTGAATCGTTTATAAAAATAGTAGATTCACTTGGTGGGATTGATATTGATGTACCGGTTACTTTTACGGAACAAGATAGTAAAGACCAGGCTGGTGCTATCCACCTTGAAAAAGGATACCAACATTTAAATGGAGAACAAGCACTTGCGTTGGCGAGAACACGGAAAATCGATAGCGATGCAATGCGTGGACAAAGACAGCAACTTGTAATCGAAACAATTATCAAAAAAGCAGTATCAGTTAATTCCATTACAAAACTAAGTTCATTATTAGATGCAGTGGATCAAAACTTGAAAACAAACTTAACGTTCAATGATATGATGGCAATTACGAAAAATATGGCAGGAACAGATTTAAAGTTAGAGAAAATACAAGTACAAGGTACAGACAAACGCATTAAGGGTATTTATTATTATCAACCAGATGAGCAAAATGTAAAAGAAATATCAAAACAATTGAATGATCACCTTGGGATTGCTGAAAAATCAGTATCCAATAAATAAGAAAAAGGTTGGCTTTTTGCTAACCTTTTTTATTTGTTATGATCATAAGTAATGCTCCATTATGTACGAACTTTAGAAAATACAGTGTGGTCATGATTATTTATACATCATAAGTAATATATTTATAAAGGTATGGAATGCGGAAAAAATAATGGGTACAAAACTATTTTATTTAGGAGGGGGACCATGTCCTCTATTGAAAATTTAGCTTATAGTATAGGCCTACAAGCTTATATTTATGGTTATCCATTGTTAGTAATAAAGGGAAGGAATCAAATTGGTTACCAGTTCCAAAAGGAAACTTCAATTTAGTTATGCGTTACTATCAACCGAATTTTCGTATTTTGAACGGAAGTTATCAAACACCGCCCGTGAAAAAAGTTCGATATATATTTTTGAAAAAATAAGTTAGAAGGGAAGAAAAAGGTCTAGTAATGAAAGTATAAAACAGTTATAGTTATTACTTTATTATAAAAAAGTAACATTTAAAAATGTAAGGAGAAATGAACATGACATTTGAATTTTTACTCAAACTAGGCCTTGCGCTTTTTCTTGGACTATTAATTGGAATTGATAGACAGCTGAAAAATAAACCACTTGGTGTGAAAACGAGTATGGTGATTTCAGTAGCAAGTTGTTTAATTACAATTGTTTCTATTGAATCGGTAAATGTATACTCTTCACCGGGGCATACGAACATGGATCCTATGCGTCTTGCAGCGCAAATTGTTAGTGGGGTTGGTTTTCTCGGGGCAGGTGTTATTTTACGGAGAAATAACGATGTGATTTCTGGATTAACAACTGCTTCTATGGTTTGGGCGGCATCAGGATTAGGAATTGCAATTGGTGCTGGTTTTTATGCGGAAGCAACTGTAGCAATGATCTTAATTATTTTGGCGATTAACGTATTTCCGTACCTTGTTAAATTAGCAGGTCCTTATTCTTTAAGACAAAGGGATTTAGCAGTAAAAATAATCGTTAATAAACATCAAGAGCTTAATCGGATTTTTAAACAAATTAAGGAATTAAACTTGCAAGTGAAACGTGTGAAGGTTAAAGATATAGATAATGGACATCAACAATTAGAAATGATGATATCAGCTCCTGAAAAGCTATATACAACGGATTTGTATAGTTCTTTAAAAGAAATAGAACGAATTGTTTCAGTGGAAGTTGAGAGTAGATAGCTCGTGATAATAAAAATATGTAAGTGATTTATAATGTTTTTTGAAGAATAAAACCATGAAAACATGTTATAAAGTTATGTTTTCATGGTTTTTTACATGGAGATTATATGAGTTGGAAAAGCATATAAAGTGCAACTGCCCAAATAATAACACCGGAAATTTTATTTAATAATTGTATTCGTTTTCCGGATGAATCTATTTTCCCTAGCATTCGTCCCGCGATAGCTAATCCGATAAACCATATCCAAGAAACGAAAATTATTGCCATGGTAAATGCCAATTTTTCAGTTCCTATGTACTGAATGGAATTTGTTCCAATTACCCCAATGGTATCTAAAATAGCATGTGGATTTAGTAGAGAAACAGAAGCTGCAAATACAATTTGTTTTTTTATTGTAATTGTTTGCTCTTCAGTTTTGGACGCGGTCGGTTCACTTTTCCATATCACCCACCCCATGTAAAGAAGAAAGAAAAACCCTATTGTGTAGAGCTCAGTTGTTAGCCAAGAAAATGTTAATAGCACAAGAGATACGCCCTGCACAGCAACTAAAATCAAAATAGTGTCACAGATTGCTGCTGTTATAACAACTGGAGCAGCCTTTAATAAAGTAGATTGACTGGCCCCTTGATTAAAAACAAACACACTTTGTACACCTAAAGGTATAATAAGTCCAAATGCAAGAATGATGCCGTGTAGAAGTGCTTCACTCATTTTTTCGCCTCCTATGTAAAAGTATGTTTTGTTGTGTAATAATTACGTATTGATGTCTAGTATAAAAAGCGAAATATCAATTGTATCCATCCATATGGATGGATGGTGGCCCAACCAAAGTGTATACTACAATTGTAGAAACATAATTGGAGCGATGTAATGGAACGGTTTGATTGGCAACCAAATGTTTTATCTCCAATTCCTTTATATAAGTAAATTGAAGATTATATAAAAGAGAAAATTGCAAATGGAGAATGGACAATTGGGACGAAATTATCGTCTCAACGAACGTTAGCAGATGCATTTAAAGTTAACAGAAGTACAATTGTCACTGCGTTAGATGAATTAGCTGCTCAGTGGTTTTTAAGCGGATTGTACGAAGAACATTTAGAGCGTATTCGCCGACAATTACAAATGCGCAGAGATATTGCATTGCATGCGTTGAACAAACATTTTACACATATTGCAACGTGGAATGTACCCAAGGGTGGTTTTTACATCTGGTTACATATAAATTTGAGGTTTTCTATGCAGAAACTATTTTATAAAGCATTACAAGCAGGGATTTTACTGAATCCAGGCAGCTTGTATGACCGTCACGCTGAGCACCATTTACGAATTTCCTACTCCTATGCATCGCCGCACGATATTGAAAAAGGAATTGAAAAACTTGCACAAATTATACAAGAAATAAAACAATAAATATGAAAGTAAAAAAGGGAGAAAGAAAATGAAACGCTATGTCATTTGCCAAGTGATAAATGGAACAAAATATTTAGCTGCTTATGCTGAAATGAAACAAGAAGCAATTGAAAAAGCAGAACTGTTAGGATTAAGAACGGGAGAACGTTATATTGTTATTACGGAGGAAGAAGCAGAGGGATTGCAATATCCGTAAAAGGATGGTAGCCATTATGGCTACCGTCTTTTTTGTATGTAGTAAGATTCCTATGGTGAAAGGTAAAGGGAACAATTGTCCGTACAGCCTTTATCAATGAAAGTGTCACTTTCTCTTACCGAACATATTTTTTGATATTATAATAGATAGTTATTATTTGGAAGGTTACGCATATAATTTTTTGTATTTTCTGCAACTTTTTGTGATGTAAGAACGTGTTATATGTGAAAGGGGGATGAAATTGACGATCGAGAAAATATATAAGCTGCATATAAATGACGTATACCGCTATTTATATTCTCTTTCTCGTAGTCATCATGTGGCAGAAGATCTTGTCCAATAAACATTTTACCGAGCTTATTTATATCTAGAAGATTACGAAAATCAAAACGTAAAGTCTTGGTTGTTTAAAGTGGCTTATCGTACTTTTTTCGACTATATAAGGAAAGAGAAAAGGGTCGCAAACGTGCGATATGGGCGTTTAGCTTATATGCGTTTATGCTTGTATTTATCTTTTTCACATTTATGTTAGCTTGGATGTTAAATCCAATGCCATGAGGGGAGGCTTTATAAAAGGCCTCTCACCATGAAAATACTGAGTAGGAGTGGATATCTTTTTTGTGTGAAAATGAATCAGAAACTATAAACAGATTTGTTTGTACGAAGAAAAATTAAATGTTGATGAATCCATAAAGAAATAGATGCCAAAGGAGAGAGAAAAATGAGCCGAATTCAACATATAAGACAGAAAGAAAAAGAGTATCACGAACATTGCTATGCTAATCATAAGTTATTTGAAGAAGGATCATGGTTATATAAGCCAGTTTCGGGTGTTATGGAGATGATGAATGTATTTCAAGACCAACAAAGCGTTAGGGTATTGGATTTAGGGTGTGGGGTTGGTAGAAACAGTATACCGATTGCGCAAAGAATGGAAGCGGGAAAAGTGGTATGTGTAGACCTGCTTTCTTTGGCATTGCATCGATTGCAACAATATAGTTATGATTATGACGTTGCAGGTCGGATTCAAACAGTAGAAAGTACAATTGAAGATTATTCTATCAGAGCAGATGAATATGATTATATTGTGGCGGTATCTAGTTTAGAGCATGTATCCTCCAAAACTGCGTTGGAAAAAGTATTGCATAATATGAACAGTGGAACGAAAGAGAATGGAGTTAATTATATTGTAATAAATTCTAGTGTGGAAGAAATTGATATGAACACATATGAAAGATTGGACCCTTTATTTGAAGTAAATCTTTCATCAGAAGAAATGCTTTGTATACTGCGCAATGTATATATAGGGTGGGAAGAATTACATGTAGTAATAAAGCCGTTAGAGTATCGGATTATAAGAGATAAGCAGCCTGTTTTATTAAAAACTAATGCAATTACTTTTTGTGTAAGAAAAAAGAAGCTGAGTTAACAGTTTTATTGTTTGTTTCGGTTATTTGGAGCAGAAGAGTCACGACGGTACCGGTATATATATTGATTAAAATTCCAAGAGCTTAGAAATTTTTCAGCTGCTTTATAGCCAGAATGATAAAGCCAGTCTTTTTCTTCATTACTTAAATTGAAGTTGGTACTTGTAATATTTCCAGTAGGAATTTTAATTGTTCGCGCCCTTGCTTCTGTATTGAGATAACGTAAATCGTGGGCTTGCATCATTGTTTTAAATAACCCTTTAAACATAGAAACGGGTTCTTCATAAAGCACAGGTTCAGCTTGAATTTCGTCTTTCACAAAATGAAACCCAAAAGTAGGCCAGCGCGGAATGTTTGGTGTGTCGAAAATCCATATCGGATAATTACTGAGAACGCCTCCATCAAGCATATAGCAAGATTGCTTCCACTTAGGAGTTTTCCATTTTACCGGTTGAAAAAAGAAAGGAATTGTACTGCTCATTCTTGCTGCTTTTGCAATAGAAAAATTTTTATTTAAAAATCCATAATGCGGTAAGTCGTCGGGGAAAATTACCATGTTACCATTGCTGATGTCAGAAGCAATAATTTTTAAACTATCGGGGTTAGGTAAGTCACTAAAACAAGTAACTCCCTTTTTGGATAATAAATCTTCTAACCATTGTTCTATAAAATCGTTTTTATATATGCCCATTTTAAACCACACATTTACTCCTTTTCCAATCAGGGGGATTTTATCTAACCATGTTTTTGTTAGGAAGTTTGTATAATCAGCGTTATTTATAATGGTTTTTAATTCTTTTCCTGTATAGCCGCATGCGAGCAGTGCCGCTATTATAGCACCAGCTGATGTACCAGCAACTCGTTCCCATGTATAACCGTTTTCTTCTAATGCACAAATTGCTCCAACATGTGCAATTCCTCGAACGCCGCCTCCTTCGAAGACACCGTCAATTTTCATAAAAGTACCTCTCTTCAATTCATTATTTATAAAGTTAATGAAAATAAAAAAGCACGACAAATGCGTGCTTTTTTCAATAGTTGTTAAAGATTACTTAGCAGAAAAAGCCGTTCGTGCAGCTTGCTCCGATGATGATAAGAAGGATAAATAAAACGATTAATAAAGCAAAACCGCCATATCCACAACCGCCATATCCTCCATAGCCGTAACCATATCCACAACCGGATCCATATCCATAACCCATATTTATGTCCTCCTTAATATAAGAATTTTGGGTAAACAAAGTGGGATTTTTGAGGGTGTCTTACAAAGGATGATAAGTTTGCATGTTTGTAGGAACACTGTATATTATGTAGTAGAATGGCATTTCGATTATTATGAACAAGCCCTTTTTCATAATGGGCGGTGGGATAATGATAAAGAAAAAACGAAAGAAGATACAAAAGATTCTATGATATGATATAGATAATCATGTAGCAGAAGGAGTTTGTATGACGAAACATATTGAAGAATTAATTGAAAAGTATCAACTGAATCATATAAAACATGAATTGTTAATGGCGGCATTTGAATGTATAAAAGTAGTACCAATACAAGAAGAGCTATTGCCAATAGGGTGTTCAAAAATGGGAGGTTCACCTGATTTACCAGCAGAGTTGGCATATCCCACTTATAAAGGGCGTCCTCTTCACTTTGTTGCCCAGTTTCATTTAGCTGAAATTCAAGCTGTAGGTATAAAAAATGATTTGCCTGAAAAGGGCATGTTATATTTCTTTTATTTTGCTGATGATGAACAGGAAGACTTTTATGAAGTATATGGAAATTCGAACGTAAAAGAAGGCTGGCGCGTTTTATATTATGAGGGATCAATAGAGGAGTTACAAAAAAACGATCAAATGAAGCGGCAATATCCTCAGTGTAGAATGACATTTGAAAAGGTGCAAAAACTTCCTGAGTTGTTTATTGAAAACGAAGACGATTCAGATCGTTTCTTACAACTATTAGAAGAATTAATACCGGATCATTATGACAATCATCAAATTTTGGGTACACCATTTTCTGTTCAAACAGAAGTGTTTGAGGAAGCACAAGAATATATGAATGTGCATCACAGTGAGATGACATTATTATTTCAAGTAGATTCTGATGAGCAACATTTGAACATGATGTGGGGAGATATGGGAATGTTATATTTCTGTATTGCAAATGAAGATATAAAGCAACACCGTTTTGAAAATGCTGGTTGTATTTTACAAAGTTTATAAGTTGAAGAAGAAGCAGTTTCACGTGTGAACGGAAATTGCTTTTCTAATTTTTATCGAGTAATGAAGTAATATAAATCCAAATTTAAAAAAACGATTCTTTTTCGGTGGGCGAGAGCATCTGGCCATGCATAGAAGCGGTTAGTACCCTTTCCTGCCACATGCAAGGTTAAACAAAGGGAGGAAGCAAGTGCAGGTTCTTTTGCATAGCCGCAATCGTATATGATGAAAAATTAAAATGGATTCATAGAGATTTATTATATAAACACAAATAAATAGTTTAATGTTGTTTGAATTACGATTAAGCAAATACATTTTAGGTGGTGTTAATGGGTTCGGACTGTCTAGCATTATTTGTATGTGGATTTCTTTCGAAAATGCGTTAAAATATAAAAAATGTATTTTCTTTTTTAATAGAATTAATATATATTTATATATATAGGAAATACAATTTATAGTAATTTAATATTATGAGGATGTGATGAAATGAAGAAATCTGTAAAATGTATAACAACTATAGCACTTTGTTCGTCTATTATAAGTGGAACTCTTCATATGCCTTCAGTTTCATATGCCGCTACAAAACAAGTAACAGATAATGGTTCTGTAAGTGATGCGAAACTGATTGCAGCATTTCAACAAGAATTACAACAGCACTTAAATAATCATGAAACAAATATTACGATTGCTTATAAGACAAAGAATTCAAACATAAAAGAAGTTTTGAATACACTGGTGCAAGCTTATAATCAGACATTAGAAAAAGATCAATATTTAAAATATAATGTAAGCGGTACAAAATTTTCGATTCGTGGTGTACCAGGGAATTATTCATTTACAGTGAATATTTCATACCGAGAAACGAAAGAGCAATCACAGTACGTGATGAAGCAGGCAAAATCAATTGTAAATTCAATCATAAAAGTTGGAATGGATCAAAATGAAAAAGTAAAAGCTGTTCATGACTATGTAGTGAAAAATGTTTCATATGACACATCACTTCGTTCTTACACTGCATACGATGCACTAGCAAAACACTCGGCAGTTTGTCAAGGATATGCACTATTAACCTATCAATTATTAAAAGAAGCGGGGATTCAATCTCAGATCGTAACGGGAACTGGAAATGGGCAGTGTCATGCATGGAACCTTGTGAATATTGATGGAAAATGGTATCACCTCGATACGACATTTGATGATCCAGTTCCGGATAAACAAGGCCGTGTTACGTATTCTTATTTTAATATGTCCGATGAGCAAATGAGTAAAGATCATCAATGGGATCGTAGTAAATATCCAGTTGCAAATACAAGTTATTATAATGAGTTAACAAATAAAATTAAAGCAGGAAATAAGAAAGCGCCTGTTTATCAACAAATCTTAAAGGATACAAATCTTGTTTATTTAGCGGCAGAATTTGGAGCTGAAAACTATAACCAGCTAAAACAAAAATTACAGCAAAAATTTACAACGAAACAAGAAAAAGTAGAACTACGTTACCATCAAACAGTCAATAACACGATGAATGATGTTAAAAAAGTACTGAATGAAGTTGCATGGCCAAAAGGAGCAAAGCGAGTATCATATCAGGTAGCTCCTTACCAGGCGCAAAATGGATATTCATTGTTAACAATTACATTTTCATATTAATCACGAAAAAGAGCATCTTTATGAAGATGCTCTTTTTCGTGATTAATAAGGTTCTGTCGCTTGTAAAATAGCGTCTAATAATCCTGGAAATCTCTTGTTTATGTCTTCTGTTCGAATAGAAATGAAACGCTGTGTTCCTTCGATTCTCATATTCATGTTTAAACGAGCTGGAATTATAAAAAATAAAGAATCTGAAACAAAACAAAAAATAGTTTCATAATGCATATATAAAGCATAAAAATATTATGTGAACTTCAAAAAAAAAGCACTGTTTTCATGTATATACTAAAACAGTGCTTTTCGCTTAGATTGGATTGTTGCAGCATTTTCATCTTTAATACCAGCTTCTTTAATAATGCGTTGCTTTGCTTTATCTAACAAATTGTTTACTGCTTCACCAAAATAGTTTGCTTCTCGCTTTGTGCGGGCTTCTCGTAAGCACCTGTAGTTTTCTATCAGCTCCTCTTTTTCAGAGTCTGATAAGAAATTTTCTATCTTTTTGTTTGTCATAAGAAACACCCTTTCTTCTGACAGACGCTTTCATTCAGAATTTTTATTTTTCATTATATCAGCAAATCGCAAGTTATAGTACATTTAACGCTTTAATAATTTGTCAATTTCTTGTATTTTTTCATTTGCTTTATTCATTTGTATATTCTTTGCTTGTTCTCCTCCAAGCGCTTGATGGAGTAAAAATGTTTGGCCAGAAATTGCAGTGACGATTGCAACTTTAATGATTTCTTTTAAAGTTGTTGCGTCGAATAAAACAAGGCCAAGTAGTGCAGCGAGGCTACCTGTGATGATATCAGCTAAAAAGCCGAGATGGAAAAATGTTTTTAATCGGCGTGGAAGCAATAATTTGCCTTGATGATTGATAAGATGGGCAACAAAACCGGTAATTCCACCAACGAGAAGAGCCGTTAGCCACGAATACATATCCATCAAATCCACTCCTTTTAGTAAATATCATTCTGTTTTTAACGTACTTACTCCTTTTAAAATTTTTGATGTGTATATTGAGAAAGTTAGTATGGAAAATATTTTTATTATAGTAAGATTCAGTCTGATAATTCTGATATATGTAGTGGATATTTTATTTGAAATTTCATATAATAAAATTAAATCTATTTAGAACGGAGTGATGTATTATGGCGATTGTTTATAAGATTTATACAGTTAATACAAATAAGGAAGGAACGGGCGAATCTTTATAAAGAATCGTTATATCCTTCCGCAATAAACATTTTAGGGAGGATTCAAGATTGAATCGTAATTATTTAATGGAATTTGGATGGGATTTACAGTTTGAAGATCAATTATCGGAGCAATTTGCAGTAGGACGTGTTTTGTTAGAGCATAAACATATGTATCGGATTATATGCGAAGATGGTGAATATGTAGCTGAATTAACAGGGAAATTTCGTTATGAATCAATTGAGAAGGGCGATTACCCTGCAGTAGGAGATTGGGTAAGCATAACAAAATTTCCAGAAGAAAAGAAAGCAATGATTCATACTGTGCTTCCAAGAAAAAGTTCTTTCTCTAGAAAAGTAGCTGGAGAGAAAACGGTGGAACAAATTGTCGCAGCAAATGTAGATTATCTCTTTTTAGTTAATGCTTTAAATGCTGATTTTAATGTAAGGCGAATTGAGCGTTATTTATTGTTAGCATATGAGAGCGGAGCAATGCCTGTCGTTATTTTAACGAAGAGTGACTTATGTGCAAATGTGGAGCAAAAAATGATGGAAACAGAGGCGGTTGCAATTGGTGTACCTATTTTTGCTGTTGATAGTTTGCAGCAAACAGGAATAGACAGATTGCAACAATTTTTACAACCTGGAAAAACGATTGCGCTTATTGGCTCTTCGGGAGCAGGAAAGTCTACGTTACTGAATGCTTTAATGGAAAATGAAGTGGCTAAAACAGGTGGAATTCGTGAGAGTGATAGTAAAGGAAAGCATACGACAACACATCGAGAATTGTTTCAATTACCAACAGGTGCACTTGTTATTGATACACCAGGAATGAGAGAGCTTCAACTTTGGGAAGGAAGCGGTGCAATGCACGCAACTTTTTCTGATATTGAAGAAATTGCTCAAAAATGTCGCTTTCGAGATTGTCAACATGAAAATGAGCCTGGTTGTGCAATTCGCGCTGCGATTGATGAGGGAACATTGGAGAAAGCTCGATTGTTCAATTATAAAAAATTACAAAAAGAAATTGCTTATGCAATGAGAAAGCAAGATGCTCTTTTGGCTCGTGCAGAGCGAAATAAGTGGAAGAGCATAACAAAACAAATAAAGAAGAAAAAGTAAAAAAGAAAACTCCAAGGCATATACGCTTTTGGAGTTTTCTTTATGTATTTGTAATTTTATATTAGAACATTGAAATGTAACATTTTGTATATAGACAAAGATAATTTGATTATATAGAATTTATGATATAGTAATTTGAAAATGTCGTACATCTAACGAATTCGTATTTTTCTTTACTGTATACACTTTCAAAGTATCATCTTTGATAGAACATAAAGGGGTGAGCTGTATGTCAAAGTTGTTTAAATCATTTCAGCATATGAATGTAGGGAAAAAACTTCTATTTTCATTTTTTGTCATTTTAATCTCTGCTGTGTCTGTAATTGGTACTATGTCTTATCAAAATGCAAAAAAGAATTTTGATAGTCAAATTACAAGTAGTGCAAGTCAAAATATTAAAGTGTTAGATAGTTTAATTAATCAAATGATCGATGCAAAGTATAATGATGTTACACATTTTTCTAAAGTCATTCAGCGTAATATGCATGAGACTGAAAATGGAGAAAGTATTAGGAAAATATTTACAGAGTATGCGAATTTGCATCCTGAGATCATATATACTTATGTAGGAACTGATAATGGGGCATATATTCAAGAACCAAACGAACAAATGCCGGCGGATTTTAATCCGAAAGAGCGTCCTTGGTACATCGATGCAATGAAGAAAAACGGTGGTATTGTGATAACATCTCCATATAAAGACGAAATTACTGGGAATATTGTTGTTACAATCTCTAAAAAATTAGATGATGGCAGTGGTGTTATTGCAATTGATTTAAAGCTTGAAAGTTTATTAAAAACAACAAAAATGATCAATATCGGTAAAGAAGGCTATGCATTTATTTTAGATCAAAGTCAAAATATTATAGCTCATCCACAAGAAAAGTCAGGTACTAAAGCACCAGATGTTTGGGCGAAACCTATGTATCAAGAAAATCATGGTACGTTCACATATTCAAATGAAGGTTCAGAGAAGAAAATGGTCTTTGCAACAAATGCGAAAACGGGTTGGAAAATTGGTGGTACGATGTACACAAATGAAGTCGCTACTGCGGCAAATCCGATATTTTACAATACATTAATTATTGCAATAATCGCTCTTATTATAGGGGGAGTAATCATATATTTTATCACTCTTTCCATTACGAAACCTTTAAAACAGCTGGTTGTTTCTTCTCATAAAATTAGTAAAGGTGATTTAACAGAAACAATTGAAATTCGTTCAAATGATGAAATTGGTCAACTTGGAAAAGGATTCAATGAAATGGCTGGGTCGCTGCGCGAGTTGATTTCAAGAATTAATTCGTCAGCAGGGTATGTAGCTGCTTCATCAGAAGAATTAACGGCAAGTGTAAGACAAGCAGGTGAAGCGACTCAGCAAATTACAATGGCAATTGATCAAGTGTCTAGCGGTGCAGCAATACAAACAAAAGGTGTTGAACAAGGTGCGATGTTGCTACTAGAAGTGACAGAAGGAATTCAACGTGTGGCAGATACTTCATCCTTTATCGCCACTTCATCTGCATATACACGTCAAAAAGCAGAAGATGGTGATAAGCTTGTTGCGCAAACGGTAAATCAAATGCAATCGATTCATCAGTCAGTTGCAGAGTCTGATGCAATTATTCAATTGCTAGATAATAAGTCAAAGCAAATTGGCGATATATTAGAGGTCATTCAAAATATCGCAGATCAAACAAATTTATTAGCATTGAATGCTGCGATTGAAGCAGCAAGGGCAGGGGAACACGGCAGAGGCTTTGCCATTGTTGCGGATGAAGTACGTAAATTAGCAGAACAATCGAGCACATCTTCAAATGAGATTGGAAAGTTAATTACAGAAATTCAAGAAGATATGAGTAAAACCGTTAATTCTATGAATCTTGTAAATACAGAAGTGCAGTCAGGCCTTGTGATTGCCAATGAAACAAAGCAAAGCTTTACTGAAATACTGCAATCTACAAGTGAAATTGCGAAACAAATTGAAAGCTTAGTTCAGACAGCAAAACAAATGTCCAAAGGGGCAGATGAAGTGTCAGTTTCAGTTGGTGAAATCGCGATAACAGCAAGTAACAATGCATCAAGCACACAAAGTGTAGCAGCCTCAGCAGAAGAACAATTAGCATCTATAGAAGAAATAAGTTCAGCAGCTGGAACGTTATCACAAATGGCTGAAGAGTTACAAATATTAATTGAAAGATTTAAGGTGTAATGAAAAAGTGCGTGGATTAAATGATTCGCGCACTTTTAGTTTGGGGCTGGAAAATACATCAGTCACAAGGATTAAACATATTGCTGTCAAAGGAATAGATAAATTTGACTATTAGAAAGTGGAAAGTCCTCTTAAGGTTTTCATTAAATAAAGTTATGTTAATTTTTGTCTAAAACGATGTTGCATACTTCACTTGGAATTGTTAGAATTATTTTACTATTAAACGAAAGGGATGATGGGTGGACAATGGATAACTAACCTATTTTTTAATATTTGAAATAGTATATTTCAGATAATAAAACTTAGGATTAGTCTGCTCATTTTTCTATATACTAAATAGCTTATTTGCGTACGGCAAAATGCAATTTGATTAATCCTTCCAAAATTATTTGGGAGGATTTTTTATTCTCCCAAAAAAGAAGGGATGATTCTATATGTTAGAACTAATGCAGTTACAAAATATAAATGAGGAATTGCGTTTAACTCTTGAGACAGAACGACAAGAAGTTTTGGGGAAGCTTAGCTTTATGACTCCAAATAATAAAGAATATGAAGTGCTTGATCTAAGATTTAAAGAGCTCACGAAATTAATAAAGGAGCTTCAATGAGTGGTTGTAAAATCTTGAGGCCCACAATGTTTCAGTTATTCCATTATCGGACGCTATTGTTGAATAAAACTTAGATTTTTAAACGACTTTATTGTTATATTTTTTAGTGTAGTGAAGTATCATACATCAAGATTAAGCAACTATATTTTTAACCCCGTCCTATATTTAGAACGGGGTTATGCTTGTTTGAGTTTTTAAAATTAAATAACTTTATTGTCATTTTACAGCGTTTGCCTGATGATATTTTAAATATAGCAATTTGATTTTATATAGAATTAAATCTGTATTTTTATAAATATTTTATAATTACGATATTTATATATAGACAAATTGCAATTAATTGTATAAAATCTACAAATAATGAGTCGGAAAATGCTGTATATTCAACTGATTCTTATTTTTTAAATTATTATGTTGGATGGCACATAAAGGGGGAGCTATATGTCAAAGTTGTTTAAACCATTCCACAATATGAATGTAGGAAAAAAACTGTTGCTTTCATTTTTTATTATTTTAATTTCTGCTGTGTCTGTAATTGGCGCTATGTCTTACCAAAATGCAAAGAAGAATTTTGATAGTCAAATTACAAGCAGTGCAAGTGAAAATATTAAAGTGTTAGATAGTTTAATTAATCAAATAATTGATGCAAAGTATAATGATGTTACACATTTTTCTAAAGTCATTCAGCGCAATATGCATGAAACTGATAATGGAGAAAGTATTAGGAAAATGTTTGCAGAATATGTAAGTTTACATCCTGAGACAGTGCAACTGTATGTTGGGACTGATAATGGAACATTTATTCAAGAACCGAACGTACAAATGCCAGCAGGTTATAATCCGAAAGAACGTCCTTGGTATATAGATGCAATGAAACAAAATGGGGGCGTGGCGATATCAAACCCATATAAAGACAAAACGGCTGGGGATATTGTTGTTACAGTTTCTAAAAAGTTAGATGATGGCAGCGGCGTTATTGGTATTGATTTAAAGCTTGAAAATTTATTAAAGACAACAAAAATGATTAATATAGGGAAAAAGGGTTATGCTTTTATTTTAGATCAAAGTCAAAATGTTATAGCTCATCCACAAGAGAAGTCAGGTACAAAGGCTCCTGATGCTTGGGCGAAACCACTGTATAAAGAAAATCACGGAACATTTACATATACAGATGGTGGTTCAGATAAGAAAATGGTTTTCGCGACAAATGCGAAAACGAGCTGGAAAATTGCAGGTACGATGTACGCAAATGAAGTCACTACAGCTGCGGAACCAATATTTTACAATACGTTAATTGTTGCAGTTATTGCCCTTCTTTTAGGAGGAGTAATTATTTACTTTATTACCCTTTCGATTACGAAACCTTTAAAACAATTGGTTATTTCTTCGCATAAAATTAGTGAAGGTGATTTAACAGAAACAATTGAAGTTCGCTCAAACGATGAAATTGGTCAACTTGGAAAAGGGTTCAATGAAATGGCTGGGTCGCTGCGCGAGTTGATTTCAAGAATTAATTCGTCAGCAGGGCACGTAGCTGCTTCATCAGAAGAATTAACAGCAAGTGTAAGACAAGCAGGTGAAGCTACTGAACAAATAACAATGGCAATTGATCAAGTGTCAAGTAGTGCAGCAATACAAACAAAAGGTGTTGAACAAGGCGCGATGTTACTTCAAGAAGTGACAGAAGGAATTCAGCTTGTAGCAGATACTTCATCCTCAATCGCCACTTCATCTGCCTATACACGTCAAAAAGCAGAAGATGGCGATAAGCTCGTTGCGCAAACGGTAAGTCAAATGCAATCGATTCATCAGTCAGTTGCAGAGTCTGATGCAATCATCCAATTATTAGATAATAAGTCAAAGCAAATTGGCGATATATTAGAAGTGATTCAAAATATTGCAGATCAAACAAATTTATTAGCATTGAACGCAGCAATTGAAGCAGCAAGGGCAGGGGAACACGGCAGAGGCTTTGCCATTGTTGCGGATGAAGTGCGTAAATTAGCTGAACAATCAAGCTCATCTTCAAACGAGATTGGAAAATTAATTACAGAAATTCAAGAGGATATGAGTAAAACAGTTAGTTCTATGAATCACGTAAATACAGAAGTGCAGTCAGGCCTTGTGATTGCCAATGAAACAAAGCAAAGCTTTACTGAAATTCTTCAATCTACAAGTGAAATCGCGAAACAAATTGATAGTATGGTTCAGACAGCAAAACAAATGTCCAAAGGGGCAGATGAAGTATCAGTTTCAGTTGGTGAAATCGCAATAACAGCGAATAACAATGCAGCTAGCACACAAAGTGTAGCGGCATCAGCAGAAGAGCAATTGGCATCTATAGAAGAAATCAGTTCAGCAGCTGGAACATTATCACAAATGGCTGAAGAGTTACAAGTATTAATCGAAAGATTTAAAGTATAATGTAAAAGCGTGTGAATCAAATGGTTCACGCGCTTTTCGTTTTTGTTACGTTATTAAAGAATAAGAGGTAATATATCGTCTTGAGCGGGGAAATACAGCTGTTATAGTCGTTTATGGTACAATAAATGTACTTAGGGTATATTGAGCAAGAAGTAAGAGAGGAGTTATTTGCATGCTACACGAGGAGATTACATCATTTTTTCAAGTTCTTCCACAAAAAGACGGAACACGAGGCTGGAAGTACTATATTCAAGAAGAAAAAGGTACCTATTTCATAACAAACACAATTTCATTAACAGGTACAAGTATAGAAGTGTTTTTTAATGAAGACGATGAGATTCGTCTTGTTTTATATAAAGATGGTCAGGCGATTACAACGATTCAACGTATTACTGTTCAAAAGCTCGAAATTATAGAAGAAGAGGAAAGCCTTCAATTTGTGCTAGATCGTATGCCAAGCCGTATGATTCGATTGCAATTAAAACCATTTCTTGCAGTTGAAATGGGATTATATTGGGAAGTGTGTGAAGATTGTGAGTAAAAAACATCCTGTTATTAACGGATGTTTTTTATTTTGTCATTCGCAGTTAATAAGAGATTGCTGTCTCAAGATTTTGAGAGTATCAAAGAAGATAAGTTGAGATAATAGCTATATGAATCCATTTTCATTTTCCGACATATAGATTGCTGCTATGCAGACAAAAAAGAGACTCCACTCACTTTCTCCCTTTGTTTAAACTTCGCATGTGGCAGGAAAAGGCCCTGACCGCTTTAAAGTGTACCCTTTGTAAAGGACATTTTTAAAAAAGCCTAGGCAGTTTTAAGAAGATGATTCCTGAATTGAATAGGGCTCATCTTTTTTAAATTCCATTGGCATCTGTCGTGATTGTAATATTTCATA
>NZ_JAVBXD010000013.1 GCF_030756675.1 Bacillus multifaciens
ATTTTTCGACATATAAGTTGCTGTTATGCAGACTGCAACACCACCTGTACTCGCTTTTTCCCTTTGTTTTAAAACATCGCATGTGGCAGGAAAAGGCCCTGACCGCTTCTATGCACGGCCAGATGCTCTCGTCCTCCCCTAAAAAGAAAGAGGTTTTTATGTCGGTTTTTTAATTCGTATTTATATAGTATCGATAATTTGTAACAAAGTCTCCATTGATAGCAATGGAGACTTATATTATGTAAAAAAGCCATTCTACTTCTATGCTCAAAATTTAAAAATTTCGATATAATCCTTCATCGGTTGCAAATATACCGTATTCTCTTTTTTGTATAATGGATTCTCATGATTGTTTTATGAATATATGGCTATGGCACTTGACTTGGGATGGGTATATTGTTAATTATTATATTTAAATAAAAGGTTATTATGAGTGTTTTAAATAAGAGAAATGTTTTTACATTATTATAAAAGAACAGCGGGGATTCTAGTTATGAAAAAAAGAATTGTAATTGTGGAAGATGAAGAGAATATTAGAGAAATATGTAAGCGGTATTTAGAGAGGGAAGGGTATGAAGTATATACAGCTGAAAATGGAGCAGAGGGCTGGGATGCATTTCAACAATATCAGCCAGATTTAATGATTTTAGACTTAATGATGCCCAAAAAAGATGGTTGGGAACTATGTGAGGAAATTCGTCAACAATCTAATGTTCCTATTATTATGTTAACTGCTCGGGGAGAGGAAAGAGATCGAATTTTAGGTTTAACAATGGGAGCAGATGATTATGTGACAAAGCCGTTTTCGCCGCGTGAATTAGTATTGAGGGTTCAAATTATATTAAGAAGAGGAAGTCAGCCAGCAGTACAAACGAAAGAACCAGAATCGGAGCTAGAATTAGAAGTGATAGAGTTCTCAGATTTGGAGATTTATCCAACGAAGAGATGTGTATTTGTTTGTGGACATGAGGTTGAGTTAACAGTGAAAGAGTTTGAAGTACTTTATACGATGGCAAAACATCCAAAACAAGTGTTTTCTCGGTCGCAACTTCTTGAACAGATTTGGGAGTTTGAATATGACGGATGCACAAATACAGTAACGGTGCTAATGAGTCGCTTACGCGAAAAATTAGATAAGCATACGACAAAGAACCGTTGGATTCATACAGTTTGGGGCATAGGGTATCGTTTTGATCCAAATGGAGGAAATGAAGCATGAAACTACGTTATCAATTGTTACTGATGAATTTATTAAGCACGAGTATCATGGTCATTGCGATATGGTATAGTGATACGAAAATGTTCTTGGCACCGGAACAAACACGGTTATTAACAGGAATTGCGCTTATAGCAATGCTTTTGTCAACGTTTATTTATTGGTTATTAACACGTCCTATTATGAGATCGATTCAAAATTTAATCGCATTAACGCAACAATTTAGTGATCGACAATTTGAAACAATCTATATAATTGGACAGGAACCACGAGAGTTTAAAGAACTCGCAACAGCTTTTCAAAAGATGGCTAAAAAGTTAGAAGAAGGGTTTACGAAGTTAGAAGAAGGGGAAAAAGCACGTACAGAGCTCATTGCGAATATTTCACATGACTTACGAACCCCTATAGCCAGCATACAATTGATGATAGAAGCACTACAAGATGATGTGATTGAAGACCCTGACATGAAAAAGCAGTACTTAGCGACTATATTACAGGAAATACAAAGACTAAATGGCTTAATTAATAATTTATTCGATCTTTCTAAGTTAGAACTCGGGCAAGAAGAGTTTTATCCAACTTTAACACATGTGGACAGAGTGTTAATAGACGTACTAGATTCACATTCTATTTTACTAGAGGAAAAACAGATGCATTTAGAAATACATGTTTCTGATACATTGCCTCAGCTTTGGATGATGCCATGTAAAATAGTACGTGTGATTAGTAACTTGTTACATAATGCGATTCGATATTCTCCTGCATCTTCTACAATTGAGCTGATTGTGCAGGAAAATAAGCAGAAGCAGTATGTTCAATTTATTGTGCGTGACGAAGGAGAAGGCATTTCATACAATGATCAATTACGCATATTTGAGCGTTTCTATAGAACAGATCAGTCAAGAAGTTCACAATCTGGCGGATCGGGGCTTGGGTTAGCTATTGCGAAGTCATTAGTTGAAATGCATAAAGGAGACATTGGTGTGCGCGATCGCATAGATGGAAAACAAGGAAGTGAATTTTGGTTTACACTTCCTATCACATCAGAAAAGAAATAAGGCGTGAAAGACTTTTGTAATAGTTATGTTATGAAAATGAGAGATTTTCTTGCTAATATATAAGTGTTAGAGGAGGGAATTTAACTTATGAAAAGAAAATATATATTCCTTATCGGAGCATTTATAATTGTTGGGGGGATATTGTGGTCCTTGTTCCGCCCAGAGAAATTATTTATTGATAAGAAAGTAAATGAAACATTGCCGCAAACAGAAATGAAGTCAAAAGAAACGAAGCAGGTAATAAGTGAAGGGCAGTTTCAAAGCGGTGTCCATGAAACAACGGGAACAGCAACAATTCACCAATTAGCAGATGGAAAACGTATTTTACGCCTTAGTAATTTTGCAACTTCTAACGGTCCAGACGTTCGAGTTGTGTTGGTTCCTACGAAGCAATTGAAAAATAATGAAGATGTTAAAAATTATAAGTATATTGAATTAGGAAAATTAAAGGGCAACAAAGGCGATCAAAACTATGAAATTCCTGATGAGATAGATGTAAGTACATACGGAGCAGTTTCTGTATGGTGTAAGAGATTTAACGAGAATTTTGGTGCAGCCTATTTTGCAAAATAAGAAATAATAAAAGCAGGTAATAGAATTGAAGTCTATTGCCTTTTTTTGTATATAAATCTATTTTAAGTTTTCGAAGTAAAAGTCGTTGTTATGCATGGTTAGATTCTCTAGCTCATCTAAAAAGAAAAGTAGATAAATTGGAAGAGAAAATAATTAAGGGCAATAAATTCATTTAGCTCATTAAAACAAATGAAAGGAAGCGGCTTGTTTCAAGAAATAACAACCCCCACAGAGAACAAGAATGTTCTTTGTGGGGGTTGTTATTTTAAAAAGGCTTGGGGGAAGCTCTTTTTTATTTCGTCATGCCTGTAAATATTGCGATATCAAAATATACAGTTAATGGGTTGATTCGCGCATGTATTCGCGATAAGTTTATCTTACTTTTAATATCTTTCAAATTACTTTCATAAATGTTATAAAAGTCTTTCATAAATATTACAAAAGTCTTTCTTTGACTGCAAAGACTTTCAGGCAATAGGAATGAAAAGTAAGTGAATAGCAGTCTCTAATGCATGTTAACAATAATCTTAATTAATGGGATTTAAAAGCAACAATTGTTAATGCTCTTCGAGAATATTTATTGCTTTTTCAAGTAAAACATCAAATGCATATGATATATATACTGTATTCTATAATACAATAACTGAAATAAGAGGCTGCAGATCACTTGCTCTATGCAATTGATCCACATACGAACAATCAAGAATTTCTCCTAATCGATTAAAAATACATCTCAAGTAACATTATATATTGCTTCTCCTTTATTCAAGCAATATGTACATGTCTTCTATTTTCAACACGCTGTAACCATTTTAACACTTGTTGATACATATTTTCTTAATAAGTATTTTAATCTCCTCACATGAATATTTAATACTTTCCTTATTACAAATTAAGATCAACGAAAGCTTTTTGTAACATTTACGAAAGTCTTTTGTAATAGTTATGAAAGTAATTTGAAAGATATTTAAATTAAGATGGGATTCCGAACATTAAATTCTTTTTAATCAGTAGGGAAAAACATACATACATACATACATACATACATACATACATACATACATACATACATACATACATACATACATACATACAAAGTGAGGAATGGCGTTATGAAAAAAAATTTAAAAACAACTGGAATTGGAAAAAAGGTAATCCCTGCAACAGCAGCATTAGGTATTCTTTTTTCTATGGCCCCTGTTGCAGAAAATAAGGCTAGCGCAGGGATAGGTACGGTACTAGATGTAACGATTACTGCATTAGGTGCTGTAGCAAACATTTATGAGGGACTTGGATTAGCTCCAGGGGATATAGAACCAAGCACTACTATTGATGTATATGCAGAAAATATAGGTTACAAAGCTCCTAATTTTGCATCTGGGGAATTTAATATTTCCATGCATCATACAAAAGGTGATTCAAATTTTACTAAATCAGTTAAAGTACTCTATCCAAATGGGAAAATTGAAATTCATAAATTAAAATCTGGGCAGCAACTTAAAATTACTCAAGCGGGTATAATTATAGATCTAAACCCTGATGCAAAATCTGTCTCAGAACACGATCTTCTTTACATTACGCAAGCACAATTAGACGAAGGAAAGACCGGAGTTGTAATGAATCAAGATCACACTGCATTTGTAGAAAAAGCATCTGGTAAAAATCCAAGATTGCTTAATCCACTTTATAAAAAATATTCAGGCGATTCGGCTCAAGACTGGAGCGTGATTGTTTATAGTCAGGATGTCCTATTTGATTATATATCAAATAAATTATCAAATGAGCAAAAACAACTAGTAACATTGACTTCAAAACCAGTATCCAAAGATGTTCTTTGGAATTATCTCACAAGCGATTCTGAAGCTCTTGCAGATTTTCATGATCGATCAGTAAATATATTAGCAGATACGACTCAGGCTCTAGAAACATCTATTAGAGTAGGAAACTCTGTATTAGACGATAAACCTTATCAAATTATCCCAATTAAAAAAGGAAGCAATAAAGTAGTTGTAAAAAAAGGTTCAGAGTATCTTTCAGGGAAAGATAGAACTAAGTTCCAATATTCACATTCAATTGGGGATGACGAAATATTAGAACTTGTCCCAATCGAAAATTCTGATGACAATCAATTTAATCTGGTAAACAAGAATGGAGAACGTTTGGCGAATGATACCCTTCGTTTCAAAGGAAAAACAAACAATGAAATTCATAATTGGCTAAGAGAGTGGTATCCAGGTAAAGAAAATGAGAAACAGAAGCATGACGGGATACAGATAGTACCTGATGAAAAGGATTCTAGAATATGGACTGCAAAAGATTCTTCTGGGAACGTGATAAAAAACAGTTGGGTAAGATATGGTGGTGATCATTATCATTATGCAGGTTCTGATGGAGTTTTCGTGAAGGGCTGGCATGATGTTGAAGGGAAGACGTATTATTTTGGTTCAAATGGTGCATTCCGAGGAATGTATATTAACCCAGATATTGATGGTAAGCAATACCACTTTGATCATGAAGGTGTTTTGCAAAAATCAGCATGGCTAAATAAAAAATATTCTGATCATACTGGAGCATTTGTTAAAGAAGGTATACGAGAAATTGATGGTAAAATTTATTATTTCCAAAATTATGAGGCCACTACAAATGAACTGCGTCTAGAAGATCAATATACCATTCTTCACTTTGATGATAAAGGCGTACTTGAGAGAGTTACTGATCTGAATGGAAAAGCGCCAGGTAGCATAACTTATGTTACTCTTGACGAGAAAAAGGTAGCGTTTGAAAAAGATGGGTCTATTAGGAAAAAAGGAGTCTCTAAAATCTTTCTACCTGGAATTACTATGGAAGAAAAAGACCAGCCTACACTAGTTTATTACAGCTTGGAAGAAGGGCCTTTCTATTCTGGTTGGAAGGAAATCGATGGTAAAAAATATCATTTTCAGAATGGTAGACACTTTACTTTTGATGGTCATGAACCTATTGACGGAAAAAGATATTATTTTAATCAAGACGGAGAGGCTAAGTTAACTGGGTTTGATAAAGTTAATGGTAAAATATACCATTATAACGATAAAGGTGAAATGCAAACAGGGTGGCAAGAAATCAATGGTAAGTGGTATTACTTCGATGAGTCTGGAGCAGCTAAAATAGGATGGTTCCAAGTTGGTGGCGGATACCACTTCCCTGATTACGGATACTTTACTTATTATGCTAAAGAGGATGGTTCTATTTATACAGATACCAAGGTTGAAATTAATGGAAAAACCTATAAGTTTGACAGCCATGGACACAAAGGCTATTAAGTAATACAAAAAAAGTCTATTTTTATAAGTATCACTCGTTAAAAGGGATGCTTTTACCTGACTTAAGCATACAACCCTGAAAAACTAAAAATGACGGTTCCACTCAGTGAGTGAGAAAATCGTTTGAAGAGTTAGCTTATATATACAAAAATGGGTCATATTATGTACTGGATTTTATTCCTATAATATGGTCCATTTTATTTTTACAGGTATACTCATTTCTTGTTGATTCTATCTTTTGAGATTGACGAAAATATAAATATTTTTGCTCAATTGAAATCACTCTATGAAGCTTTGAGAATTTCTTACTGTACAAAAAAGTTGAAATGTATATAACCGCTCTAAAAAAGTAAACCCTAACTCAATTTGTATAGTATTGGAGGTGTAACAAATACATATAAAATTATCTCTCATTCAATTATTTCTGTTAATACTGAACTTATTTATATTTTCTTCAGCCATGCCATTTTTACCTTGGTTTATCGAGAGCGCTTTCGGATGGTTAGGGATCTTGGCTACTACTCCTTTATTGTTAATTATCGGTAGAATCATGCCACAACTAAAAAAAAGCGAAGGATTTTGCATAACAAGAACAAGACAAGTTGTTCCTTTTATTGCATCCATTGTTTCACTATGTATCATGTTATTACCTACCATTGAATTATCGATTGTAATAGCTCTTGCGGTGAATGGTTTAATGGCGATCATCACAATTGCATTTTTGTTGCAAGATTTCTATAGATTGAATAAAAAACATAAGTTCATAAGGTTTATTATATAAATCTGATTTAATTTTTCGACATCAATATGGTCGCTACTTACTTGCTCCCTTCCTTATTTTGTTTTAAACCTTGCATGTGGCAGGAAAGGGCACTGACCGCTTCTATGCATGGCCAGATGCTCTCGCCTGCCTAAAAAGAAAGAGGGCTTTTATGTCAATTTTTTAATTTATATTTATAGAGCTTGTTTATTTCTATCAGCCTTACAGAACTGTCATCTTTATGTAAGGTTAGTAGATAGTTTATTTAATATTTAAATGTAATAATAAAATCATAAGAAGTGATAATAAATTTTTAGAAATGATAAGAAAGTGTTGTTCGTAGTTATAACAACAACTAAAAAATGATTGAGAAAAAATTCAATATATACATAATAAATGGAGGTAAATGTAATGGCTTTAAAATTATTCGGTATCGTTCTTGGAGTGGTATTAATCTTATGGGGTTTATATAGAATGAAAAGAGATGATGCATTCGTAGGAAAAACTCAAACAAGAAAAAATCTTTTCAATTTGTTGATTCTTGGAGAGGCTTCTGGGTTAGGACAATTATTAGGTGGAATTCTACTTGTCATTTTAGTAATCGTATCCTTTATAATAAAATAATTTGCAAATAAAAGGAGCTAAGATCTATAGTTTAGCTCCTTTTGTTGTGATAAAACCTTTAAGTAAGATTAATAATTTTTCTAGGTAAGGAGGGGGTAGCATTAGCAACCTATAAATTCCGTGTTCGCTATCTACCCTCTCACGATAAACTCTTGTATATATTTAAACTATATCTTATAATCTAGATACGGACATTTATTAAAGCGGTAAGTTATTACCAATCCATTTTCTTACCTTTTTTCAACAAATCTTTTTCGATGAACCTAGTTTCCTTAGGTTCTTTTTTTTATGCAACAACTAAAGTATATAAATCAATTTTAATTTTTCGACATATAGATTGCAACTATGAAGAGGGTCCTGCACTTATTGTCTACTTTTGTTTTCAAACCTTGCACGTGGCAGGAAAAGGCCCTGACCGCTTCTATGCATGGCCAGCCCTTCTCGCCCATTTAAAAAAATGCTTTTCTGTCGGTTTTTCATAAAGTAACTGAGTAGTTACCTTTTTTCTAATAATTCTTCATTTCAATTCTTTTGAGTTTCACGTTTGTTGAACTAGTTGATTATATAAAAAAAGTACCCTCCACAATCAGAAATCTTTTCAGATGTGGCGGGTTATTCTTTGAATCGTTTCCGTCCCTTTAGGGATCTTACTCATACAAATGATCTGCATATCAATAATACATCTTTAATATACAGATCATTTGTATGATAATTCTTATAAATAATAACTGAATGATAAACTTACATAAATGCTTTTAAAAGTTCTTGAACTAATGGAAGTACTCCGCCTATAAATTTCAAAACTGCCATTGCGATTTCCATATTATTTCCTCCTCTTTTTGTGTGTTAAGATGTGATACATCTTTATACTTCTATTATAGTAAGCGCTTACAATTATATCAACACATTTTAATATGCAATATTGCATATTAAAATGTGTTTTAAACTCTCTTCTTTTTTTATCCTCTTTACAAAAGGGACATTTTAAAGGGATATTTTTCATCATTTTTAAATTAATATAGTTCGTTCACATCTAAATCGAATAATTTTAAGGGGAATATATGCCAATCCTCTTATATAGGGGAATAACACATGCCCCTCAACTTAAGTAATTTTAATACTTTCAAATATACAAAAACGTTATTTTTATGCCGCTACTGGTACTTTACTTAGCCTTGAGGGTTTAAATGCTAAAGCAGATACAATAACTAAAAAATGATTAAGAAAAAGTTCAATATATACATAATAAGTGAAGGTAAATATAATGATTTTAAAATTATTACTGATCGTTATTGGAGTGGCATTAATCTCATGTATCTTTTATCATTAAATAATTTGCAAATAAAAACCACCCGTGATAATGGGTGGTTTTTGTTTACGGATGGTAAACTCCAAATGCGTAATGATAAACAGTATCCTCATTAACTGTCGGAATTGGGTTAGTTTTGTTAGGTCCATTGTAATATCCAAGAGTTACAATGTCATAATAATGTGTTGATCTTGAAGCATCAAAAGTGTACTCTCCCTTACCAGTAGGGATTTCTGTTGAACCTTCAAATGCACCATTTTCTCCTACAGTACATAAAATATCCTTTTTAGAAAAAGACATAACGGCATCGAAATAAATGTAAAAAGTTGTACCAGCAGGTACTGCTTTTCCTTCTGCATCATATGCAAAACCTTTAAATGTGGCATTTTTATGTGCATTAACACGATACTTCTTACCTTGGCCATAGTTAATGTACTCATTATTACCTATGTTAGTAATTTGTACTTTGTTTACAAGTGGAGTGTTTTCAGCTGCACTTGCATTAGTGTTTGGTAACATAAAACTAAACACCATTAATCCAATAAACATAAGTGACGATATAATTTTCTTCATCATTAAATCCTCCTGTATATTTTTTACAACCCAAATTTTACATGTTTTGAAAATATATTTCAATATCTTTATATAATAATACAATATGCAATATTGCATATTGTATTATTTTGTTGTAATAATATGTTATTTTTTGAAAGGAAAATATAAATGGAGGTAGTATTATGAACAAGAAATCAAAATTTACCCAAATGATGCTAGGCATTAGTACAATGGCCTTATCATTTGGAAGTATTCAAACACAAGTGTCAGCGGAAGAAAACACACCTTATAATGTATTGCAAAAGAAACCAATTGGGATAGAAACTTCAACAGATGAAATTGCACATTCTACAATAGCAGACGAAATGTTGTCTTATGAAGAACGTTTAAAAGTAGGCGATTTTTCACAACGTCCAGCTAAGGCCGTGAAACGAGCAGCGGCAAAACAATATCAGCAAAAGTACTCTGTGGCAGAGCTGAATAGAATGAGTGATGACGAATTAATTGATACATTAGCAAATGTTAGTTGGGAGCAAATCATAGATTTAGGTCAATTTAATGAAGAAACAAAAGCGTTTTATCAAAATAAAGAGCGAATACAAGTTATTATTGATGAATTAGGTCGCCGCGGAAGCACATTTACACAAGATGATACAAAAGGAATTGAGACGTTTGTTGAAGTATTATATTGCGGTTTTTATTTAGGCTTTAATAATAAAGAATTAGACTATTTAAATGAGCAAAGCTTCCATGATAAATGTTTACCGGTATTAAAAGCAATTGCAAAAAATCCGAATTTTAAACTTGGTACAGATAAACAGGATACAGTGGTATCTGCATACGGTAAATTAATTAGAAGTGCTTCTTGTGATGCTGAAACGGTTCAATATGCAGGGAATATATTAAAACAGTATAACGATAATCTTTCTACATATGTAAATGACAAGAATAAGGGAGATGCTTTGTATAATCTTCTCCAAGCGATTGATGAGGATATACAGTCTTACGTGAGTGGTACAAGAAAAAAAGCAGATGAAACAATATGGTATGGGAAAATTGATGATTTTATAAATGAAATCAGTCGACTGGCTCTTCTGAATCAAATGACACCAGAAAATACTTGGTTAATTAATAACGGTGTTTATTATACTGGTCGTTTCGGGAAATTCCATAGTGATTCAAATAAACCTTTAGAAGTACTTACACAAGCAATGCGTATGTATCCTCGTTTTAGTGAAGCTTATTTTAATGCTGTGCAAGGAATCGCAACAAACTATGGTGGAAAAGATTACAACGGAAATACAGTAGATTTACAGAAAATTCGTGAGGAAGGCCAACAGCAGTACTTACCAAAAACGTATACATTCGATGACGGTTCTATCGTATTTAAAACAGGAGATAAAGTAACGGAAGAAAAGGTTAAGAGACTGTACTGGGCTGCTAAAGAAGTAAAGGCGCAATATCATCGTGTCATTGGAAAAGATGCAGCGTTAGAAGCCGGAAAAGCTGATGATGTACTGACAATTGTAATTTATAATAGTCCAGATGAATATAAACGAAATAGTCAACTATATGGATATGACACGAATAATGGTGGGATTTACATTGAAGGAGTTGGAACGTTCTTTACATATGAGCGTACACCGCAGCAAAGCCGTTATAGTTTGGAAGAATTGTTCCGTCATGAGTTTACACACTATTTACAGGGAAGATACGAAGTTGCAGGGTCATGGGGACAAGGAGAAATGTATCAAGATCAACGCTTAACTTGGTTTGAAGAAGGAAATGCAGAGTTTTTTGCGGGATCGACTCGCACGAATAATGTTGTTCCACGCCAAAGTGTAATTAGCGGGTTATCATCTGATCCTGCACAGCGTTATACAGCAGAACGAACATTATTTTCGAAATATGGAGACGGACCAGATAAATGGGACTTTTATAATTATTCTTTTGCACTGCAGTCTTATCTATATACTCATCAATTTGAAACTTTCGATAAGATTCAAGATTTAATTCGTACAAATGATGTGAATGGTTATGATACATATCGTGAAGCTTTAAGTAAGGATCCAAATTTAAATAAAGGATACCAAGACTATATGAAGCAGTTAGTTGATAATCAGGGTACATATAATACCCCGCAAGTATCAGATGATTATTTAGCTGACCATGCACCAAAGCCACTAGCTGAGGTAAAGAAAGACATTACAGATGTAGCAAAGATAAAAGATGCAACAATGACAAAGCATAAGTCTCAATTCTTTGACACGTTTACATTAGAAGGAACATATAGGGGCGGCGTAACAAAAGGAGAATCTGAGGATTGGAAAACGATGAGCAAGAAAATCAATCAATCTTTAGAACAGTTAACGCAAAAAGAATGGAGCGGCTACAAAACAGTTACAGCGTATTTTGTCAACTATCGTGTGAATGCGAAAAATCAATTTGAATACGATGTTGTATTCCATGGCGTTGCAACGGGAGAAGAAGAAAAACAGACTGTTAAAGTAAATATGAATGGACCGTACAATGAGATATTAAATGAAAAAGTTGAGTTTCATAGTGATGGTACAGAAAGCACAGGCGGAAAAATTGTTTCTTATCTTTGGGATTTTGGAGATGGTACAACAAGTACAGAAGCAAATCCTACTCATGTATATGGAAAAGAAGGAACATATACTGCAAAGCTAACAGTGAAAGATAATAAAGGAAAAGTGAGCCGAGGACAAACAACGGTTACCATAAAAAAGGATGAGCCGGCAGGTCATAACTATCAAGAGGCAAAGGTACTTAGTTTTAATAAGCTTTCAAAAGGAAATATGGATCGACCTAATATGGCGTATATGTACACATTCAATGTCACATCTCCAAAAGAAGTAGATATTTCTTTTATAGATGAACAGGGAATTGGGATAAAATGGGATGTGTATCACGAATCAGATCTAGGAAATCCTGTCATTACGGGCCAGGCGGATGGAAATAATATTAAAGGGAAATTTGAAGCGAAACCTGGGAAGTATTATTTAGTTGCGTTTTTTGAAGAGGAAAATAGAAATGGAACATATTCATTAATAGTAAAGTAAATCTACTTATGATTTATATATAGGATAGTTGTACAAGCTTCCTCCTATCATTTTTCCTATCATATTATGAAAAATGATAGGAGGTTTATTCATTTGAGGAATAATTTCAATGAAAACAATGCCCAGCTTTCACCGCCTTGGAACACATATTTTAATGAAATCAAATTTTCTATCGGGGCAGATCCAGGAGCAACAGTTGGACCACTTATTCCTGCTGGTAACAATTATATTATTCTCGTAACAGTAACAGGGAATGAAAAAGCGAGAGCACTTGCAACACTTCTCAAACCTACAATGAATTTTGGAAATGTGAATGTAAACATTTTTGTTTCAAATAGAGAAGGGCAGCTCGTTTCGCCGTTACCTTGTCCGTTAAATGCGTTTGGAATAACATCTTTAGTTCAAGTGGCATTAGAAGGGAATCCGTATTTTGCGAAAGTAGTTGCACAGCCCCAATTACCGGGTGGAAAGAATGTGGTGTGCCAATTTTGTTTTCTACAAATTGTAATGAAACAAGAGCAGTTAGTGAAAAGAAAGCGGATGTTGAGATGAAAAATAAAGGTATCTTACCGCGTCTTTTTTATAAATGAAAAGAATATCTTAAAGCAACCAAATGCATGATGAATTTGGTTGCTTTCTAGATTAATACCACCATTTCTCCTGCGGCAGCAAGACAACATTTACATTGAAATTTTGCGCAAACCAATCATACATGAGTGTCTTTTTTACTAAATACTCCGATGCAGAGTGGGAAACACCAATGAGTGACATATTTGTATGCGGTATGTACTCTTTCATGATGGCATATTTCTTTTTGCCGTAGTCGTTATCAATATGACAATGCACTTCCCCGGTAATATAAGCCTGCGCTCCTTTTTCCTCAGCTTCTTGCATCATGCTCACTTTATCACCGCAGCCAGCGATAATTGCGATTTTCGTAATATGAGAACGTGTTTGTCCTTCAAAGTCTACATACGGGATGTCAAAAATCTGTTTTGCTTTTTCTATTAGTTCATTTGTATTGGTTGGGGCAATTTTACAAATCAATCCATCGCCATTAGCAAATGTTTCATTTACTGATGCGTGCAGTGCTTTAGCAATGGCGATACTTGTACCATATGTTTGATGGCGGTCCATTGGTGCATGGCATGTATATACGGATAGCCCTTTTTCTTTTATTGCTTGTAAATAATGCTCTGGAATAGGAACAAAACCGCGCCCTGGTAGGCCATGCGGATCGCCGCATTCCATAACAAGCGGGTGATGCATGAATAGTAAGTCTCCAGCTGTTCCTTCAGAAAGAAATCGATCCAGGACTTCGTCAGTTGGAAAAACAGCTAAAAAGACGTTGCGTACAACATCTGATCCCTTTATCATGAGCCCATTAAAGTATGTCACGAAATCATCTTCAAAGAATCTTTGCCAAGGAAACGAAATGGGATCATAAGCAGCTGGGAGGAAACGGCTAAACCCAGGGTCTATTCCATATTGGTGCACAGAAAATAATGAATGTAATTGATGTTCTATCTCTTGAAGTTTTGGCATGAGGAAAACCTCCTTTGGAAAAATATATCAATTCAATTATATAGTTAAAAGAATTTTCTGTATATATAAATCAAACCGATTCATAAAAAAGAATGCTACAATAGGATAATCGTGATAGATGTAGGAGGAAAAATAATGAATGTTACAGTGACGGATGCAGCATATGCGAAAATAAAAGAGATGATTCCGAGTGAGACAAAATATATAAAATTATTTTACGATACAGAGGGATGCGGCTGTGTGATGAGTGGCATTATTGACTTAGTTGCTGTGTCTGAAAAAGATGAGCGCGACGTAGAAATTTCATCAAACAAGTTTCAATTCATTGCCGATCGAACGAAGCTTGTTTTTATGGATGATAATTTGACTGTTGATTTTTCTGATGTCGGAGGAAACTTTCAATTAAAAAGTCCGAGTCAATATTATAATCCGAATATGAAGTTACATGTTCGGGTGTAATTGATGAAATAAAAAGAAGAAAGCAGATTATATTTGCTTTCTTCTAATTTATTACCAAACATAAAATATCAAAAATTAACGAATATTATTTATGGTAATTTCTTAGTGAAAAGTGAAATTAGGCATATTTTATTGCGGAATCTATGCTATGTTTCTTTTTTTTATTTCTTATAATGCTTCTTAAAAGAATGAAAATCATCAACATAATGAAAGTAGTAATAGAAGTGTAAAAGGAGAATTTTTGAATACCTGTTCCTGGGTATGATATTTCTATTTTACCTTTTCCTTGGATCGGTACTTCTATCAATCCGTTGTTAGACATTTTTACAGGAACTATTTTGTTGTTAATTTTCACTTCATAGCCTTTGTAATAAATCATTGGAAGTTCTAAGATATCTTTATTCTTTGCATCGAAATTTATATAAAGTTCATTGCCTTCCTTTACTATACGACTTAATTTCGTTGTATGATTTCTTGTTTTCACTTCGTCTTTCTTTCGTGATTTTAAAACATCAATCTTTGTAACAGAAGGTAGGTATTCAGAACCTGCACCTATATCGTATGAATCTTTAAAAGTTTGCTCTCCTCTAAATTGATTTTTGTCATGTATACGAAAATCTTTATAATATTGAGCTATTGTCGATGCATTATTGATTGATAGAGACAGAAGAATAACTAGCAAACCGATTAAATGATATTTTTTCTTAACAGCATAGGCTATATAAACAGAACAGCTAAATGCCATTAATAATGTTACAAGTGCAAAAAGTCTAAATGTGAATTGTATAACGTCTAGCATATGGAAGTGTTTCCATGGGAAATAGTTTGTTGTCATTAGTAAAAATATCATTGCGATTAATAAGCATTTGTCAGCAAAACTAATTATTGTATTTTTCTTTTTAATATTAAATCTATATATTAATGGTAAAAACGGAACGTATCCTAATCCTATAATTGCAGAACCTTTATTGTTTAATGTAATACTTCTCCATAATGTTCCAAGTGAATACATCGTATCGCTAGGTGTTGTCAAAGTATATGTATTGAGATAGAAGGTATTCGATGCCATTTGCTCTACCATTGGAAAAATAAAAAAAGATGATAGTAAGATTGTTACTCCGCCAGCAACAACAAAATAAATTATTTTTGTTTGGAGTCTATTAATTGAAAGGAGCAGGAAGAGCAGTAACATGCAAAAAGCTAATACACTTGATAAAACATGAGTATAAATTATTCCAGTGAACCCAATCGTTAAAATGTACCACTTTTTTTTCTGTCCATATAAAATTTCATAAATTCCATACAATATAACAGGAAGAAAGATAAACGCCAATGATTCCCCAAGT
Organism: Bacillus multifaciens; assembly: GCF_030756675.1. Lineage (GTDB taxonomy): Bacteria > Bacillota > Bacilli > Bacillales > Bacillaceae_G > Bacillus_A > Bacillus_A multifaciens. Next base: position 15,831 of record NZ_JAVBXD010000013.1, read on the forward strand.
GCAGCTCTTTGATAAACATCGAATGCTCTATAGAGTGAAAAGACATACAATATAGTCATAAAGCTTGATGAAGTTACTTTTTTGCTCATTTTATAGGTACAATAATAAGTTACGCATGCTGTTGCTATTGTATAAATTATTATATAAGTTTTATAGGAAACAACTAAACTGTATCCTAAATTCAATAAAATAGCCATTGGAAATAGAAAGAGGTTAGAATAAAACCAATTTGTTGCATAACCATATCCATTTAAAAAGGTGCTATCAATGTAAAATGGGTAGTGAGATGTTTTGATTGCTTCAGCTAATCCGAATACACGATTTAAATGGAATCCTATATCATCTCCCGCCAATACTAAATCTTTGTCCCAAAATAAATTTATTTGTATAATAACACATATTAATATAAGAACGATGATAGCCAAGAATGCTAAAACATCTTTTTTATTAACCTTTATTAAATCCACGATTCTTTATCCTCCGTATATTTTGATTTATATATATTATATGGGAATATAAGGTTATCTTAACAAATAAACAGTAAATATTTTGTCTAATTTTTGTCTAATTTACGAATGGAAAGAAAAAGGTATTACTTATAAAAAAAGAGGAAATGTTTGAGTGCTATATTTCTCCTGTGAATGGCGAGATAAATATAGTACTCAAGATGTAGAGAGAAGCGAGGAAGATAGGTGGGAATAGTTCAATGGTCCTATGGTTTGTAAAGTTGGAGAAACAGGTAAAAGAAAATATATCAAAATAAGAAAGCAGAGTAGATCTACTTTCTTATTTTTTGATTTTCGGTAAGAAAATCAGATATAAAATTGCGATAACAAATGGAATCCAGTTAAGAAAAGGGAAGTGGAAATAAGTGACGAGAATCATACCAGTGAGAAGAACGCTGAGGACGGCATAGAAAACACTATGTTTTGGTGTATACCAATATAATGTTAAACCGATAAGAGCTGGAATAATAAAATGAATAAGAGCAATCAGAAAGAAGAGCAATGGAAGTCCCTCCTTTATTGTGAACTTACTATATCATATCCATATTTTGTTAGAATGATATCTTTTTTTATAAAAAATGTTTGAAAAAACGACACAATTCGACTCGTTATTTACAAAAGAAGTTTTGTATAATGTTATTTCTTAAACATATTTAACAATATAAACACTATCGAAATAGTTAGAACTATATAAATTCATTTGGATGTTCCAACATATAAAGCATTGCTATGGAGAAGTGATTTGTTTTTGTATTGCGTGTGATATGGAATGGATTACATTACATACATTCAACCGCCAGTGGTTTTTAAGTTGTGGATGAAGTAGATATAGAGATTTTGCAGTAGAGGAGTCAAAAGATGATCAATATGTCGTTACAAACATTTAAAGTACAAACGTATTATATTTTAGCATTTATGATGCTCGGCTGGGCATTTACTCCGTTTTCGCCGCATTTTTTAGGAATCGGTCTTGGTTTTCTAGTGAGCACGTATTGTGTTTGGATTTTAGGACGCCGCATTGAAAAAATCGGAGAGAGTATAGTGAAGAAAAGTAAGTCACCAACTCTTGGTATGATAAACAGATTTGCAGCAGCGATACTTGGTGCCATTATTATGTATGAAATTGAACATCATATGGTGATGTGGGCATTTGCTGTTGGTATTATGGGCGGATATATATTAATTGTGATTAATTTAGCATATTACAGTATGAAAGATACGGAGAAATAGGAAAGAGGCTTGCGAGATTACTCGTAAGCCTCTTTTTATATGTAAGTATGTGCATTACAAGAAAACGTGGGCTTTGTCGGTGAGTACTCGTTTTCTTGCAATAACAACATACTTATTCACATGATTTAGGATATTTCACAGTAAAGTCAGGTTAAGCGATTGGACCGCCAAGTTTTACAATTGTTTCAGAAACAGTATCAAATTTCTTGAAGTTTTCTTTGAACTTATTTGCAAGTTCAGTTGCTTTTACTTTATAAGCTTCTTTATCAGCCCATGTTTGTTCTGGCATTAATACTTCATCAGGTACACCAGGAACATGAAGTGGTACTTCAAGACCGAAGATATCATGTTTTGCTGTTTCAGTGTTGTCAAGCTCGCCGTTTAATGCAGCTTGCACCATTGCGCGTGTATGACCTAAGTTCATACGTTTTCCAACGCCATATTCGCCGCCAGTCCAGCCAGTGTTCACTAAGAATACTTTTGCACCATGTTTCTCGATTTTTTCACCAAGCATTTCTGCGTAGCGAGATGCATCAAGCGGTAAGAATGGAGAACCGAAGCATGTTGAGAATGTTGCTTGCGGTGAAGTAATACCGCGCTCAGTTCCTGCTAGTTTACTAGTGTAACCGCTTAAGAAATGATACATAGCTTGCTCTTTCGTTAATCTACTGATTGGAGGCAATACGCCGAATGCATCAGCAGTTAAGAAAATGATTGTATTTGGATGACCTGCAACGCTAGGTAATACGATGTTATCAATTGCATCAATTGGATAAGCTGCACGCGTATTTTCTGTTAGTGTTGTGTCATCGTAATTTGCAATGCGTGTATGCTCATCAAGCACAACGTTTTCTAAAACAGAGCCGAATTTAATTGCATCAAAGATTTGTGGCTCTTTCTCGTGAGATAAGTTCACACATTTAGCATAGCAACCGCCTTCAATATTAAACACACCGTTATCAGACCAACCGTGCTCATCATCACCAATTAATTTGCGATGTGGGTCAGCAGATAATGTTGTTTTCCCTGTTCCAGATAAACCGAAGAATAAAGCAACATCGCCTTCTTCGCCTACGTTTGCAGAGCAGTGCATAGAGAAAATGTCTTGCTCTGGAAGTAAGTAGTTCATGATAGAGAAGATTGATTTTTTCATTTCACCAGCGTATTCTGTACCACCGATTAACACGATACGCTTTTCAAAAGAAACGATAATAAATGTTTCTGAATTTGTACCGTCAACTTCTGGATCTGCTTTAAAGTTTGGTGCAGATACAATTGTGAATTGTGCATCATGATTTTGTAATTCTTCCTCAGTTGGACGAATGAATAATTGATGTGCAAATAAGTTATGCCAAGCGTATTCATTAATAACTTGAAGAGGAAGACGGTAGTTGCGGTCTGCTCCTGCAAATCCTTTGAATACGAATAGTTCTTCTTTTTCTTTTAAGTATTCCAACACTTTTGTATATAATTTATTGAAATGTTCTTCAGAAATTGGTTGGTTTACAGATCCCCAAGCAATTTTATCCGTAACAGATGCTTCGTCTACAATAAATTTATCTTTCGGAGAACGTCCTGTATATTTTCCTGTTGAAACAGAAACAGCGCCAGTAGAAGATAATTGACCTTCTTTTCTCATTAATACCTTTTCCGTTAATTGCGGAACGCTCAATTGAACCTGTGCATTGCTTCCGTTCAATAGTTCATGTAATCCAATTTGGACATTCGCAGTACTCATATTTATATACCATCCTTTATTTGATTTATGAATATTCATCGTAATCCCCACCAAAAGTATAACACAATCATATAAATAATGTATACTATTTATTTATTTTTGTTTGTGTTATTATATTATTTTTTTCCATAAATTTCTGGTGTGAAAAACTTATAGGAATATGTGTATTTGGATTGACAAATGAAAGTCATTTCTTTAGTATAGTTGAGGACGGATACTCTCTTATCCCGAGCTGGCGGAGGGACAGGCCCGATGAAGCCCGGCAACCTCACTTGTATGGATAACAAACAAGTGAATAGGTGCTTAAACCTGTGCGAGGCGAATAGTCTCGAGCGATAAGAGCGAAGGGCAAAAAGCAGTATGCAAGTAGCAAATACAACCTTTCCTCTATAAGGAAAGGTTTTTCTTTTGCACTTGTGTGGGAAAATACATGAATGTCGCAGTTTGTGGCAAATTAAGGATGAGTTCCGTACAATATATACAATTACTGTAGGGAGGTTTACCACATGACAAAAAAACGTCATCTGTTCACATCTGAATCTGTAACTGAAGGACATCCAGATAAAATTTGTGACCAAATTTCTGATTCTATTTTAGATGCAATCTTAGCAAAAGATGCAAACGCACGTGTAGCTTGTGAAACAACAGTAACAACTGGTTTAGTATTGGTAGCGGGAGAGATTACAACTTCTACTTATGTAGATATTCCAAAAATCGTTCGTGAAACAATTCAAGGAATCGGTTATACTCGTGCAAAATACGGATTCGATGCAGAAACTTGTGCAGTTTTAACATCTATCGATGAGCAATCTGCTGACATCGCAATGGGTGTTGACCAAGCGTTAGAAGCACGCGAAGGTCAAATGACTGACGAAGAGATTGAAGCAATCGGTGCTGGAGACCAAGGTTTAATGTTTGGTTTCGCATGTAATGAAACAAAAGAATTAATGCCACTTCCAATCTCACTAGCTCATAAATTAGCTCGTCGTTTAACGGAAGTTCGTAAAGATGACACATTACCATACTTACGTCCAGACGGTAAAACACAAGTAACAGTTGAGTATGATGAAAATGGTAAACCAGTTCGCGTCGACACAATCGTAATTTCTACGCAACATCATCCAGAAATTGCTTGGGAACAAATCGATCGCAACTTAAAAGAATTTGTAATTAAACCAGTTGTACCAGCTGAATTAATCGATGAAGAAACAAAATTCTTCATTAACCCAACTGGCCGCTTCGTTATCGGTGGACCACAAGGTGATGCTGGTTTAACAGGTCGTAAAATTATCGTAGATACTTACGGCGGATATGCTCGTCACGGCGGCGGTGCATTCTCTGGTAAGGATGCGACAAAAGTTGACCGCTCTGCAGCATACGCAGCTCGTTACGTTGCGAAAAACATCGTAGCAGCAGGACTTGCTGACAAAGCAGAAGTACAACTTGCATACGCAATCGGCGTAGCACAACCAGTTTCTATCTCTGTTGATACATTCGGCACTGGTAAAGTATCTGAAGAAGTACTAGTAGAACTAGTTCGCAGCAACTTCGATCTTCGTCCAGCTGGTATCATCAAAATGTTAGACTTACGTCGCCCAATTTACAAACAAACAGCAGCTTACGGCCACTTCGGACGTACTGATGTAGATCTTTCATGGGAACGTACAGACAAAGCTGAAGCTTTAAAAGAGCAAGCTGGTCTATAATATAGGAAGAAACACGGAGCTGAGCAAATTTTGCTCAGCTCTTTCTATTGCTTAAATTCGCCGATAAAATTTGTAGCCTCTTAGTTATTTTTCTGTTTTTCTAATTTCCCAACGCAAGAAGTACAATACACTTCTCCGCTAAGTTCAATATGTTTTTGCATATTTGTCATCCCGCTTGGCGGATATTGCATGTAAATCCAAGAACGTTCGTGTACCGCAATTTCTTTTCCGCATGATGTACACATAGTTGATTTTTTACCAAACATAATTAGTCCCCTTTACGATAACGAATTTTTCCTGCGCAAAAAGCCGAACAGAGTAAAAAGAGTGTACCAAATCCCCATCCGCCTATTGCTGCGTATGGTACAACATCTTTTAATGCCATGCCAGCGCTAATGGAAGCTACGAAAAGGAGAATGAATAGTGTTGTTAATTTTCTCATTGTATCCATGTGAATCTCCTCCTTTAGAAATCCTTTATTTAAATTATAAGGTAAATTATAGAAAAGAAGTGTGACAGGTTTTACATTTTTTTGTGGTTGTATCGTGTATGATAAAATTGAGAGAGGTTTATGAATGGGGAGGAAAATAGAATGAGCGTCACCGAACATAAAAAACAAGCACCTGTACAAGTTCGTTGTAAAATTATCACGATTTCAGATACGCGAACAGAAGAAACGGATAAAAGTGGACAATTATTAAAAGAGTTATTAATAGAAGCAAATCATCAAGTAACAGCGTATGAAGTTGTAAAAGATGATAAAGAAAGTATTCAGCAAGCGGTTTTATCTGGATATCATCAAGAGAATGTTGACGTTGTATTAACCAATGGAGGAACAGGTATTACAAAGCGTGATGTGACAATTGAAGCTGTTTCTCCATTATTAGATAAGGAAATCGTTGGTTTTGGTGAGTTATTTCGAACGATTAGTTATTTAGAAGACATTGGCAGCGCAGCAATGTTAAGCAGAGCGATTGGCGGGACCATTGGTAGAAAAGTCGTCTTTTCGATGCCAGGGTCAACAGGTGCGGTGCGCCTTGCGATGAATAAGTTGATTTTACCAGAGCTTGGCCATATTACATTCGAGTTGCATCGTCAATGAAAATAGCAGGAATTGTATTAGCCGGCGGAAGATCAAGCCGTTTTGGAGAGCCGAAAGCATTAGCAATGTGGCAAGGAAAAACGTTTATTGAGCATAGTGTAGAGGCACTAAAAGAAGTTGTTACAGGCATTGTTGTCATTAGCCATCCAAGCATTACAAATGAGCTTTCACAAATACTGAATGTCCCTGTTGTAGAAGATATCGATTTATATAAAGGAAACGGCCCCCTTGCTGGTTTGTTAACAGGCATGGAATTTGTAAGCGCAGATTGGTACGTCGTTGCACCATGTGACACACCAAACGTTTCGAAAGGGTGGGCATTAGAATTAATAGAACGAGCCGATGAAACATATGAAGCAATTGTTCCGCTCGCTGAAGGACGAAAACAATCGCTTTTAGCGCTATATCATTATAAGGTAAAAGAAAAAATAGAGCAGTTATTAAAGGAAGAGAAAAGAAGCATGCAGGGGTTATTATCACAGTGTAACGTTCAGTATGTAATGGTGGAAGAAGCTGATGTATTTGTTAATGTGAATACAAAAGAAGAGTATAACGAATTACAGAAGAAAAAGAGCTGAGACTCTTTTTCTTTTTTTTGTAAAAAATGCTGAAAATTATTATTCTTCTGGTAAAATAAGTAAAGAATACTTTTAATATTGGGATATAAAGTTTTTAATAAAAGAATGTTAAACAAAAGGAGCATAAATAATGGAAAGCGAATTACTAAAAATATTTGATGAACATAGAAACCCAGTCGGCGTTGCAACGCGTGAAGAAGTACATAAAATAGGGCATTGGCATGAAACATTTCATTGCTGGTTTATAAGTAGAGAAAATGGAGTGAATTATATTCATCTGCAAATTCGTAGTCATACAAAAAAGGATTATCCGAGTTTGTTAGACATTACAGCGGCGGGACATATACTAGCTCATGAAACTATGTATGATGGAATACGCGAAGTGCAAGAAGAAGTAGGGATTAATGTCTCGTTTGATGAACTTATACCATTAGGTATTATTAATTATTGTATTACAATGGAAGATTTTATTGATAAAGAATTGGCTCACGTTTTTTTATATGAAATGAAAGGCACAATGGACGATTATACACTGCAAGTAGAAGAAGTGTCAGGGATTGTCAAAGTTGACTTTAATCATTTTTCTGAACTTTGGTTAGGAGAAAGAAATGAAGTTACAGTAGAAGGGTTTGAAATGAATGAAGCGGGAGAAAAAGTTTCTATTCATAAAACGGTAGATAAAAGTCATTTTGTGTCGCATGAGCTTTCGTATTATGAGAGTATTATTACGCTGATCAGGGAGAATATGAAGGTATTGTTCTAAAAAATGATCGCTCTGTATTTACGAATCTCCTAAAAAACAACTACATAAGATTGAATTAGAGCAAAAGCGCTCAAATATGAGCGCTTTTGCTTTTTGTTTTAAACCCTGCATGTGGCAGGAAAAGGACCTGACCGCTCCTATGCGTGGCCAGATGCTCTCGTCCTCCATAAAAAAGAAAAGGGTTTTATGTCGTTTTTTAACTTATATACATATAGAATATCTAAAGCATCAATCCCATAATAAGAGTATTATAATACTTACCATTTATATACGTATCTTGTTCCAATAATCCTTCTTCTTTAAAGCCAACCTTCTTATAAAGTTCTATTGCTTTATCATTGTCTTCGCGAGTTACAAGATGTATTTTCTTCGTTGTGTCATTCTCTCCTGCCCATTCAATAAGTTCTTCCATCAATTTTCTACCTAAGCCAAATCCGCAGTACTTTTCTGCAATTACGATTCCGAGCGTTCCGACATGTTTCGTTCGCGCCTTTTGTCCGGAGGTAATAGAGGCAATGCTGATAATCTTATCATCCATTGTTGCTAGTAATATAATTGAATGATGATCTGCTTTAGTGGATTCTATGAAGTTTTCATAATCATGTAGAGACATACTGAACTCATTTTTTCCGAACGAAAGGAAATCGGTCTCTCCGCCGACTATATTATAAAATTTGATCATAGACTGAGCGTCTTCTTGGGTAGCCTCTCTGATTAGCACTTCTTTTCCATTTTTTAAACACATTTTTTTCATATTTCTCAACTTCTTTCAATGTTAATTTTTTGATATATAATTGGCGGCTATGCAGAATACAACATGACCGCTACTTGCTTCCTCCTTTTGTTTTAAACCTTGCATGTGGCAGAAAAAGGCCCTGACCGCTCCTATGCGCGGCCAGATGCTCTCGTCCTCCAAAAAAAGAAAGGGGTTTTTATGTCGGTTTTTTAACTAGTATATATAGTTATGTTCATCATAATATTAATGTTTAAAATTTTATACTGTTAATTTTTTAAAGTGGTTAGTGAACAAAAAAAAGCGAAGAATCTTTATGATTCTCCGCTTTTTTGAAATAGAATACTAGGGTATCTTGCTATATATGAGGTAATTTCACTCACTATATATTGTAACACCGTAAACCACCCAAATTTTATGCAATATTGCATATCCTAATTGTTGGATTTTATTAATTTGTCCCGCTATTCGCGGGCAGTAATACTCCCGCCTCAAAATTCAGCAAAGGCATTGTCCAGCTTCAGTGGCTAGAATGTTTGGTGGCCTTGCTTCTTCCTACGAGGTAAAAAACACCTCTACGTCAGAAACTCCATCCCCCTCACATTCTGAACGAGCCACTTCCGCATTTCTTAAGAAGTTAGGTGGGAGATAAACTGCCCATAAAAGCCCGATTGGTTTAACTAATAATCAGTGGGGGGATGAAGGCCCCCCACTGATTAAAGTTTCACTTTATTATTTACGTTAAGAAACACACATAAAGTTTCTAATTTGTGAATATCGATAGCTTACTTTGCGTCGTCGTCCTGCTCTCCATGTATATCCAGCTACTCCGTGTGTTCTTATTTCAGTAGGGTAAAACCAAAAATCTCTTCCAAAAGGTCCTTGTCCTTTTAACCCAATAAATCCCCATCTTCCTAAACAATTACACATCGCTGCTCGTATTTGCCCCATTTGTATAGGAGAAGAAAATGCTGATGGTGCTGATGGTGGCTGTGCTGGTGGTGCTGATGTTGGCGCATCTTCAGCATCGTCGGGACGATATACGTCATCATCGATTTCTCTCATGTCCCCTAAGGACTGATAATTAGGATTTTGCGGATAATACTGTGGTTGATGATAATTTGGATGCGGAAAATACATTGGTTGATTATTCATGAAAACATCACCTCATCTTTTTTTATTCACATTTACAATATTAGTATGTAGTGTGCTTCCTATATGAAGCTTATTCGTAGCCTAAAAATGCCTGTATCTTCTTTTTGAAAAATTCATAAAATGTTCATAAATTGTTGGGAAATAATATGAAATATTACATATTTAGTTATTTATATTTAATGATATGTTATTTTATTTTAATGATATACAGATATGGGGGAGAATTATGAAAAAGAAAATGAATAAAATTATGCTTGGAGTTAGTACAATGGCATTGTCGTTAGGGGCATTGCAAGCTGAAGTATCAGCGGAAGAAAAAGTACCTTACAATGTACTGCAAATGAAACCAGCAGGGATAGAAACGCCAAAAGATGCCATTTCTCATTCTTCAAAAGCTGATGAAACATTATCATATGAAGAGCGTTTAAAAGTCGGGAACTTTTTACAGAAGCCAGCTCCCACTATGGAAAGTGTAAAAGAGAAGCAGTCGCAACAAAGCTATACTTTAGATGAGCTGAATAAAATGAGCGATGAGGAGTTAATTGATACATTAGCAAATATTCGCAGCGGACAAATTAAAGATTTATTTCAGTTTAACGAAGCAACAAAAGCTTTCTATGGAAATAAAGAGCGTCTGCAAGTAATCATAAACGGGTTAGAGAAAAAAGGAAGTACATTTACAAAAAATGATGCAAAAGGAATTGATACGTTTACTGAAGTGCTTCGATCTGCTTTTTATGTCGGATATAATAATAATGAATTAAGCTATTTAAATGAGAGAAGCTTCAAAGATAAGTGTTTACCGGCATTAAAAGCAATTGCAAAGAATCCAAACTTTAAACTTGGTACGGCTGAGCAGGATTTGGTTGTAAATGCTTACGGCGATTTAATGAGGAATGCTTCTAGTGACGTTGAAACGGTGCAATATGCAGCAAAAATTTTAAAACAGTATAATAATAATCTCTCTACATATATAAGTGACCGTGCAAAAGGAAACGCTGTATACGCTTTAATACAAGCCGTTGATGTTGATATATATACTGATTGGATCCTTTCGGGTAAAGAGACAAAAGCGTCAATGTGGTATGGAAAGATTGATAGTTTCATAAATGAAGTCAATAAAATGGCGCTTATAGGTAATGTGACGGATAAAAATGGTTGGCTCATTAATAATGGGATTTACTGTGCAGGACGTTTAGGGAAGTTTCACAGTAATCCGAAAAAAGGATTAGACGTTGTTACCAAAGCGATGCAAATGTATCCATATTTAGGAGAACAATATTTTGGTGCGGTACAGCAAATTGATACAAATTACGGCGGAGTAGATGCCAACGGAAAAACAGTAAATTTAAATCAAATTAAAGAAGAGGGCAAGAAGAAATTTTTACCTAAAACGTATACATTTGATGACGGCGCAATTGTCTTTAAAACGGGAGATAAAGTGACAGAGGAAAAAATCCAAAGAATGTACTGGGCTGCGAAAGAAGTAAAAGCACAATATCACCGTGTGATTGGAAATGATAAAGCAATGGAAAAAGGGCATGCGGATGATGTATTAACAGTCGTAATTTATAACACGCCAGATGAATATCAATTTAACCAGCAATTGTACGGCTATGAAACAGGTAATGGTGGTATTTATATTGAAAACGTCGGAACGTTCTTTACATATGAACGTACACCGCAGCAAAGTATTTATAGTTTAGAAGAATTGTTCCGTCATGAATTTACACACTATTTACAGGGAAGATATGAAGTGCCTGAATTATTTGGGCAAGGAGACTTCTATCAAGATGAACGTTTGACATGGTATGCAGAAGGGAATGCGGAATTCTTTGCAGGATCGACGCGTACGAATAACGTAGTGCCACGTAAGAGTGTAATAAGAGGTTTATCAAACGAACCAGCAAAACGTTATACAGCAGAGCAAACATTATTTGCAAAATATGGATCATGGGATTTTTATAACTATTCCTTTGCATTGCAGTCTTATATGTATAATCAAAAATTTGATACATTCGACAAAATGCAAGATTTAATTCGTGCAAATGATGTGAAAGGTTATGATGCATACCGAGAGGCGTTAAGTAAAGATGAACAATTGAATAAAGAATATCAAACATATATGCAGCAATTAATTGATAATCGAGAAAAATTTACTGTGCCGCAAGTATCAGATGATTATGTAGTAAGTCATGCACAGAAGGCACTAACTGAAGTGAATCAAGAAATTGCGGATGTTGCGAATGTAAAAGATGCAAAGCTTACAAAGCACAAGTCTCAATTCTTTAATACGTTTACAGTTGAAGGTACGTATACAGGCAATGCAACGAAAGGTGAATCTGAAGACTGGAAAACGATGAGTAAACAAGTGAACGAATCATTAGAGAAGCTTTCACAAAAAGAATGGAGCGGTTATCAAACAGTAACAGCGTATTTTGTAAATTATCGTGTGAATAATGAAAATCAGTTCGAATATGATATTGTTTTCCACGGTATTGCAACAGATGAAGGCGCAAGTCAAGGAACGATTGTAAGAAGAAAAGATTCATATTCCGGGGAAGAAAATAACGAAATTCAGTTTAAAAGCGATAGTTCAAAAATTGAAGATCGAAAAATCGTTTCTTATCTTTGGGACTTTGGAGATGGGGACACAAGTACAGAAGAAAATCCTACCCATGCATATGAAAAAGCAGGAACGTATATGGCAACCTTAACAATGAAAGATGATCAAGGGAAAGAAAGTAAAGAACAAATGACAGTTCATGTAGAGCGAACAAAAGCAACATATTTCGGGGAAGAAAATAGCGAAATTCAGTTTAAGAGCGATAGTTCAAAAGCCGAAGGTCGAAAAGTTGTTTCTTACCTTTGGGACTTTGGAGATGGGAAAACAAGCACAGAAGAAAATCCTACCCATACATATGAAAAAACAGGAACGTATACGGCAACCTTAACAACGAAAGATGATCAAGGAAAAGAAAGTAAAGAACAAATGATAGTTACTGTAGATCAAATAGGAGCAACTGAAACAGAACCAAATGATCGTCTTGAGCAAGCAAATGAAATTCCGTTTAATACGCTTCTTAGAGGTTCACTTGAGGCTGATGATTCTAAGGATATTTATACATTTAACGTGTCATCACCAAAAGAAATGAATATTTTGGTCAAGAACAAAGATAACATCAATATGATATGGGTGCTTTTCCATGAATCAGATATGAAAAAATACGTTGCATCCGCAAGACCTGAGGACAACCCTGATGGAAATATGCTTAAAGCAAAGTTTACTGCAAAACCAGGGAAGTATTATTTATATGTGTATGCTCCTGGTTTTGTAACTGGGACATATTCTGTTAAAGTAAAATAAAGTGAATCCCCCATCAATGGGGGCTTACTCCCCAAGAATAGCGGGATAAAGATAGAAATAGAGATACTTCTTCATAGAAAGAAGTGTCTCTATTTTATTTATTGAATCGTAACTTATGGAAATTGAGACAATTTTATTATAAATAAACCCGCTAAAACTATTCATTAGCGGGTTTATTTATGATTTTGATATTAGGACATTTTTCTTTTAATAAATCGATAAACTTATCTTCTTCTTGTGGTACACAAACTGTTAATGTATTAAATAAACCATACGTAATTTCTAATCGTTGTCTCGTCCATTTTTTTGAATGTAGTGATTTTCCGTAGTATTTCATATGTTGAATATCTTTAAAAGGGATTTCAGTGTCTGTAAAATAGTATTTAATAATGAGTGATTTATCGGTGATTGTGTAAGTGGATCTATAAACAAATAAAAAATTGATTATGTTTAACAAAATCATACAACTTAAGTAAACATTATTGTCCTCTTGTATGAAAAAAAGTGCAACAAAAACGAAAATAGTAACTAATAGTATAAGCATATGAAAAGGATTTTGTTTTACTTTGAATTTCATGTCTATCCACCTCGGAATTTTAGGTACATAAAATAATTATAATACAATAATTACCATAAAAAATATGCATAATTGCATATTTTATCTTTTTGTTAATGAGGTAAAATTTTTAATAGATTTTTATTATGAAAATCTATTAAAAAAGAAAGGTCTTGATCAAATGCTAGGAATTAAAGTTACAAGGGTAGAAGAAGAATTAATGATTGAATGGCAACTAGCAAAAATTTGTATTCCGCTAAAGGAAATTATTGAGGTCACTGAAGATGATACTTACGGTGGAGAAGAAGCGAGTGTAATTCGAATTGGAACGCCGTATGGGACAACGGATCGAATTTTGATTAGGACTGAAAAACATAATTATTTGTTGTTTACTACAAATAAAACTTCAATTTTGAATGAAATACATTTATCTTAAAAATTTTTCATTTTAAAAGCTCTTGGGAAGTGTCCTAAGAGCTTTAGTTTTTTATGAAAAGCGGAATGAATTGATAATAAGAAACAATGCCGGCTATTGATCCGAGACACATGCCAACGAGTACATCAGATGGGTAGTGCAGGCCGAGATAAATACGCGAAATGCCCACGCTAATTGCAACAGGAAGTAGCAAGAATGTCATGCTTGGTTCATATAATAAGAAAGGGATAATAACAGAAAAGATAGCAGTCGTGTGTCCAGATGGAAAAGAATGATCCATTAATGGATTCATTGGATACTTTGCATTATGAATTGTTAAATAAGGGCGTTTTCGCGGATAAAACTTTTTTAAAATTTGCACAGGAATATGGCTAATTGCTAGGGAAATAGCACTTGCAATTGCTATGCCTCGTAAAGATCCGTTTGTGAGAACAAGTAAGAATATAATAAGAGAGATTGTAAAAGTTGCACCGCCCATGTGAGTAATGGTGCGAAAAAAGATGTTTAATGTTTTGCGTTCAAAATATCGATTAATTCCTTTGAAGATGTAGCACTCTATTTTATATAAGGAGCTGATGAATCTAATTTTCATCAAATTCTTCCTCCTTACTACATATATTTGAAGTATCACTGTTATTTTAATAAGTTTTCATTGAGGGAATACTAAGATTCTGTAAAGAAAATGTAGAGTTTTACAAAGAAAAGGCTGCCATGTAAGGTGGCAGCTAAAAAAATTATTTCGTTTGTAAACTTTTATCCCGCTATTTGTGGGCAGTAATACTCCCACCTCAAAATTGAGCAAAAGCATTGTCCAGCTCTAGCGGCTAGAATCTCCGGTCGTTTCGCCCCCTCGTACGAGGCAAAAAGCGCCTCTCTGTCGGGGACTCCAACGTCCTGTGATTCTGGGCGAGCCGCCTCCGCTTTTCTAAAGAAGTTAGGTGGGAGATAAACTGCCCATAAAAGCCCGATTGGTGAGGGCTAATAATCAGTGGGGGATGAAGAAAACCCCCACTGATTAAAGTTTCACTTTATAATATTGTCCTTTTTCGACGTATTGACGACGAATACGAGCCATATCTTCACGGTCTTCTTCTGTTAGTTCACGAATTACTTTAGCCGGACGACCGAATGCAAGTGTATTTGGCGGGATTTTTTTTCCTTGCGATACTAAACTGCCAGCACCAATAAATGCACCTTCACCAATTTCAGCTCCGTCTAAAATAATGGAACCCATGCCGATTAATGCATCTTTTTTCACTGTACAACTATGTAAAATGACTTGATGCCCAATTGTGACATCATCTTCTAAAATAAGTGGATACTTTGGACTTTGATGAAGTGTACATTGATCTTGGATATTAGTCCGGTCTCCGATAATTGTTGGAGAAACATCCCCGCGGATGACAGTGTTAAACCAAATGCTTGATTCTTCACCGATTGTAACATCACCTGTAATTGTGACATAGTCAGCGATAAATGCACTATCAGCAATTTTTGGATTTTTGTCTTTGTATGGATAAATCATATAAGTAACCTTCCTCTCCTAGAAACTAATATTAGTGTAGCAAATTATGAAATAGAGTGAAATGGAGGAATTTTATGTGGAATTATGAAGCAGAAGAGGCGAAAGGTGTTATAGTTATGGTACATGGTGCAATGGAGCATCATGGACGTTACGAAGCACTTGCAGATACGTGGCGTCATCTTGG
Source organism: Bacillus multifaciens (assembly GCF_030756675.1). Classification (GTDB taxonomy): domain Bacteria; phylum Bacillota; class Bacilli; order Bacillales; family Bacillaceae_G; genus Bacillus_A; species Bacillus_A multifaciens. The sequence continues at coordinate 31,410 of NZ_JAVBXD010000013.1, forward strand.
CTTTCATGTTGTGATGGGAGATTTACCTGCGCACGGAACAACTTCAAGAAATAGAGGACATATTACGTCATTTGATGAATACATAGAAGAAGTAAAGACATGGATTAAAGAAGCAAGAAAATATTACTTGCCCCTTTTTCTATTCGGACATAGTATGGGAGGGTTAACCGTCATTCGCGTACTGCAGGAAACGAAAATGGATGTGCAGGGAGTAGTCTTGACTTCGCCATGTTTAGGGGTGTTATCAACGCCGAAACTACCGATTCGCACCATTGCGAAAGTGCTAAATGTCGTGGCGCCGAAAATGCAATTTCATTCCAATATTACAGTTGAAATGGCAACGCGCAATCATGAAATTCGCGATGCGATGGAAAATGATTCATTGTTCTTGCGCAAAGTATCAGTTCGTTGGTATAGTGAGTTAATTAAAGCTATAGAAGTTGCACATGAAAAACGAGATGAATTTCCAGACGTACCACTCTTGCTAATGCAGGCATGTGAGGATAAACTTGTAGATAAAACACGTGTCCGCAACTGGTTTGATAGTCTGAAAATTAGTGACAAAGCATACAAGGAATGGCCGAATTGTTATCATGAGCTGTTTAATGAGTATGAAAAAGATGAAATTTTTGCATATGCAAAATCATTTGTGGAAACACATTTAATTCAAGAAACAGAAATAAATAATTAACAGTATAAATTTTATATTCATTTAGAGGAGATGAAGAAAGAAGTGAAAGTACCGAGTAACCCCATAACGCTCATGGCGAAAGTATACCGAGATGTGTTTCCGGTCGTACACCATGAGCTCGCAATGTGGAAAGAACGCGCCTACCATATTCCGAATGATGAACTCCATAATCAAGCGTTAGCGAGTATTGAGCATAAAACATTTCACTGTGAAGGCGGCGGTATTTTAGCGCTGCTTGCCGATGAATATCGCGAGGAATGCATTCGATTCATTGTAGCATATCAAACAATTAGTGATTATTTGGATAATTTATGCGACCGTAGCACATCACTTGATCCCAATGATTTTGCAGCGCTCCATGAGTCAATGCTGGCAGCGCTAACACCAGGGAGTGAAGGAAGCAACTATTATCGTTACCGTGATGATCAAGATGATGGTGGTTATTTAGATGAACTTGTAATAACTTGTCAAGAAGTGCTTGCGAAGACGAAGCATTATAACAAGATTGCACCAATTCTTCACGAACTTGCTTGTTATTACTGTGATTTACAAATTCATAAACATGTAAAGCAAGAAGAAAGAGAAGAGCGCTTAAAAACGTGGTTTGCAGCACATCGTGAAAAAGTCCCGCCAATGAGCTGGTTTGAGTTTTCTGCTTGCGCAGGTTCAACGCTTGGTATCTTCTGTCTTGTAGCGTATGCATTCCATGATGAATTAACAGATGATGATATTATGAAAATTAAACAAGGGTATTTTCCTTATGTACAAGGATTACATATTTTACTTGATTACTTCATAGACCAAGAAGAAGATCGTATTGGCGGAGATTTAAATTTTTGTAGTTATTATGAAAATAAAGAAGCAACTCTTGAGAGATTGCAACATTTTGTAATAGAAGCAGAAAGAAATTTAGAACAACTGCCGCATATGAAATTCCATCGCCTCATAAGCCGAGGGCTGCTTGGCATTTATTTATCAGATGAGAAAGTGTCGCAGCAAAAAGAAATGCAATACATGGCACGGCGCATCGTAAAATACGGAGGCTTTACTTCACGCTTTTTCTATTGGAATGGAAAGATGTATCGGAAGAAGATTGCACAGTAATGAAAACGAGCTGTATTCTACAGGAGGTGGGATGCAGCTCGTTTTTTATATTAATGCATAAAAGGGTCATTCCGATGCTGATCATCTCTTCCTAATTCCTCATGAATAGTTTGGTTATCTGATTTATTTGGCGCTTCGGATTTATATTTTCGCTGTAAGAAAAAACCTACACTAATAAGCAAAATGCAAATGGACCAAAATATGATACCGAAGATTGTCATGTATTCACCTCCTTTTTCTATTATATGGTAAAATGTAAATACGGAGGTGCTCAGATGAAAAAATTCTTTAAAAAGTTATATGATAATATCGAAGTTTCGTTATTAGTGTGCCTTTCGATTTCATTTGTACTTGGCATTTATAATATGCTGATGAAAGCAGGTGGACCAACAACTGTAGATTACATCGCGCAGGCGGTATTAGCAGTTGTTATTATTGTGGATATTTGGTTCTTAAGGCATCAGGAAGAAACGAATTAAGGAGCGCTCATACTTTTGTATGGGGGCTCCTTTTTTTAGTTGTATTCATATCGAATCATGTCGAAAGGTCTTTAAATCGTGTCGAACCGCCGATATATTTTAAAAGTCGCCGATATATGATGAAAAACGGTCGATATATTTCAAAAGTCGCCGATATTTTGATGAGACACCTGCTAATTGCCAGAATCTATCAAAAGAGAACGGCAATATTGAATACACCGTTCCGTGGAGTCAATTAGTTCTTGATCTCCCTTTTTCAATCGTATTTGTAATGCTCTTTGAAAATAAGTGAAAGCTGTAGAAATATCTCCTTCGTCGATTTTACATTTTCCGTAATGCTGATAGAAAAAGTCCTCATACGTAGTTAACTCATTTTGCTGTAATAGGTGTAAAAGTTCATTGAAAATTTTATGTGCTTCTTCAAAGTTTCTTTCCCAGTGATAAACGTGGGCAAGGCGGAGCTTATTAATAAAAAGTCCTCGTATATGCTGGGAAGTTTCATATTGTTCGATAGCTTGCCGTAAGTAGAATTTACTTTCAGATAGATTTCCTGCGATACGTTCATAGGTCCCGATTAAACCGCATTGTTTTGCATAGGATATACCTGAAGTAGTTAAATTTGTTTTCAAAAATGCAATACCTTGTTTCATCTGTTCAAGAGATAAAGGCTGTTCACGGAGGTTTTCATCAAATGTATAGCCCATTTCGAATGGGATATGTTTCATTTTTTTTGTGTCTCCTTTTGATGAGATAAATACTTGTTTACAACTGCTTTGGCAAGACATGTTGAAGAATCTACAATGTGAAAATGATTTTGTGATGTCTCTATTACGACATTTAAATCTGTACACGCGATGACAACAGCATCGACAGTTTCAGCTAATTCTAAGCATAGTGTATTCCACAAGTTACTTGCTTCGGTTGTTTGTCCGATTTTTATTTTATGAATCATTTGATTTATAGCAGTTTGCCAGCTATCTTTTTGGATATAATTGATACCACGTTTTACAAATCCCTCTTGGTATATACCGGATTGAACGGTTGAATCAGTTGCTAAAAGAGATACTTTTTTAATGTGCGGAGGGATTTCCTTTAGCGTTTCATCCACCATATTTAATACTGGAATTGAGAGGGATGCCTGCAGTTGAGCAAAATAAAGATGTGCCGTATTACATGGCATAGCAATAAACTTGACATCCGTACTTTCTAGTTTTTGTGCCCCGTTTATAATCGCTTTTTCCATCTCTTCATGATTAATGGCTTTATCGATATAAAACGGTGTTGGACATGAGTAAATCATCATATGAGGAAAGTCCATGTCATCTTTCGCTCCGTAAATTTCTTGGCATTGTTTTACTACGTTATCAACGAATGGCCCGGTAGACTTTGGTCCCATTCCTGCTAGTATTCCAATCATTGTTGTTCATCCCCTTTGTTTTAATTCGGATATAGAAATTCTTGTTTCGAGTTAGAGAATCCTGCTTAGACAAAAAAATACGCGCAGTATGCACGTATTTTTAAGGGTGTAATTATGTTGTAATTTGTCGAAGTGTCTTTATCCGGTGTCGAATCGCCGATATATGATGAAAAACGGTCGATATATCGAGAAAAGCGCCGATATATCCACGAGAAGCTCTATCTTTTTTCAATCGCAATAATAAACGGCGGGTTATTTTGTTGATTCATAAATTCGTACTTCAGTACGTGTGCTTCTTTTTGATCTAGCTGCCCTGCAAATTTGACAACGGCGTCGCGTTCTATTTGTCCTTCAGGATGTCCGTGATAGATGACAAGGACGATGATTCCTTCTGGTGCCATAACTTCTAATAACTGCTGCAAGGCAGAAAGAGTTGAGTTTGGTTTTGTGACGATGCTTTTGTCACCGCCAGGAAGATAACCTAAGTTAAAGATAGCTCCTGTTACTTTTCCTTTTGCGTCTTCTGGTAATACAGTTGTTAATGCATCGTGGCTATCATGAATAAGAACGGTACGCTCAGCCAGTCCTTTTTCTTGTAGCCGTGCGCTTGAGTTGGTGATGGCTTCTTCTTGAATATCAAAGCCGAATACTTTTCCATTCTCGCCGACAAGCTCTGCTAAAAAGCACGTATCATGTCCGTTGCCAAGCGTTGCGTCAACAGTGTAATCGCCTTCTTTCACCGCTCGTTCTAGCAGCGTGCGAGCAAAAGGCAAGATGCGGTCTAATTTCATACTGGCTTCACCTCATTTGCATATTTACCTTGCCAGCTGCCGCGGCGTACAAATTCAGCATCAATTGCATTTAATACTTCCCACTTGTTCAAGCTCCACATCGGACCGATCATTAAGTCGGGCGGACCGTCACCTGTGATGCGGTGTACGATGACATTTGATGGGATGATTTCAAGCTGATCAACAACGAGATTTACGTAATCTTCAAGAGAAAGAAATTGGAGTTGTCCTTTTTCATATTGCTTCACCATAGGCGTTCCTTTTAATAAGTGCAGCAAATGAATTTTAATCCCTTGAATATCAAGCTTTGCGACTTCGCGTGTTGTTTCCATCATCATGTCATAGTCTTCAAGCGGGAGACCGTTAATGATGTGTGAGCACACGTTAATGTTATGCTTACGAAGTTTATTGACACCTTCTACATATAAAGGATAATCGTGAGCACGGTTAATCAGAAGCGCTGTCCGTTCATGCACAGTTTGCAAGCCAAGTTCGACCCAAAGGTACGTACGTTTATTTAAATCAGCTAAATATTCGACAACATCATCAGGTAAGCAGTCTGGCCTTGTAGCAATCGAAAGACCGACAACGCCTTCTTCTTTTAAAAGAGGTTCAAATTTTTCTTTTAGCACTTCAACAGGAGCATGTGTATTCGTATAAGCTTGGAAATAAGCAATACACTTACCGTCTTTCCATTTCGTATGCATTTTTTCTTTCATTTCATGATATTGCGTAACAACATCATCGCGGCGGTCACCAGCAAAGTCTCCAGAACCAGCCGCACTACAAAATGTACAGCCGCCGTATGCAACTGTGCCATCACGGTTTGGGCAGTCAAATCCAGCATCTAAAGAAACTTTGAAGATTTTCTCGCCGAAATGTCCGCGCAGATGGTAGTTCCACGTATGGTAACGTTTATTGTCATTTGAATATGGGAAAGGATTTTGGACTTTCATGTTATTCCTCCTCAATGATATGAGCAAAAATCATTATAACATACTCATAAGGTTCATATAGAACGGACAAGCTAAAGGAGAAATATTGGTAAGGAGGAACAATCATGGCAGAGCGTGAATCACTGGAAGCATGTATTCAAAATGCACATAAAGCAATGGAGTATGCAAAAGAACAATTAGAAATTGGAATGAGACAAGAACATTACAATACGATGGAATATTCTGATGCACAGCTTCAATTAGAACAGGCTTACAATGAGATGCAAACGATGCAGCACTATGCAAATGATGAACAACGCGAACAATTAAATCGCGCACGTATGGCAATACGACAATTACAACATCAAATGATTATTACACCGCATTAATAAGGAGAGATCGAAATGGCAACGCGTTCAGATCAAAATAACCCAGAGCAAAAAACACAAAATGGACATAACGCTGAGTTTTCCAATGAACTTGATCCAGTTGTGCAAGCAAAACAAAACAATCGTAAGAAAAGTCAGCCGCAAAAATCGAAGCAATCTGAATAGAAGAGAAAAGCCGCCAACATGAAACCACTACCACATGATTGTGTTAGTGGTTTTTATTATACAAATAACATTTTATTCTTATATAATAATAAAAAGGAAAAAATAGATAAAAAAGCAATCTTTTATAAAACTAAACACAAAGGGAGCGGTACAGATGTTTAAGAAAATGTTAGCAAGGTTTGGGAAAGGAGCAGCTAAAGTTGATTTACGCTTTGAGAGTCGTCCGTATGCAGCGGGAGAGACTGTATATGGAGAAGTACATATTCAAGGCGGTGAAGTAGAACAAAAAATAAATAGTCTGGCTGTAAGTTTCATGATGCGCTTTATGACAAAACAAGATACGGTCCGACGTGAAATAGCAATGATTCCATTAAGTGGAGCACAAATGATTTATCCGAGCGAACAAAAAGTCATTCCATTTTCTTATGTGATTCCAACTCATTTGCCAATTTCTCGAGAAGGTGTTTCTTATTATTTTGATACGCATTTAGATATTCAAGGCGGAATAGATCGAATGGATTTTGATGATGTTGTTATAGATGCTTCTAAGGAAGTACAAACCATTTTTTATGCGCTCAGAAGTCTAGGGTTTCAGGAGAAATCGAAATCCGGTAAGGTAGATACATATGGACAAGAATTTTCTTTTGTTCCTACAGAGTTGTTTGTAATGCAGGTGAATGAAATAGAGATGCGTCTTGCTTATGAAGGAACAGGAATCCGAATTTGGTTAGAGATAGATTGTCGTAATCGTTATGAAGAGATCGAAGCGAAACGTGAATTCTTTATTTCACAAGATGTGTTACGGGATACAAGACAGGTAGCGTTTCTTTTAAAACAGTATATAACAGAAATAACGTCCAATCCTTATGGATATATCCAACCGTTTTCTTATGAAACATATCATCATTCATCTCATAGACAAGTGGGAAGCCCAATTGCGGGTATGGTAGGTGGATTAGCAGTTGGAATATTAGGTGGCGTATTATTAAATGAATTAATAGATGATGTGGATATAGAGGAAATAATAGAAGAAGCAGTAGAGGAAATAGAAGAAGACGCAGTGGAAGAATTAGAAATAGAAGAAGAACAAGAAGAATCATTTTTTGGGGATGATGAGGAATAATTGAAAGAGTGTTCTGTACATGCAAATAAAGAAAATCTCCACTGATGGAAGTTTCACTTTATTTTAAATGAAGAAAAATCGCTTGAAAGAACTCGGTTGGTACTTGATTTAGTCGACGTCCAAGCTGCGAGAAACTAATTGATTCCAGATTTGTTGTCTGGCTGAGTTCTTCTGAAAATAAACAGTCTGAAAGTGCCCGTAAACTCTCCGTTTCATGGAGCTGTGCGTAAAGTAGTGCCTTTAAAAAAGAAGGCATAAAAAGCTTCTTCGTATAGCGATGTAAGTGATAGGCTTTCACCTGTTTAGTGATTAAATGGTCTGAAATCGGTAAAAACCATTGTTCAAATGATGTTTTTCGTGTAATCTTATCCATGAGTTTGATCCTTTTTAGTGGATTGGGATAGGTTACTACCACCAACCATTATAAAGGATTTTTTTATGCAAAAATGATATTACAGATAATTCTGTCTATCCAGGGGTGTTGAATTATTTTAATGCGACGCTAGCGAATGAAAATAGATATTATTAAAATAATAAATGGCTCCATACGTTACGTGTTTACACGTAACGTATGGAGCCATTTTCTTATATGACAAAAATGTAAGATAAATGTAAGTTTAATCTATGGCAGATAATGCTTGAAAGGAGCAAAATAGGAACAGGAAAACAAAGTACAGGAGGATTTATATGAAAACACCAGTTGTAGACGTGAAAAATATTCAAAAAGTATACGGTAAAAAAGGTGAGAGCCAATCACATGCATTAAAAGGCGTATCATTCTCCATTCAAGAAGGTGAATTTGTTGGGATTATGGGACCATCTGGTTCTGGGAAAACAACATTATTAAATGTTATTTCAACATTAGATAAGGCGACGGACGGCATTGTTGAAATTGCAGGTACAGATATTACGAAAATGAAGCAAGGAGAATTATCTGATTTCCGTTCACAAAAATTAGGCTTCATATTCCAAGATTTTAACTTACTAGAAAATCTATCAATTTATGAAAACATTGCATTGCCTCTTTCACTGCAAGGCGTTCCTTCAAAAAAGATTGGACCGAAAGTAGAAAAGGTAGCGGAAATGCTAGGGATTTCAGAGATTCTTCAAAAATATCCATCTGAAGTATCTGGCGGACAAAAGCAACGTTCAGCAGCGGCACGTGCACTTGTACATGAACCAGCCATTATTTTAGGTGACGAGCCAACAGGAGCACTTGATTCAAAAAACGCAGCAAGTTTGCTAGATGCGATGACAAGCTTAAATGAAGAACAAGGTGTTTCTATTATGATGGTTACGCATGACCCCTACAGTGCAAGTTATTGCCGACGTATTTTATTTATCCAAGATGGTGAGTTATATAAAGAAATTCATCGCGGTGGTACACGGGAAGAATTTTACAAAGAAATTTTAGATGTGCTGGCAGACTTAGGCACACAAAAAGCGTAAGAAAGGAGAGGTAGATATGTTATTTAAGCTTTCCATGTCAGGACTGAAAAGTAAGCTGAAAGACTATATCGTTTTACTAACTGGTCTTGTTATGTCAATTTCTATTTTTTATATGTTCCAAACGCTTGCGCTGAATAAAGCGTTTCTTGAATCTAATTCCGTTATTAGTACAGCAATCGGATTTGTCTTTCATGCTGGTTCATTCTTATTAGCAATTATAACGTTCTTCTATATTTTATATGCGAACTCGTTCTTATTATCTCTTCGTCAAAAAGAGTTCGGTATGTATATGATGTTAGGAGCAAAAAAGCATAAGGTTACATTGCTTATGTTTATAGAAACAATTGTAATTGGATTCGTGTCTCTTATAATCGGGATTGCAGTTGGTGCAGGGCTAGCACAAGGAATCGGTCAGTTACTTATGAAGCAGCTTGAGTTTCATGCGGACGGTTATCATGCATTTTATGTTCCATCGATGACGGTTACATGTATTTTCTTCGTTTCATTATTTGTGTTATCAGCAATTATGAATAGTATTAAATTATCACGTATTTCAGTATTGCAGCTTGTGCATGCAGATGCGCAAGCAGAGCGCGTTACTGTAAAAGGAAAAATGACTGTTGTTGTTGCATTTCTTGCACTAATCTTATTAGCAATTGGTTATGCTGCTATGATTTATATGGACAAATTACAACAATTTGGTATCATCATTGCATTGATTACAACAACATCTGGAACGTATATGTTGTTTGCTTCTGTCCTTCCGCTTGTAATCAAAAAGCTGAAAAGTAATAAAAAGCGAAGTGAAAAAGGGCTTAATGCTTTTACATTTGCACAGCTAAACTTCCGTATTAATAGCTTAACGAGAGTGTTAGCAACGGTAGCGATGTTAGTTGCACTTGGTGCGGGGGCTATTTCTGGTGGTATGGCATTTAAAAATAACAGTATGATGATGGTTGATGGTTTTGTAATCTATGATTCGGTCATCCATAACCCAACAGCAGAAGAGAAGAAAATATTAGATGATATTACATTCAATGAGAAAAATGAATATCGTTATAAAGTCGATGATAAATTTGTTTATTATTTAAAAGAAGATTTAGAGAAACATCCCCCATTAATACATGATGGTGTAGGAAAAGAAAGCTTTGGTAAATTCAAGCGTGTTTCAGGAGAGCTTCCTGTAGGTGCCGTTTCGAAAGAGGGTCAAGAAAAAGTAGTAGTAATCCCAGAAAAATGGGGCGAGGCGCTAGAAAGTATTCAGCCAGTTTATTTATACCGCAATCAAGCGATCAAAATTGTCGATCAGAAGATGTACAATGAAGTAAAAGGAAAAGAAGGCATTGCCTTCATTGGAAAAACAGATGATTTTATTGCACACAAAAATGGGTGGAAAAAACTTGATGAGTTGCAACTAAAGAAATATAAAGATGTAAAAGCAAATGATTTAGCAACGAAATATGCGATGTATACTGGATTTTATGGCTTTGCGAGCGGAACCGTATTTATGGGCTTCTTCTTAGGAATTGCGTTCCTAGCAATGATGGCAAGCTGTTTAATGTTTAAAATCCTATCAGGAGCATCAAAAGATATTACACGTTACAACATGCTTCGTAAAATTGGTGTACGTCGTGAGTTGTTAACGAAGTCAATTTATAAAGAATTGTTCTTAGTATTCTTATTCCCTGCAATTATCGGGATTGTGCACGTATTAATTGGAATGAATATTTTTAGCTTCATCTTAATTAATCCATATTTCCGTATTTGGCTTCCAATTGTTATTTTCGTAGTCATTTACGCAATTTATTATTTCATTACCGTTCAATTGTATAAAGGAATTGTTCTTCCGAAAGAGGAATAGAACTTGGGAAATACCGAGCGATGGTGCTCGGTATTTTTTACATCTACAAGAATGATTTAGCATATTAAACTGTTATAAAACCTTTTGTGTTAGATGACGGGAAAAGAATTACATTTCATGTAGTATCGTTTAGAGCTGAACAATACTATGACGAAGCATATGTTCAATGTGTTGGAAACAAAACGATCTATCACTTAAATAAAGAAGATGCAACAGATATAGGAATGCAATTTGTTAATCGATAATTTGCTAACTTTAAAAAGCACTTATGAAATTTTCAAAAGTGCTTTTTTTAATGAACAAGGATTTTATACACAAATCCCCCCTTATCAAGAAGGGTAGCTTGATAAGGGGGGACGCTAAAAAGAAAGAGTAGGAGAAACACAAGCATGGAAGTGAACAGTAAAATAGTTAAATACTTAATTTTCGGAAAACTTTAAAACTAAAGGGTTTTTTCGTTTTTACTCTTTCTTTATGATATGAGTGTATCATTAAAAATAAAATAAATCAACGAAAAAAAGACAATATTCTTATTAATTCGACATTTTTCGATAATTTGACAAATTTCATTCCAATAGAATACTTTTCTCTAAAAAGCAGGGGGTTTTATGTAAAAAAATTTATACATGACTAAATTATGAGTGTATAAATTTTTTTGATTATTCCGTCTAAAATGTGGCTATTTTATGAAATTTAATATTGGCACAGTTCTTGCAAAGATAAAATAGGGAAGGAGGAAGTTTAGCAGAATTTGCAATAAGGGAAGAGCTATTGAAAATATTGGTGCTGATTTTACCAGTATCATGGGGGATACTGTTGTATAGTAAATGTGTATGAAAAAAGTTTCGGTTTAAAAAGTCAGAATTTTCATTATTTTTAAGAAAAGAGGAAAATAGTATGGTGAAACACTCGAAATTTTATAAACTGATGCTTGGTGTGGGACTTGTTACAATATCATGTAATGGGATGCACATTCAAGCAGAGACAAAAGAAACAACTGCGAAGAATGTATTACAGATGGAGCCGGTAGGAATACAGAAATCCGTTGATGAGATAGCGCACTCTTCGAATGTACAAGAAAATGCATCCTTTACAAAACGGTTAAAGCTAGCAGATTTATCGCAGCGTCCACCGATGCCGAAAGAAAATACTAAACAGCTAGCTGAAGAAAGAAAATATTCAATGGCCGAATTAAATCAATTAAGCAATAAACAATTAACTGATCTTCTTGTTACGATTCAATGGTATCAAATTCCGGAATTATTTCAGTTTACGAATGATAGTTTGAAGTTTTATCAAGATGATAGCCGCATGCAAGCAATTATTGATAAACTAGCAGAACAAGGTCGAACGTATACGCAAGATGATTCAAAAGGAATTGAGACATTAGGAGAAGCTTTACGTGCGGCATTTTATTTAGGTTTTTATCATGATGAATTAAGCAAACTAAATGAGCGTAGCTATCATGATAAATGTTTACCAGCTTTAAAAACGATTGCCAAAAATCCAAATTTCAAACTTGGCACATCGGAACAAAACAAAGTTGTTTCATTGTATGGAAAGCTAATTGGAAATGCATCAGCTGATGCTGAAGTGATTCAATATGCAGGTAAAATCTTCAAACAATATAACGATAATCTTGCAACTTTCATTGAAGACTACACAAAAGGAAATGCTGTGTATGAATTGATGAAAAATATTGATTTTGATGTTCAGACGTATATGTATGATACGGGCAAAGAACCAAAAGATACGATGTGGTATCGAAACATTGATAGTTTTATTAATGAAATAAATCGTTTTGCATTAATTGGTACAGTAACAGATAAAAACGGATGGTTAATTAATAACGGAATTTACTATGCTGGCCGACTTGGTAAGCTTCATAGTACACAGGCAATAGGACAGCAGGTTGTTACAAAAGCGATGCAGATTTATCCATATTTAGGACAGCAATATTTTGTTGCGTTAGAACAAATTACTACAAATTATGGCGGAGTAGATGCGAACGGAAAAACAGTAAATTTAGATCAAATCCGAGAAGATGGTAAGAAGAAATATTTGCCTAAAACGTATACACTTGATGACGGGGCAATCGTCTTGAAAGCGGGGGATAAAGTTAACGAAGACAAAATTAAACGTTTATACTGGGCGGCAAAAGAAGTACGATCTCAATTTTATCGTACAGTTGGTAGTGATAAGCCGCTCGAAAGTGGACATGCTGATGATGTGTTAACAATGGTGATTTATAATAGTCCGGATGAATATCAATTTAACCGTCAATTGTACGGCTATGAAACGAATAATGGCGGAATTTACATTGAAGGAATTGGAACGTTCTTTACATATGAGCGTACACCACAGCAAAGTATTTATAGCTTAGAAGAATTATTCCGTCATGAATTTACACACTATTTACAAGGCAGATACGAAGTTCCTGGATTATGGGGACAAGGAGACTTTTATCAAAATGAACGCTTAACCTGGTTTGAAGAAGGAAATGCGGAATTCTTTGCCGGATCAACACGATTAGATAGCGTTGTACCGCGAAAAAGTATAATTGGCGGATTATCCAATGATCCAGCGAAACGATATACGGCAGAGCAAACATTAAATGCAAAATACGGAACGTGGGATTTTTATAACTATTCGTTTGCATTGCAATCTTATATGTATAATAACCGTCCTGAAATGTTTGATAAAATACATGATTTAATTCGTACAAATGATACCTCAGGTTACGATGCGTATCGCTCTGTATTAAGTAAAGATAATCAATTAAATGCAGACTACCAATTTTATATGCAAATGTTGATTGATAATCGTGATAAGTATACAGTTCCACAAGTATCAGATGATTATTTAGCACAGCATGCTCCGAAAGCGATTTCGGAGGTTGAAGCAGATATTACCAATGAAGCGAAGTTAAAAAATGTGAAAGTAACAAAGAATAAATCACAATTCTTTAACACATTTACACTACAAGGAACATATACAGGAAGTGCGTCAAAAGGAGAAAATGAGGACTGGAAAGCGATGAATCAAGCAACGAATGACATGCTGAAACATCTTTCCGAAAAAGAGTGGAGTGGATACAAAACATTGACTGCCTATTTCGTGAATTACCGCGTCAATTCAGCTGGACAAGTTGAATATGATGTTGTGTTTAGCGGAATAAATACGGAAGAAGATACTGCGGTAGAAAAAGAACCAAATAATACATTTGATAAAGCGAATCCACTGTCTTTAAATATATTATTACGAGGCAGCTTAAGTGATCAAGATCAAGTTGATCGGTTTGTTATTGATGTAAAAGATCCGAAAGATTTACAGATTACCGTTACGAATGAACAGAACCTTGGAATGAATTGGGTATTATATTCTGAATTAGACTTAAATAATTATGCCGCATATGCAACAAAACGAGATGGAAATAAATTGCTTGGAAATTATAATGCGAAGCCAGGGAAATATTACTTAAGTGTATATAAATATAGCGGTGGAACAGGGAATTATACGGTAGAGGTAAAATAGTTGAATGTAACAGTTAAAAATCCCGCTACGGAGAAAAGATAGTTTCTCTGTGGCGGGATTTTACATTGTATCCTCATCGTATTCTGACAAATCATTATGTGATAACCAATTTTCGTAGAAATCATTTTTTGCTTTTTTTGAAAAAACAACAGCAGGAGTTTTATCTATTTCTTTGAGCAACTCTCTTGCTGTCGTTTCTCCAAAGTCTCTTATGTAGACTTTTTGATCTAATGGGAATTCCCATATCTTCCAATTTGCTGCGTGTTCTTTTCCAACTGGATCCCGTAACCAGTAGAAGGCGATTTCTTTGTTGTAACTGACCACAACTTCATAATCATCTGTACCGATAGCATAAGCTTTCAGTTCTTTCTCGTCTTTTCTTCTTTTCATGTGCTCCTCCTCTAGTTAATTTGAAGTCAGCCTTTTTTCCGTTATCGACCGTTTTTTGCAATATATCGGCGCTTTTCACAATATATCGACCGCTCTTTAGAATATATCGGCGATTCGACACAATATAAAGACTCTTCGGCGATATTCGACATTTAAGTAGTCGATTCGCTGACCTGAGTCATACTAAAAAGCTCTTAAATCATAAGAATTAACGGAAGTATGTGAAATAGTCCATCCCCTTTTTTGGTCAACCCCATTTTATCAAAATAGTGAAACAATAAGTGTTATAATAAAAAAGAAACAAATAGGGTGGGGAATAGTAATGAAACAAGCTTTAGTTGTCATTGATATGCAGGAGATTTTCTTTCTTGAACCGCAAAACTTTTTATATGATAAAGAACGCGTAGTTGAAAATATCAACAAATTAATTACGAAAGCTCACGAAAAAAATATCCCAGTTATTTTCATTCAACATACGGATGCAGAGGAAACAGATGAAATGTTTGAAGGGAAAGATGGCTGGCAATTACATAAGGAGCTAGTGAAAACTTCCTCAGATAAAGTGATTCAAAAAACGAAATGGGATGCATTTTATCAAACAGAGCTATTAAACTACTTACAAGAAAAAGAAATTGAGCAAATTATTTTTGCAGGAGCTCAAACAGAGTTTTGTTTAGATACTACAATTCGAGCTGCTTATAGCTTAGGATATCAAAATAACCTTCTTGCTAAAAATACACATAGTACAATAACGAGTGCAGTATTAGAAGCAAAGCAAATTATTCAGCATCATGAAAACATTTGGAATAACCGATTTTTAAAAATTGTCGAATTGGATACAGTGCTGTAAATAAAAGCTAGCAAACGATGTATTTGTTTGCTAGCTTTTTTGTTAACGAGTGATATACGTAATTGCAAAAATGACGATTAGCATTGCAATAAACCATAGATTATCACCGATATCAAATTTCTTTTTATACTTTTCTTCTTTTAAACTGCGCACCTCATCTTTTAATTCAGTAACAGATGCCTTTAATTCGTTAATTTCTTGAGTTAACTTCGTCGTATTATCCATTCTATTCTCTCTTTTCTTTTGTATTTATCCTAAACTTCCACCTGGTAAAGAAATATGAAGATCATCCCCTATGCTTAACTGCCAGCCTTCAAAAAAGCTACTATCATGAAAAATATCTAAAAAGATATTTTCGTCAAATTCAATTGTTAAATCGGAAATGGGTGAAAAATGATGTACTTTTTGTACTTTCCGATTTCGTAGTAGTTTTTTTGCGATTTTACGAAATCTAGATCCATCCTGATTTGTAAGTTCATAGTCTGGTTTTCCTACTTGCACTTCACGAAGGTTTCTTATACGCCATGCACATTCTACTGTTAAGCATCCATCGTCAAATACGATGATAAGAGGAAGTTTTACTTCAGGGTTTATTTCTTTTACTGATTGACCAAGTAAATCTGAGAAATTGTACTCACTTATATTTTGCATACATAACCTCCTGTTCTAAGAAAGGGTTATTAAAATATCCAATCGAAGGCAGTATACATACCAAGTAGAGCAAACAAAATGATTAATATAAACGCCGAGATGCATCCAAAAGGAATGAGCTTATCCTGCCACGTTTCTTCAGGTTCTTCGATCATTTTTTCTTTTACTTTTTTTTGAAGAGAAGATGCGATAGGTTCAGAACATAACTTTTGAATTATCTCGTTATCTCCTTTAAATTTTAAGGCTCTAACTATCTGTTTAGCGTCGTTTCTCATAGATTTTTCAAATAGAGAACACGCTTCAATCATCTCAGGTGTTTTCTGCTCTTCTAAGTACCAATATCGACCAGCCATTGCAGGGTGTTGTAATTTGTAATAGATATCTCCTAATTTCTTACGAAGGTCTAATGCATTAGGATAAGTCGAAATTAAACCATGTAGTCGATCTCTTGCTTTTCCTAAATCATTATTTTGAATATCGTTTTCGATCTTTTTTAACGTTTTTTCAGGTATGTTGTTAATGAGATAACTCTCCTTTTCATTTTACAAATTGCTTAGGATATTCTCTTATATGGTTTTCATCATCACGCCAATCGTACGTTTCTTGTTTCGGAATATGTAAAGTTTGATTGCCGATTTTCACTGTAGTTTCATCAACCCATTCAACGAGTGGATCGTTATCTGGGTAATTCCAGTATATCGTTTTAGTAGAATTCGTTTTCAGATGGACTAATTCGCCTCTAACAGCGTCTGCACTTAATGATCCGCCATCATGGAAATAAGTTTTCAGTTTATAATCTCCATTTGGGGATTCAATCGTTCGAATTAATTTTCCGGTTGGAACACCTTGCAAACTAAAAAACTTCCAATATACAAAACAAGCTCCAACAATTAACGTAGAAAGTAATACAATTCCTACTTTTGTTTTCTTGATTTTATTCATTTGCTTCTCCCTTAAAAATGGTTATATGTATTTTATACCATTTTGTGGATAATTTCTATGTATGGTCAGGTGCCTGTGTTTTTAGAGGAAATCGCTTAGAAGGAAAGGAATTCGAAAATATTTTTTATTTTTTTGTCACAAATAGCGAATTTATGGTTTCTTTATAGTAACAGTAGCTAATAAGGAGGAAGAAATGAGTGGAGGTGAAAGCTTCATTGTTAAATATATATGAACAAGATTCAGTTTCCAATATAGAGTTTCAAGATGTATTTAAAGAATATTATGCTCATGTTGTGAGACAAATTATGAGGATTGTGCGAGATCAAGCAATTGCTGAAGATTTAGCGCAGGAAGTATTTTTGCAATTATATCATACAGAATGGAAACAGATTGAAAGTTTATCAGCATGGCTTGCAAAGGCATCCATTTATGCAGCATATAACTATTTGCGATCTGAAAAAAGGCATCAAGCAAGAATCGAAAAAGAAGCAAATTATAAACAGTCAATTAGTAGTCCATCATCGGAAGAACAATGTATTCAAAAAGAAGAAATTACTCGTGTACAAAGTACATTAAAAGAAATGGATGAACGTGAACGTACCCTCTTATTAATGAAGTTTTCTGGATTTCAATACAAAGAAATCGCGGAGGCTACTCATATGGAAGTATCCTCGGTTGGAACATTACTAGCACGTGCGAAAGCGAAATTTCGGAAGATGTATAGAGGGATGAAGGAGGGGTAACAAATGAAATGCCAAGATATTGGATTTATTCAGGCGTATTTAGATGGAGAATTAAACCGCGATGACAGAAAGCAATATATTCAGCATCTTGACCAATGTAAAGCATGTCAACAGAAGTTAGAAGAGGTGAGCAAACTTAATCAATGGGAACAAGTGATATTGGATGATGAATTTGCAAACGTTAGTCAAGATATTGATATCAATGTTGATAAAGCTTGGAAAACCTTTGAACAAAATATCCGAACTCATAAAACAAAAGAAACAAACAGTGAAGAAATTAAAAAGAAGGGAAGATGGCATAACATGAAGAAATCATCTAAACGTTGGATTACTGCAGCAGCAGCGGCGGCAGTTGTGTGTGTGTCTTTAACAGTTCCAGAAGTACGGGCAGGAGCAAGCAACTTGTTATCGATTTTTCGAGTAAAGGATGTGCAGTTCGTTCAACTTACCGATTCGGACTTACGTGAAATTGAAGGATGGATCTCTAAAACGGAAGAAGGAGAGAAGTCCATTAAAGGAATTGGGAAAATAGGAATTAAAGATAATGGAAGCAAAAAAGATGCTCATTTTCAGTCAGAACAGCAAGCAAAAGAAGCTGGATATGCTGTTCCAAAAGTACCAAATGGATATCGTATAACGAGTGTGGATGCGAACCCGTCATTTATTATGCAATTTGAACTCGATACAGAAAAAGCTAATAAGTTGTTGAAACAACTACAGAGTAATACGCAGTTTGAAAGTGCTTTGAATGGCAAGCAGTTTTCAATCACAGTTCCAGAATCAGTACGTACACAAATAGAAGTTGAGGGTAATCGAACATCAAGCGCTTTTTCTTATAATGTGATTGATGCACCAAAAATTTCTGTTCCAGAAGGTGTAGATGTTGCGAAATTACAAAAAACAGTTTTAGAGCTTCCGATTATTCCTGGAAATGTGAAAACGCAACTTGCAGGTATTCAAGATTGGACACATACATTGCCGATTCCTTATGTAGCAAAAGATGCAAAAGTATCAGAGACAAAGGTTCAAGGAGTAAAGGCCGTTTTATATAATACAGAATATGAAAACGTGCTGATTTGGGAGAAAGACGGAAAAATGCACATGATCGAGCAACATAAAGAGCAGGGGAAAGATATGAATGCAAACGATCTTACTAAACTTGCAAATGAATTAAAATAATGATTGGACAAGAGCGGCTCCGCAAAAAGGGGCGGCTCTGTTCCTGTATGGAGCGGAGGTAAAACATGAACGAAGACTGGATTATTCAAACAAAGAACTTAACAAAACAATATAACGGAAAAGGCGGTATCCGTAACATTTCATTAGACGTTCCGCGCGGTACTGTATTCGGATTTATAGGTCCGAACGGTGCCGGAAAAAGTACGTTTGTGCGAACGATGCTTGGATTGATTCATCCGGATTCTGGAACGGCGCAAATGCTAGGACAGCCGATTGGGACAATTGAATCAAAACGACGCATTGGCTATTTACCTGAGCTGTTTCGCTATCCAGATTGGCTGACTGGTTGGCAGTTACTTGAAACGCATGCGAAATTATGCGATCTTCCTTTTCGGGAGCGGAAAGCAAAAATGAATGAGGTTATTGAAAAGGTAGGTCTAAAGGGAAGGGAGAAAGAAAAAATTCGCGGTTATTCAAAAGGAATGCAGCAGCGTATCGGGCTTGCTTGTGCCCTGCTTTCTGATCCTGAATTGATTTTCTTAGATGAGCCAACATCAGCACTTGATCCAATCGGGCGAAAAGAAGTGCGTCATTTAATGGAAGAGCTTCGTGACCAAGGGAAAACAGTATTTTTGAACAGCCATCTATTAAATGAAATTGAACATGTATGTGATCACGTGGCGATTATTAATAAAGGAGAGCTAATTGTCCAAGGAGATTGGCGCTCATTGATGATGATTCAAACGGAAGTTGAAGTAACACTCGGTGAGAAGAGCGAATTATTTTTTAAACAACTGCCTTCGTTTATTAAAAATGTAAGGAAGATAGAAGAACGTGAAAATCGTAAACGTTGGATTATAACGCTGCAACAAGAAAATGACATTCCTAGATTGTTAGAAGCATTTGTAGCACTACACATTCCTGTGTATCAGTTAAATCCGGTTCACCCGCATTTGGAAGATGTGTTTATGTACTGGGTAAATAAGAAAGAGGGGACGCAGCATGTGGACAATCGCCAAGTTATCATTTAAAGAAATTTTGCTAAAACGTATTTTTACCATTACGCTATGTATGACTTTTGCCTTTTTACTATTTTATGGAGTGGCCATTCATTATGCCGTCAGTGAAATCCTTCCAGGAGAATCTAGTGGTATTTCGGCAGCACAAGATTTTATGAGCAAAACTTTTATTTCTACACAACTTCTAGGGGTTGGGTTATACTTTTCTTCGTTTATTACTGCACTGTTAGCTATTTTAAGTAGTGTTGGAAGTATTGCTAATGAAATTGAAAGTCATCAAATTGATACATGGTTAACGAGACCGATTTCACGCTTTTCCTTTTTAATGGGGAAATGGATCGGCTTATGCTTGTTACTGATTGCGTACGCGGCCTTCCTGTTTATAAGTATCGTGATTATTCATCAAACAATGGGAGGTAGTACGTTCCATTTAGATTTCACAGCCGCGCAGATTATAAAAGCATTGGCTCTTTTCTTACTCCAGCCTGTTATTTTAATTAGTATCGCAATATTACTAAGCACGCGTATGGCAACATTAAATGCTGGCATTGTGTTAATTATTTTATACGGAACTGGATTTATTGGCGGATTTGTTGAACAAATCGGTACATTGGCACAAAAAACAGCACTTGTGAACATGGGCATAATCGCAAGCCTTTTATTCCCAATTGATACAATGTATCGTAAAATGACAATCTACTTATTCGATTCATCAGACAATCCTTTATCAATCGCCTCACAAGGAGTGTTCGGGAGTGTTTCAACACCGAGTAACATGATGGTTGTTTATGCTGTTTTATATGTGTTAGCAGCTATTTTTATAGCGATTCGTACATTTAAATCACGTGATTTATAGGAGGATGAAACTTTAGTGTATTTTCCCAATCCTGTAAAGTGTGAGAAATAACCATTTCGATTTTGAGATTAGTATAAGCTTTATCCGACTATTTGCAGGAGATGAAAAAATACTGACGGAAGACTCACTTTATATATTATAGTTAAAGCTCCTTCAATTGTAGAGAAGGAGCTTTAATTATGAGTTTAAGGATAATATTTACTATGATATAATTCCAATAAATGGAGATAAGGAATGTTATGGAATTTATTGAATCAATAGACCCTTTTCTGATGCAGTTGTTCATTGTTCCGCTTATAGTAATTGGATTAGGGCTTTTAGTATCTATTCTTGAAAGGTATTTGTTGCAACCCTTTGGAAACGTTCCATCCAAGTTTTCAAGCGATTATGAAAGTTATTAATGTGTTGAACGTGGTAGATTCCTTTCTTGACACGCTGTTTTTGTCGTTCATTGACCGTTTCTATGCGTGGCCAGATGCTCTCGCCTGCCTAAAAAAAGAGGGTTTTTATATCGATTTTTTAATTTGTATTTATATAGTTTATATTTCATTATCTGAATTTCACCAACTATTAATCAGTTGCCTTCTTATTTAAAAACGACTACAATTTTATTGTTATATAAGAACGAAAAAAAAGAATCGGAGGGGAACTATGCCAAGGAAAGTATGGCTATTAGTAGCCGGGATGATTATTAATGTCACGGGTGCTTCTTTTTTATGGCCTTTTAATACAATTTACTTACATGATCATTTAGGAAAGTCATTATCTGTGGCTGGAATGGTATTAATGATTAACTCGTTAACCGGAGTAATTGGTAATTTACTCGGCGGTGTTTTATTTGATAAGTGGGGCGGATATAAGTCGATTTTAGTTGGAATTGTGATTACATTATTAGCGATTTTAGGTCTTGTATTTTTCCATGGCTGGCCATTTTATATTATTTGGCTTGCGTTAATTGGATTTGGTTCTGGAATGGTCTTCCCGGCGATGTATGCGATGGTCGGAACGGTTTGGCCAGAAGGCGGCCGAAGAGCATTTAATGCGATGTACGTTGGACAAAATGTTGGGATCGCTGTTGGAACGGCGTGCGGTGGTTTAGTTGCCTCTTATCGCTTCGATTACATTTTCTTAGCGAACTTTATTTTATACTTTATTTTCTTCTTAATTGCTTTTATTGGATTCCGAGGTATGGAAGATAAGAAAGAAAAACGTGTAGCGGTAAAAGAAAAGACGAAAAACGGTTGGTCACTTACACCAGGATTCAAGGCGCTTCTTATTGTGTGTGTTGCATATGCTTTATGCTGGGTTACGTATGTACAGTGGCAAGGGGCGATTGCGACGCATATGCAGGAGCTGAATATTAGTCTTCGCCATTATAGTTTATTATGGACGATCAACGGGGCGATGATTGTTTGTGCACAGCCGTTAATCAGTATGATTATTCGCGCGATGAAACGTTCTTTAAAACAACAAATTATGATCGGAATTGGTATTTTCGCAGTGTCGTTTATCGTGTTAAGTCAAGCGCAGCAATTTACAATGTTCCTTGTCGCGATGGTGACATTAACAATTGGTGAATTATTTGTTTGGCCAGCTGTGCCAACGATTGCGAATATCCTTGCACCAAAAGATAAGCTTGGCTTTTATCAAGGTGTTGTAAATAGTGCAGCGACTGTTGGAAAAATGTTTGGACCGGTTGTTGGCGGAGCAATTGTTGATTTATATAATATGGAAGTATTATTTATCGCGATCATGGTCATGCTTGTAATAGCAATTATCGCAACGAGTATGTATGATAAGAAAGTACGTGTTGAAGAAACAGTAGACGAAAAAATTGCAGTTTAGTTTGACGGAACATGTAACTTGTTTTAGAATATATTTTAAATAACTCATATGTAATAACAGTGAGAAGGAGTAGTAGTAATAGAAACTGGTTTAGAGAATTGACGGTCGGTGCAAGTCAATCCACGTTTCGTTATGAACTCGCCTTTGAGTTGCAGTTGTGAAACAAAGTAGCAATTGCCGTCCATCCACGTTACGGATCTAAGCGAATGTATATTAGTGCTTGTTCAAAAAGGAGGATAAAGAAATCGGATAGCGATCTTTACCGGACGTTTTGAACATCCTTTATTACATTAATTTAGGGTGGTACCGCGGGAATCTATAACCTCTCGTCCCTTTTCTGGGATGAGGGGTTTTTTGTATTTTTGGCGGTGAAAATATATAGAATTTGAATGGAGGGTATTTCATGAGCTTCAATCATCAAGAAATTGAAAAGAAGTGGCAAGCGTATTGGGAAGAAAATAAAACATTCCGTACGCCAGATGAAACAGAAAAACCAAAATTTTACGCACTAGATATGTTCCCATATCCATCAGGTGCAGGGCTGCACGTAGGACATCCAGAAGGATATACAGCAACGGACATTTTATCTCGTATGAAACGTATGCAAGGCTATAACGTTCTTCATCCGATGGGATGGGATGCATTCGGTCTTCCAGCTGAGCAATATGCACTTGATACTGGAAACAGCCCAGCTGAATTTACAGAGAAAAACATTAACACGTTCCGTAACCAAATTAAAGCATTAGGCTTCTCTTATGATTGGGACCGTGAAGTAAATACAACAGATCCAAACTACTACAAGTGGACGCAATGGATCTTCTTACAGCTATTTGAAAAAGGATTAGCTTACGTAGATGAAATCCCTGTAAACTGGTGCCCAGCACTTGGTACAGTACTTGCGAACGAAGAAGTAATCGATGGCGTGAGTGAGCGCGGCGGACATCCTGTTGAACGTCGTCCGATGAAACAATGGATGCTGAAAATCACTGCATATGCAGATCGTCTTCTAGAAGACTTAGATGAACTTGACTGGCCAGAGAGCCTAAAAGATATGCAGCGCAACTGGATTGGCCGTTCTGAAGGTGCTGAGGTTCACTTCAAAATTGACGGTACAGATGAGAAATTTACTGTATTTACAACGCGTCCAGATACATTATTCGGTGCAACGTACTGTGTACTTGCTCCAGAACACGCGCTTGTTGCAGAAATTACAACAGCAGAGCAAAAAGAAGCAGTGGAAGCGTACATTGATTCTGTAAAAGCGAAAAGTGATTTAGAGCGTACAGAACTTGCGAAAGAAAAAACCGGTGTATTCACTGGTGCTTATGCAGTTAACCCAGTAAACGGTGAGAAATTACCAATCTGGATCGCTGACTATGTACTTGCTACTTACGGAACAGGTGCTGTAATGGCAGTTCCAGCTCATGATGAGCGCGATTACGAATTTGCAAAAACATTTGCCCTTCCTATGAAAGAAGTTGTAAAAGGCGGAGACATCACAAAAGAAGCACATACGGATGATGGCGAACACGTAAACTCTGCATTTCTAGATGGTTTAAATAAAGAAGAAGCAATTGTAAAAATGATTGAGTGGCTTGAAGTAACAAGTGCAGGAAATCAAAAAGTAACATACCGTCTTCGTGACTGGTTATTCAGCCGTCAACGTTACTGGGGAGAGCCAATCCCAGTTATCCATTGGGAAGATGGCACAATGACAGCTGTGAAAGAAGAAGAATTACCATTAGTTCTTCCAAAAACAGAGAACATTCGTCCATCTGGTACAGGAGAATCTCCACTTGCAAACATCGAAGAGTGGGTAAATGTTGTCGATCCTGAGACTGGTAAAAAAGGTCGTCGTGAAACAAACACAATGCCGCAATGGGCAGGTAGCTGCTGGTATTACCTACGTTACATGGATCCAAACAACAGCGAAGCACTTGTAGATCCTGAAAAAGTAAAACAATGGCTTCCAGTTGATATTTATATCGGTGGTGCAGAGCATGCAGTACTTCACTTACTATATGCACGCTTCTGGCATAAAGTATTATATGATATCGGTGTGGTTCCAACGAAAGAGCCATTCCAACAACTATTTAACCAAGGTATGATTTTAGGAGAAAACAACGAGAAAATGAGTAAATCAAAAGGTAACGTTGTAAATCCTGATGATATCGTAGCAAGTCATGGTGCAGATACACTTCGTCTATACGAAATGTTCATGGGGCCATTAGATGCTTCGATTGCTTGGTCTGAAAATGGCCTTGACGGAGCACGTCGTTTCTTAGATCGTGTATGGCGTCTATTTGTTCAAGACAATGGTGAACTAAGTGAGAAAATTACAGATGCACCAAACAAAAATCTTGAAAAAGTATATCACCAAACAGTGAAGAAAGTAACGGAAGATTATGCAGAGCTGCGCTTTAACACGGCAATTTCTCAAATGATGATGTTTATTAACGATGCATATAAAGCAGAAACACTTCCGAAAGAATATGTAGAAGGTTTCGTGAAAATGATTGCACCAGTTGCACCGCACGTTGCGGAAGAACTTTGGAGCAAGCTTGGATATAGCGAAACAATTTCATATGCAAGCTGGCCAACATTTGATGAGTCTAAACTTGTAGAAGACGAAGTGGAAATCGTTGTTCAAGTCATGGGTAAAGTACGTGCGAAGTTAACAATGAAAAAAGACGCATCAAAAGAAGAAATGGAACAACTTGCACTTGAAGCAATTAAAGAACAAATTAAAGGGAAAACAGTTCGTAAAGTAATTGTTGTTCCTGGAAAACTTGTAAATATCGTAGCGAACTAATGAAAAAGGGCACCTATTTTTAGGTGCTCTTTTTATGTTTTAAACGGGATGAAAGAGTTGAATTTTAGCATAGACAAACACCTATTTTTCTTTTTGCAATATGATAACATCGACACGTTAAATTCGGAGGAAGAGGTGAACGGAATGAATTATAGTGAACAACGACAAATGCCAAGTCCATATGGTATGGGCGGATTTCCGCAGGCGCAAGTAGGACATCATCCACATGGAGGCTATCCTTATGGCTATCATCATGTGGGGTATCATCCATATCATCATCATTATCCATATCATCACCATGGCTATCAACATGTTATTTATCATCCGCATCATCATCATCACCATGGCCATCATTATGGCATGCCGTATCAAGGCCAATAAAATGTAAAATTTATCAACTATGTAAAATCTCCTTCTATGCAAGGAGATTTTTTATTTGGGAATGATAAAAAAGAAGGGGGTGTTACATATGGGTAAAGGAAGAAGCAATAACGCTGTAAAAAGACAGCCAAACTTTGATGATTCATCTAATTTCTCTAAAGGGAAACAAAGTCAAACGACAGCACCGAAGAAGAAATAATATAGAAGGAGCCATCTGTAGATGGCTCCTTTTCAAAGTATTCATATATCGGCGATTTTTAGCATATATCGACCGTTTTTCATCATATATCGGCGACTTTTAAGATATATCGGCGACTTTTAAGATATATCGGCGCTTCGACACAACATAAAGACCCCTCGACAATAAATGACAAGATCTCACCGTTATTTTCCTACTTTTTCAAGTGCTTCTTGACGCTGGCGTTCAATTTCAGCACGAAGTTGTGGTTCTGGTGCTTCCCATCCTTCAGGTTTTAAAATTTTGCCGTCACCTTCGCGGAAGCGTGGTTTTCCGTCTGGGAATAATTTTGCCATGTTTGCATTGTTTACAATTTCAAATCCTTTATCAGGACGTACACCCATTTCGGCAAACGTTCCAAATGCAAAGTAAATTAAGTCAATTAGTGCATCATATTGATCTTCTACTGTGTTTGCTTCTAAGAACTCTTCTAGTTCTTCTTGCATGAAGCTTGCACGAATTTTTGCACGCTCTTCTGTTAATTTTGTTGGTGCATCTGCAACAGGGTGACCGAATATTTCATGCATTTTCGCAACAAGCTCGTAACCTTTATCTAAACCTTTTTCGTTTGTCATGTTATTTCATCCTTTCTCGTTCTTTTCCGACTGTTATTGTAACATGATTTCGGTTAGGGCTGTGTACATTCTACTTTTACAAATGCTATTCTTTTTTTTCTGTTAAGGATAGCGCGATATCTATTCCAAACATTCCAATGATAAGTACCGGTACTGTTACAAGGAGATAACGTGTAAGGGAAGCGTTTTTTAAATATGTATGAGCAAATAAAAAGACAGTACAAAAGAGAATGATATGTAACATAGGCTTTATCAATTTTTTAGACACGGTGCCACCTCATTTATAATTCTTACCTTTTAGTATATGGAATGAAATGTACTATGAAAAGCCATTTTGCGTTTGATCCTCTTTCAAATTAAGAGGAGTTTTTAGGTTCATCACCGTAACATGGGGTTGATTTTTTGAAAATGAATCATTTTTAATACACCACTCGGAGTGGAGTGTGCATCTATCTATATGTCACCCCCGTCTTTTGGTGATGAACCAGTTTTTATTCAATAACTCCTGAATTTGTAATATCAACCTCATATTGTACTTTTACCGGAACATCTTTGTACATTTTTCTCCATTCTTTTAATTGAAATGGTCTGTAGTGCTCTTTAAATTTGGCACCTAAAGCAAGTGAGTCTGCACCTAGAGATTGAAGTTTTTTAACTAATTTTGCACCATCTGTATTCAAGTTCTTTACGACATCTTTTCGTATTATTTCTACATTTTTTTTATTTTCTAAGTTCGTATGTTTTGAAATCTCTTGAATACGCGCTGCCATTTTTACGCGAATAACAAAGGAAGGTTTTCCGTCCTTTACATGTACATGATAAGAAGGGGAAGAACGAATATTGTTAATGATCGTATAGCCTAACTTTGTTTTAAACTCATGGGAATCCAGTTGGCTTTTCTCGAGCAGCGTTTTGAAAAGAAACATATCTTTTTCTTCTACTTTTCCGACATATTTATCTTGTTTGAAAAGAGCAATACTTGTAACTTTAATGCTATTCTTTTTTTTCTTTAATATAGGCATATACGTATCTTGTCCGTCACGATAATATCGGAAAGTTTGCATGTATAAATTATCGTTTGGTAAGAGACCTGTTTTCATATTATGTTCCAGCATTTTTTTGATGTAAATTGCTACGTTAGAAGCAGTGCTGTATTTGCCCGATAAAAGTTTCTCACCTTCGTTATTACCGCCTCCTTCTAGGATACCGACATATACTAAGTTTCCGATATTTACATCGCGAATAAGTGTATCGAATGCACTAGAGAGCCCTTTTTTAGCTAATTTTTCTGTGAAAAGAGTAACGCGTATTTGTCCGCTTGCAAGAGGCTGTCCCGATTCTAAAGAGGTTGTTGTTTTCACTTGTTTAATTGTATTTCCATACCCTTGAAGTACTTGTACTTTATTTCCTTTTCTTTGAATTGGACACACGTAAGTTACTTTTACTCTTCCACGGTCTGAACCCGCATCTGAAGCGACATCAAAAACAGCACCTTGAATAAGGCTAATATCGTCAATGATATTTTTTGGGACACATGCGGTTGTAAAAAGTAAACATAAGCTAAAAAGGAATATTACTTGTTTCTTAATGTTTTCCATTTCTTTTTCACCCACATTATAAGAAATAAGATTGGGATGTATACAAACACAATCCAAAAGCTTGCTTTTGATATATAAGAGATAAAATTATTAATGTCATGCCGTTCTGTTAGGAGCTGTGAGATAATGACGGTTATGAATAATAAAGAAAGTAATATGTACTTTTGTTTTACATGAAAGACTTCGTGTAATCCTCTTGTTGCAGCCCATAATGGTAAGACAATACTTGCAATGACAATGAGGGCATAGCCAGAAATCGCAATATATTCTAGACGCTCAATGAAAGGAAGATGAATGACTTGCGTGATCGATAGCTGTGACCAAATTGTCTTTGACAATTGTTTTTCGCTAAAAAAGGTAAAAGCAAGGATTGTACTTAATAAATATAAAAAGTTAGAATATAAAACACCATATTGTGCAAATTTATGAGATTTCTCAGGCGTTTTGATAAATGGATACATCATCAAAATAACTTCAAAACTAATCAGTGTATAAGTCGATGCTTGAGCTGCTTTTAAAATATCCCCAAAAGAATGATTGAATATAGGAAGTAGGTTTCCGAAATTTCCATATTTAATGACCACAAGTAGCAGCATGATATATCCGCATGTAGCGACAACAGAAACAACGCAAATACCGGTCATAACTCGAAAGCCGGATGAAATAATGTAATAACTAAGTATCGATAAAAAGATTGTTAATTTCCATGTGGCGGCCGTTGGGAACATCCAAACTTGAATAATTTCTACGTACGTGCGCATAACGGAGACACTGACAAGAAAGAAATATGCCATAAAGATTAGAGTGCATGCATTGCCTATCCATTTTCCGAATAGATGTTGATGTAATGTAATCAAGTTTCCGTTTACACCTTCTAATAAACGGTATATCATCCACATAAGAATATGAACGATGATACCCGCAATAATAACCCCGATCCATGCATCGTATCCGGCCGCTTTTGCAATAACACGTGCAAATCCAAGAACACCAACACCGAATTGCGCGCCATGGACTAAGAAAAAAACAAAAATGGGAGATACTTTATAGTTGATTTTAACTGTACTCATATGCGCTCCTCGCTTTTTATTCATCGAAATCTGTCATACGTTTTTTAGACACTTCTTTTACATAACGACTAACATGTTGTGGTCTTTCTTGAACCCCGCGCGTAGTTATTTTAGATAAGGGCATTCGTACGAAGGCGTCTTTTGCTAACTGTTTGCGAAATGGATAAACAAATGCATACGGTTTTCGAAGAGATGATAATCGAAAAAGCCGTGTTAATAGAATGATAAATCCTAGCGAAATTCCTAATAATCCCCATAACTCGGCAAGTATGAGAAAGGGGAAGCGAAGTAAACGAATAGCATTTCCCATTTTATAAATCGGTGTAATAAACGATGCAAGTGCAGATAGGGCGACGATGATTAATAAAATATTACTTGTTAATCCCGCTTGGACTGATGCCTGTCCGATAACGATACCGCCTACAATACCGAGCGTCTGCCCGACCTTCATCGGTAATCGGGCTCCTGCTTCGCGGAGAAGATCAATAGCTAACTCCAGAAAAATAGCCTCTATGATAGGTGGAAATGGTACTTGTGCCCGCGATAAAATCAATGTCTCAAGCAAGTCACTTGGAATTAATTCATAGTGATAACTAAGCACGGCTACATATAGGGGCGTTGCACAAATGGAAAACGTAACTGCGACAAGACGTAATAAACGGGAAAACGTTGCATAAAACCATGACACGCTGTAATCTTCTGGAGAGATAAAGAAATCCAGTAGAGATACAGGTGATAATAAAACATTTGGCGAGCCATCAACAAATATAGCAATTTTGCCATCAATGAGCCCGTTGCTGACACGATCAGCCCGTTCTGTATTAATAAATGTTGGAAAAATAGATGTATTGCCCATTAGCTGGGGAATATAATAGCTATCATTAATTTGCTCATATTGAATTGTGTTTAAGGTATCTTCTAAATATGTAACGTTTTCTTTTTCTGCTACATTACTCAAATACATGATAACAACTTTTGTTTTGGAGAATTCTCCAATTAACAGTTCTTTCGTTTTCAATTCAAGAACTGGCAACCGTTTTCGAACAAGGTTTATGTTTGTATCGATATCCTCTACAAATCCTTCTTGCGGTCCGATAACTGTTGATTCGTTCAATGGGATAGTCGGTAATCTATATTTTTCAATTGCAATGTTTGCAAGTAGGCATTCCGTATCATGCTCATGTAGTTGAATGATAGCATGCCCTTTTAAAACCATTTCTTCAATTTTTTTCACGTCACTTGTAATGATGAGTCCGCTTATTGGAACCATTGCCTTTATTTCTTCTAGTGTTTGTGCAGTATGGTGCAATAAAGCAGGCATTAAATAATTTTGTAATCTCATCCCATCCATTGACGTACGAAAAAATGAGATCCAATAAGGTTTAGCTGGGTCGTCAGAAGTTTGATAGCGAACAAAATCGCTTGATTCTCGTAATTTTTTGATAAGCTCTTGTAGTGAATGCGCAGTTTCATGCTCTGGTTTACTAAAGTCAAAAATGCCGTTTTGACTTTGCTTTGATTGTTGATTCGTTGTAGTTTGCTTGTTTGCTTGAGTTTGCTGTTGATTTGCTTGCTGCTTGTTTGTCTGCTGTTTGTTGTTTTGAGCCTGCTGTTGGTTTGCTTGTTGTTTGTTGTTTTGAGCTTGTTGCTTGTTTGTCTGCTGTTTGTTGTTTTGAGCCTGCTGTTGGTTTGCTTGTTGTTTGTTGTTTTGAGCTTGTTGCTGATTTTCCTGCTGCTTGTTCGTTTGCGCTACTTGATTACTGTTTGTTTGTTCATTTTGTTTCTTTTTCGTATCTGTATTGTTCTTTTCTACTTGCTTATTATCGTTCTTCTTTTTGTGAAACCATTTGAAAAACATATGTATTCCCTCTTTACCCAAATAAGATAACTTTAGTCTGTGGGAATTTTTATATATTATACATATATTTGTGTGCGAAAAAGTGAAATACGAATAGCGCGGGAAGCAATTTTGGATACAGAGTAATATGAGTTTTAGAGGAAATAATAATTGAATAAATAAAGGAAATGTGGAGGGGGAAAATGTAAGTAAAGAGATTGAAAATGTATGAATGAAAGGAGAGTAATAGATGAAAACAACACGTTCTTGTAAAATCAAAACCATCAAAATGGAACAAAGGGAACAACTTCTTGATTTGATTCGTACATTCGAAAGTGCCAAACGTTATAGTTTTAATCGTTTAACAGAAGGACATCACGATAAAGAATTGATCAAGAAATTACAACACGTGTATTCCTTAAATAAACGTTATTGTGAAGATGCAGTTTTACAAGCACAAACCATCATTTCCTCTCAAAAAGAACTCCTTCCTGTTTATGTAGAAAATAATCAAAAAAAGTTAGAACAAACCATACAAAAAATAGAAGAATATGAAAGTGGTCGAAAAAGACCAAAAAAAGTACTATTAGACGTTTGTTTAAACGGTTTACGAAAGCGAAAACAAAAATTAGAACAAAAAATTGCGATGTATGAAACGCATATTGCAAACGGTACATTACCGCCTGTTATTTTCTCAACATGTTGGCGGCATTGTGCTAGAAGATTTACATTTTCAACAATCTCATGATACAGACAAATACAGTAATCGCAAATTTTATCAGTTTACTTACAAGAAGATGGTAAGTAGTTTAATCAGAATGGGGCTTCGCAATGGATTTTCCGTCAAAACGGTGAACCCTGCTTATACAAGCGTGATTGGAAAACTAAAATATAGTAAAAAGTATGGGATTAGCGTTCATGAAACTGCTGCGTTTACGATTGCACGTCGTGGACTCGGACTACAAGAAAAACTACCAAAAGAAATGATTTCTTTGTTACAAAACCAAATCTCAACAAAACTTCATATTCTTATTGCTTCATTGGAAGAAAGCAATAAGAATACAAAGAAGGTATATAAGAAATGGTTACAAACCATCGCAACATGGAAAGACCATCACAACTGGAAATTATGGAGTATCCTTCATAAAACAGTGTATATGAGTAATCAACAAATTTTATTTCAAATCAAGAAGGGAGGGAACCTGGTTTAAAACTTATATCCCTTTGCGTATAGTTGACTCGGATGAATGATTATGCGCAAAACAAGACCGTTCCTAACAGGAACCTGCCGTTATTCTTTCACAGTAGGTGAAATGAGAAGGTGATAGCCTTGCGGACAGGAAAAAGGTGAGATTCCTTTTCGGTAGTTGGCTTTTGTCTTGGTTCGCCAACGTTTTGATAGATTTTTATAAGTTTTTTAAACCAGGCGAAAAGATGTTATATGTACAAAAGCAAGTATTTCGGCTAGAGAAATATACATTTGAAGACGGTACATCAATTCCAATCCAAATTGGCTATGAAACATACGGTACGTTAAACCGTGAAAAATCAAATGCTATTTTAGTTTGTCATTATTTTAGTGCAACGAGTCATGCGGCAGGAAAGTATACAGAGCAAGACTTAGTTCCAGGTTGGTGGGATGAGTTAATTGGACCCGGAAAAGCGATAGATACAAATAAATATTTTGTGATTTGTACAGATAATCTTTGTAATGTACAAGTGAAAAATCCTTATGTTGTGACAACAGGACCAAAAACGATAAATCCAGAAACAGGCGCAGAGTATGGAATGAAATTTCCAGTCTTCACGTTTCGTGATATGGCTCGTATTCAGTATGAATTAATAAAGGATATGGGGATTATTAGGCTGCACACAGTTATTGGTCCATCTGCTGGAGGTATGATTGCCCAGCAATGGGCTGTTCATTATCCGCATATGATGGAACGAATGATTGGCGTGATTACAAATCCGCAAAATCCAGTTGTAACGTCTATTAATGTTTTGCAACATGCAATCGATGCAATTCAATTAGACCCAGCTTGGAAAGAGGGAAATTACGGAGAGCAGCAGCCCATAAAAGGTTTGCACTTAGCAGCGAAAATGATGTTTATAAATGCATATGATGCCCACTATTATGAAACGAAATTTCCGCGGGACAGTACAGAATCAGCACCGTATCAAGACTTCAGTACATTAACTTCATTTGAAGAAGCAATTAACGAAGCAACGTTACAGAATATCGCCTATGTTGATGCAAATTCATGGATGTACACCGCAAAAGCAACTATATTACATGATATTGCTCATGGGTTTTCTTCATTAGAAGAAGCGCTTCGGCAAGTAGAAGCGAGCGTCCTGATGATTCCTTGTAAGCAAGATATACTACAGCCTTCCCGCTATAATTATCAGATGGTCGAATTGTTGAGAAAGAACGGGAATTTTGCAGAAGTGTATGAAATTGAAAGTATATACGGACATATGGCAGGTGTGTTTGAGACGTATTTATTTGCTGGAAAAGTGCATCAATTTCTTAATCAGTAAATCCCAAGTATGATGTAACTCCTACACATAACTTGTTTTCTAAGTGGTGCATGCTAAAATTGAGGGGAAAGAAGGAGGAGAGTTCATGACTGAAGTGAAAACAATTATGCCAGAAGAAGTACAAGAGCGTTTAGAAAAAGGAGAAACGCTATTTTTAGTAGATGTGCGTGAAGATGAAGAAGTAGCATACGGAAAAATTCCAGAAGCAGTTCATATTAAAATGGGGGATATTCCGCATAAAGTAGATTTATTTGATAAAGAAAATGAATATATTTTTATTTGCCGCTCTGGTATGCGCAGCGAAAATGTTTGCCATTATTTAAATGATCTAGGTTATAAGACAGTAAACATGGTTGGCGGTATGATGCAGTATGAAGGAAAAGTAAAGTAAAACGCTACTGCCAGTTAAAGTGTAATTATTCTTTTGAAAACTTGAAACGCGTCCGTTTCAAGTTTTTTTCTTTTGCATACAGTGTAGAAAGCAGGAGATATTGTTAAGAAAGGTGGCTCAAGAGTGAATTCACTTATTCGAAAAATCAAAATTATAAACAATAAGGGAGCAATCAATATGGGGAATTGTTACGATCTTTCTCCATTTGTTGCGACGAAGGTATTTAGCGGGGCTGGTGGATCAAGTGCTGCGACATTTTTAAATGGGAAGTTAACGCCGCCAAGAGCACCACAAGGCACTGAATTTATTCCGCCGCTAGAGGAAAGTTCAACAGCCGGAGTATAATAGAAAGGTTGTATAAAAATGGGAGCTTGTATTAAGGAATTTGTTATCGTCAATAATTCTGGGAATATTTTCACAGGCGATAATTTACGAGATACTTCGTTTGTTGCTTCGAAAACATTTACGGGATCAACCGGACCAACGTGTATAGATGTTGTCGTCGTTATTGGGAATACAAATGAAGTTTGCTTACGACCAGGTGATACAGTGACAACTACGATTACACGAGGTACTGGACTAACAGGTAGTGGTTCAAGTAGTGGACAAAGTAATAGCTCAAATAGCCAAAGCAGTAGTTCAAATAGTAGCGGTGGGAGTGGTTTACCAGCAGCTCCTAGTACAGAGAATATAGATTCTGGAGTAGAATTTTCGTAAAAGAACTATTATGTATTTCAATGAAATGCTTTATAAGTAAGACCCCCGTTTCTTTAAGCGGGGGTCTTACTACTTCTAAAAATCCGATTCGTTCAATGAATCGGATTTTTAGAAGTAGTAATTTGGTTATAGATTTTAATATAGTATAATCGCAGATAGAAGTACGGACATTTTAGGGATATAGTACTAAAATGTATACTAATGGAGAGTGATGAGATGGAGAAGGAGAGTATACGTCGTTGTTCGGTAGAAGTCACATTAGATGTAATCGGTGGGAAATGGAAAGGCGTTATTCTATTTCATTTAATAAATGGAGAAATTCGCTTTAATCAATTTTTACGATTGATGCCCGGTATTACGCAACGAATGTTAACGAGACAATTAAGAGAGCTAGAGGCTGATGGTGTGATTCATCGTGAAGTATATAAGGAAGTACCTCCGAAGGTTGAATACTCATTAACCGAATTTGGAAAGTCATTGATTCCTATTATTGTAATGATGCGTGATTGGGGAAATGAATATCGAATGCAAATAGAGTAGGGATAAAAGAAGTGTGCAATTAAGGTTGCACACTTCTTTTCATTAAAATTTTACCGGTTTTCTTTTCCGATAAATGATATAACTGCGTCGTAAGTATTTCACTGGTACGCTAAAGACATGAACAAGTCTTGTAAATGGCCACGTTGCAAACAGTCCCATGGCGGCGATGATGTGAATTTTAAACCAAATTGGCACCTCCGCCATATATTCCGCTTTAGGCTGGAATATAAAGAGGCTGCGGAACCACGGGCCAATTGTTGTTCGATAATCAAAACCGTTTGAATCGATATTTAAAAATGTAGAAGAAAGTCCTGCAAGCATTACAATGAGCAACAAGATAAGAGCGATATAATCTCCAGTTGTACTTGTTGCAATAATCCGTTTTACCGTAAAGCGACGATACGTTAAAATGAATAATCCGATTACAGAAGCAATACCTGCCGGAAGGCCGAAGCCAATTGCCATTATATGATACGTATGTTCAGAAATGCCAAGGGAACTGTAGACAGATTCGGGGATTAAAATTCCCATAACATGCCCGCCAATTACGAACATAATACCAAAATGAAATAGTAAACTTCCGATTCGGAGCATTTTCTTCTCTAATAGTTCACTAGATTTTGATGTCCAGCCCAATTGATCGTAGTTGTATCTAAAAATATGTCCACCAATGAAAATAGCTAAAATGATATAAGGGAAGATTACCCATAAAAATTGATCCATCATTCTTGACTCACTCCTTTCTATATAAATCCATTTTGACTTTTCGACATATAGATTGCTGCTATGCAGAAAAAAAGATTTTGCTACTTTCTTTCTCCTTTTGTTTGAACTTCGCATGTGGAAGAAAAAGGCCCTGCCCGCTTTTACACATGGCCAGACGTTCTCGCCCACCCAAAAAGAAAAGGCTTTTTATGTCGTTTTTTTAATTAGGATTTACATAGTTTATTTCATACTGCCATGCACGAATAGCTGTAAGGATGCATCGGACAATTGGTTCGTGCATACTGTTTGTGTCTTGTAATTGTTGATGCAATGCTTCAATATTGCTTTCATATTTTTTCATAATCGGTTCACTATCTTCTTCACCAGCATTTGCGAGAAACTCTAACATAAGCGGTAAATAATCAGGCAGTTCTTTATCTGTTACAGCGAGGCCTGCTTTTTGATAGTGTTGTTTAAGTTCTAGTAGTTCAATCCCTCGTTCTCGTTGTTCACCAGTATTCATATAAGTGAGATACATATTTGTTTTTTTGCCAAAATCAAATGTATATACAAATGATTGAATTAATTCATCGCTTGTTTTTTGCTTTGCTTGTTCGATAAATGTTGTAAGGATAGTGCGAATTTCCTCATGTTCGATAGTTTGAATATCACTTTGTAAATGAGTAAGCGCTTCTCTCCATCCCTGTTCAGGATAGGAGAGAAGAAAGGAAGAACAAGAGAAAGCTGTTTGTAAACTTTGATTCATAATTGTTACCTCCTTTATTCTAAGAAATTGTCATGCAAGAGCCAGGACCGCCGGCAAAGGAAAGACCACAGCTTCCTTGCTCGTTATAAAGATCTGCCACTTGTTCGCGGTGAGAAGTTGGGATGACGAAACGATCTTTATATTTCGCGATTGCAAGAAGACGATACATATCTTCAATGTCTTCTTTTGTTAAGTTTAGTTCTTTTAATATATCTTCATTAGGTTCTTTATTTATTTGTAATGCTCTCATATGAGTACGCATGATAGCCATTTTTTTCAATGTAAGACGAATATGAGATTCATCGCCTGCAGTTAATAAATTTGCTAAGTATTGAATTGGAATACGCATATTATCAATAGCAGGGAAGATTTCTTCTGCTTGCCAGTTGCTTCCTTTTCCTTCGACCATGTTCATAATTGGACTTAATGGTGGAATATACCAAACCATTGGCAATGTACGATACTCTGGATGAAGAGGAAGAGCAATTTTCCAATCGATAATCATTTTATAAATTGGTGATTGCTGAGCAGCTTTAATCCATTCTTCTGGGATACCTTGTTTCTTTGCTTCAGCAGCTACTTCTGGATCGTTTGGATCTAGGAATACGTTAAGCTGAGACTCGTATAAGTCTTTTTCATCTGGTACAGATGCAGCTTCTTTTACTTTGTCAGCGTCATATAACATAACTCCGATATAACGAATACGTCCAACGCATGTTTCCGAACAAATTGTTGGCATACCAGCCTCAATGCGCGGGAAGCACATTGTACATTTTTCAGCTTTATTCGTTTGCCAGTTGAAATATACTTTTTTATAAGGGCAAGAAGATACACAGAATCTCCAAGCACGGCATGCATTTTGGTCAACAAGAACAATGCCATCTTCATCACGCTTATACATAGAACCGGATGGACAAGAAGATACGCATGACGGATTGATGCAGTGTTCACAAATACGCGGTAAGTACATCATGAATACATTTTCAAAATCCGTTTTAATTTCTTCTTCCATTTTCTTGACGTTTGGGTCTTGTAAGCCTGTTATATGCCCGCCTGCTAAATCATCTTCCCAGTTTGGTCCCCATTCAATTTTATCGATAAATTCACCTGTAATAGCTGACTTCGGACGAGCAACTGGTTGGTGCTTTCGCTGTGGACTGTTTGTTAATGTTTCATAATCGTAGTTCCAAGGCTCAAAGTAATCATCAATTGTAGGTTGATCCGGGTTATGAAAAATGTTCATGAGACGCTTCGCTTTTGAACCGGATTTCAACTGAAGGTCTCCGTTTTTCAGCTCCCAGCCGCCTTTATATTTTTCTTGATCTTCCCATTGTTTTGGATAGCCAATGCCCGGTTTTGTTTCCACGTTGTTAAAGTACATGTATTCAGCACCTGGACGATTCGTCCAGGTGTTTTTGCAGGTTACGCTACAAGTGTGACAGCCGATGCATTTATCAAGGTTCATTACCATTCCGACTTGCGCTTTAATCTTCAAGCCAATCTACCTCCTTCAGTTTGCGGATGACGACATTTAAGTCGCGTTGGTTTCCAGTTGGGCCATAGTAGTTAAAGCCGTAACTTAATTGACCGTATCCGCCAATCATATGAGTTGGTTTTACGTGAATACGCGTCGGGCTATTATGTGTTCCGCCGCGGTTACTTGTTAAATTCGTACCAGGCACGTTAATATGGCGATCTTGTGCATGGTGCATAAAGGCCATTCCCCGCGGCATGCGGTGTGTGACAACAGCGCGTGCAACAACAACGCCGTTTCGGTTAAAGCACTCAATCCAATCATTATCAGCAACACCGGCTTCAGCAGCGTCATCTTTATTCATCCATACTGTTGGTCCGCCGCGGAACAGTGTTAACATCGGCAGTGCATCAAAATACATACTATGAATGGACCACTTATTATGCGGCGTTAAGTAGTTCAGCGTAATTTCTTTTCCTTCTACTTCAGGACGAGATTTACGGAACGGCTTATGCTGTAAAATTGGTTTGAACGTTGCCATTGTTTCACCAAATTCTTTCATCATGTCGTGATCTAAGTAGAAAGATTGACGCCCTGTTATTGTTCGCCACGGAATGAGGCGCTCTACATTTGTTGTAAATGGTGAATAGCGGCGTCCTCCTTTTTCTGAACCACTAAAAGCAGGTGATGTAATAACCGTTTTTGGCTGCGCTGTAATTTGTTCGAATGTGAAGCATTCTTCTTCACGCTCTTCTGCCAAATCACGCAGTTGTAAATCCGTTTGTTTTTCAAGCGCTTCCCATGCTTTTACTGCCATATGACCATTTGTTGTTGAAGAAAGAGTTAAGACTGCTTCAGCAGCATTGATTGCTTCTGTTATGTTAGGGCATCCTTTCGCGATGGAGTCTGTACGGATGACACCTAATTTACTCTTTAATTGTTCATATTCTTTTTCCGCAGACCAAGAGATGCCTTTCGTGCCAATCGGTTGCTTTCCAACGTTTGGTCCAAGTGCGGTCATTTTGTCATAAATCGTTTTATAATCACGTTCCACAACATGAATTTGCGGCATTGTTTTACCTGGGATTGGTTCACATTCTCCTTTGCTCCAATCTTTAATTTGTCCAAGCGGTTGTGCTAATTCTTGCGGTGTATCGTGAAGAAGCGGTGTTGCAACAACTTCTTTCATTGGCTCAAGGTCTAATTTTTGCGCTAAATCAGAAACTGCTTTTGAAAGAGAGCAGAAAATATCCCAATCAGAACGAGCTTCCCACGGTGAACCAATTGCCGGATTAAATGGATGCACGAACGGATGCATATCGGTACTGCTTAAATCATGCTTTTCATACCACGTTGAAGCAGGAAGAACGATATCAGAGTATAGTGCTGTTCCAGCCATACGGAAATCTAAGTTGATAAGTAGATCTAGTTTTCCTTCAGGTGCTTCTTCATGCCACTTTATTTCTTCTGGTCGTAATGAATCACTATCGTCGTTCATTAATCCATTTGTCGTACCTAATAAATGTTTTAAGAAATACTCGTGTCCTTTACCAGAACTTGAGATTAAGTTCGCGCGCCATACGAATAAATTGCGCGGGAAGTTGTTTTTGTTATCAGGGTCTTCAATCGCAAATTTGAGTTCTTTGTTTTTTAGCTTCTCTGCAACATATTTCCCGATTTCTTCCTGGGTTGTTGCACCACTAGCGACCGCTTCTGTATATAATTCAATTCCGTTTTTCTCGAAAGTCGGATAGGATGGTAACCAACCGAGTCTTGCGGCCAACACATTGTAATCACCGTGATGTTGATAACGTGAGTTGCCGACAACTGGTGACGCTAAATGTCCAACTGGTGTATCTTCATAGCGCCACTGGTCTGTAACGAAATAGAAGAAGGATGTACCGTTTTGCAGTTTTGGCGGACCTTGCCAATCCTTTGCAGTTGCAATAGTTTGCCAACCTTCTGCTGGGCGTAATTTTTCTTGGCCGACATAATGAGCCCAGCCGCCGCCGTTTACCCCTTGTGCGCCAACAAGCAGAACGAGGTTTAAGACAGCACGGTAAATTGTATCAGAGTTAAACCAATGGTTAATACCAGCGCCGACAATAATCATCGAACGTCCATTTGTATCAACGGCATTTTGCGCAAATTCACGAGCGATTTGAATAATAAGTTCTCGTTTTACACCTGTCATTTTTTCTTGCCATGCTGGTGTAAACGGAACATCTTCATCAAAGCTCTTCGGTTCTGGGCCGCCAAGACCGCGGTCGACGCCGTAGTTTGCTAATGTTAAATCATAGACAGTTGTTACGAAAAGATCTCCGTTTGGCGTTGTAATCTTTTTCACTGGAATGGTACGTTCTAATACTTCATTTCCGTCATCAGAAAAGTATGGAATTTGTACGGTTCCAATTGCATCCTCCATACCAAGTAAAGAAAGACGCGGATCAATTTTTTCGCCTGTTTGTTCATCTTCTAAACGTAAGTTCCATTTTTTCTCGTTATCCCAGCGTGATCCCATTGTGCCGTGCGGCGTAGCGAAATCAAGACTGTTATCGTTCCAAAGAACAGGTTTCCATTCGCCAAGCTTTGTTTCCCGGCCGATATCAGTGGCATTTAAGAAACGATCTGCAACAAATTGACCTTCTTGCTGTTTTAACGTGACAAGGAACGGGAAATCAGTGTATTGTTTTGCATAATTTATGAAGTAGTCTACTTGTTTGTCCACGTAGAATTCTTGTAAAATAACGTGCCCCATTGCCATTGCAAGTGCACCGTCTGTTCCTTGTTTTACGCTGATCCAGTCATCAGCGAATTTTGTTGATTCGGCAAAATCAGGGCTAACAGAAACAACTTTTGTTCCTTTATAGCGCACTTCTGCTAAGAAGTGGGCATCTGGTGTCCGTGTTAGCGGAACGTTAGAGCCCCATGTCATAATGTAACCAGCATTGTACCAATCACTACTTTCTGGCACGTCTGTTTGATCCCCCCAAATTTGCGGCGAAGCTGGCGGTAAGTCAGCATACCAATCGTAGAAACTCAGCATCGGCCCGCCCATAAGCTGCATAAAGCGGCTGCCTGCTGCGTGACTTAACATTGACATCGCAGGAATTGGCGAGAAGCCAACATTTCGATCTGGACCGTATTTGATTACTGTATATAGTAAGGAAGCAGAAACGAGCTGTAATACTTCATCCCAATTTGCACGAATGAAGCCGCCTTTTCCGCGAGCACTTTTATATGCGCGTGCTTTTTCTGGATTTTCAACAATGCTTTTCCAAGCATCTAACGGCGATTCATGTTTTTGTAGTTCTTCTTGCCACATATTCCAAAGGACGCCGCGTACATATGGGTATTTCACGCGAAGCGGACTATAAATATACCAAGAAAAGCTTGCTCCGCGCGGACATCCGCGTGGCTCAAAGTCTGGCATATCAGGACCAGTAGACGGATAATTTAGTTCTTGTCCTTCCCAGGTGACAATTCCATCCTTTACGTAAATATTCCAGCTGCAAGAACCGGTGCAGTTTACACCATGTGTGGAGCGGATTACTTTATCATGTTGCCATCGTTTTCGATAGGCATTTTCCCATTCCCGGTCTTCATACGTTTCTTGCGTATGATTATCGTTATAACGATCTATTGGAGAAAAATATTTTAAACGTTGCATGAGTGGTGATAGTTTCTTTTTCATATTGTTCACTCCTTTTTTGCGTCTCTCTTGCTTACTTTCACTATAAGAGGGCACACAAAATAGAGATGTGATATCCATCACAGTTCAACAGATTGTCAAAAAATTATTGATATATAAGGGAAAATGAAAAAAATGTGATATTTTGCACATCGTAAAATATGTTTTGTATGTAAAGTAGGGGGGAGAAAGAAAAAAGAGCAGCATCCTCAATCATATATCCATTTTAAATTTCCGACACATAAGCTGCTGCTATGCAGAATAAAACATGATTGCTACATGCGTGCTCCCTTTGTTTGAAACCTCGCAATGTGGCAGGAGAAGGCTCTGACCGCTTCTATGCACGGCCAGATGCTCTCGTCCCTCCTTAAAAAGAAAAGGGTTTTTATGTCGGTTTTTTAACTTGTATATATAGAATGCTACTCAATACTACAAATAGAAGTAGGGCAATCTTCACAAGCGATTGCACATTTTAAAAAGTGTAAATTATGGATGGTAATCTTGCCTTTATGAATAGAAATAATGTCTTGTTTCTTTAAATCATTTAACATGCGATTGACACTTTCACGGGAGGTTGCACAGAAGTTTGCAAGTTCTTGATTCGTTAATGGCAGATCGATAAGAATGCCATCTTCTTTTAAAATGCCATAACTATTCGTCATGCGAATGAGAGTGGAATAGAGTGCTCCCTTTTTGCCGTGCAATACTAAATCACGAAACTTCGTTTGCATTCTTCGTAAATGTTCACTAACCCACTTCATAAATTCAAAGGCAAGAGCTGGTTTTTCCAGCAATGCTTTTTCTAATGCATCCCGCTTAATGACGCCGATTTCTGCATGTTCAAGCACTTTTGCATTCAATAAATATTTGGCGTTTTCCGTAAAGAGTGTAAGTTCCCCAATAATATCATTCTCCGAACAAATGCGTAGTGTCAATTCTTGACCGTCGGCGCTAATCTTACTAATTTGCACTTTTCCCGAGTGAATAATATATAGTTCTTTTGCCTCCATACCTTCTTGGAAAATATAATGGGCTTTGCTCACTTGCATTTTATATTCAACAGATGCGAGTAATTCTTTTAAATCATTTGATAATGCAGTACTGTTTGCCACAGCAGTCACCCCTTTTTTCCGAATAGTCTATTTCTTATTTTGAATATAAAT
Organism: Bacillus multifaciens; assembly: GCF_030756675.1. GTDB lineage: Bacteria > Bacillota > Bacilli > Bacillales > Bacillaceae_G > Bacillus_A > Bacillus_A multifaciens. The sequence goes on from NZ_JAVBXD010000013.1 coordinate 74,322, forward strand.
ATAGTGAAAATGCAAGCGTTTTTTTCCTTTTCCGAATTGTGAACAGTTTTTGAACACATTTGTGAAGAATTTTCGAATGAGGAAATTGATGTGAGAAATATCACAACAAAGATTATTGTTCTTTTTTATGATGAAGACAAATGAAAGGCACCCCAAAAAAAGATAAAGTGCAAGAGCAAAACCACCCTAGTGTAAAAATATATTATAATAGAATAAAAGTGTATATACAGCAAGAAGGAGGGGTGAAGATGGCTGAGAAGATTGTAGATGTATGGCAGCGTCCACTTCAAGATTTACGCATTTCTGTTATTGATCGTTGTAATTTTCGGTGCATGTATTGTATGCCGGCTGAAGTGTTTGGGCCAGATTATGCGTTTTTAAAAGAAGAGTTTCTGCTTACGTTTGATGAGATTGAGCGATTGGCTAAGCTTTTTGTTCGCATGGGCGTCAAGAAAATTCGCTTAACTGGCGGCGAACCGTTACTTCGTAAAGATTTACCACAGCTCATTACACGTCTTGTGAAATTAGAAGGCTTAACAGATATTGGGCTGACAACGAACGGCATTCATTTAACGAAGCAGGCAAAGGCGTTAAAAGAAGCAGGTTTACAGCGAGTAAACGTCAGCTTAGATGCGTTAGATGATGATGTGTTTCGAAGTATTAACGGCCGCAATGTAAGTACAAAACCTATATTAAGAGGAATTGAAGAAGCAAGATCCGCCGGTTTAGAAGTCAAAGTCAATATGGTCGTGAAAAAAGGAATGAATGATAACCAAATTTTGAAGATGGCCGCTTATTGTAAAGAGCAGTGCATCCCTCTTCGCTTTATCGAATTTATGGATGTTGGAAGTACGAACGGTTGGAACTTTGAACAAGTCATTACAAAGAAAGAGTTAATTGATATGATTGGACGTATGTATCCAATTGAACCGATAGATCCTCATTATTTCGGTGAAGTAGCCAAGCGATATCGATATGTTGGAACTGAGGCCGAAGTTGGTTTTATTACTTCTGTTTCTGAATCATTTTGTTCTTCTTGTACGAGAGCGCGCATTTCAGCAGAAGGTCAGTTGTATACCTGTTTATTTGCGACGACAGGAACAGATTTGCGAACGATGATCCGTGGTGGAATAGATGATGAGGAGTTGTTTCAGATCGTACAAGATGTATGGAATAAGCGTAATGATCGTTATTCAGATGAACGAACGGAAGAAAGTGCAAATAGCCGCCCGAAAATTGAAATGTCATATATTGGCGGATAGAGAGAAGGGGTTAAGATGCAAGAGCGGTACTCACGGCAAATACTATTTTCTGAGATTGGGGAAGCTGGGCAGCGCAATTTAAATGAAAAACACGTATTAATCATTGGTGCTGGTGCACTTGGTACAGCAAATGCTGAGGCACTTGTTCGGGCAGGAATTGGCAAGTTGACGATTGCAGATCGTGATTATGTTGAATGGAGTAATTTACAAAGGCAGCAATTATATACGGAAGAAGATGCGAGGTGTTATGTGCCGAAAGCAGTTGCAGCAGCGCAGCATTTGAGGCGAATAAATTCTGATGTAGCTATTAGGCCAGTTGTAACGGATGTAACGGTACAAGAAATGGAGCAGCTTGTGCAAAACGTAGATATCATAATTGATGCGACAGATAATTTCGATACGCGTCTTCTTATTAACGATATTTCACAAAAGTATAACGTACCGTGGATATACGGTGGCTGTGTTGGGAGTTACGGTGTAACATATACAATTATTCCAGGGAAAACACCATGCTTTCGCTGTTTAATGGAGCATCCAACGAGCAGTGCAACGTGTGATACAGCGGGAATTATTCAACCAGCCGTGCAAATGGTTGTTGCGTATCAAGTTGCGGAAGCTTTAAAAATATTAGTTGGAGACTTTGAAGCACTAAGGGAAACGATGGTATCATTTGATCTTTGGAACAATCAGTATATGGCATTTAAAGTAAACAGGCAGAAGAAAGAAAACTGTCTATCGTGCGGCAAGCTTCGAACATATCCAAGCTTAAAGTTTGAAGCACAAACGAAAACAGAAGTATTATGCGGCCGCAATACAGTTCAAATTCGCCCAGGCATAAATCAGCCTCTTAACTTAGAAGAAATAGAAAAGCGCTTACAAAGAAGCGTGCCAGTACAGAGGACGCCGTATTTATTATCATTTCACACTGATGAATATCGCTTCGTTTTATTTCAAGATGGGCGAGCCTTTGTTCATGGTACAAATGATATACAAGTGGCAAAACGACTATATGCACGTTACATAGGTTGAATCCAAAGGTGAGTACCTTTGGATTCAACGAGAGAATTTAAGATAGATCTCGTGAATAATCACCGCTTTTGCCGCCTGTTTTTTCAAGCAAGTATGTTTCACCGATGATCATGCCTTTGTCGACAGCTTTGCACATGTCATATACAGTAAGAGCGGTAGCAGAAGCAGCTGTTAAGGCTTCCATTTCAACACCAGTACTGCCTTCTGTTTTCACTTTTACTTCAATAAGCAAAAGATATTGTTCATCTGCAATATGCCAGTTAAAGGAAATATCGACACCTTTTAGAAGGAGTGGATGACACATCGGAATAATATCAGAAGTGCGCTTTGCCGCCATAATACCGGCAATTTGTGCAACGGCTAGGACATCGCCTTTTCCGATTTCATTATGAGTGATTTTATTATAAATTCCTTTTGTCAAGGTGATGCTTGAACGAGCAATAGCTGTGCGCACAGTAATTTTCTTATCACTAATATCGACCATCTTGGCGCGGCCTTGGTCATTAAAATGAGTAAATGAAGACATGAAATTCCTCCTTGAAGTAATTGCTATTATGATTAGCATTGTACAATAAAAATTGTAATAAAGATGTGATATTTTGCAAATGCGGGGTGAAAATGATGCTAGAAAAACGAATACCAATTGCTGTTAGTGATGCAGTAGCACGTGTAATGGAGTATGCACGGCGCGGAGAAATTGAGCGCGTACCGCTTACGGAAAGTTATGGACGAATTCTTGGGGAAGATGTAGTTGCTGATCATGATGTGCCTCATTTCGACCGATCGCCGTACGATGGTTTTGCGGTCCGGGCAGAAGATACACAAAAAGCAAGTTATGAACATCCAGCCGAATTTGAAGTTGTCGGAGAAATTGGTGCTGGTTCTGTTTTTACGGAGGAAGTGAAGGCATTTCAAGCGGTGCGAATTATGACCGGTGCAGCGATTCCAACTGGCTGTGATGCGGTTGTCATGCTTGAGCTTACGGAAGGTTTTCAACAAGGCGAAAAGACATATATGAAATTGAAGCGTCCGTTTCAGTCAGGTGATAATATTTCACGCAAGGGTGAAGATGTCAGGAAACATCATGTGCTTGTCGAAAAAGGAACGACGATTAACCCAGGAGTGGCAGCGCTTCTTGCAACGTTTGGCTATAGTGAAGTAGCCACCGTAAAGCGTCCGGTTATTGGAATTGTGACGACAGGAAGTGAATTGTTAGAAGTTCATCAGCCGCTTGAACCGGGGAAAATTCGCAACAGTAACTCATATATGATCGCTGCGCAAATTATGCGAGCAGGCGGAACGGTTCGGTATTATGGACAATTCGCAGATGACTTTGACACTTGCTATGAGATGGTGAAAAAGACAATGGAAGAAGTTGATATTCTCATTACGACAGGCGGTGTGTCAGTTGGTGATTATGACTACTTACCAGCTATTTATGAGACTATTGGAGCGAACGTACTGTTCAATAAAGTAGCGATGCGCCCGGGAAGTGTAACGACAGTAGCGGAAGTAAATGGAAAGTTACTGTTTGGATTATCAGGGAATCCATCTGCTTGCTATGTTGGGTTTGAATTGTTTGTACATCCGGTTGTTCGAACATATCTACAGGTGAAAGAGCCTCATATGTACCGCGGTGATGCCATTTTAATGAAGGGGTTCCCGAAAGCAAATCCATTTACACGCTTTGTTAGAGGGAAAGTAGAAATTGAAAAGGGAAGGCTACAAGCCGTGCCAGTTGGACTTGATAAATCCAGTGCTATTTCTTCACTCGCCGATGCGAATGCGTTTATCGTTCTGCCAGGTGGCACGCGTGGTTTTGAAGAAGGTATGACGGTTACCGTCCTTTTATTAGACAAAGAGCAAGGAAGTGAGTGGCCGTGGAAAGAGCCGTTCCAGTCTTACAAATCGTAGGATATCAAAATAGTGGGAAGACAACTTTGACAGAGAAGCTGATTAAAGCGCTAACGAATGAAGGTGTGAAAGTAGGCGCAATTAAGCATCACGGCCACGGAGGATATCCAGAATTGCCGCTGCAAAAAGATAGCGAACGCCATAGAGAGGCTGGAGCGATTGTCAGCGCGGTAGAAGGGGACGGATTATTGTCTTTATCCGCTAAGGGCGACTGGTCTTTAGAAAAACTCATTCGTTTGTATACATGTTTTGAAGCAGAAGTCATAATCGTTGAAGGCTATAAAAAAGAACGATACCCGAAAGTTGTTTTACTTCGGTCAGAGGAAGATGCTTCTTTATTAGAAAGTGTAGAAAATGTGATCGCTGTTATTGTATGGGATGAGGCTTTAAAAACAGGACAAGAAAGCTATCAAGTTTTTCATATAACAGAAGATGAAAAGTTTATAAATTGGTTCGTCCAAAGAATGAGGGATGCAAAATGACAAAGACGTATTTTGAAGTAGTGGATACACCGATTTCTATTGAAGAAATAGCGCAGAAAGTGATTCGCCGTGAATGCGGCGCTGTGACGACATTCATTGGTACAGTGCGCGAATTTACGAAAGGACGACGTACGCTTTATCTAGAATATGCTGCGTATCGTTCGATGGCAGAAAAGATGCTTGCCAAAATTGGAGAAGAAACGAAAGAAAAATGGCCAGGAACACATGTAGCAATTTCGCATCGCATCGGTACATTGCAAATTTCTGATATTGCGGTAGTTGTTGCTGTATCGACGCCGCACCGAAAAGCAGCATACGAGGCAAATGAGTACATTATGGAGCGTATTAAACAAATTGTTCCCATTTGGAAGAAAGAGTTTTGGGAAGACGGTGAGAAATGGATTGGCGATCAATTAGAGAAAACATCGTATCCAAACGGAGAACCAGAAAAGGAGAATGCGGAATGATTACAGTATTATTATTTGCTCATTTGCAAGAAGAAGCTGGAACACACCAATTACAAATTGATGCACAAAACCTTGCAGTAGCAGAGTTAAAGGAGCTTGTAACGAAAGACTATAATATCTCCCTTTCTCAGCACACAATGGTAGCAATTAATGAGGAATATGCGAATGAAGATGATATCATCCAAGATGGTGATGTAGTCGCATTGATTCCACCAGTAAGCGGCGGGTGATTCTTTCCTGCCTAATCATGAAAGAGCGTGATTAGGCAGAAGGGAAGCAATAGAAAATGTGAAATATTGAACAAAACAGGAGGAGAGACTGATGAAAAGTCCGAATTTTCAGTTAGGATTACAAACTTCAAATCTTATACTTGGCTTTATGGTATGGGTGATTTTATCTTCTTTAATGCCATTTATTAAAGCAGACATTGCATTAACAGCGGGGCAAATTTCTCTTGTCACGGCAGTACCAGTGATTTTAGGCTCTATTCTTCGCATTCCAATTGGTTACTGGACCAATCGTTACGGAGCAAGAAAATTATTCTTTATTAGTTTTATTATTCTATTATTCCCTGTCTTTTATATTAGTATGGCAACATCGATGCTAGATTTAATTATTGGCGGTTTATTTGCTGGAATTGGCGGTGCTGTATTCTCTGTAGGGGTAACATCTCTTCTGAAATACTATCCGAAAGAAAAGCATGGTTTTGTAAACGGTATATACGGGATAGGAAATATAGGAACAGCGGTTACATCGTTCCTTGCACCAGTACTTGCAACTTCATTTGGCTGGAGAACAACGGTACAAATGTACTTAATATTACTCGCTGCATTTGCATTAGCAAACTTCCTGTTAGGAGATCGTAACGAGAAAAAGGTAAATACATCATTAACGGAACAAATTAAAGGTGTTTATAAAAATGAAAAGCTTTGGTTCTTATGTATTTTCTATTTCTTAACTTTCGGTTCGTTCGTCGCATTTACAGTTTATTTACCGAACTTCCTCGTATCTCACTTCGGCTTAGCGAAAGTAGATGCGGGATTACGTACAGCTGGTTTTATTGCATTAGCAACAATTATGCGTCCGATTGGCGGCTGGCTCGGCGACAAATTTAATCCATTTAAAATTTTAATCTTTGTCTTTACCGGTTTAACATTAGCAGGAATTATTTTATCATTCATGCCAAAGATGAATGTATACACATTCGGTTGTTTATTAGTTGCTTTTTGCGCTGGTACTGGAAATGGAACAATCTTTAAACTTGTACCAATGTATTTCTCCAAGCAAGCTGGTATTGTAAATGGTCTTGTATCGGCACTTGGTGGACTTGGTGGTTTCTTCCCGCCATTAATCTTAACGTTATTATTCCAACTGACAGGCCATTATGCAATTGGATTTATGGCGTTATCAGAAGTAGCACTTGCTTGTTTAGTTATTACAGTTTGGATGTATAGTCAAGAGAAGTTACTTGCGGTGTTACAGCATAGATAGGAAAAGAGGGTGTCTCCAAGTTGCGATTTTGGAGACACCTTTTTGAGTTTGAAAGAGAGTGTGTTCATAAGTTTACATAAATAAATGAGAGAGGAATTATCTCAATAGTATAAGCATACTAGTTTATAGAGTTTATCTTTATGCATAAGGGGAATGAGGATAATGAACAGGGTAGGAAAAGCTGATTTTGTTTCTGGATTTGTACCAAATCATAACCATGGGTCAGTGGATTATACATCTGTTGCGGGAGGACATGTACATCAATGCCTAGATGTAACATCTCCGCCCATTAAGACACAAGAGGGCGGGCACATACATTATACAGAAGGATATGTTTTGTTCGAAGATGGACATACGCACTATTACAAGGCGTACTCAGGACCAGCAATTCCAGTTGGAAACGGAATGCATGTTCATTATTACGATTTTTATACGACGGAAGATAACGGGCATAAACATCGTATTAAGGGCGTAGATCAAGCTGCTCCAGGTGATAAATAAAAGCTCTCGTAGCTTAAAAGGAGTGATTGTATGTCTCAAGACCAACCTGTCTCTGAACAATTTGTGATGGATCCTCAGCGAGCTATGCTCCTACCTCCAGAGCTGAAAGCAGCACCTTCTGAATCATTAACAGAACAATTATTTATTGAAAGGTCCTTAACAGAAAATCAATTTTGGCTGCGAATTATGAAGGAGCATGCCCTTTTTCTTAGTGAAGGGTTTGATAGACATGAGAAAAGTTTAATTCAACAAGTAGAAGTATTTTATCATTTGTTTGACCGGCATTTACAAAAAGCATTTTCTGTTCCTCACACAGTGCAAGCAGTTCGGAAATTAAATGAAGAAAGTATTGAGCTAGTTTACGCTTTCCGTAATTATAAAAGAAATCTTTTAATTTTAATTATTAATTGTAAAGCAAAAGGGTTTAATTTCCCGCTATTAGTGGACCATACTGCACGAGAAGCGGAATATTTTATGAGGACACTCCAGAAATTTAACGAGGGAAAAATGGATCCGATTCAAGATTCAATCATTAGTGAAAATGTATTTTGGTTACGAATCATGATGGAACACTCTCGTTTTATTGCATCTCTGCTTGATCAATCAGAAAGAAATTTAGTTCATACTGCGTCGAAATTCGGTGACGATTTTGAGGTTCTCCTCAATCAAGCTAGAGATGTTGAATCCATGTTATATAAGAAACAACCAACATATCCGATTATTGGTAAAATGAATAAAGATAGCGAAAATGCGACTGTTGAATTAAGAAACTTCAAAAAAGCAGGACTGGAGTTCATCCAAACATGTCAAATTAAAAATGTAATTAATCCTTTACTAGCGGATCATGTTTTAAGAGAAGCGAACCATTTCCTCTTTATGATCAGCGTTTTAGAACAGCGATTAAAACAAAAACAAATGGAACAATCCGGACAGTAATCATATAGCTAGGATCTCTAGTTTTAATATGGATATTGAATCATACTCTACAAACCTTTATTATGAATATATTGGATGTTATGTATTATTTTGGTTCATCACCGTAACATGGGGTTGATTTTTTGAAAATGAATCATTTTTATTAATACACTTCACTGTGAGTGGCGACTCCTGCCGGAATAGCGAGGAAAGTGAGACCCCGCAGGCTTGCCGAGGAGGCTCGCTCTCGCCCGCGGAAAGCGTCCACTCGGAGTGGAGTATACATCTATCTATATGTCACCCCCGTCTTTTGGTGATGAACCATTATTTTGAAGTTTTTTATTTTTTGACATATCAATTGCAGAATTTGCGTTGGCTTTTATGTCAGTTATCTATACATAGTAAAGGTGGATTTACATGTTCTTTCAGAAATATAAAGGTTTAATTCTTGCAATAGCTGGTGCTGTTATTTACATTGTCACAACACTGTATTTGAAAGATTTAGAGTATGTATATCGAGTGTGTATTAAAATCTCTGCAGGAATCATGATAGTTGTTGGGGGTATTATAGTCGAGGATTCCAATCGCTTCTATAAAAAAAAGCAGAGAGATAACAACGTATAATCGTTTGGAACGATATATGAACGGGGAGTGCCTGCTGAGTATAAACTTGGAGGCGCTTTGTTTTTATATAATAAAAAGGAGAAAAGTGTATGAAAACAAGGTACATGGTTCAATTCGGGATCGCTATTGTATTCTTCAGCGTTTCTGCTCTTATTAGTTGGTACGAAGGAAGTAATTTAATCGAAGATTCATTTGAATGGAAGTATTCCGCTAAGTTTACGAATTATTTTCAAGGGCCAGTTTCAAGTTATGATGATATTTTGCAAATTGATTTCTTTGTATATGCAGCTAAATTTTATCCTGTGCCAGTGCTGATTATGGTTGCGAGTTTTGGCTATATGTTGTTTTTAAGTGTGTATATTATTTTGAAAAAAAGGGACATTTATCCAGTTTAGAAGTAGTTATGTATACTGGTAATCTGATTTCCCCTGAAAAACAGATGAGCGTTTCACACATTTCATTCATAGTACGATTTACTATTCTACTTTGTCATGAAGTAAAAAGAAATCAAATTTATCCTCATAAAAGGATATAATCTGATTTCTTTTTTTAATTCTATTATTGTCCTTCTCGTTTCGCTTTTCTTCGCAAGAACCAAGCTCCAAGGAGTGCAAGAACTCCGGCGATTCCTGTTGTTTCAACAGCAGAACCTGTTTTTGGAAGTGATTTTGATACGGTTGATTTGATAACTTGACCGGTTCCATTTGTGTTACTGTTGTTATTGCCACTGTTAGAATTTCCGTTGTTACTGTTATTATTGTTATTCCCATTTTCATTGTTTGTATTATCTGTTTGTGAGAATACTAGTTTTGTTGCTTCACTTTCTAACCATTTATCAGTCTTTTTATATCGAATGAGGGCTTTTTTGCCTTCTTCAACTGAAATGTATCCATCAATCACAAAGTCATTCCATGTTTTCCCTTCATCAAGAGAGTATTCCATATGATTAGATACACCTAAAATCTTCTTGTTTTTCATATCAACAAAGACAACTGGCGCATCTGGACGATCACTGTGAGTGGAGAATTGATAATCAAAATAATAACCAAAATCAGTTTGCTCATTATCATTTTCAGGCTTGAAATTTTGCTGTAACAATTCGATATGCTTTTTCGCAAATGGTCCATTTTTTAAATTAAATTTATTTTCTCCGATATTTAAATAAAGAAGTTTAGATGTATTTAAGTTAGGCAAGTCAGTCAGTGCATTGTTATTTAATTGTACATTGCGAAGTATTCCGCTTGAATTGAACTGTATAGAAGAAAGGGCATTGTGTTCCGCAAAGAGATCGTGCAATGCGACTTGATTTTCTAAGTTCAAACTTGTTAGGTTATTGTTCGCTACATCGAGTATTTGTAGTTTTGATTGTTTTGGTAAATGTAATTCTTTTATACCATTATGTGCAGCTGACAGAACAGTTAGTTCAGTTTGCTTAGATACGTCTAAAACAGTAATTTGATTGTTTTCTAAATGCAAAGATTGGAGATCTTTATTTTCAGATAATGAAAGGGCATTGATTCCTAAGTTGCTTATAGCTAAGTGTTTTAGTTTCTTATTGCTTGATAGATCAATAGAAAGAGCAGATGCCTTGTTTACTTTATTATTTGCATACAAATTGAGTTCTTCTAAATTTGATAATAAGTGAAATCCTTGTAAGGAAGTGAATGTTCCCTCATTCGTAATGTCAAGCATTGTTACTTGCTTTAATTCTTCTTCTGTTACTTTATCATTAGGTGTTTTTTCAAGCTCACTAGCAATTGCACTGGCAATGGTTGCGTCAGGGAATATTTCTGAAATTGTTTGTTTTACTGGCGCTTGTGTTTGTTGATTTACTTCCTTTTTTAAATTCTCCTCTTTTGTAGGTGCTGTTTGCTGAGGTGTTGGTTTATTTTCTTGAGAAGATGGAGCGGTTGTTTTGCTTTGTTCTTGTACAGGTTTCGTTTGTTCAATTGGCTTTTGTTGTTGTTCGGGCTTGGATTCTTGCTTTTGCGCAGCTTCAGGAGTATTCGTTTGTTTTGATTCAAGTTCTTTCTTATGTACAGTTTCTTTTGCTTCTTCTAAAGTGACAGTCTTCGTTTCGTTCGTTTGAGCGAACGCGCTCATAGGTTGCAGTAATAAAGATGTAGCTGCGACAGCTTGTAAAGCGTGCTTTTTCTTCACTAAAAACCACCTCTAAATTTTGAATTTTTTAAAAAATACCAATAAGAAATTTATACCAAAAATTACAATAATAATCAATAGTGATGGATTTTTTTGTAAAATTTTCTGTATATATAGCGAAATTTTACCTTATACCAATCTTAAGTGTGGTTGCTAGTTTTGGATATATGTTACTTTTAGGTGTGTATATCATTTTTGAAAGAAAGGATGATAAAAATGAAACGAGAACGAAAAGTAATTTTATACATTGGAACTTCAATTGATGGATATATTGCAAGCGAAGATGGGACCTTAGAGTGGTTAGAATCAACAGAAACTGAAGGAGATAATGGATACGGTACCCTTCTTGAAAGAATTGATACTGTTGTAATAGGAAAAAGAACATATGACGTAATTCGTGGGTTTGATATGGATTATCCTTATGCTAACTACGCTAATTATGTTTTTTCAACTTCTGTAGATGGTAGAGATGAATATGCTCAATTTTTAAAAGAAAATGTAAAAACATTTATTACTAACTTAAAAAAACAGCCGGGAAAAGATATTTGGTTAATTGGTGGTGGTAATTTAGCACGAGAATTTTTCAAAGAAAACTTAATTGATGAATTTCAACTTGCAATCGCACCTATCATTTTAGGTAAAGGCATTTCTCTTTATACTGACGGTGACATTGAAACAAAATTCACACTAACAAAGATAGAACAACTTGGTCAACTTGCGATGTTACATTACGTTAAAAAATAATGGTTACTCAGTTACTTTATGAAAAACCGACAGAAAAGCATTTTTTTAAATGGGCGAGAGGGACTAGCCATGCATAGAAGCGGTCAGGACCTTTTCCTGCCACGTGCAAGGTTTGAAAACAAAAGTAGACAATAAGTACAGGCCCCTACCCTTGTTCGCATGACAGCAGTCTATATGCCAAAAAATGAATTTACAAGTAATAGACAGACACATCTTCACTAGAATCATACACTTTTCTAAATTTCTAAAAGGTATAGCTGAGTAGTTACAGATAATGTTTTAATAAGAAGCCAAATAAAAAAGTCGGTTCTTCTGTTAGTGAAGATAGTCGCTATTAGCTCTAAAGAAAGCATATCCCCTTCAAATTCATTCATAAAATAAAAAATCTTTAATACAATAAACCAATCCGTTCTTTTTCGAAAGGAGGGGTGGGAGATGAGCCGTATAATTAAAATTGATATTACAGACAAGGTAGTGGCGAAATTTAAGACAGATTATTTGGAATTATACTCTAATAAATTTATGATTGGTAAATTTTATGTCTATACTGAAGAGAAGCAATATGTATTAGAAGATGGTTATTTATATGAAGATGGTAAGTTTTATCGCCTCATTGATACGCGCCGAGATAACAGTCCAGCAGTAGAAGGCTGTGACTTAGGATGGTGTTAATGTGATTCGCGTGAAGATCTTTGATGAAAGTCATGAAAAAGATTTAGAAGAGGCCATCAATGTCTTTTTGAAAAAAATGGACGAAGAACAAATTGTAGATATTAAGTACCAAGTATCGGTTTCGAACAATGATGAAGAGAGTCAAATTTATTGTTTCTCTGCGATGGTTGTATATCGGTCTTAAATACAAAAAAGACGACGCGAAGTCGTCTTTTTTGTATTTATCCCGCTATTCGTGGACAGTAAGACCCCCACCTGATGGAAGTTTCACTTTATCGGCGGAAATCCCTCATTTATCGGCGACTTTAAGCAATATAAAGACATTTCGATACAATATAAAGACCCCTTGACAACACCTGACACGAATCGCCCTTTCTACTGAGGTACAGTTATAACAGAATGTCTACTTCATTTTCTACAGTGCAGTGCCTTTTTGCTGCGGTGCAACTGTTTCTTGTTGTTTAGATTGTATACATAGCCATGCAATAAATAAACTGATAACTGCTAATATAAATGTGCCGCTAAAGATAATATGAACACTAGAAGCGAGTACTTCTTGCGATCCAGTAGCAGTACTTCCATGCTCTGAAGTTACTAAGTTTACATTTCCGTCTCCTGCGCTGTGGATGACTGTATTGAAAATCGTTCCAAATATTGCTGCGCCTAGCGTTTGGCTAAATGTATTAATAAATGTATTTAACCCGACTGCTGTTCCGCGTTTATTCGCAGGGACAGAAGCTTGAATTGTGACCATAAAGATTGGTGTCATCAGTCCCATTCCCATGCCGAACATGCCCATTGCAATGTAAATAAGAGATGGATGCGAATGAGTAGATAGTATGAATAACAAGAACGTTGAAGCGGATAAAATGCTGCCGCCAAGTAAAATAATTTGTTTTGTTTGTAAACGGCCAACTAAGTTACCAGACATCATCGCGCCAACTGTCCAAAATACAGGAATTGGCATTAGAATCATCCCAGCTTCCGTTGCGTTTTTTCCTAATACCCCTTGTGTCCAAATTGGAAGGTACATTGTAATACTAATAATCATCGCACCAGCAATTAATGTTAATACGTTGACGATAGATACAGTTCGGTTAGAGAACAGATCCAACGGAATTAATGGTTCTGGTGATTTTTTTTCTACGAATAAGAAAAGGATAAATGCGAAAACTGCAAATACTAGTAGGCCGATAATTGTGATATCGCCCCAGTTTTGATGCTGACTTCCTGTTAGTAATGCATAAAGTAAGGAAATCGTACTAAGTGAGAAGATAACAGCACCTGGATAATCGATATGATGTTTTGCAGGTTTGATAGATTCTTTATAGGAAATCGCAATCATCGCACAAGCAAAGATTCCAAATGGAATGTTTAAGAAAAAGATATAACGCCAAGATAGTGAATCGACTAAAAAACCGCCAACTAACGGTCCGACAACACCAGATACACCCCAAACGGCACTTAGCCAACCTTGCGCTTTTGCCCGATCTTTTGCTTCGCTATATAAGTCACCGATAATTGTCATTGTAATCGGCATAACAGCACCTGCTCCTACTCCTTGCAGGGCGCGGAACAGAATTAATTGCTCCATTGATGTTGCAACGCCGCATAATGTAGAGCCGATTAAAAAGATGGCAGCTCCAATTAATAGTACTTTTTTACGTCCAAATAAATCTGCTAGCTTTCCGTAAATCGGTGTTGTTACTGCGGTCGCTAACATATAAATCGCATATACCCAGCTTACAAGTCCTACTCCTGAAAGTTCGCTTGTAATGCGAGGCACCGCTGTGCTAACAATCGTTCCTTCAACAGCAGAAAGAAACGTCATTAACATTAAAGATATCATTACTTTTGTTCTCATCTGTTTTCCCCTTTTGCTTTTTTACAATTACAAATGAAAAGGAGACTAGTAATTAGACTCCTTTTTTACTACTATATGGTAGCATTTTGACCAGCAGTCATTCCAGCAATTCGGCCTGTAACGAATGCGGAAGTAATATTATACCCGCCCGTATAACCGTGAATATCAAGAATCTCTCCGCAGAAGTATAAGCCGTTCATGACCTTGGATGACATTTCTTTCGGATTAATTTCTTTCACTGACACCCCGCCGCCTGTTACGAATGCTTTTTCAAGTGGCTGCGTTCCATTTACGCTAAAGGTAAATCCTTTGAAGTCTGCAGCAAGAGCGCGGATTTTTTCATGAGAAATTTGCCCGCATTGCTGACTGCCGTCAATTTCATTTTTCTCTAATAGGAATAAGAAATAACGCTCAGGGACATAGCCTTTTAGTACATTCTTTACTGCTTTTTTCGGATCTTCTTTCATTTGTTTCATCATACGCTGGAATAGTTGTTCGCTGTGTTCTTCTGGGAGCGCATCGATGCTCATTGTTACTTTGTTTGTTTTAAACTTTTTCATCGTTTTCAGGGCGAACTGGCTGCAGCGAAGTGCTGCTGGCCCAGATACACCGAAATGGGTAAAGAGCATATCCATTTTGTGAGAGATAACTGCTTTTCCTTTTGGATTTAATACGCTTAGTTCTACATCACGAAGCGCTATGCCCTGTAATGTACGGTCGCGAATAAATGGTTCACTAGAAAGGAGTGGTACTTCCGTCGGGAATAATTCTGTAATGGCATGCCCTGCTTTTTCCGCCCAAGCATAACCATCTCCAGTAGAGCCTGTATGCGGCACTGATTTCCCGCCAACGGCAATAACAACATGGTTCGTTTCAATCACTTCACCATTTTGCAGAATGACCGCTTTCGTTTGTCCATTTTCATATTCTACAGTTTTAACAGGGAGATTTGTCCGAATGGTAACGCGCAGTTCTTTTAAACGTGTTAATAACGCGTCTACAACGGACTGAGCTTTGTTTGATACAGGAAACATTCGTCCATGATCTTCTTCTTTTAATTTAACACCAAGTTTTTCGAAGAACTGAATAATGTCTTCGTTATTAAAAATAGAAAAGGCGCTATATAAGAAACGACCATTTCCCGGAATATGTTTTACAATTTCATCAAGCGGAAGACGGTTTGTTACGTTGCAGCGTCCGCCGCCAGAAATAGCAAGCTTTCTTCCTAATTTGTCACCTTTATCAAGAAGTAACACGCGAGCACCTTCTTCAGCAGCACCGATCGCTGCCATTAATCCTGAAGGACCTCCACCAATGACAATTACATCATAATGCATATTAATCGACCTCATTTTCTTATTTTGCTGCATTCAAGAATATCATGTTTTCATAGAAAAGAAAAATGGAGGGATATGCTGTTTCGAGGAGAAAGTATGGTACAATACAAAAGTTGGAGTTCAGCGTTTGAAATAATGTAGGAGGATTTTTTTATGTCCGATTCAAAATTTTTGCGCGGAACGCTTATTGTGACGCTTGGGACATTTTTAGTGAAGTTCCTCGGCATGATTTATATTTTTCCGTTTCATGCGTTAGTTGGCACAGAAGGCGGGACGTTATACACGTATGGATATATTCCATATACAATCTTTTTAAGTATCGCAACGGCAGGGGTGCCGCTTGCAGTTTCGAAGTTTGTTTCGAAATATAATGCGCTTGGAGATTATAAGACGAGCCGGAGAATGTTTCGCTCTGGTATGGTTATGATGATCATAAGCGGCATACTTTCCTTTTTAGTCTTGTATATGACAGCACCGTTATTTGCGGAGGCAATGCTAGGGAAGAATAGTTTACATAACAGCTTAGAAGATGTCACAATGATTATCCGTCTCGTTAGCTTTGCACTTCTTGTTGTACCAGCGGCGAGTTTAATTCGCGGTTATTTTCAAGGGTACCAATCAATGGGGCCAACGACCGTTTCACAAATTATTGAACAAATTATTCGTATTGTATTTTTACTTATCGGTAGTTTTATCGTTATAAAAGTGATGAAAGGTTCAGTCGCAACAGCAGTTGGCGTGGCGACATTCGCAGCGTTTGTTTCCGCTGTCGGAGCATTGGCTGTCCTCATTTGGTATTGGATGAAGCGAAAGCATCATTTAGATCAATACATCATCAATCAAACCGTAGCAGAATCAACAGTTGGGACGTTTGATTTATTTAAAGAACTGTTTGCCTATGCGATTCCTTATGTTGTCATTGGGTTAACGATTCCGCTTTATCAGCAAATTGACACGTTAACGTTTAACGCAATTATGCAAGCCATTGGACAAGGGGATATTGCCGAACGTGCTCTTGGTATTTTTACAATGTGGACGCATAAGTTAATTATGATTCCAGTATCGCTTGCAACGGCGTACAGCTTAACGCTCGTACCAGCGATTACTAAGTCGTTTACAGAAGGACAGTTCCGTTATTTGAAGCAGCAAATTACCCAAACGTTTCAAGTGAATATGTTTTTAACATTACCAGCTGTCGTTGGAATATCCACTTTAGCGTATCCAATTTATACAGCGTTTTATGAAGCTGATCCGCTCGGTGGAAAAGTATTAATGTGGTACGCGCCAGTCGCGTTATTGTTTGCATTATTTACAGTAACAGCAGCTATTTTGCAAGGGATTAACCAGCAAAAGCATGCGATCATTGCACTTGGCATGGGCGTTATTTTAAAATTCTTATGTAATGTGGTGTTCATTCGTTATTTTGGAACAATTGGTGCAGTTGTAGCAACGGGTGTAGGATTCGCTGTATCCATTTGGTATACAAATAAACAAATTCGAAAATACGCGCACTTTTCATTTGCGCTTGTGTATAAACGAACGTTTCAAATTGCAGTATTAACAGCTGGGATGGTTGTGGTAGTTAAGATATTATTATGGATTCTTTCCTTTATGCTTCCATTTGAGACAAGTCGCCCTGCGGCACTTGTTACAGTCTTCATTTGTGCAATCGGAGGAGCGGCTGTGTATGGCTATTTAGCATTCCGTACCGGCGTAATAGAGCGAGTATTTGGCGGTGAATTTTTAGAGAAGATTCAGCGCAAACTTGGTGATAGATTGAAGATCAAAACGAAAGGGGCGTAAATTGTGCGCCTCTCTTTTTCTAATTATATAAAGCAGGTGAAACGATGAGATTAGATAAATTATTAGCAAACATGGGCCATGGTAGCCGTAAAGAAGTGAAAAAACTATTAAAGGACGGCGTTGTCAAAATAGATGGCGTATCAGTGAAAGATGCAAAATATCATGTGAACGTAGAAGAACAAGAAGTTACGATTCACGGTGAAGTAGTGGAGTATAAAGAATTTGTATACTTAATGATGCATAAACCACAAGGGGTCATTTCTGCAACAGAAGATGACAATCATGAAACAGTTATTGATTTATTAGAAATGGAAGATGCGATTTTTGATCCGTTTCCAGTGGGAAGACTTGATATCGATACAGAAGGTTTTCTTTTATTAACGAATGACGGAAAGTTAACGCATCAACTTCTTTCTCCGAAAAAGCACGTTCCGAAAAAATACTTTGCAAGAGTAGCTGGAAAAGTGACAGAAGAAGATGTTGCTGCGTTCAAAAAAGGCGTTATTCTAGATGATGGATATGAAACAAAACCAGGTGAGCTAACAATTCTCCAAAGCGATGACGTGTCTGAAATTGAACTTGTTATTACAGAAGGTAAGTTTCATCAAGTAAAGCGCATGTTTGAAGCAGTAGGGAAAAAGGTTGTGTACTTAAAACGCACAGAGATGGGTCCTTTAGTATTAGATGAGGAACTAGAGCTTGGACAGTACCGTGAATTAACAGACGAAGAAGTAGAGATGCTGAAATCCTATCATACTCAAATAGAAATATAAGTTGAAAAAAGAACATAAAAACCCTCTTTTTTAAGGTGGGAGAGAGGTCCTGGTGATGCATAGAAGCGGTCAGGGCCTTTTTTTTGCTACGTACGATGTTAAAACAGAGAGATGAAACGAGAGCAGGTCACTTTATGTTTTCGATAGTGGTGAATTAGCGGTTGAGAATAGAATAGACAAGTGTAAAAACGCTCTTTTTTAGATGAGAGGGAGGTTCTGGCCGTGCATAGAAGCGGTCAGGTTCTTTTTTTGCTACGTGCGAAGGTAAAATATAGAGGGAAAACGAGTAGAAATCACTTTTTGTTTTGGCTAGCACAGATTTATATCATAATCAAAAAGACCCCCATTCTTCTATTAAGAATGGGGGTATGTATATACTAAATCAGGTTATACTCATTACGAGGTCATTCTCACTTTCTTTCCTGTTGTTGTCCACTTGCCGCGGCAAGGGCTATACACGAGCTCATTAAATTGCAACACATTCAGATCGCGTTGTATCGTTCGCGGTGTGATCCCAAACTCATCTACAAGGTCTTGCGTCGTTACGGTGCCTTTCTCATTAATGTAAATATAGATTGATTTAATGCGTGTTAGCATACGAGTAGTTGTAGGTTTTATCAAAAAACCACTCCTCTACAAGTTTTTTGACCCATTCAGGAAAGAAGGTCGTTATTTTCATTGTACTCCAGATGAAAAAAAACATGCTCTAACTTGCTCAAATTTTACAAAATTTTAATGTGAGATAGAGTTTGTAGAAAGAAAGTTGTTGATATTCTGTTTCTCTTTATCAATTATCTCATAAATTTCTACGTAAAACGTCAAATTCCTGCAAAAAAATTAAAATAATAAGAAAAAAATATGAAAAAGCTAATTTTAATTATCTGAAATATTAAAATTGTTCGTTATTAGACTGGAGCTTGCTAGCATAAAAAGGGTTCGTTTGCTATGATGAAAGAGAGAACAAAGAAGAAGGTGGAAGTATGACAAATATAAATTGGATGCAAGAAGTAGAGAAACGAAAAGATGCTCTTATTCATGATGTACAGCAATTTTTACAAATTAAAAGTGTATGGGAAGAAGAAACAGCAAAAGAAGGTGCACCGTTTGGAGAAGGTGTAGCAAAAGCATTATCTTTCATGTTAGATAAGGGAGAGACTGATGGATTTCTTTCTAAAAATTTAGAGGGATATGCAGGGCATTTAGAGATGGGACAAGGAGAAGAAATTGTTGGTATTTTATGTCATGTTGATGTAGTACCAGAAGGAGACGGCTGGACGACGCCTGCATATAGCGCGGATATTCGCGACGGTAAAATCTTTGCACGCGGTGCGATTGATGATAAAGGTCCAACAATGGCAGCTTACTATGCAATGAAAATTGTAAAAGAATTAGGATTGCCTCTTTCGAAACGCGTTCGCATGATTTTAGGAACGGATGAAGAAAGTAACTGGAAGTGTGTAGACCATTACTTTAAACACGAAGAAATGCCAACAATGGGATTTGCTCCAGATGCAGATTTTCCAATTATTAATGCGGAAAAAGGAATTTGCGATTTATATGTAGTTCAAAATAAAAAGGAACATACAGCAGGAGAAAATGTATTAGTATCCTTCTCATCCGGGCGCCGATTAAATATGGTTCCTGATTTCGCAGAAGCTGTCCTAACGAGCGAAAAAGCAACAGAACTTGCAAGTCAGTATGAACAATATATACAAGAAGCAAAGAAAAACGGGAAAGCAATTGTGGAAGGAAATACAATCAAACTGCAAGTAGAAGGGATTTCGGCACACGGTTCTACGCCGGAACAAGGAGAAAATGCAGGTTTAACACTTGTGAATTTCTTAACGACAATCTCTTTAGATGAGCAAGGTGGGGCATTTGCTAGCTTAGCTGCGGAAACATTTACAAATGATACGCTTGGAGAAAAAGCCGGCATTGCGTATGCAGATGAGATTACAGGTCCATTAACAGTAAACGTTGGTCTTCTTTCTTATACAAAAGAAGAAGGCGGTAAACTTGGATTGAATATTCGCTATCCAGTTACAACAAACCTAGAAGGAACGCTGCAAACATTAACAAATTATGTGAATGCAAAAGACTTTGCTATCACAAATGTATCAGATTCTCGTCCGCATCATGTTGATAAAGATCATGTATTAATTCGTACACTTCAGCGTGTATACGAAGAGCAAACAGGAGAAAAAGCCGAGTTGTTAGCAATTGGCGGCGGTACATATGCACGTTCATTGAAAGCTGGGGTTGCGTTCGGTCCGCTATTCCCAGGGAAAGAAGAATTAGCACATCAAAAAGATGAGTATATCGAAATTGAAGATTTACTGAAAGCAACAGCGATTTATGCACATGCAATTTATGAATTAGCGAAATAGTAGTATGGAAATGAAAAACCAAAAAACCGTTCTTTTTTAGGTGGCGAGAGGAACTGGCGATGCGTAGAGGCGGTCAGGGCCTATTCCTGCCACGTGCCGTGTGGAAACAAAGAGAGAAAACAAGCGTAGGGCATATTTTATTTTCCTTACCGGCGGCAGATGTACCGAAAAGAATATTAAAACCTTTATTTTTAAGGGAGGCGAGAGGGACTGACCGTGCATAGAAACGGTCAGGGCCTATTCCTGCCACGTGCTGTGCGAAAACAAAGATAGGAAACGAGTGCGAGGTCACTTTGTGTTTTCCGTACAGGCGATTTATGTGTTGAACAATCGAACTTTCATTAGTGAAGTAAACAATGGACGAACCGCTCTCGATAAGGAGAGCGGCTTCTTTCATATGTATGGAGAATCAGCTTCACACGAATAATAGATGTATCCTGGGAAAAGGAGAGAGAAAAGATGGCGAGACATTATTTTATTGCAGTGAAATTACCAAATGAGATAAAGAACATACTAGCAGAGTGGAAAGAAATAATAGAAGGAACAACGCCGTTTCGTTCTTGGGTCTATACAGAAGATTATCACATTACACTTTCGTTTTTAGGAAGTGCTGAGGAAGGGCAACTTGAGAAGCTAAAACTAGACTTGCAGCAACTGGCTAAAATGTCGCGTTTTTCACTTACATTGCAAGGGTGTCATACATTTGGTGTAAAAGAACAGCCGCGTGTGTTTTGGGTAGGAGTGGAAGAAGAACGTGCTTTGTTTGATTTACAAAAACAAGTGTATACGATATGTGAGCAAAATGGTTTTCAATTGGAAACGCGGCCGTATCATCCTCATATTACTGTAGCTCGTAAATGGAAGGGAGAAGAAGCATTTGATAAAAGTCAGCTTCCTGCCCTGCCGCCGTATATATTTGAAGTGGCAACAGTAACGTTATATGAAACGCATGTAGAACGAGTGCCGAAGTATGAAGCGATTTATGAAATATCTTTACAGAATGCATAAGCTTGAAAACGTTTTCTGATTTTTTGAATATACTATAGAAAATGGAATGTCTCTTGGGAGGGTGTGGATACATATGTTAAGCATACAGCGTACGTTTGAAGCATATTTAGATGAAATGGACAAAATTACTGTTTTACTTCCGCATGCGTACGGGACGAGTGGCATATTCCATTTAAAGCAAGGCACAACTGAATGGGAACTTCCAATTACTTGTGTTACCTCTCTTCCACATGCAACGAAATATGAATGTAAAGTGAATGAACCCATTACATTGAGTAACTGTTATATCATACGCGATGAACAGGGGGCAGAAACGGACTTACAGATGGGTGCTGTTATTCGGACAGAGAAATTTGATGAGTTATATATGTATGAAGGAAGCGATTTAGGTGCCTCTTATTGCAGTAATCAAACTGTATTTAAAGTGTGGGCGCCAACAGCTACGAAAGCAAAAATTCGTATTTATGAAACAGGGGCAGTATATAAAGATTATGAAATGGAAGGGCAAGAAAAAGGTGTTTGGAGTTGTGAGTTAGCGGGAGACTGGGACGGTGCGAAGTATACCTTTCTTGTTTGTATTAATTTAATTTGGAGAGAAGCGGTTGATCCATATGCAAAATCAGTGTCTATAAACGGTACGTACGGAATTGTCATAAACCTTGCGAAAACGTCTGTGCACGATGAGGAAGCATTACCTATCATGACTTCTATGACGGATGCTGTTATTTATGAGGGACATATTCGTGATATGACAGTTCATCCTCATAGCGGCGCAATGTATAAAGGGAAATATCTTGGTCTAACAGAAGAAGGAACGACAGGAGAACGAGGAACGTTAACAGGCCTTTCTTATATAAAGGAATTAGGCGTTACACATATTGAGCTATTACCAATTCATCATTATGCCGGAGTCGATGAGAAGCAGCCATTTGCAACGTATAATTGGGGGTATAATCCGCTATTTTATAATGTTCCAAATGGTAGCTATGCAACAAATCCATTTAATCCGTACAACCGAATTGTTGAATGTAAACAAATGATTCAAGCGCTTCATCGAAATGGTCTGCGCGTCATTATCGATGTTGTTTATAACCATGTGTATGAAAGAGAAACATCTTCTTTTGAGAAGCTTGTACCTGGATATTATTTTCGGCACGATGAAAATGGAATGCCGTCAAATGGGACGGGGGTTGGGAATGATATTGCCTCAGAGCGTAGTATGGTACGCAAGTTTATTGTCGATTCCATTTTATATTGGTTAACAGAGTATAAGGTGAATGGTTTCCGGTTTGATTTAATGGGGATTTTAGATGTTGAGACAATGAACGAAATTCGTCAGAAGGTAAATGAAGTAAAAGAGCATGTCATATTATTAGGTGAAGGATGGGATTTACAAACACCACTTGCTGCGGATCAGAAGGCAACGTTACAAAATGCAGCGAAACTACCACATATCGCGCAGTTTAATGATCAATTTCGCGATGGGATTAAAGGAAGTACTTTTGACGTGCAAAAACGTGGGTATGCACTTGGCGAGACAACAAATAAAGAGCATATCCAATACTTGCTTACAGGAAGTATCCCTTATATTAAAGAAAGTAGCTTATTTATAGAACCTGTACAAAGCATTAACTATGTAGAATGTCACGATAACATGACGATGTGGGATAAGATTAGCGGCAGCAGTAAAGAAGAGGAGCATATGCAAAAACGCCGCCATCGCCTTGCAACAACGATGACATTATTAGCACAAGGCATTCCGTTTTTACATGCTGGTCAAGAATTTTATCGTACAAAGCAAGGAAACGAAAATAGTTATAACGCCCTGGACTGTGTCAATCAAATGAACTGGAATCAAAAAGAGCGCGAAGAAGAAACCGTTTCTTATCTAAAAGGAATCATTCGAATTCGCAAATCACACGGTGCCTTTCGTTTTTCATCTTCTGAATTAATTAGGCAGCATATGTCTTTTTTAGATACAACTCCGTCTGTCATTGCATATTATTTACAAGATGTGCAGCAATTTGGAAAATGGAAAGAAATTGTTGTGCTATTTCATAACGGAACAGAGGAGCAAACCGTTTCTTTACCTAAAGGTGGTACATGGCACATCCTTGCAAATGAGGAAAAGGCAAATGAAGATCCAATTTCTTCATTTGAGGGAGATACAATTGCCATTGCTCCGATTAGCACGTATATATTGACGAAATTGTGACGAATCGACCCTTGACGATGCGAATGTAATAAATGTAGAATTAATCAAGGTGGCTATTCAGTTAAGTTGCCAGTCTATTATTATTTTTGTAAAATAAAGTAAAAGAGTGAGCAGCTTGTTTGTTTTTTCACTTTTACTTACATTGAAGCAGAATGAATGGAAACCCAGGGCATATGTTTGGAAATGTTGTGGTTTTTCTTTTCATAACTATAAAAGATAAGGATTTGTTAACGGGTAATGAACATGGAATGGTTGGAACAATTGTTAGGAAAAGAGTGGAAAGTAATGCCGGCCGGAGGGGCGACAGGGGATGCCTACATTGCGCACAACGAACAGCATAAAATCTTTTTAAAGCGTAATTCATCGCCCTTTCTTGCGGTATTGTCAGCAGAAGGAATTGTTCCGAAGTTACTTTGGACAAGGCGATTAACAAATGGTGATGTAATTTCGGCACAAAAATGGCTCCCAGGACAAAAATTAGAACCAGAGGATATGAATTCTGAGCGAGTGGCAGTATTGCTGAAAAAAATTCATTCTTCTGAAGCGTTAGTGCACATGATTCAAAAGCTTGGGAAACAGCCTTTGCATGCGCAAGATATATTAGAAGAAGCGCTTCGCACTTTGCAAGAGGATGTAAAGCAAAATGAAGTCATTCAAAAAGGACTTCAGTATTTACAAAAGTCCCTTCAGAATGTAGAATTTGAACATCTTGCTGTTTGTCATTGCGATGTCAATCATAACAATTGGTTAGTAACAGATGATAACGAATTGTTTTTAATTGATTGGGATGGAGCAGTTATTGCAGACCCAGCTCTTGATATTGGGATGCTGCTTCATTGGTATGTTCCAAGAGAGGAATGGCACGAATGGCTTGAGCATTACGGATTAGAACTTACTGATTCTTTGCTAAGCCGTATGAAATGGTATGTTATACTGCAATGTATGATTTTCGTACAATTATATAGAACAAAAAATAAGCAAGTAGAAGCAGAATATTGGCTTCAATATTTAATGCAACTACTCGCTTCAGAATAAGTTAAGAAAAACTATCCATTCCTGTAATCCATTGTGACAGTTGTTCTTGATGACCAGAAATATGGTTATCTAAATCTGGAGAATATTTACCCGATTGACTATAGTAATATACATCGTTTAACATAGATTTAACCTCATTACTCACACTGTCATTTACGAGCAATGATTGAATGAGACGTTCTAATTGTTCACATTCAGAAACCGTTCCACAGCAATCACTTTGATGATTGACTAAGATGTCTTTTAAGATTGTCATTTGATGTTCATGATTAAGTGGCATTTTAACACATCCTTTTCAGTTGTTATCGTAACAATGAAACGAGCGTAACGAACCGCTGATGGAAATTGTATTTTATACACTTTGTAGTTTCCATCAAAATAGTAAATTTTATACTTGAAAGAAACGGACCGAGTGCTCGTACGTACTTGGTTTTTTATATGATACACACATCTTGGAGTGCAGAGAGGGAGAGAACTATGCGTTTAAGACATAAACCATATGCAATGGACCGAACGAAAGAATATTCACAGTTTGTAATTGGAAATCCAGAAGAGAGTAACGGAAAATGGAACGAGTTATTTGGAAATGACAACCCGATTCACATTGAAGTTGGAACAGGCCGCGGCCGCTTCATGTACGAAATGGCAAAAGCAAATCCAAACGTAAACTATATTGGAATTGAAAAATTCACAAGTGTAATTGTAGATGCACTTGATAAATTAATTGAAGAACCATTGTCGAACTTAAAACTAATTAATAAAGATGCAGAAGATTTAACAGTATTCTTTGCGGAGAATGAAATTGATCGCGTATATTTAAACTTCTCTGATCCATGGCCAAAGAATCGTCATGAAAAGCGTCGTTTAACGTATAAAACATTTTTACGTAACTATGAAACAGTACTTGTAAAAGGCGGGGAAATTCATTTCAAAACAGATAACCAAGCTTTATTTGAATACTCTCTTACAAGTATGGCGGAATATGGCATGCTGCTGCCTTATATTAGCTTAGATCTTCACAAAAGTGACTTCGAAGGAAACATTATGACGGAATACGAAGAAAAATTCTCAAGCAAGGGAAATCGTATTTACCGCGTTGAAGGAAAATATCGTACAGAACCTGCGCAATAATGCGCGGGTTTTTTATTATTACAAAGTATCGGGAAGGTTCACCCATATTACCGCACCCATTGGATGTTTGTATGGTATTGGTTCTTTCAATGGAGTTGGATTTTGGAAAATCCAAGCATGTGTGTACTTGTACGGTTCTTGAAGACAATTTTGGGCTGGTACTTTATGAAATGATTCACTTTGTTGATATTCTTCAAGACTTAATTTCTTGCTATCTATTAAATCAACAGTTCCAAATACCATTCCACTGCCACTTTTAATAAGAGCTATTTTTCCTCGTATCTTCGTGTTAGCTCCTCTTATTTCCCAAGTTTTTTTACCTTCTAAAATTAGCTCAATCCAAGGTGATCTAATGATGAGACCTTTCATTGTTTGTGCCACCACCTAATAATTAATAACTATATTTTACCACGAATAGAGGAGTGTAATAGAAAAGAAAAAAGCTGCCACAAAGTCTAGCTTCGTGACAACTTCTTGAAAGGATAAAGAAAGAGCGGGAGCAGCACAAGAATGTCAATGAAAGTTAAAAAGGTTTTAAAAACTTAATTTTCAGAAAACTTATAAGCTTAAGGGTTTTTCGCTACTCTTTCTTTATTAATTAAGAGTTTAGCATTAAAAATAAAATAAATCAACGAAAAATAGACAATTTTCTTTAAAATTCGACATTTTTAATAATTGATCTAAGAACACTTCTATTAATTTCATGTATCTAGGAAGTTAGGTTATAGTAAAGAAATATCATATATGTTTATATAGGAGTGAAAAGAAGTGTTTCAGTTAAACAAAGGAGATCAAATAGGAGTTTTTTCACCATCATTACCAGGTACATATACATCACCTACTAGATTCGAGCGTTCAAAACAATTTATGGAAAGTAAAGGATTTATTATCGTTGAAGGAAGTCTTACTAGAAAGTGTGATGGTTATCGATCTGGGAGTATA
Source organism: Bacillus multifaciens (assembly GCF_030756675.1). GTDB lineage: Bacteria > Bacillota > Bacilli > Bacillales > Bacillaceae_G > Bacillus_A > Bacillus_A multifaciens. The sequence goes on from NZ_JAVBXD010000013.1 coordinate 101,078, forward strand.
AAAGATCGTGCTCAAGAGGTGAACGAATTCATTTGGAATCGAGAAATTAAGTGTATGATGTCGTCTGTTGGAGGAAGCAATTCGAATTCGTTACTTCCTTATTTAGACTACGAAGCAATAAAAAAACATCCGAAAATTTTCGTTGGGTATTCTGATGTCACTGCCATTTTATTAGGTATTTATGCGAAAACAGGTATGACAACATTTTATGGCCCGTCCTTAATTTCATCATTGGGAGAATTTCCTCCATATGTAAATAATACATTTTCATCATTTGAAGATGTGTTAATAAAAAATGCAGCACTTCCATATGAGTATCCTGTATATCCTGTTTGGACAGATGAGCAATTAAATTGGCAGACACAAAATCGGCCGAAAGCAAGTTATCCGAATGAATGGGTTTGCGTCAAAGAAGGCGTCGCAACTGGTCGGTTAATAGCTGGGAATTTAATGACGATATTAAGTATATGGGGAAGTCCTTATATGCCTGTTATTCATGAGGGAGATATTTTAATGATCGAGGACTGTAAAAAAACAGCAGCGATCGTTGAAAAGCATTTTAGTTTCTTGAAAATAAACGGTGTATTTGAAAAGATTGGCGGGATCATCTTAGGAAAACATGAACAATTTGACGATCAAGGAATAGGGTTGACACCATATGATATTTTGCTCGAAGTAATCGGAGACACAGATATTCCAATCTTAGCTGATTTTGATTGTTGTCACACACATCCGATTGTTACAATGCCTATTGGCGGAACGATTGAATTAAATGCAACGCAGAAGACGGTTCGGATTTTGGAGTTTTAAGGAGCTTGCATTGATAGTAGAAAACATAGGAGAAAATTTAGGGAAGCTTATATATAAATACAAATTGAAAAACCGACATAAAAACCCCCTTTTTTTAGGGGAGGGAGAGAGCGTCTGACTGTTCATAGGAGCGGTCAGGACCTTTTCCTGCCACATGCCAGGTTTGAAACAAAAGGAGCAGACCAGTAGCCGGGCATGGTGTATTCTGCATAGTTGCGATTTGTGTGTTAAAAAATCAAAGTGGATTTATATATCATATAACGCACTGAAATTATGTCTTAACTTACTTAAAGTACAGGGGCTGACCCAAAAGGCACAAAAGTGCCTTTTGAACTCAGTCTATTTTCCGTTATCGACCGCTCTTTGCAATATATCGGCGCTTTTCACGATATATCGACCGCTCTTTGTAATATATGGTTCTGTCAAGAAGTCTGTGTAAATTAATGAGACTTAGTACTTAGGTCTATCCAGTATTTAGTTATATGTTTTTTTCTCTTAGGGGAGGAGGAGTGA
>NZ_JAVBXD010000014.1 GCF_030756675.1 Bacillus multifaciens
CATGTTTTATTTTCAAGTTTTGTATTTCTTAATTATACAAAAATGTACCATACAGAGAGAGACTTTTTTAGTGTCTACTCTATAGGGTACATTTTATTTTTTGGAGGGACGAGAGCATCTGAAGCGGTTAGTGCCTTTTCCTACCACATGCAAGATAGAAAGTGAAAGTAAGGTATTTTTTCGCCTGTAAAGCAGCAGTTTACATGTTGAAAAATGAAAATAGATGTATTTGCACGTAATGGAATAAGGGATACATATAGAATAAAGGCCTCGATTCGAGGCCTTTTTCACATAGTTGTTTCTATTTACATTAGTAAAAATATGGTGTTGGACAAGGAGGGCCGTAGCAAGGGTAAAATGGAGGTGGATAGTATGGTCTAGGGCCAAATGCCAATGCCCCGCCGATTATACCTCCTGCAAGACCGGCTAGAAAAGGGAATCCGAAAAATGGTATAAATCGTGAATTTCCAATCGGACCAACTGGAGCTGAGCGAAATGGAATTGGCTGATAATGTGGATACATGTTAAAACCTCCTTCAATGAACTCATTGTTATCATATGGGAAAATAACGTGGATGAGCGAGTACAAGAGAGAATGATGCTGAAAATAGGCGAAACACTTTCCTATATTATGTCGATTGTAATGTGAAGAGTGTAATTTCCGGCTTTGCTAAAAATCGAAGTGGTACACGCGTTGTTCCAATGCCTCGATTTACATACAATAACAATTCATACTCTTTCTTAATATGATAAAAACCTTCAATATAGTGCTTAGCAAATGTCGGAGTAATAATGGCGCCAAAGAAAGGGAATTGTACTTGTCCGCCGTGACTGTGTCCAGAAAGTTGTAAATTAATAGGGAAATTTGCAATATGAGGTGCAACATCGGGTTCATGAACGAGAACAATCGTATAAAGATGATCTTGCGCTTGTTTTAAGATACCATGTATGTCAGGGGTTCCGAGCATGATATCGTCAATACCGAAAATAGAAATTTCACTTCCATCTAGTAGACGTATACGTTTTTCAGCATTTTGTAATATTTCAAATCCGGATTGTTTCATGATGTGACTGTAGTATTCTGTTCCGTATCCACCATGATCATGGTTACCAAAAATAGCAAATTTACCGAGCGGAGCATGAATCGTTTGTAAAATTGATGAGACAAATGGAGTATCTTCATATGTTTGATAATTGTCGATTAAATCTCCAGTAAAGAATACGATGTCGGGTTTTTTTTCATTTATTTTTGCAACTACTTTAGAAAGTTGCTGCAGTGAGTAATAATACCCTAAATGTAAATCGCTAAATTGAACAATTTTAATGCCGTTAAACCCATGTGGAATAAGTGGAGAGTGAAGTGTATGATTCGTAAAAGAGAGAAGGGATGGCTCTATAAACCTTGCATAATAGTAACCTGTTCCAGTCGTTATACAAGTGTATAATAGTGTACGAATGCTTTTTTTTATAAAATTTCTTCTTGTAATTTGATTCATATTCATATGAGCGAGATGATAGAAAATGATAAAAGTAGATAGACGTGATTTGTTATAATGATTCGCTGCGTATCTTCTCTCCTTTCGCTAATAAATAGTGTATTTTATTAAAAGATATCAGAAAAATTTAAATTTATAAAGAATTCTGTCGTGTAAAATGATAAAATGAATATGTATTCATTTTAGGGAGGGAAAATTATGACAGAAAAGGTAGTTGTAATTACAGGTGGTTCAAGTGGAATGGGAAAAGGAATGGCAACTCGTTTTGCAAAAGAAGGAGCGCGAGTTGTAATTACAGGACGTACACTAGAAAAATTAGAAGAGACTAAGAAAGAAATTGAACAATTTGAAGGACAAGTATTACCTGTACAAATGGATGTGCGGAATATTGAGGATATAAAAGGAATGATTGAAACAATCGATAAAGAATTCGGCCGCATCGATGTACTAGTAAATAATGCAGCAGGAAATTTTCTTTGTCATGCTGAAGATTTATCGCCAAATGGTTGGAATGCTGTTATTAACATTGTGTTAAATGGTACATTTTATTGTAGTCAAGCAATCGGTAAATACTGGATTGAAAAAGGGATAAAGGGAACAATTATTAATATGGTTGCAACTTATGCATGGGATGCGGGTCCCGGTGTTATTCATTCCGCAGCAGCAAAAGCGGGTGTGTTAGCAATGACGAGAACGCTTGCTGTTGAGTGGGGACGTAAATATGGAATTCGTGTGAATGCAATTGCTCCAGGACCAATTGAACGTACAGGGGGAGCCGATAAGCTATGGATATCTGAAGAAGCTGCGAAGCGCACATTACACAGCGTACCACTTGGCAGGCTTGGAACACCAGAAGAAATTGCTGGTCTTGCTTTTTATTTATGCTCTGAAGAAGCTGCGTACATAAATGGAGCTTGTATTACAATGGATGGTGGTCAGCATTTGCATCAATATCCGTTTTAAGAGGGGGGGATTTGTGACTAATTTGTGACATTTTAAAAGAGAGTCTTTACAGAAAATTGTTTATAAGGTATATTTAAGACCTCTTTTTTCTTCATAGTAGAATTGCTAATTCCCCTTAGCATTTTACCCCTCTAATCCCTTCAGGAGAACTGAAGGGATTTTTTATTATTTTTTTTACATAACGTGTTATAATCTTGAAAAGCAAAGGGGGGGGAGAACTATGGTAGATGCATTAGATGTGATGAGTAATTTGGATAAAGTCCTTCCTTATTATCAAGCTATTTTTAGTGCAGATGAACATACTGTAATTGGATATGAAGTAGTAGGACGTATACAAACAGAAGAAGGGATTCACAGTCTTGCTGCGTTTTTTCGCGATGATTCGATTCCATATGAATTTCAACTTGAAGTAGATAATATTATTTTAGGAAAAGCATTGGATCGGTATTTGGAAACAGATCAATCATGTTTATTATTTGTGCATCGTAATGCGCATATATTAATGAGTGATGAAAGTGAAAGTTTACTGCATTTATTATTAATGTATGAGAAGAAAGGGCTTTGTTTAAATCGTATTGTATTAGAAATAACAGAACATGATTTTAAAGAAGATATTGAACAGTTTAACCATTTGCTTATGTATTACCGTACATATGGTATTCAAGTTGCGATTAATAAGGTAGGAACAGGTACAAGTAATCTCGAACGAATTAGTATGTTAACTCCTGATATTCTAAAGGTAGATTTAACAAATTTACGTCAGACGGCGTTGTTACAATCGTACCAGGATATTTTATATTCATTATCACTCTTGGCGAGACGCATTGGAGCAACATTATTGTATGAAGATATTGATGCATTCTATCAGTTGCAATATGCGTGGAAAAATGGTGGAAGATATTACCAAGGTGATTATTTGAAAGAATCTTTGTCTAATTTTATTGATAAAGACATTTTGAAAGAGCGCCTTGGCAGTGAGTGCCATCAATTTATTCAGCGTGAAAAACGAAAATTGCAGAAGGTTTATGAACTAACAGAAACGCTTCGAGAATATGTTGGGAATGTATTAGCAAAACAGAAAAAAATAGAAGATTTTAATAAATGGCTAATGAATTTTAGTCAACAAGTGACACATTGTAGTTTTCGTATTTTTATTTGTAATGAAGACGGATTTCAAAAATCAGGAAATGTTATGAGAAAAGACGGAGAATGGGTGTTAATGCCAGAGTATTATATGAAAAATTGGAGTTGGCGTCCGTACTTTTTAGAAAACATTATGAAACTACGTTTTGAGAAAAAGGGAAGATTGTCTGATTTATACGGGGATCTTGAAACTGGTGAATTAGTTCGGACATTTTCGTTTCCTATTGATGATGAGCATTATTTATTTATTGACTTATCTTATGAATTTTTATATGAAGAAGATGTTTTATTATAATGCACGAAATATTTCGTGCATTTTTTTGTTTGTTTTTATCATAAATTGGTAATAGTGACAACTATGATAAGAATGGTGTCTATCGTTGTAAACATTTTACGAACGAAAGCTACTCTTTCAGTGCATAATCATTGCTACAATGAATAGTAGAAGGATAAGCTCTTTTTACAAGGAGGGTGCGAAAATGAAGAAATATGGGATTTGGATTGTGCTATTTCTTTTCGTTGCATTTGTAATTGGACAAGGTGTGACAACAGTGCTTGGAAAAGAAGAAACAAAAATCGATCAAAATGAAATATTTGAAACGATTCAAAAGGGATATGAAGCGCAGTTCTCTATTCGTAGTAAGCGACTATCGATGGATAAAATGTATGATACATTATCTCCTTATTTCACGGATAACTTTCTTCAAGTTTTTACGGATGAAAATAATCAAGATGTAAAACGGAGCGCGCAATATTTGTTACCTACAAAAGAAGCACCATTTACTTTTTCATCCAAAACAAAAATTGTATACAATCAAGAGTATAATTTGTTATACGTGTATGAACGGAATATAAAAACAGAAGAGTATCAAATTATTACACTGCAAAAAAACGGTGATAAATGGAAAATGGCGGGATATCATGAAAATAAACAGCTCTTATCTGAAATAGAAAAATACGAAAAAGAGTAAAGTGAAACTCTTGTCATGGAGGGGTTATCCTAAAATGACAGGAGTTTCATTTTATTGTTCGATTCCTAAAAGTTGTTGTAATTTTTCGATTTGAAATCCTGCTACAACTTCCCCGTCTACAACAACAGTTGGGGTAGAATAGGACTCATAATCATAGAGAAGACGATTGCGAGCAGCAGCGTCTTTTTTGATATTGTATTCTGTGAAAATAACATCATTATGCTTTAGAAATTCTTTTATAATTTGACATGGTGGGCAATCAGGTTGTGTGTATACATCTACTTTCTTCATATAGTTCCTCCTCTACAATTTATTTTCATTATATTCTCGTATATAAAAAACTTCAATAAAGTGAAACTTCTATCAGTGAGGAGTTTACTGCTCGTTAATGTAGGAGCAAGTAAAATTTATATTAACATAACAAGTTTTTTATCGAGAACAAATTGAATAATCCTTATTTATCTTTTTTACAACATTGATATAAAATTTTTCTGTTAAATGCGTAAGAAAGGCAGTAGAAGTGTAGATTTCGGCTTTTTGTATGTTTTTTCGACAAATTTTAGTTGAGTTTCTTGCTCATAAGCATTATCCTAGGGTGTGGGACATTTTTTCAGTTATGACGGATAGAATGAGTATTGCTGTAAAACCTATTCGTAGGAACATTAGAGAAAGGGGAGATTTCATGTCTCTGCTCCAAGGAATTTTAACTCGTCTTGTTAGTCTAAAAGAACAAGCTGAAAGCGGCGAAGTAGCACAACGCTATTTTGAAGTGAACGGTGAACGCAAATGTAGCGTAAAATATTTTGATAAAAGCGATATGTACGAGCTAGAAGTGTATCAACAAGGAGAAAAACCACAAGTATATCAATTCGATAATATTGATATGGTTGCAATCGAAATTTACGATATTCTTTCTTGATACATAAAAAGAAGGTGCCTCAAAAAATGAAGGCACCTTCTTTTTTTATGATGAATAAGATTCTCTCTCTGACCCTAAACTGATAACGCATTCTATAAAGTGAAGTTTTCATCAATCGTGCTCTTACGGATAGGTAGCTTTAAGATAGAGGCCTGATTATAAGCGGCGATATAAAGAGGTGAGAAAAGTGGAAAAAATGCCGATTGTTGTGTGTCCAAAATGTCATAAACAGTCAGAAATTACACATGTGTTAACAGCACAATCGAATCAAAATGTTATTTTTAAATGTCCGTTTTGTGCATATTTAATACGCAATATCGAAACGAGTAAAGGATAAGTAAGGCATATTTTGTTGCTTTGTCCCATACAATGAGAATACGAAAGTCTGTCTATGAGAAGGGACGTGACTGTATGGGCGGAGAATATCAATTTTACAATTTATCAGAGCGACACATGAGTTTCGAAACTGTATTTTCAAGAATTTGTCATTTTATTCGAAGTGCACCGCGCAACATGTATCGATTGTCAATTGGAACAGATTCACAAGTACATCAAAATGATACACGTTTTATTACAGCTATTCATTTGCATCGCGTTGGAAAAGGAGCTTGGGGGTGCTTATATCACCAAACGATAAAGCGAAAGCCCCCAAGTTTACGGGAAAAAATTTATTTGGAAACGCAATTTAGTCAAGAGATCGCTTGTTTATTTACACCTGAGCGAATACAACAACTTTGGGATATTCTTTATCCGTACTGCGGAGAAGGTGCTGAATTTGTAATGGAGATTCATTTGGATATTGGAAAATATGGTTTGACGAGAGAGTTTATTTCGGATATGACAAATAAGATTACAGCAATGGGATTAACACCTAAAATTAAACCCGATTCATATGCGGCGTTTAGCTATGCAAATCGGTACACGAAATAATTTTTGTACTGAATTTTCAATCTGTTAAATAAAGGGCATATTTTATATAATAAATAAATAAGGACGGTTTAATAAGGGGAGGAAAAAATGAGTAGAGAAATTGATTTAACAAAAGAGGAACAAAATTTATTGTTAGATGTGTTGTTTCGACAAAATTATGCGAGTGAAATACTTTCCGTTGAACTTTCTGATATTGAAAACGGGCGAAAGAAAACAGATGTATCTCATTACAAACGAATTACAAGCTTATTTGCTCGTCTGAAAAACGAAGGATATTAAGGCTGCCAGAATGGTGGTCTTTTCTTTTGTTTCTATGGTAAAATGAACTGTGATTATTTATTTTAAATAAGAAAATAGGGACAGATAATAATATGTAAACGCTGTCATAAACTGAGAATAGAAATGAGAAAGTAAAACATTACTTGAACGAATTGTTTTTTACGATTGGTTTACAATTGCTACTTGTTAGAATGAGTCAAAGTGGGGGATATCAATATGATTAGCATTCCAAAAGAAGATTTTCAGCAAGTTTTTGTAAAGGACTTAATGATTTCATCGGAAAAAGTAGCACATGTTCAAATTGGAAATAGTTTGGAGCACGCTTTACTTGTTTTAGTGAAATCTGGCTATTCAGCAATTCCAGTATTAGATCCGATGTACAAATTGCATGGATTAGTAAGTACAGCGATGATTTTGGATGGTATTTTAGGGCTAGAGCGAATTGAATTTGAAAAACTAGAGGATATGAAAGTAGAAAGTGTGATGAAGGGAGATATTCCACGCCTCAAGTTACAGGATTCATTTTCAAAAGCATTGGAGATGACGATTGATCATCCATTTGTATGTGTTGAGAACGAGGAAGCGTATTTTGAAGGGATTTTGACGCGTCGTGCCATTTTAAAATTACTAAATAAAACAGTGAGACGATTTAATCGATAATGTTGGAAAAGGCGACTTCAACTGAAAGAAGAAGTCGCCTTTATCGTTCAGTTGTAACGAAAGAAGGGGAAAACATTGCAAATTGATGATTTTCAGATGATGGTTATTTTAGCACAAGAGTTAAATATGAGAAAAGCCTCTGAGCGCTTATTTGTATCACAACCAGCGCTTAGTCAAAGGCTTCAATCGATGGAAAAACAATGGGGAATGAAATTTTTTATTCGCTCTCAAAAAGGATTAACGATTACACCAGAAGGTGAAAAAGTAGCGAATTATGCTAAAGATATGTTGCAACGAGAGGAAGCGATTAAGAGTGAACTAGCAACTTTTCAAACGGAAACATATGGGACTTTAAAGATTGCTGTTGCCTCTGTCATTGGGCAATATTGGTTGCCGCCAGTTTTAAAGATGTTTGTACAAAAGTATCCATCCGTAAAAATCTCTCTCTTTACAGGCTGGAGTAGTGAAGTGCAAAATCACTTTTACGAAGGTGATGTTCATGTAGCGATTTTGCGAGGAACACAAGAATATAAAGGTTATAAGAAACAATTATTTGAAGATGAATTGTATTTAGTTGATACAGAAATTAAGGATATTTCCATGTTAAAAGACACCAATAGGCCATTCATTCAATTCAAAAGTGATTCAACATATTATGGACAAATTCAAAATTGGTGGTATGGTTTATTTTCTAATCCCCCTAAACGTACGATTGTTGTCGATCAAATTGAAACGTGTAAACAACTTGTTTTAAATGGTATCGGTTATGCACTTTTACCCTCTACTGTTTTAAAAGAAGTAAGGGAAAAGACATATAAAACTCCAGTAAAACTGACGAGAGAAACGTGGTTATTAACAAGTGAATCAGCTAGACAATTAAAACAAGTGCAGGCGTTTTTAGATATTATTGAAGAAATTCAAGCAGGAAAATAAGATTATTTTCTTGCGAGGAGTCTTCTCGTTTGGTAGAGTAACAGTATAAATGGATTTAGGAGGCAACAAGCATGAAAATGATGGATGCAAACGAGATTATCTCGTTTATTCAAAAAAGTGAGAAGAAAACTCCTGTAAAGGTATACATAAAAGGGGATCTAAAAGAAATTACATTCCCAGAAACAGTACAAGCGTTTGTAAATAAAAAATCAGGCGTATTATTTGGGGAATGGTCTGAAATTAAGACAATCCTTGAAGAAAATAAAAAACATGTTGTAGATTATGTTGTAGAAAATGATCGTCGTAACTCTGCAATTCCAATGCTTGACTTAAAAGGCATTAAGGCACGTATTGAACCAGGTGCTATTATTCGTGACCAGGTTGAAATTGGTGATAATGCAGTTATTATGATGAACGCAACAATTAACATTGGTGCTGTAATTGGTGAAGGCTCAATGATCGATATGAATGCAGTACTTGGTGGACGTGCAACAGTAGGTAAAAACTGCCATGTAGGAGCTGGAGCTGTACTTGCAGGCGTTATCGAGCCACCTTCTGCAAAACCAGTTATCGTTGAAGATGATGTTGTAATTGGTGCAAATGTAGTAGTCTTAGAAGGTGTTACAGTAGGAAAAGGTGCAGTTGTTGCGGCGGGTGCAGTTGTAACAGAAGATGTACCACCATACACAGTTGTTGCAGGAACACCAGCGCGTGTTATTAAAGAAATTGACGAAAAAACAAAAGCGAAAACAGAAATTAAACAAGAACTTCGTCAACTGAACCCAGAAGAATAAAAAAGAAAGCGTAAGGGCTTGTAGGCTCTTACGCTTTTTATCAATGGTGGTGAAACGATAATGGTAAATAAATTTATTCAAATGCGGAGAGATTTACATCAAATTCCGGAGCGTGGTTTTCAAGAATGGAAAACACAGCAATATATTTTGAATTATATAAATACTCTCCCGTGTGAGTATGTAGAAGTAAAGACATGGAAAACAGGTGTCATTGTAAAAGTACATGGCAGTAATCCGAAAAGAACAATTGGTTACCGTGCTGATATCGACGGACTTCCAATTACGGAAGAGACAGGATATGAATTTTCTTCATTACATGAAGGGATGATGCACGCATGCGGGCATGATATGCATACGACAATTGGTCTTGGGTTATTAACAGCTTTTGTTACAGAGCGAATTGATGATCATCTTGTTTTTATTTTTCAACCAGCTGAGGAAGGGCCGGGTGGCGCTCTTCCGTTATTACAAAGTGAAGAGTTACAAGCATGGAAACTAGATATGATTCTCGGGCTTCATATTGCACCAGAATATCCAGTAGGGGCAATTGCGACAAAAGAGGGATTACTTTTTGCGAATACATCCGAACTATACATTGATTTGAAAGGGAAAGGTGGACATGCAGCATATCCCCATACAGCAAACGATATGATTGTTGCCGCAAGCCATCTTGTCACACAACTGCAATCTGTTATTAGTCGCAATGTCAATCCACTAGATAGTGCAGTTATTACAATCGGTAAAATTACTGGTGGAACAGTACAAAATATTATTGCGGAAAAGGCTCGTTTAGAAGGAACGATACGGACATTATCTGTTGAATCTATGAAACGAGTAAAGGAACGGATTGAAGCAATTGTTGCAGGAATCGAAACGTCTTTTGGGTGCACAGCGCATATTGATTACGGAGCGATGTATCATCAAGTATATAACGATGAAACGTTAACGAAGGAGTTCATGAAGTTTACGGACGAACATACAGATATGAATGTAATCACTTGTACAGAAGCGATGACAGGAGAAGATTTTGGATATATGCTACGTGAGATTCCAGGCTTTATGTTTTGGCTTGGTGTCGAATCTGAATATGGACTGCATCATGCGAAATTACAGCCAGATGAATCAGCAATTGAAAAAGCGATTTTATTTTTAACAACATACGTAAAATGGAAAGGGAACAGAGCGTAATGCTTGTTCCTTTTTTATGTCGATTTTTTATTTGTATTTATTTAGTACATTTTTTTTGTAATTCTAGCACAATACTTTATAATGGTAGGTAGGGGAAAGAGTTGGTAGTTACTCGTTTTATAATAATTATTAAATGATATTGACTGAAAACCATTTTTTCCCATATAATATAAGAGTAGACAAGATATGACTAAAAGTTAACGGAGGTTGGTACATATGGCAGAACGTATGGTAGCAAAACAAGCTCCACGATTTGAGATGGATGCTGTTATGCCAAACAAAGAATTTGGTAAAGTAAGCCTTGAAGAGGTTATGAAACAAGACAAATGGACTGTGCTTTTCTTCTATCCAATGGATTTTACTTTCGTATGTCCAACAGAAATTATCGCACTTTCTGATTGTTATGATGAGTTCGAAGACTTAGATGCAGAGGTAATCGGTGTATCAACTGACACAATTCATACTCATTTAGCGTGGATTAACACTGACCGTACGAAAAACGGTTTAGGTGAGTTAAAATATCCATTAGCTGCTGATACAAATCATGTAGTATCTCGTGATTATGGCGTATTACTTGAAGAAGAAGGAATTGCGCTTCGTGGTCTATTCATTATTAGCCCAGAAGGCGAATTAATGTATCAAGTTGTCCATCATAACAACATTGGACGGGAAGTTGACGAAGTACTCCGTGTTCTTCAAGCGCTTCAAACTGGTGGACTTTGCCCAGCAAACTGGAAACCAGGTCAAGAGACTTTAAACGTTTAATTTTTGAATGAATGAACAAGGTCTAGCAAATTGTTGTTAGACCTTTCTCTACATATATAAGGGGGAAATGTTATGAAATTACGTGAACCAATGCCTTCCTTAGAAGGAGCAACGACTGTACTAAATGGAGAAGTAGTTAAAGAAGCGCTAATTGGCGATAAACCAACATTGATTCATTTTTGGTCTGTTAGCTGTCATTTATGTAAAGAAGCAATGCCGAGTATTAATGAGTTCCGTGATAACTATAAAGATAAATTAAATGTAATTGCTGTACATATGCCGCGTTCAGAAGAAGATCTGGATCTTGAGAAAGTGAAAGCAGTAGCAGAGGAGCACGGTATTGTACAGCCTATTTTGGTGGACAATAAGCATGTGATTACAGACTCCTTTGAGAATCAATATGTACCAGCATATTACGTGTTTGATAAAAACGGTGTATTGCGCCATTTCCAAGCGGGTGGTAGCGGTATGCAAATGTTAACAAAACGAGTAAATCGCGTTCTTGATGAAGCTGAAAAAGAAGCTGAATAAAGGAAAGCCTCCCATGTAGCAGGGAGGTTTTTATTTACATTTTATATGAAATTTGTGTAAAATTAATATGGTACATAGAGAAAAAGGTAGGGGATAGTGTGCAAATCGGAAGTACTATACTATGTTTCTTTTTATATACATATGTAATTGTAGCAGCAATTTATTTTGGTGTTAGTTTCTATACATATTGCTTAGCAAAAAAAGAAAATTATACGAACACATATGAGTGGGTGAAAGAGTATTTATCACCTGTTGCCGAAATTATGAATGCATTTGCTCTATTTTTATTTGTTGGATTAATCGCTTTTTCAACGAGTTTGGTTGGAAATAAAATGACTTTATTTATCCTTGGTGCCATTATTTTTATGTTACTAGGAATTCGAATTGGTAATATGGTATTTTGGAATAAGTCACTGGTGGAAGGCTATACTGGCATATGCATTCCAGGCTTGTTAGCTGCAATTGTTACGAATATAGAACATGAGTATTATCAGCTTCATTTTTGGTTAATTATTATTCTAACAGTTGTCTCTGTCTTATACATAAGCGCGACCTTTTTAACGTATTGCGCACATAAACGAGAAGACAGGAAGGCGGTATTACTCTTTCGAAAGTGGGCTTTATTTTGGAGTGTTCCAACAATGATTGTTATAGGAGCAATTGCAATTGCTGTGAACGGATATGAGCTAGTAGGCTGGCAAAAGATGATGGAAATGTGGTGGGTGTTTATTGTTTCTTTTATTGGCTTTTTAGGAGCAACTCATTATTTATTTCATCAGCATCACTATCAGCTTGCGATTTTATTTGCTTTTATAAATTTACTATTTGCTTTTTTTGGACAAGAAACATTAATGTTCGTATTTCAAACGTTCAGCTCGTTTGGAAATATATTTATCTTTGGTATGTTAGTATGTATGCTAGCTTTTTATTTACAACAATTTTTTTATATTCAAAAACAGAAATAAGAGTGAACAGGCAATTAATGCACGTTATGAAAGCGGCAAAACAACTACCTTAAGAATGTGATGAATCTAGAAGAGATAACTGCTGGTGAGAAGTTTTTTTCCATTATTAGGAATGGAAAAACAATAATGGACGTTTCACTTTGTAAAATATGCTACAATGATAGTTGGTTATGATGTATAGGGGAAAACGTCTTCACATTAAGTTTTTGAAGAATTAAAGAAGATAGGTGGGAGATAAAGAAGCCCCACTGATCAAGATTTCACTTGATACGATTTGATATTACTGGAGGAATTTGTGTGAGCACGAAAGAAAAAGAGTTTGCTGTTATTGGTCTTGGACGATTTGGGGGTAGTATTTGCCGGGAATTAGCGCAATTAGGAATGGAAGTTATGGCGATTGATATGGATGAAGATCGTGTAAATGAGTTTGCAAATATTGCATCTCATGCTGTAATTGCAGATTCTACAGATGAGATGGTATTAAAAAGTCTTGGTATTCGAAACTTTGAGCATGTAGTTATTGCAATTGGGGATAATATTCAATCAAGTATTTTAACAACCCTTATCTTGAAAGAGCTAGGTGTGAAGAATGTTACTGTAAAAGCACAAAATGATTATCATGAAAAAGTTCTTCGTAAAATTGGAGCTGATCAAATTGTTCACCCTGAGCGTGATATGGGAAAAAGAATTGCCAATAATATTGCCTCAAGTAGCGTTTTGGACTATTTAGAGCTTTCCGATGAACATAGTATTGTTGAGATTATTGCGAACGAAAAGATTGATGGTCATTCATTGATTGATTTAGATATTCGTGCAAAGTTTGGATTGAACATTGTAGCAATTAAGCGTGGGAAGGAAGTTCTTGTTTCACCACGTGCGACAGAAAATGTTCAAATGGGAGATATTTTAATTGTAATTGGTCACGATAATGATGTAGACCGCTTCGAAATATTTTTAGCGAAATGAAAAAAGGACAATGCCAGCATAGCGGCATTGCCCTTTTTTGTTAAATTTCCATAATGATTGGTAAAATCATTGGTCGACGTTTCGTTTTTTCGTATAAGAATGGAGCCAATGTATCTGTAATTTCATTTTTGATTTCAGACCACTGTGTCGTTTTGCGCTCCATTACTTTTTCTAAATGAGTTGTAATTAATGTTTGTGCATCGTTAATTAAATCGCTACTTTCGCGCATGTAAACGAATCCGCGAGAAATGATATCTGGACCAGCAGCTACTTTGAAATCCTTCATATCGATGCTAACAACAACGATAACAAGTCCCTCTTCTGAAAGAATACGACGATCGCGAAGTACGATGTTACCGATATCACCGATGCCATTTCCGTCGATATAGACAGAACCAGACGGAATCTTTCCTGCGATTGCTGCTTCATCTTCACGAAGTGCAAGTACATCACCATTATCAATTATGAAGCAATTTTCTTCGGGAATACCGCAATCATTTGCAAGTTTTGCATGCATGCGTTGCATACGATATTCACCGTGAATTGGCATAAAATATTTTGGTTTAATGAGACGTAACATTAGCTTCTGTTCTTCTTGTCCACCGTGCCCACTTGTATGAATATCAGTCAATGGCCCGTGAATGACTTCAGCGCCTGCACGATATAACATGTTGATAGTACGGCTTACACTTACTGTGTTTCCTGGGATTGGAGAAGAAGAAAATACTACAGTATCACCTGGAATAATTTGGATTTGACGGTGTGTACCGTTAGCGATGCGAGATAACGCAGCCATCGGTTCTCCTTGACTCCCTGTACATAAAATAACAACTTTATTTGCTGGTATGCGATTTAGTTGTGATGGTTCAATAATTGTATCTTTCGGACAGCAAATATAGCCAAGGTTTTGTCCGATTTCCATTGCAGCTTCCATACTTCGGCCGAAAACAGCAATTTTTCGATTGTTTGCTACTGCAGCTTCTACAACTTGTTGCAGCCTGTGAATATTAGAAGCAAACGTAGCGAATATAATACGGCCCTCTACTTTACGGAAAATATCCTGGATGCTGTCACCAACGCGGCGCTCAGACATCGTAAAGTGAGGGACTTCGCTATTCGTACTATCAGATAGCAAGCAAAGGACACCTTCTTTTCCGATTTCAGCCATTTTTGTTAAGTTTGCTGGCTCACCAACTGGAGTGAAATCAAATTTGAAATCTCCTGTATGCACAACCTGTCCTTGCGGTGTCTTCACAACGATACCATATGAATCAGGAATACTATGTGTTGTGCGGAAGAAGGAGACGGATGTTTTTTTGAACTTAATTACATCGTCTTCTTTAATTTCATGCAATTGTGCTTTTCGCAGTAATCCGTGCTCTTCTAACTTATTTTTAATTAGTCCAAGTGCTAGTTTCCCACCATAAATTGGAATATTCACTTGGCGTAATAAATAAGGAATCCCACCGATATGATCTTCGTGTCCATGTGTAATAAAGAGCCCTTTAATTTTTTCTTCATTGCGTACGAGATACGTGTAGTCAGGGATCACATAATCAATCCCAAGAAGTTCGTCTTCTGGAAATTTGATTCCAGCGTCAATAATAATAATTTCATCTTGAAATTGAACAGCATATGTATTTTTGCCGATTTCACCGAGTCCGCCAAGTGCGAAAACAGCAGTCTGGTCATTTTTTAAGAATTTCATAAATTAAACGTTCTCCGCTAATTTGAAATCTGCATATTGCTTTTCATATTCAAGATGAGCACCAGTAACAGGCTGGATAAACTCAATATTATATGCGAACTTGTGTAATCTTGTGCGAACTTCTTTTTCAGACTCAGCTTCTAGATATAGCACCTTAGTATTTTCACGTACAGGTACTTCTAGCATTTTTTCTTGATAAAATACTTTAAAAATCATTAAAACAATCTCTCCTTGTCTATGTTTTAGGCTATCTTTTACCTATTATAAAGCAAACGGTTATGATTTTCATGTTTTTTCGAATAAGAGTGAAGAAAAAAGCCCGAAATGGGCATGATTTAAGCAATTGTTTTTTTACGAAGTAAATCGTTCCAATATACTTTTAATTTTTTCTTCAATTTCTTTAGCACGGTTGTCCCTTCCTTTCTTCGCTCAAAACATGCAGATAATCTTATTAGAGTGTGCAAAAAGAATTAAGATTAAAAAATGAACTATCTTGTAAGAAAATAATTCGTTCAACTTATAGTATGAGATAGAATAGAAAAGAAAATGCATATGTTGAACCGTAGTACCGTTTTTATTTCAGTATATGCATAGTTAGGCAGGAAGGTTAGATAAGAAGCGCTTGATTTATCAATATGTTATACTTTTTTAGTGTTTGAAAAAATAGTAAGAGTATAGTTTGAATTGATGAAGTAGAGAGGATTATAGAAATGAATGATAAAATTGTCTTTTTTGATATTGATGGAACATTGCTAGATCATAACAAAGAAATACCAAAGTCCACAAAAGAAGCTGTACGTCGTTTGCAAGAAAAAGGTATACATGTGGCAATTGCAACAGGACGTGCCCCGTTTATGTTTGAAGATATTCGTAAAGAGCTTAACATTCATAACTATGTAAGTTTCAATGGACAATATGTGGTGTTTGAAGATGAAGTTATATATAAAAATCCTCTACACGCTGATGCGTTGCGTGATTTCACGAAATTTTCAGAGCAAGAAGGCTATGCGCTTGTGTACATGAATCATAAAGAAATGAAAGCAACAGTGACATCGCATCATTATGTAACAGAAAGCTTTGCTAGCCTTCATATGGCTCATCCCGCGTTTGAACCTAGTTTTTATGAGGAACGTGACGTATATCAAACGCTTTTATTTTGCAAGGCAGGAGAGGAAGAAAAGTTTATTAACGACTATGCAAAGTTTCATTTTATTCGCTGGCATGCTTACTCTATGGATATTATTCCAATGGGAGGATCGAAAGCGAAAGGGATTGAAAAATTTATCGAAAAGCTTGGATTCACAAGGGAACAAGTGTATGCATTTGGAGACGGATTAAATGATTTAGAAATGATTGAAGCTGTGGGTACAGGAATTGCAATGGGAAATGGGCATGAAGATTTGAAAAGACTTGCGAATTATGTAACTAAAGATGTTGCAGAGGATGGTATACTTCATGGATTGCAGTGGGCAGGATTGTTATAAAGTATAAATATGAGAAGTATTTCAATAAACAGAGTCAGTTTTCACCAACTTCATTGAAAACTGACTCTGTTTATTTTGTTATTTGCACGTCGTAAAAAGTTTGTTTTATCTTTCTAAAGGTGCTGCATTTTCTGGAATCATAAATGGATTATCTTTATTAATATGGTCATAAAACATAACACCATTTAAGTGATCAATCTCATGTTGGAATACAATTGCTGGTAATCCTTTTAAACGTAGTTTGACTTCTTCGCCATCTACTGTTGTCCCTTTTACAGTGATACGAGTGTAACGAGGTACATAGCCAGGGACTTCACGGTCTACGGACAGACATCCTTCTCCCCCTGAAATGTATGTACGTTCAACAGAGTGGCTAATAATTTTTGGATTAAATAAAGCGTAGCTATATAATGTGCCATCTCGATCTGTGACATGAACAGCAATCATTCTTTTAGAAACACCAATTTGCGGTGCGGCTAAACCAATTCCAGGGCGTAAATTATATTTTTCAACCATTTCTGGATTTTGACTGTTAATCACAAATTCGATCATCTTTCGTAATATATGAACATCTTCTTCGCTTGCAGGTAGAGCTATTTCTTCAGCCACTGCTTGTAAAATGGGATTTCCTTCACGAATTACATCATCCATTGTAAGCATATATAATCTCTCCTTTCATTTTTAGTCTACCAAAGGTTATGAAAAAAGTCATGGCAAAGAACAAGACGAACAAACGCCTTGTTCTTTTATAGTTGTTTCATTTTACATTAACAGATGCAGGCAGCACCGACGATAATTAAGAGAATAAATAATACAACGATTAAAGCAAAGCCGTGTCCAAAGCCGCCGCAACCACCACCACCACCATAGCCATACGAAGGATATGCGCAAGTTGAGGGGTAACAAAAAGTATATCCGTACATGTTGTGACCTCCTTTACCATTTCCGCGAATGCTGCGGTTAATATAATGTATGGAGGAAAGGAGAGAAATGTATAGTTATTTGCCTAAAAAGACGAAAGATGCTGTATATTTTTATTAGGATAGGACAAAAGATAAGAGTGAAGTGAAACGTTTACATATTATTCTATGAGCAAAATATCTAGGAAAAGGAAATAATATAACAGGAGGTTTTTGTTCACTAATACAGATAGTATTTTGAAAACTTGTATTTGTTAAGAAAATCTCTGTAACCTTTGAGAAAAATCGAAATCAAAGTGATTGACATGACGATTAGAATAGTTGTAAACTTAAAAACGTGATCAATATTGTATTAATTTGTTTAAATGAAAACATTAGTACAGATTGTTAGGTATACAAATTATTCAATAACTGACGAATGATGCGTCAGTTTTCAAACTTATGCTTTCATTTTAGTGAGATGCTAGTGAAAGCGTTTAAGAATATGGTTCAAGAGAGGAAGAGGTGAACGGAATGGGTACTAAAACAAAAAAGACCCTATTTAATGTTGATGAGCAAATGAAAGCTATCGCAGCTCAATTTGAAACATTACAAATTTTAAATGAAAAAGGCGAAGTTGTGAATGAAGCAGCTATGCCAGAATTAACTGATGAGCAATTAAAAGAATTAATGCGTCGTATGGTTTATACTCGCGTATTAGATCAACGTTCTATTTCTTTAAACCGTCAAGGTCGCTTAGGTTTCTATGCGCCAACAGCTGGACAAGAAGCTTCTCAATTAGCAAGTCATTTTGCTCTTGAAAAAGAAGACTTCATCTTACCAGGATACCGTGATGTTCCACAATTAGTATGGCACGGCTTACCATTATACCAAGCATTCCTATTCTCTCGTGGACATTTCATGGGTAACCAAATGCCTGCGGACGTAAATGCACTTTCTCCACAAATCATTATCGGTGCACAAATCATCCAAACGGCTGGTGTTGCATTAGGTATGAAACTTCGTGGTAAAAAATCTGTTGCAATTACTTACACTGGTGACGGTGGTGCGTCTCAAGGTGACTTCTACGAAGGTATGAACTTTGCAGGTGCATTTAAAGCTCCAGCAATCTTCGTTGTTCAAAACAACCGTTATGCAATTTCTACTCCAGTAGAAAAACAATCTGCAGCAAAAACTGTAGCACAAAAAGCAGTTGCAGCTGGTATTTACGGAATTCAAGTAGACGGTATGGATCCATTAGCTGTATATGCAGCAACTGCTTTTGCTCGTGAGCGCGCAGTAAATGGTGAAGGTCCTACTTTAATTGAAACTTTAACATTCCGTTACGGTCCACATACAATGGCTGGTGATGATCCAACTCGTTACCGTACAAAAGATATCGAAAATGAATGGGAACAAAAAGATCCAATCGTACGTTTCCGTGCATTCTTAGAAAACAAAGGCATCTGGTCTCAAGAAGAAGAAGAAAAAGTAATCGAACAAGCTAAAGAAGACATTAAAGAAGCGATTGCGAAAGCTGACCAAGCTCCAAAACAAAAAGTAACTGATTTAATGGAAATCATGTACGAAAAAATGCCTTTCAACTTAGCTGAACAATATGAAATTTATAAAGAAAAGGAGTCGAAGTAAGCCATGGCTCAAATGACAATGATTCAAGCAATCACTGATGCTTTACGCGTTGAAATGAAAAACGATCCTAACGTACTTGTGTTTGGTGAAGACGTTGGTGTAAACGGCGGTGTATTCCGTGCTACTGAAGGATTACAAGCTGAGTTCGGTGAAGACCGTGTAATGGATACTCCACTTGCAGAGTCTGGTATCGGTGGACTTGCAATCGGTTTAGCATTAGAAGGCTTCCGTCCAGTTCCTGAAATCCAATTCTTCGGTTTCGTATACGAAGTAATTGATTCTATTTCTGGTCAATTGGCTCGTTTACGTTACCGTTCTGGTGGACGTTGGACTGCTCCAGTTACAATTCGTTCTCCATTTGGCGGTGGTGTTCATACACCAGAATTACATGCTGACAGCTTAGAAGGATTAATGACACAACAACCAGGTTTAAAAGTTGTAATTCCATCTACTCCATATGATGCGAAAGGTCTTTTAATTTCTGCAATTCGTGACAACGATCCAGTTGTTTACTTAGAGCATATGAAATTATACCGTTCTTTCCGTCAAGAAGTACCAGAAGGCGAATACACAATTGAAATTGGTAAAGCTGATGTGAAACGTGAAGGTACAGATGTATCTATTATCACTTATGGTGCAATGGTACATGCTGCATTAAAAGCTGCTGAAGAATTAGAAAAAGAAGGTATCTCTTTAGAGGTTGTTGACTTACGTACAGTTCAACCATTAGATATCGAAACAATTATCGCTTCTGTTGAAAAAACAGGCCGCGTTGTTGTAGTTCAAGAAGCTCAAAAACAAGCTGGTATTGCAGCTAACGTTGTAGCGGAAATCAATGACCGTGCAATTTTAAACTTAGAAGCTCCAGTTGTACGTGTTGCAGCTGCTGATACAGTATTCCCATTCTCTCAAGCTGAGAGCGTATGGTTACCAAACCACAAAGATATTGTTGAAGCTGTTAACAAAGTAATGAACTTCTAATTTTAGTTTCATGTGCAAAAGAAGTCAGCACATGCTGATTTCTTTTGCAATTTCTAATAATAATGATATGAATCAGGGGGCTGAATTCCGTGGCATTTGAATTTAAACTACCAGATATCGGTGAAGGTATCCACGAAGGCGAAATCGTAAAATGGTTTATTAAAGTAGGCGATGAAGTAAACGAAGACGATGTACTTCTTGAAGTACAAAATGATAAAGCAGTTGTAGAAATTCCATCTCCAGTTAAAGGGAAAGTACTTGACATTCTTGTAGAAGAAGGTACAGTAGCAGTAGTAGGAGATACTTTAATTAAGTTCGACGCTCCTGGCTATGAAAACCTTAAGTTTAAAGGTGACGATCATGACGACGCTCCAAAAGCTGAAGAAGTAAAAGAAGAAGCTCCAGCAGCGGCAACTACTCCAGCAGCAACTGAAGAAGTAGTTAATGAGCGCGTAATTGCTATGCCATCTGTTCGTAAATATGCACGTGAAAAAGGCGTAGACGTTCGTCTAGTAGCTGGTACTGGTAAAAACGGTCGTATTGTAAAAACTGACATCGATGCATTTGCAAACGGTGGACAAGCAGCGGTAGCACAAACTGACGCTCCAGTAGCAGCAGAAGCTCCAGCAGCAGCAGCGAAAGAAGAAGCTCCAAAAGCACAACCAATTCCAGCTGGTGAATACCCAGAAACTCGTGAGAAAATGAGCGGTATTCGTAAAGCGATTGCAAAAGCAATGGTTAACTCTAAACATACAGCTCCTCACGTAACATTAATGGACGAAGTAGATGTAACAGAACTTGTTGCTCACCGTAAGAAGTTCAAAGCTGTTGCAGCTGACAAAGGTATTAAATTAACTTACCTTCCATACGTTGTAAAAGCGTTAACATCTGCATTACGCGAATACCCAATGCTGAACACTTCTTTAGATGATGCAAATCAAGAAATTGTTCACAAACATTACTTCAATATCGGTATCGCAGCTGATACAGACAAAGGTCTTTTAGTACCAGTTGTTAAAGATACAGATCGCAAATCTATCTTCACAATCTCTAACGAGATCAATGAACTTGCTGGTAAAGCACGTGAAGGTCGCTTAGCTCCAGCAGAGATGAAAGGTGCTTCTTGCACAATTACAAACATTGGTTCTGCAGGTGGACAATGGTTCACTCCAGTTATTAACCACCCAGAAGTAGCAATCCTAGGTATCGGCCGTATTGCTGAGAAACCAGTTGTGAAAAACGGTGAAATCGTTGCAGCTCCAGTATTAGCATTATCTTTAAGCTTTGATCATCGCTTAATCGACGGTGCAACAGCTCAGAAAGCATTAAACCAAATTAAACGTCTATTAAACGACCCACAATTATTAGTAATGGAGGCGTAATAAACAATGGTAGTAGGAGATTTCCCAATTGAATTAGATACAGTCGTTGTTGGTGCAGGTCCTGGTGGATATGTTGCAGCAATTCGTGCAGCACAATTAGGACAAAAAGTAGCTATTATTGAAAAAGCTAACCTTGGTGGTGTTTGCTTAAACGTTGGATGTATTCCTTCTAAAGCGTTAATTAATGCAGGTCATCGTTATGAGAATGCAAAACATTCTGATGACATGGGTATTACTGCAGAAAACGTAAAAGTTGACTTCACAAAAGTTCAAGAATGGAAAAACGGTGTAGTTAAGAAATTAACTGGCGGTGTAGAAGGCCTTCTAAAAGGTAACAAAGTTGAAATCATTCGCGGTGAAGCTTACTTCGTAGATGCAAACACATTACGCGTAATGACTGAAGAAGCAGCACAAACATATACGTTTAAAAATGCTGTTCTTGCAACAGGTTCTACACCAATTGAAATTCCTGGATTCAAATACTCTAAACGCGTACTTAACTCAACTGGTGCATTAAGCTTACCTGAAATTCCGAAAAAACTTGTTGTAATCGGTGGCGGTTACATCGGTATGGAATTAGGTACTGCATATGCAAACTTCGGTACAGAAGTTACTGTATTAGAAGCTGGCGATGAAATTTTAGCTGGTTTTGAAAAAGCAATGAGCCAAGTTGTAAAACGTGCTCTTCAGAAAAAAGGCAACGTAACAATCCATACAAAAGCTATGGCTAAAGGCGTTGAAGAAACTGAAAACGGCGTAAAAGTTAGCTTCGAAGTAAAAGGCGAAGTACAAACTGTAGATGCTGATTATGTATTAGTAACTGTAGGTCGTCGTCCAAATACTCAAGAAATTGGTCTTGAGCAAGTTGGAATTAAAATGACTGACCGCGGCGTAATCGAAATCGATGAGCAATGCCGTACAAACGTATCAAATATCTATGCAATCGGTGACATCGTTCCTGGACCACCATTAGCTCACAAAGCTTCTTACGAAGGTAAAGTAGCGGTAGAAGCAATTAGTGGACATGCATCAGCAATCGATTACATCGGAATTCCAGCAGTATGCTTCACTGATCCAGAATTAGCATCTGTTGGTTACACGAAAAAACAAGCTGAAGAAGCTGGAATGAGTGTAGCTGTATCTAAGTTCCCATTCGCTGCAAACGGTCGTGCGTTATCATTAAACAGCACAGATGGTTTCGTACAACTTGTAACACGTAAAGAAGACGGTCTTCTTGTAGGTGCGCAAGTTGCAGGTGCAGGTGCTTCTGACATTATCTCTGAGATTGGTTTAGCTATCGAAGCTGGAATGACAGCAGAAGACATCGCTCAAACAATCCATGCTCACCCAACATTAGGTGAAATCACAATGGAAGCAGCAGAAGTTGCTCTTGGAATGCCAATTCACATTGTAAAATAATATAAGAAAAATAAAACAACCGTCTCCTAGCTAGTAGGAGGCGGTTGTTTTATTTAGTAAAGAAGTTTGTAACAAATTGTAGGTTTCTTTCTTTTTTAGAAATTAGTACATATATCTGAAATACTGCCATACAAAATAAAAAATGTGATAATTAGCTAAAAAATATAACACTTTGCGTCTTTTATCCGTTTCCTCATATATATGTAATGTTTTCTTTTAGCGCCCATATATTGTAATACAATAGGACGTGTGAAAGGAGGCAACAACATGAAAATAACTTTCGTTGCTTTGTTTCATTTTATTATATGGAGCGGATTTTCCATTGTGTTATTGCTATCAAGTCGCGATAAGTTGCATTACAAAGTACTGCTCTTTTTTGTGTTCTTTTATTTGGCTTATGTTATTGCACATATGATGTTGCACTCCAGAAAAGAGGCAATTTTTTTTACTGTTACAAATAGTTTTCTCTTTTTTATGAGTAAGCTGCTTTTTTTTGTATGAATCCATTTTGATTTTTCGACATATAGATTGCTGCTGTGCAGAAAAGAAGGAGCTTCCACTCGCTTTTTCCCTTTGTTTAAACTTCGCATGTGGCAGGAAAAGGCCCTGACCGCTTCTATGCATGGCCAAATGCTCTTGCCTACCTAAAAAAGATGGTCTATGTCGTTTTTAAATTTGAAATAATATAGTTAACGTTTATAAAAGTACATTGTTCTTCCATTAAAAAGCTGTAATTCTCCTTCTAATTTCTTTGCTAAAAATCTGCAAAATTCATTAGCTTTTCCTTTATCTCCAAATGTTGCAGCAGACGGTAATGTAATTTGTATAAAAAATTGTTCGTTTTCAATTCCTATTCCTACATAAATAGAATGATAGCGTTCATGATTAGATTTCAAACAGAGTGTTGTATCGGAAGTATCAACCATTTCGTATGGAAAGGCAGTGTTTGCGTATGAAAAGCCGAGTTGTTGACCTGTTTGAGCTGTAATTGTTTTATAGTAATGAAATAGTTGTTTAACATCGTCTAAAGAAATAGATTGCTTTTTTGAATTTGGGACGAGTTTAATGAATGCATCTTGCATAATAAACCTCCTAAGGACATAATATATTACTATTTTAACATTGTTGTAAATTTTTTGACAATTAAAAGGAATCTTGTTTGTTTTGTTTAATATATACATTGGAGATAAATCAAGAAGAAAGGAGAGGGACAATGTTTGAAAAATTATATGATGAACATGAAAATACAAAAGTCCGCTTTCTTGGTTTTATGACAAATGAGACACGTTATGATTTTGGTGTGGTGTACACAACTATGTTTTTTGGTAAACCTCTTGTTGTTTGTATGCAGACTGGTCGAGCAACTCTCCTTGGACAGGATGACATTGAAAATGTGCACCATTTACAAGACGTTTTTAAACTAAAGACGAGTGAAGAAGCGAACGATCTTGCGCAGTTTTTTAAGTTTCTATTGCCACCTACTTCTGTGCATGCTGAATATGAGGAATAATTGTGTAAAAGCAGTCGTAATAATAAATATACGACTGCTTATTATTTGTAAATGTTTCATACTAATAAAATGAAAAAATAATTAATGTGTCACAATTAAAACTATTGACGAAAACAGTATAACATATTAAAATAAAGACAGAAAGTTAAGCGGTTACAAAAAATTCTTTGGAATTACAATATTAGGGGGAATTTAAAAATGGGAACTATCGTATGTCAAATTTGTGAAAACACAATTGCGCATTTTGAGGATGAAAAAGTAACAGTATTATACGGAAAATGCGGTTCTAAATGTGAGTGTGAGCATAAAGAACATACTAAAGCCCAATAAATAAAGAAACGCCTGCATGCGCAGGCGTTTTTTAGTGGATTGAAGTCGTGTGACCAATTGTTGCAATAATTGCATCATCTCGAATGGGAATGAGCTCGATTTCTGTTTGCATTTTCTTTGTAGAGGCAAATTTACTCATTATTCGACTATCTATACGTGTTAGAAAATCTGTTAAATATGCTGTTAAAAAAGCGAAAGGAATACGTCGTTGATTGAGTACCTCGATAATTTGACTTTCTGTTTTTACACCGACACCGTGCCCATAAAAAAAGAAATTTCCTAAATAAATTGCATTCTCTCCTTGCCATTCAATTGTTGCTGGGTTCACTTGAGGGTTTTTAAAATAAACAAGGTCACCAGGAACAACTTCTCCTCCCGTTTTTGTAATGAGTTTCAAATTTTTATCATAGTCCCATGTATATAAGTGAAGATTTGCAAATAAACGATTAAATGTTTCCTCATCATAAAATGCTAGCAGTGATTTATAGAAGAGAATAATCATTGCGGTTGCACATTCTGTTCCGTATTTTTTTCCATTTAGAAAAATATCGCGAATAGCAAAAGAGGGTAACACATTAGGGCGAAGTTGAAAACCGCCTAAATGTGTTCTTTCCCAAAACTCGGGATTGCAGTAAGATTGTGCAAATGTACGAAATTGTAGTCCACTATTAAATAACTCTAAAGAAGAAGTAATGATATGAACACGGATATTTATATCAAAATTTAACTCGTATAATGATTGGAAGTTGTATACTTCTTGGTTTCCAGTCATGATTTCTAAAATTTGTTGTTTTTCCGAAAAGAAAGGTTCGTTTTCATTTTTTATATATGGATGTACAATGGAACGGCCAATTACAATCATAAAATCCCACCTATATGTTTACATTCTTTTGGTTTTGTCTTAAAGGGCGGTGAGGCTCTCAGTTTAAATTTTAGGGGAAGTACTACTGAGAGGTGTCTAATTGATTCTCACCTACTAATGTGACCCGTATATGAACGGATCAGAGCTTTTAGTGATTAACAATTCGTAAGAGCTAGGTTTGGCAGGCTTTTCGTCTCATGGAAGTTTCACATTATATCGTATGAATAGGCGAATAAAGGGTGCATAGGAAAAAGAATATGAGGGCCGGAAGAGGAATGTTTGTGAATAAAAAATCCCACTTCAAAGTATGAAGTGGGAAGGTGGTTATTCGCTAATTGCTTTATATTCTTTAATGACACGTAAAGTTTGTAATGTCATATCTTCAGGACCCTGTACTGGTAGTCCTGCTTCTAAGTTCTTTTGGATATAGTCTAAATTTTCTTGTGTAATAATCTCACCAGGAGCGAAAATTGGAATACCTGGTGGATAGACCATAACGAAATCGGCTATAATGCGGCCAGCAGCTTCAGCAAAAGGAACAACTTCTGTTTCAGAATAAAAGGCATCGCGCGGAGATAGCGCAAGCACAGGGATTTCTGGGATATCCACTTGCATTTGTACACCTTTTTCTGCTCTATGTTTAAAGGCAACTGATAAATCATGCAGAGCGTTCACGAGTAAATTTGTTTCATCTTCTGTATCTCCAAGTGTAATAAGACACAGAATGTTATATAAATCGGAAAGCTCAACCTCTATATTATAATGCTCTCTTAACCATAGTTCAGCGTCGTGTCCTGTAATTCCTAATTCTTTTACAGAAATGATAAGTTTTGTTGGATCATACTTAAAAGTTGCATCTGTTCCAAGCAGTTCTTTACCAGGACAATAGAGGTGTTCAATCTCATTTACGCACTTTCGAACATCTTCTGCTAATTGAATGGTTTTTGTAATAAGTTCTCGTCCTTCTGTTGCAAGACGCTTTCTTGCAACGTCAAGTGAAGCTAATAAAATATAAGATGTTGAAGTTGTTGTCAGCATACTAATAATCGATTGAACATGCTTTACGTTTACAAGCCCTTCTTTTACATTCAAAATAGAGCTTTGTGTTAATGAGCCACCTAGTTTGTGAACACTTGTTGCGGCCATATCGGCACCAGCTTGCATTGCTGACATCGGCATTTCATCGTGAAAATGAATATGAACACCGTGGGCTTCATCAACTAGTACCGGTATATTGTAGGAATGAACTAATTTTACAATTTGCTCTAAGTCAGCTGCAAATCCAAAATATGTTGGATTAATGACAAGGAGTCCTTTAGCATCAGGATGTTCTTCAAGCGCTTTTTTTACAGAAGGAATTGTAATTCCGTGTGAAATCCCTAATGTTGGATCAATTTCTGGATGAATAAAAATTGGTTTTGCGCCTGAGAAAATAATCGCTGACATAACAGATTTATGAACGTTACGTGGTACAAGAATTTTATCTCCAGGACCACAAACACTCATCACCATTGTCATAATTGCCCCACTAGTTCCTTGGACAGAAAAAAACGTATGATCAGCGCCGAAAGCCTTTGCTGCTAAATCTTGCGCCTGTTTAATCATACCTTTCGGATGATGTAAATCATCGAGCGGTGCAATATTAATTAAATCAATTGATAATGCATTATGCCCAATAAATTCGCGGAATTCAGGATCCATTCCTTGTCCTTTTTTATGACCTGGGATATGAAATTGGACTGGATTTCGCTTGCTGTGCTCTTTTAAAGCAGTAAACAATGGTGTTTCGTATTGGGACAATTTATACACCCCTTCTTTTTTTTGGTATATTTATTAGTTTTGTTTTATGTTTATCCTGTTAGACTAATCAACAGCAGAAGAGAAATTCTCACTACTATTTGAAGTATCCCTTTATGTTCTATAAAACAAAAGCATTATATCACCTATAGGAGAAGATGTATAGAAAAATAATAATGGTAATTATCGTTTTTTTGTCTGCGGGGTAATGTGTAAAAAATGAATGACTGGGATAATAAAAATTCAAGGGGAGAGTATTAACGAACGGAGCTTGAACAAAATAAGTGGCAGAAAGAGTGAAAGGTATTTTAATTAATGGCTGATATTCCTGCCGAATCCAAGAAAAAAATAGTATCGACTAGATTTTGGATTGTTGAAAAAACTATTAGTGACTAAGCATACAGGTGGAAGTTTCACTTTATCTCGCGTATGATAATGAAGAATAACAAATTAGAGTGAGTTGGACTAGATGAGGTGTTATTATGGAATATCAATATCCAATTAATTATGATTGGTCAACAGAAGAAATGGTTGCAGTAATTAAATTTTATGAAGCGATTGAACAAGCTTATGAAAAAGGGTTGAAAAGAGAAAATCTGATGAGTTTGTATCGTCATTTTAAAGAAATTGTGCCAGGAAAAGCAGAAGAAAAGAAAATCGACAAAGAATTCCAAGAAGTGAGTGGTTACTCCATTTATCGTACAATTCAAAAGGCGAAAAATTTACAAGAAGAAGATATTGTTAAAATGTAAAAATTTTTTGAAAAATGAAAAATGAAGTGTTATAATGGGATAACAACTAAAACGGACAATACAAATATTGTCCGTTTTGCTTTATCGATTACAGATTTTATATAAAGGAAGGAGTGATTGCATCGTTGTTTCAATTTTTTGAGTGAATTGTTCATCAGTAAGATCTTTAAATTCTTCTGGAGAAATGTGAATTCCTACTAATAATTCTGCCTTTTTAACAGTGCCTAATCGTTCAATCATTTTTTGTAGCTCTTCTAATTGAAGAGTGCTATGTAATTTTACATCAGGCTTAGTATGGTCAATGGACCAAACGAAATCATTTGGTATATTTGTCTTTAAATCATTTAAATGCTTTAAAAAGGCATGAGCCGCTTCCATTTTTTGTGGGCACTCATAAATTAAACCAAAGTATATAAAAGCATGTGTCCCCCATAGTCCAATTTGAAAATGTGGTAGCATTTTATATCCGCGTTTATTTGTTGAAAATGCAACCCAAGTATCGTTTGGTGGATTGACTTTACGACGAGCATGTTTCGCGACATGATGGAAAAAAGGTTCACCAGTTTCATTTGTTAAGAAATGAGAAATTTGTTCGCCGAGAGTTTCTAACTTCGGATGAATGTTCGTTTTTATTGCAGCCATTCTTTCTTCTAGACCATCCACAGAGAATACAGTGAAGTCTTTTTCTTTAAAAGTTTTTGATGTCATAGTTGTTCCTCCAACTCCTAGTTTGTTTTTATTCTAACATAGCTAGTACAATTCATAAAAAAAGACGCTTATAAAAAAATTTTAGATAAAAATGCAAATTAGTTGCATAGATGATTTATCCCACATAATATAGTATAAAACAAAAAAATCAGAAAATTGAGTAAATTCAAAGTCGAGGGCAAACGAATATTGGGAGGAGGCAAATGAATATGAGACAGGTAATTAACGCGTTAAAAAGAACGGATGCGGAGAAGAGAATTCCGGTGTTACGTTTAGAGTTAGATTATGAGTTAGCAACGCTATATGATGCAATGATGGAAAATGACGACATGAAAAAAGAAGAGTGTATGAAAAAATTAGAAGTGTTAAGACTTGAAATGATCCGGTTAGAGGCGTAATAATAGTGTATGTATAAAAAATTAGTTGGTGCGAACCTTATAAAGGGTTCGTTTTTTCTGTGAACTGTACAGATCGGAGTGTTTAAATATGCAAGAGGTATGGGAAGAAATTGATGCATACGCAAAACAATGGATAAAAGAAGCGGGGCAGCACCTTGTTTCATCAATGAAGCAGTCTCTTATTATTGAAACGAAGTCAAATGCCTCTGATTTAGTAACGAATATGGATCGAGAAATTGAACAGTTTTTTATTGGGAAAATTAAAGAGACATTTCCTAAACACTATATTCTCGGAGAAGAAGGATATGGCGATGAGCTTGCTTCAACGGATGGAATTTTGTGGTTAATTGATCCGATTGATGGAACGATGAATTTTGTTCATCAAAAGCGAAATTTTGCAATTTCAATTGGCATATATGAGAATGGTATCGGGAAAATTGGTCTCGTATATGATCCAGTTCATGATGAGTTATATCATGCGAAGATGGGTGCTGGAGCATTTTGTAATGATATAAAAATCCCATCATTACAGCCGAGTGAAGTATCTTTAGGAGTTATTGCTGTAAATGCTACGTGGCTTACTGATAATCCTCGTCTTGATATGAGGAAAATGGCACAACTTGTAAAAAAAGCAAGAGGAACACGTTCGTATGGCTGCGCAGCACTTGAAATGGTATATGTAGCAACAGGACGATTAGATGCATATGTAACACCTCGCTTGTCTCCATGGGATTTTGGCGGTGGAAAGATTATTGTAGAAGAGGTTGGAGGAAAAGTAACCACTTTTACTGGAGAATCGCTTGAAATTATTGAGAAGAGCAGCGTTCTCGTTGCAAGACCAGGTGTGTATGAAGAGATGCTGCAATATGTACAGTAGGTGTATAAAATCCAGAGAAAAAACAAAAAAGTAAGAGGCATAGAAAATTGCTTCTTACTTTTTTGTTGTTATTGTAGCTTACGCATTTTTCTTTTTGTTATAAATCCGTATCCGATTGTAAAAATCGTACCGACAATACAAATAATAACACCGATTGGGCTATTCTCAGCAATCATAATTCCAATACCAATCATAAAAATAACGCCAATGATAGCTGTTAATAAAAAACGATACTGAATCTGTTCCATGTATTTCACCCTCCAGTTTTATTGTACTTTCACAAAAGTGAGAATACAACTATATTTTCATTCTTGATTTTATTTTGATTGCTATTGTATCCCCTTCGCTCTTATAATAGAAAAGGATTAAAAAGACACTAGGAGTTGGACATGTTGAAAAAACGAGAAGATTTACGAAATATAGCAATTATCGCCCACGTTGACCATGGTAAAACAACACTTGTTGACCAATTGTTACGTCAAGCGGGGACGTTCCGTGCAAATGAGCATGTTGAAGAACGTGCGATGGATTCGAATGATTTAGAAAGAGAACGCGGTATTACTATTTTAGCAAAAAATACAGCGATTCATTATGAAGATAAACGAATTAATATTTTAGATACACCTGGACACGCTGACTTCGGTGGTGAAGTAGAGCGTATTATGAAAATGGTTGATGGTGTGTTACTTGTTGTTGATGCATATGAAGGTTGTATGCCACAAACACGATTTGTTTTAAAGAAAGCACTTGAGCAAAATTTAACTCCAATCGTTGTTGTGAATAAAATTGACCGTGACTTTGCTCGTCCAGACGAAGTGGTTGATGAAGTAATTGATTTATTCATCGAACTTGGGGCAAACGAAGATCAGTTAGAATTCCCTGTTGTATTTGCATCAGCAATGAACGGAACAGCAAGCTTAGATTCAAACCCAGCAAATCAAGAAGAGAACATGAAATCATTGTTTGACACAATTATTGAACATATTCCAGCACCAGTTGATAATAGTGAAGAGCCACTTCAATTCCAAGTAGCACTTCTTGATTACAATGATTATGTTGGTCGTATCGGAGTTGGACGTGTATTCCGCGGTACAATGAAAGTAGGGCAACAAGTTGCGTTAATGAAAGTTGATGGAAGTGTAAAACAATTCCGTGTAACGAAATTATTTGGTTACATCGGATTAAAACGTCAAGAAATTGAAGAAGCGAAAGCTGGAGACCTAGTAGCTGTTTCTGGTATGGAAGACATTAACGTTGGTGAAACGGTATGCCCAGTTGAACATCAAGAGGCATTGCCATTATTACGTATTGATGAACCAACACTACAAATGACATTCCTTGTAAATAACAGCCCATTTGCAGGTCGCGAAGGTAAATATATTACATCTCGTAAAATCGAAGAGCGTCTTCGTTCACAGCTAGAAACGGATGTAAGTTTACGTGTAGACAATACAGAATCTCCGGATGCATGGATTGTATCTGGACGTGGAGAGTTACATTTATCAATCTTGATTGAGAATATGCGTCGTGAAGGATATGAATTACAAGTATCTAAACCAGAAGTAATCATTAAAGAGGTTGACGGCGTAAGATGTGAGCCGGTAGAACGTGTACAAATTGATGTGCCAGATGAATATACTGGTTCTATTATGGAATCAATGGGGGCACGTAAAGGTGAAATGTTAGATATGGTGAATAACGGAAACGGTCAAGTTCGCCTTACTTTCATGGTTCCAGCACGTGGTTTAATTGGTTACACGACAGAATTCCTAACATTAACTCGTGGTTATGGTATTTTAAACCATACATTCGATTGCTACCAACCAGTACATGCTGGACAAGTTGGTGGACGTCGCCAAGGTGTTCTTGTTTCACTTGAAGCAGGAAAAGCATCACAATACGGTATTATGCAAGTTGAAGATCGCGGTGTAATCTTCGTTGAACCAGGTACAGAAGTATATGCTGGTATGATTGTTGGAGAACATACACGTGAGAATGATTTAACAGTTAACGTTGTGAAAATGAAGCAACAAACTAACATTCGTTCTGCGACGAAAGATCAAACTTCAACGATGAAAAAACCACGTATTATGACTTTAGAAGAGTCATTAGAATACTTAAATGATGATGAATACTGTGAAGTAACACCAGAATCAATTCGTCTTCGTAAAAAGATTCTTGATAAGAGCGAACGTGAAAGATCTGCAAAGAAAAAGAAATTCGCTGAGTGATAACCAAAAAGGAAGCTACCTCATCTGAGGTAGCTTCCTTTTTGGTTATTGAGGTTTGAATTTTCGGAATTTTGTATAGACAATGTGTATATAGCACGCTACTCTTATAGTAGAGCATAATAGAAAGTATAACTGGGGAAGAAGGGAAGTGGCAAAAAAATGTCGGAAGTGCTAGAAAGAATGTCATTTTTTGCGAGGTTATACAATGTAGATACGAACCCTGAAGTAGGAATGTGGCTTCTTTACGGTACAATTATTATATTCAGCATTATTGTTTATAATTTAGGGTTTTCTAGAAAGTTATCTTTGTTAAAGAATGTAGTAATTTATACTGTACTAGTACTTGGTTGCACTATTTTAACCTTTTTTGCTGTTTTTCTGCCTGTAGGAGAAGGGCTTGTTGTAGCGATTATTATACTTGGTATATATAAATTACGTTTACGGCAAGCGAAATATTCAAAGGTAGGCTAAAAGGGGGAATGAAAGATGCGTTCTGTGCAAGATGTACTATATAATTGGTTAACCATTAAAATTATTGCAGAAGCCCGACCGTATGATGAAGCCGCTCAAGAAACATATATGCTTTTTCATAATATGTTACATGAAGACCATCAGTTAAAACATGTTACGGTGGAAAAAAAGGAAGATATGTATTTTGTTACATATGAAAGAGAAGGGGAAAAGAAATCAGTTCGATTTCCGCTTGAGTTAATTGATTGTTTTTTAGAACAGATAAACCGAGATCCAGAGAAATATAAATAAGCTCTTATCCTGTTCGATAAGAGCTTATTTATACGTTACAATTATGTACACCATATTATATATGGTTGCATTAACCATATAGTGATGTTTATTTAATTGCTTTCAGCGTTCAAATAGACGATATTCCTATTAGCATATTACCATTCATCTTCAACCGTTTTATCGCGATATAATCGGAAGTTACCTGTTGCATGTCTTTCTAAAGTACGTTCTGTAATTCGATCTGTACATTGTTTACACAGAAATGTATGAATAGGACGATTGCGAAGACGTTTTGCTACGGGATTTTCGTCATTTAAATCTTCTTTTTTATCACAAAGAACACATTTGACTCTCATTTTGTCACCTCAGCACAAATTCTATCTTACTTTAGTATATCATGTGCTTTAGATATTTTTGAACTATAGAAGAAAAAATAAATATTTTCGCAATTCGAAAAATAGGTTATTATATAAGTGAAACTACTATCAACGTAGAATTATAATTTTTGATGATGGTTAGTGGAAACATATAGGCAAGTTTCTTTTCTTAAGTTTTTCAGTTAAGTGCTTGGCAGAGCGAAAGCAATATAGTTGATTATGGAGGTGGAAACATGGCAAATATAGTAGAGCTAACATTAACAGATGCTTTAGTGAAAGCGCTACGTGAAGAGCGTATTGTAACAGTGGCAACGACTGATTTTGAGAAGGGTATTCCCAATGTAAGTGCGATTTCATGGGTATATGCAATGGATGAAAAAGTGATTCGTTTTGCAGTGGATCAACGCTCTCGCATTGTAGAAAATTTGCGTCATCATGCAGGGCTCGTTTTGACTGTTATGGCAGATGAGTCCGTATATTCTATAAGTGGTAAAGCGATTATAAAAACTGAGCGCATAGAAGGTATTCCGCTGAAATTAACATTAATTGAAGTTTCTGTGCAAGAAGTGCGTGACGTAATGTTTTATGGTGCGAAACTTGCTATTGAACCGAAATATGAAAAAACATATGATCTTCGCGCTGCGGCAAAGTTAGACAATCAAGTTTTATCAGCGATGAAGGATATTTGAAAAAGGATGGGCAGCAAAGAAAGTTGTTCATCCTTTTTCTTTATATTTCAAGTAATTTCTATTCTACCTCGCTTGTACAGTACATATAATTATAACAATGGTTCGTCCATAGTTATGGATGAAACCCTTGTTCTACAAATTTTATGGTGGAGTCAGGGGGTAACAGGTTGAATAAAATTTATGTGCTAGATACGAATGTACTTTTGCAAGATCCGTTATCTATTTTTTCTTTTGAAAATAATGATGTAGTCATTCCGGCTGTTGTGTTAGAGGAAGTAGATTCAAAGAAACGCTATATGGATGAAGTTGGCAGGAATGCGCGCTATGTATCAAAACTAATAGATAAATTTCGTGAACTTGGGAAATTACATGATAGCATTCCTCTTGAGAATGGAGGGACATTTCGAATTGAGTTAAATCATCGTTCGTTTGTTCAATTACAAGATATTTTTGTAGAAAAAACAAATGACAATCGTATTTTAGCTGTGGCTAAAAATTTATCATTAGAAGAGCAAGAAAAAGAAAATGGAAAATCTGTCATCCTTGTGAGTAAGGATGTACTTGTACGAGTAAAAGCTGATGCTCTAGGTTTACAAGCTGAAGATTATTTGAGTGATCGTGTTACGGAAGTAGAAAACATATATACTGGCTTCTTAGAGTATTACATACAAAAAGAAATTTTAAACCGCTTTTATGAAAAAGGAGAGCTTCCTCTTTCTGAAATTGCTAATCATCCGTTTTATCCCAACCAATTTATTGTAATGAAAGATGCTTTAGGTGGATCAAGTTCGGCTCTTGGGATTGTGGATCATTCCGGGAAAAAGATAAAAAAGCTTATTTTTCCAAATGAACAGATTTGGGGGATTCGTCCTCGGAATGTACAACAAATTATGGGGATGGAATTGTTGCTACGTGAAGATATTCCTCTTGTAACATTGACCGGGAAAGCTGGAACGGGGAAAACGTTAATAGCATTAGCTGCGGGACTAATGCAAACAGAAGATTTGGGAATGTATAAAAAGTTGCTCGTGGCAAGGCCGATTGTTCCAGTTGGAAAAGACATCGGATATTTACCAGGAGAGAAGGAAGAAAAGTTAAGACCGTGGATGCAACCAATTTATGATAACTTGGAATATTTATTTAATACAAAAAAGCCTGGGGAACTAGATGCAATTTTAGCGGGAATGGGTTCTATTGAAGTAGAAGCTTTAACATATATTCGCGGACGCAGTATTCCAGAGCAGTTTATTATTATTGATGAAGCGCAAAATTTAACAAAACATGAAGTGAAGACAATATTAACTCGTGTCGGCGAGAGAAGTAAAATTGTTTTAATGGGAGATCCACAGCAAATTGATCATCCATATTTAGATGAATATAATAATGGTTTAACATATGTAGTAGAGAAGTTTAAAGAACAAAAAATTAGTGGACATGTGAAGTTTGTAAAAGGTGAACGCTCTAATTTAGCACAACTGGCAGCGGATTTATTGTAGGAAAGAGTGGCGAAAAGCCACTCTTATTTGTTTGTTTCCTATGAACGGAAAGGTTCACTTTACACAATAGTAAATTTTCGAATATATCGAACAGGATTATGGACATTAGAGCCATCACCGAAATAAAGATGAACAGGTCCATCTTCTTTTAGTGGCTTCCCTTTACTAGAAAATCCGAGAATAGCATCCTTGGCTTCTTTTATTGAAATCGTTGTAATACCAGATTCGGTATGAATTTCTACATGTGTTGCGTCATTAGAAATTTCTGCGTTTTCTAAAAAAGGTAAAAAAGGTATACCGAATGTTCCTGTAATAATTTTCTCTTTTTCAAATCTTGCAACGCTTTTATTAATAGGTGGGAAAATAGCTCCTTCTCTAATTTCACGATCCCAATGTTTGGATGCTTCTTTCGTATATTGTGCTAACTCACTTGTTTTTTCTTTTGGAGTTGTAAAGTATGTTGTTAAGTCGACTTTTCGATCATCAAAAATCCAGACACTTGGATCAATTGTAATTGGAAAGCGTACATTGCCGTTAATAAATAAGATTTCATTCATTGTTGTTCCCCCATTTGTCTTATACTCCCACTTTTCAGTATAATAGGACTAGGAACAATTGTCACAGAAAATGTTTCTATTGCAATTTATGAAAACTATCGCTAATATTAATAGATAGGATAGGAGAGTAGGACGGAAACGGAGGGAACCAATTTGGCGTCTGAGACAGTAACAAATCATCAGGAAAAGGCACTTGCCCTTCTACAAGCTGATGCAGAGAAAATTTTAAAACTTATTAAGGTGCAAATGGACCACCTTACGATGCCACAGTGTCCATTATATGAAGAGGTACTCGATACACAAATGTTTGGCTTATCCCGTGAAGTTGATTTTGCGGTTCGTCTTGGTCTCATAGCAGAAGAGCAAGGTAAAGAAATTTTGGGAGAATTAGAACGCGAGCTATCAGCGCTGCATGATGCTTTTACAAACAAACAATAATAGCTGGTTCAAATAAAGGGCTCAAACTGAATCAGTTTGAGCTTTTTTGGTGGAAAAAAACGATTTTTCTTGAAAAGCAGGAAGAATGTAAATACATATGGAATACAACTGTAAAAAAGAAGAGAGAAAGAGGATTTGGGATGAAAAGAGTCTGGAAGTCGATAGATTATTCTTTAGTGCTTCCTCTAGTTATCGTATGTGTGCTCGGGCTTATTATGGTTTATAGTGCTAGCTCTATTGTTGCGATTACAAAGTATTATCCGAAATACGGATGGACGAGCGATCACTTTTTTCTGTCGCAGTTAAAAGCGTTGATCGTCGGAACAATTGGATTGCTTATTATTATGTTTGTTCCCTTTCAAGTTTGGCGAAAGCGTATCATTACAGTTTTAATCGTCGTAGTTAGTATTGGAATGCTGCTAATTGTTTTAAAATGGGGAACTGTTGTGAATAATGCTAAATCGTGGGTGTTTGGTGTACAGCCGTCGGAATTTGTTAAATTAGGGATCATCATTGTATTAGCGCGCTTTTATGCAAAAAAGCAAGCAACGGATGGACCGATTTGGCATGGTGCTGGCCGAGTGTTTATTTTTTTATTCATTACAATTTGTTTAATTCTAAAACAGCCTGATTTAGGAACAACATTATTAATTCTATCAACTATTGGGATTATGACGTTCTGTTCAGGGGTACCCTTTCAAATTTGGCTAAAACGAATTGTTCTCACATCTATTATATGGATTCCGCTCGGATATTTTATAGGAAAAAGTGTTTTATCGCCTGTTCAAATTGCGCGGTTCACTACGTTTTGGAATCCATTTGGGGATGCGCAAGGGTCAGGATTTCAATTAGTCAATTCGTTTGTTGGAATTGCTTCTGGTGGTGTAGGTGGTAGAGGACTAGGAAATAGTATTCAAAAGTATGGGTATTTACCAGAACCGCATACAGACTTCATTATGGCAATTATATCTGAGGAACTAGGATTTGTTGGAGTCGCGATTATTTTAATAGGTTTATTACTCATTGTCGTTCGTGCTTTTCGAGTTGCACAAAAATGTAAAGATCCTTTCGGGAGTCTACTTGCAATTGGAATTGGCAGCATGATTGGAGTGCAATCTATTGTAAACTTAGGCGGAATTACGGGGATAATGCCACTTACTGGTGTACCATTACCATTTGTTAGTTATGGTGGTACATCTTTAGTGTCAACTTTAGCAGCTATGGGAATTTTATTAAATGTAGCTAGTTTTGTGAAACAGCAAGAAAAAAGAGAGCAGCAAGAGCGAGAACAACAACAACAACAACCTAAACAAGAGAGACATCTTGTTGTTGTAAAATAAAAGAAGCTTTGTACATTTGTACAAAGCTTCTTTTATTAGCATATTTTTAGGAAAAATGATGATTATTTTATTGTTTTACAATAAAGGGTATGACACATTTGTTGAATGTGTTCTACAAAAAGGATGGTTGCTTCCGTCTTTTTATGCTATACTAATTTTGCGAGATAAATTGGACAGAGTGCTTATCATTTGTCAAAAAATAAGGTATGATGAATAAAAATAAGATGAAGCTTGCACGCAGTGAAAAAGTACTGTTGGAAGTGAAATACTTACTCCCACTAAAGCGGGACAAATTTGTGGTGTAATGAATGGTAGGAAAATTGAGGGGGAAAATCATGAAAAAGCTGCAACGTATTCAGAAAGTATTAGTAGCTAACCGCGGTGAAATCGCAATTCGTGTGTTTCGTGCTTGTGCAGAATTAGGGCTACGCACAGTTGCGATTTACTCGAAAGAAGATAGCGGCTCATATCATCGCTATAAAGCAGATGAAGCGTATTTAGTTGGAGAAGGAAAGAAACCAATTGACGCATATCTTGATATTGAAGGTATTATTGAAATTGCAAAAAGTAATCATGTTGATGCAATTCACCCTGGATACGGATTCTTGTCAGAAAATATCGAATTCGCAAAACGTTGCGAAGAAGAGGGGATTATTTTTATCGGTCCAAAGAGTAAGCATTTAGACATGTTTGGAGATAAAGTAAAGGCAAGAACGCAAGCTCAATTGGCGAATATCCCTGTTATTCCTGGTAGTGATGGTCCTATAAATAATCTTGAAGAAGTAGCCGATTTTGCGAAAAAGTATAGTTACCCGATTATCATTAAAGCAGCTCTTGGCGGTGGCGGACGAGGGATGCGGATTGTACGCAGTGCAGAGGAATTAAAGGAAGCGTATGATCGTGCAAAATCCGAGGCGAAAGCTGCATTTGGGAACGATGAAGTATATGTAGAAAAATTTGTTGAAAATCCAAAACATATTGAAATACAAATATTAGCAGATGAGCAGGGAAATATTGTTCATCTATATGAACGTGATTGTTCTGTACAGCGCAGGCATCAAAAAGTTGTAGAAGTAGCACCAAGTGTGTCTCTTCCAGTTGAATTGCGCAATCGTATTTGTGAGGCGGCAGTTCAATTAACGAAAAAGGTTAATTATGTGAACGCGGGGACAGTTGAGTTTCTAGTAAAAGGAAACGAATTTTATTTCATTGAAGTGAATCCGCGTGTTCAAGTGGAACACACAATTACAGAAATGATTACAGGGATTGATATCGTTCAATCACAAATCTTAATTGCTGACGGATATGCTTTACATGGTGAAAAAGTAAGTATTCCAAAACAAGAAGATATCATTACGCATGGATTTGCAATTCAATCACGTGTGACAACAGAAGATCCCCTAAATAACTTCATGCCAGATACCGGAAAAATTATGGCGTATCGTTCTGGTGGCGGCTTTGGGGTGCGTTTAGATACAGGGAATAGCTTCCAAGGTGCAGTTATTACACCATATTATGACTCATTACTTGTAAAAGTAACAACTTGGGCATTAACGTTTGAACAAGCGGCATCTAAAATGGAACGTAACTTAAAAGAATTCCGCATTCGCGGTATTAAAACAAATATTCCGTTTTTGGAAAATGTTGTAAAGAATCAAAACTTTTTATCGGGAGAGTATGATACATCATTTATCGATTCCTCACCGGAACTATTCGTATTTCCAAAACGAAAAGACCGTGGTACAAAAATGCTATCGTATATTAGCACTGTAACGGTAAATGGATTCCCTGGAGTAGGAAAACAAGAAAAACCGATTTTTGCAGAAGCACGCATTCCAAACATAAAACATTCTGAACCAATCAAAGCTGGTACGAAACAAATTTTAGATGAGCGCGGAGCCGAGGGATTAGTAAAATGGGTTCAAGAACAAAAACAGGTTCTATTAACCGATACTACATTTCGTGATGCACATCAATCATTATTAGCAACTCGTATTCGTACACAAGAGTTGAGACACATTGCTGAACCAACAGCAAGAATGTTACCGAATTTATTTTCGGCAGAAATGTGGGGCGGAGCAACATTTGATGTCGCGTATCGTTTCTTAAAAGAAGATCCATGGGAACGTTTATTACATTTACGTGAGAGTATGCCAAATGTATTATTCCAAATGCTTCTTCGTGCATCAAATGCAGTAGGGTATAAAAACTATCCAGATAACTTAATTCAAAAGTTTGTAGAATGTTCTTCGCAAGCGGGCATTGATGTATTCCGTATTTTTGATAGCTTAAACTGGGTAGAAGGTATGCGTGTTGCAATTGATGCTGTGCGTCAAAGCGGTAAAATTGCAGAGGCAACAATGTGTTACACAGGTGATATCCATGATCCAATGCGTAGTAAATATGATTTAAATTACTATAAAAACTTAGCAAAAGAGTTAGAAGCATCAGGTGCTCATATTTTAGGGATTAAAGATATGGCAGGCTTATTGAAACCAAATGCAGCGTATGATTTAGTATCCGCATTAAAAGAGACGGTATCGATTCCAGTTCATCTTCATACGCATGATACGAGTGGAAACGGTGTATTAACATATGCGAAAGCAATTGAAGCTGGTGTTGATATTGTAGACGTTGCGGTAAGTTCTATGGCCGGTTTAACATCTCAGCCGAGCGCTAATACATTGTTCTATGCATTAGAAGGAAATGAAAGACAACCGAATGTGGACGTGAATTCTTTAGAGAAACTCTCTCATTATTGGGAAGATGTTCGTAAATATTATTCTTCTTTTGAAAGTGGAATGAATGCACCGCATACAGAAGTGTACATGCATGAAATGCCAGGCGGTCAATATAGTAATCTACAGCAACAAGCAAAAGCTGTCGGGTTAGGCGATCGCTTTGATGAAGTGAAAGTGATGTATCGTCGTGTTAACGATATGTTCGGCGATATCGTTAAAGTAACTCCATCATCTAAGGTAGTCGGTGACATGGCTCTATTTATGGTACAAAATCATTTAACAGAAAAAGATATTTATGAGCGTGGTCATGCATTAGATTTCCCAGGATCAGTTGTCGAAATGTTCTCTGGTGATCTTGGACAACCATATGGGGGGTTCCCTAAAGAGTTACAAGAGATTATTCTAAAAGGAAAAGAGCCCTTAACTGTAAGACCAGGTGAATTACTAGAACCAATCGACTTTGAAGCATTAAAAGAGGAATTATTCTATAAACTTGGTCGTGAAGTAACGATGTTTGATATTGTAGCGTATGCGTTATATCCAAAAGTATTTCTGGATTATCAAAAGGTTGCAGAGCTATATGGAAATATTTCTGTTCTTGACACACCGACATTCTTCTATGGAATGAAACTTGGTGAGGAAATTGGTGTGGAAATCGAACGCGGTAAAACGTTAATTGTGAAATTAATTTCGATTGGAGAACCACAATTAGACGGTACACGTGTTGTCTACTTTGAATTTAATGGACAGCCTCGTGAAGTTGTTGTAAAAGATGAAAGTGTTAAAGCGACGGTTTCACAACGAGTGAAAGGGAATCGTGAAAATCCAAGTCATATTAATGCAACAATGCCGGGAACGGTAATTAAAGTAGTAGTAAAAGAAGGGGAGCAAGTGAAAAAAGGTGATTCCATGGCAATTACAGAAGCGATGAAAATGGAAACAACTGTACAAGCCCCATTTACTGGTACGGTGAAAAAAGTGTATGTGAAAGACGGAGAGGCAATTCAAACAGGTGATTTGTTGATTGAATTAGAGCAATAAAATAAGGTTATCACACGAATTTTGAAAATAAAAAAGAGCTGCTTATGTGCAGCTCTTTTGTTTTGAAAAAATAATAACATGCCGGAAAAGACAAGTTATTATGATAGTTTCGTTTGCTTAGTAGTACGGTTTATTTCTGTTTTTTTCATGTTTGTTTTACTGCGTGTTCCTAGCATCACTAAATAGCATAATACAGCAAATAAGCATGATATAAAGAGTGAATGCAGAAGAGACATTGTTAAGCTTGCTTCTGTATATACAACTAAAATACCGGCGATTGCTTGACATGTGACAAGAATGAAAGCTGCAATCCATCCATAACATATAACAGGTTGTTGCTTATAATGCCTGATAGCTATCAGCATTGCATATAAAATCCAAGCGAAAATTAATAGTGCAGCAATTCGATGTCCCATCTGTACCCATTCATGAAACTGCATTGGGAGTGGGCTATTTTTACTGCATAATGGGAAACTCGGACATGCTAAACTTGCATGTTCATGACGCACTAACGCTCCCGTATAGACAACAAGGTAACTGTAAATTGTTACACCGTAAATGTGAAATTTCATTTTCTTATCAATAACAAGTGAATGGGCATCAAATTTCTTATCAATCTCAAAGATAAGAAGTGTTAATAAAATAACAGCAGCAAACGAAATAAGGGAAATACCGAAATGAATTGCTAATACAGCCGGAACTTGCCCCCATACAACTGCAGCAGCACCCATAAGCGCTTGCGCTATTAAAAATACGAAAGATAAAATAGCAAGTGCTTTTGTTTCACGAACGTGTCCATAGTATTTCCAAGATAAGATACATAGTAGTGTAACGAGAATTCCTGCAGAACCTGAAGTAAGACGATGACTCAGTTCAATAATTGTTTCCATTGATAAATTCGAAGGAACAAGTTCTCCGTTACACAGCGGCCAAGATTTACCACAGCCTTGTCCAGAGCCGGTTTTAGTAACTAATGCCCCGCCAAGTAGTACAAATAATAAATCAAGACTTGTAATGACTGCTAACCATTTTATAAAGCGTTGCAATCCTTTTCACCAGCTTTCAATTTCAAAGTTATTGTGCAATATTTTAATAAAATAAAGTAAAACTTCCCTCGTTTTTGTTTTCAAACCTTACTAAGGATTAGTTCAACTAATTTGGCACATACCAGCAGTTACCCGACCGATATTCTTTGTGTCTTTAGAATCTTGAGGTGGAGGTCATACTACTTGTAAATAGCCAAATAAATGTTATAGAAACAGAAATGCACTACAGTCCTATGATATATAAAATCTGATAAAATAGCAAAGGGATGAGAAAGGGAGAAGGGAAGGAAAATAAAATGTTGATTTTAACAAAAAATAGTGAGTTTTATAAAGAAATGCACGGAAATGCATGCGGAATCTGACAAAATGGTTTATTATAAAAGATAATTACATTCTATACTTGATGAAGGAATCGAAAACTTTTTAA
Source organism: Bacillus multifaciens (assembly GCF_030756675.1). Taxonomy (GTDB): domain Bacteria; phylum Bacillota; class Bacilli; order Bacillales; family Bacillaceae_G; genus Bacillus_A; species Bacillus_A multifaciens. Next base: position 43,388 of record NZ_JAVBXD010000014.1, read on the forward strand.
GTCATAGACACAAAAAGTTCATGTTTTCTTCACAAATTCTTCGTGAAATATGTTTTAATATATTCTAGCGAGAAGTGTATATTAATAGCAAAACCACAAAACAACATTTCCATTGTAATAATATTGCTATATAAAAGCACGCTGTTTTATTTTAAGTAAATGGGCAAAAGAAAGTATGGAAGTTTTAAGAGGGGGTTAAAGTGATGAGCCATGCAACAAGTGAACTGCATGATGAGTCAGCTGTAACAAATGTACCGGAAACAACACGTGTACAAGATTTATTAGCGCTCGTTAAGATGGGGATTGTAAATTCGAATACACTTACTGTATTTACAGGATTATGGTTAGCTCTACATTTCAATGGATTGAATGTAATGGACCATTTAGATAAAATGTTTTTTACAATCGTCGGCTCTGCATTAATTATGGCGGGGGCATGTAGCTTAAATAATTATATTGACCGCGATATTGATCATTTAATGGAACGAACAAAAAATCGTCCAACAGTAACAGGAAAGTATAAACCTGGATTCGCATTAACTTTAGGGATTACAATTGCGCTTTTGGGCTTTGTATTTTTACTATTTACAACACCGATGGCAGCATTTATTGGTTTTATTGGTTTCTTTACCTATGTTGTTCTATATTCATTATGGACAAAGAGAAAATATACGTTAAATACAGTAGTAGGGAGTGTATCAGGTGCAGTTCCACCTTTAATCGGTTGGGCAGCTATTGATCCTAGCTTGAATCATCCTATTGCTTGGATGCTATTCTTAATTATGTTTGTTTGGCAAATTCCACATTTCCTCGCACTTGCGATGAAACGTGTTGAAGAATATCGCAATGCAGGCATTCCCATGCTTCCTGTTGCGCATGGATTTGATATTACAAAACGTCAAATTATGATTTGGACAGTATGCTTATTGCCACTGCCATTTTATATGAGTGCACTTGGAGTAACATTTATGGTGATTGCAACATTGCTTAACATCGGTTGGATCGTGTTAGGGTTTTATGGCTTCCGTAAGAAAGATGACATCAAATGGTCCGTGCAAATGTTTGTATACTCCTTAAATTACTTAACAATCTTATTTATTTCAATGATTGTTGTAACTTTCTTCTAAGACAACGACATGAGGGGATTTCTTTACGTTGAGATTTACTTTACTTACTATAAAGTACAATCTAATTAACAAAGAAAGTGGGGGTTGTTTGCATGAAGAAACAGTGGCGATTGCTTTCGCTCGTTTCACTAGTGGCTTTACTGTTAGGGGGATGCGGTAAAGCCTTTCAATCTACTTTGATTCCACAAGGTGAAGTAGCAAAAATGCAATATGATTTATTGTTATTAGCTAGTGCAATCATGATTGGTGTCGTTCTTGTTGTTACGATTATTTTCTTGTATGTAATTGTGCGTTTCCGTCAAAGGAAAGGCCAGGAAGATTATATTCCGAAGCAAGTAGAAGGAAATCACAAGCTAGAAATTATATGGACAGTCATTCCGATTTTACTTTTATTGGTATTGGCTGTCCCTACTGTTACATATACGTTTAAACTTGCTGACGTTAGTGGAATGGAGAAAAAGAATATTGATAAAGATACAATCGTTGTTGATGTAACAGCGAATCTTTATTGGTGGGAATTTTCTTATAATAATGAAAAATTAGTAACTTCGCAAGATTTAGTCATCCCTACAGGTAAAAAAGTGTATTTAAATTTAAAAGGCGCTGATATCAAACACTCATTTTGGGTGCCATCTTTAGCTGGAAAAATGGATACAAATACAGATAATGTGAACAAGATGTGGATTAAAGCAGATAAGGCAGGCACATATAATGGCTTTTGTACAGAATTTTGCGGACCTTCTCATTCTTTAATGCAGTTTAAAGTGAAAGCTGTTAATGAAAGCGAGTACAAAAAATGGGTTGCTAGTATGAAAGAATTAGATGGTAAGAAAACTGTTGCTTCTACGCAAGAGCAAGAAGGAAAACAAATTTTTGAAAAGAGTTGTATCGGTTGTCATGCTGTTGGATCAAATGATAGCAGACCACCTTCCGCACGTATCGCACCTAATTTAGCAAATTTCGCAGACCGTGATATGGTTGCGGGAATTGCTGAAAATAATGAACAAAACGTAAAAAAATGGTTAAAAGACCCTGAAAGCATGAAACCAGGAAATAAAATGACTGGAAAATACGGTAATCTTACTGACGATCAAGTAGAGTCATTAAATGCTTACTTGAAAACATTAAAAGTTGAAAAGTAATGAGAAACTATTTGCGAAGGGGAGGTTGAAAACGTGAGTTCTGTAGCAAAAAAACAGGGAGTTGGCTCTGTTATTTGGGATTATTTAACAACAGTGGATCATAAAAAGATCGCCATTCTCTATTTAATTGCAGGTGGATTATTTTTTATCATCGGTGGATTAGAAGCTATATTTATTCGGTATCAGTTAGCGTTTCCAAACAATGATTTTCTTGTTGGAGATGCATATAATCAAGTTTTAACAATGCACGGAACAACAATGATTTTTTTAGCAGCAATGCCGCTTGTATTTGCAATGATGAACGCAGCTGTACCACTTCAAATCGGCGCACGCGACGTTGCGTTTCCATTTATTAATGCGCTTGGATTTTGGTTATTTTTCTTTGGAGGCGTATTTTTAAATTTAAGTTGGTTTTTAGGCGGAGCGCCTGATGCAGGATGGACATCATATGCATCGTTATCACTTGCATCAAAGGGGCATGGCATTGATTTCTATGTTCTCGGTTTGCAAATTTCAGGTATTGGAACATTAATAGGTGGAATTAACTTCCTCGTTACCATTATTAATATGCGTGCACCTGGAATGACATATATGCGTATGCCGATGTTTACATGGACGACATTTGTAACATCTGCACTTATTTTATTTGCATTTCCGCCACTTACAGTCGGTTTAGCTTTATTAATGTTAGATCGTTTATTTGGAACAAGCTTTTTTAACCCGGCCTTAGGAGGAAATACGATTATATGGGAGCATTTGTTTTGGATCTTCGGTCATCCAGAAGTATATATTCTTATACTCCCAGTTTTCGGAATATTCTCAGAAATATTCGCGACATTCTCTAAAAAAAGATTATTTGGCTATTCATCTATGGTATTTGCAACGGTACTAATTGGATTTTTAGGATTCATGGTGTGGGCACATCATATGTTCACAGTGGGTCTTGGACCAGTAGCAAATGCTATTTTTTCTGTAGCTACAATGGCAATTGCTGTTCCGACAGGGATTAAAATTTTCAACTGGCTCTTTACGATGTGGGGTGGCAGTATTCGCTTTACAACGCCAATGATTTGGGCTGTTGGCTTCATTCCATCATTCGTTATGGGTGGTGTAACAGGGGTTATGCTTGCCTCTGCTCCTGCTGATTATCAATTTCATGATAATTACTTCGTTGTCGCTCACTTCCATTACGTAATTGTGGGTGGAGTTGTGTTTGGATTATTTGCGGGGGCTCATTATTACTGGCCGCTTATGTTTAATAAAATCTTAGATGAGACACTTGGTAAAATTACGTTTTGGTTGTTCTTTATTGGTTTCCATCTAACGTTCTTTATTCAGCACTTCCTTGGTTTAATCGGTATGCCGCGTCGATATTTTACGTATTTGCCAGGACAAGGATTAGAAACCGGAAACTTAGTTAGTTCAGTAGGCGCAGTATTTATGGCTCTTGGAACAATTGTACTTTTGGTTAATGTTATAAAAACATCTTTTTCAAAAAAACAGGCCGGCCGCGATCCTTGGGATGGCCGCACGCTAGAATGGGCAATTCCTGCACCGACACCTGAATATAATTTCAAACAATTACCGTTTGTGCGTGGATTAGATCCATTATGGATTGAAAAACGAGAAGGGAAAAATGAGATAACGCCAGCAGAGCCGATTGGTGATATTCATATGCCAAATTCATCTTTCTTACCGTTTGTTATCTCTTTAGGCCTGTTTATCGCAGCATTTGGAGCGATGTATATGCAAGGTGGGAAAGAGAAAATGTGGTTAGTGGTAGCAATCGTTGGTCTTATTATTACGTTTGGAGCAATGTTCTTCCGATCTGTAATTGATGATCATGGATACCATATTCATAAGGAAGATTTAGATGATAAAGGGGGTAAGGCGTAATGCATGCAGAGGAAAAATTAACGAATGAAACCTTTCCAGCAGAGCCTGAAAAAGCAACCCTCGAAGGAAAGAATAAATTTATTGGATTTTGGTTGTTTCTAGGAGGCGAAACGGTACTGTTTGCTTCCTTGTTTGGAACATATTTAGCACTGAAAAATTCAACAAATGGTGGACCGACGTCACAAGAAATGTTTCAAATGCCGCTCGTGTTCATTATGACAATGCTTCTTTTAACGAGTAGTTTAACAAGTGTATATGCAATGTATCATATGAAGAATTTTAATTTTAAACAAATGCAGCTTTGGCTAATTATTACAGTATTGCTTGGAGTTGGGTTTTTAGGTTTTGAGATTTATGAGTTTAATCACTATACCCATGAATTTAAGCATACGATGAAAAGTAGTGCATTTGGTTCTGCATTTTATGCATTAGTTGGTACGCATGGGTTACACGTTTTATTTGGATTACTTTGGATTTTAACTCTAGTAGTGCGTAATGCGAAGCGTGGTTTAAATTTATATAATGCTCCAAAGTTTTACGTCGCATCAATATACTGGCATTTTATCGACGTAGTTTGGGTGTTTATTTTCACTGTAGTATATTTAATGGGAATGGTGGGATAAACAATGGCGATAAAACAAACAAATATAACTAACCCTAAAGTGGATCTTGCTTATCGTAGAAAAAAAAGTGCAGAAGAAATGAAGCATCAAGTCGTTACTTTCGGGTTAATGATTTTTTTGACAATCATCGCATTTGTAGCAGTAGCATATCCAAAAACATTTAGTCCACTTTTTTCTGTACCATTTATTTTACTGTTAGCTGCCGTACAAGTTATTTTTCAATTGTATTATTTTATGCATATGAGCCATAAGGGGCATGAAGCTCCGACATTTTTCTTGTATGCTGGTTTACTAGTCGGATTATTAACGATTTTAGCATTTATGACAATTGTTTGGGTTTAAAAAAAGAAAGGAGATTGGGTTTCATCAATCTCCTTTTATTTATCCCGCTATTTGTGGGCAGTAATACTCTCATCTCAAAATTCGGCGAAAGCATTGTCTAGCTTCAGTGGCTAGAATGTTCGGTGGCTTCGCTTCTTCCTACGAGGTAAAAAAACACCTCTACGTCAGAAGCTCCATCCCCCTCACATTCTGAACGAGCCACTTCCGCATTTCTTTGTTGTCCAGCTCTAGCGGCTAGAATCGCAGGCCGTTTCGCCCCCTCGGACGAGGCAAAAAGTACCTCTCCGCCCTGTGCGTGGGCGTCCTGCGATTCTGAGCGAGCCGCTTCCGCTTTTCTGAAGAAGTTAGGTGGGAGATAAACTGCCCGTAAAAGCCCGATTGGCGAGGGCTAATAATCAGTGGGGGATGAAAAACCCCCCACTGATTAAAGTTTCACTTTATGAAAGGGAGGGTGTCAAAAAATGGACAACTTATGGATATTTGGTTTTGAAGCACTGTGGAGCCCAATCTTTTTTCTTTTTATACTAGCTATCGTAATTTGTTATTTTTTAATTATTGGAAAGTATCGACATCGTTTTCCGTACGGAGAGGAAGTGAGTAAACGGAAAATCTTTTATTTTACAAGTGGTATGTTCCTATTATATTTGGTTAAGGGTGGCCCAATTGATTTACTTGGACATATTGTGTTTAGTGCACATATGTTAGAAATGGCAATCATGTATATTGCTGTACCTCCATTATTATTACTGGGGTTACCAATCTGGTTGTTTGAGTATATAACATCATTTCGATTTATTCGTATAACGTTACGTATATGGGCAAATCCTATTATCGCATTAATTGTTTTTAACGGGTTGTTTTCGATGTATCATTTACCAATTGTGTTTGATACGGTAAAGCAGAGTCAAATTGGACATCCAATTGTTCTTGCTGTATTGTTTTTTATGGCAATTATGTTGTGGTGGCCGATATTTAATCCGTTACCACAATATCAAACATTAAGTGATATTAAAAAGATTGGTTATATGTTTGCTAATGGGATGCTATTAACACCGGCCTGTGCACTTATCATTTTTGCTAATGAGCCGTTGTTTGTGACATATACAGATCCAAATGCATGGATGAAGGCGATGGAGCTTTGCGTGCCAGCTGGAACATTATCTAATTTAAATATTACAGGTCCTGATTTCTTACATTGGATTCCTATTTTAGAGGATCAGAAAACAGGAGGGATTGTAATGAAGATTATACAAGAAATTGTATATGGCACAGTTATTGGGTATGTTTTCTTCTCGTGGGCGCGTAAAGAACGGAAAAAAGATGCTGAACAGATACATGCATTACCTCCGTATTTGCAATCTCAATCATCCACGTCTGATGGAAAACTCTCATCTAGATAAAGTGAAACTTTTCTCAGTAGGAAGGCTTACTGCCCTAAAGTAGCGGGATAAATTTAGTAAACCAAAAGAAGGTGTACACGATGGTACACCTTCTTTTGGTTTATATAAATCCATTTTAATTTTTCGACATATAAATCGCTGCTATGCAGAATACAATCTGATCGCTACTAGCTTGCTCATTTTGTTTTAAATCTCGCATGCGGCAGGAAAAGGCCCTGACCGCTTCTATGCACGGCCAGATGCTCTCGTCCTCTCCTAAAAAGAAAGGGGTTTTTAAGTAGGTTTTTCAATTTGCATTTATATATCTTTCTTTTGAGAAGTGCAGTGTTCATAAAAGTATAGTAGGTTGTGTTAGTAAAATTTATAGAAGTTTTCTTTATTCTATAATTGCTAAATCTTGTAACTCTTTTTCAATGTTTTGAAGTAACTGTTCACTTTTTTGGAGAACATTTTTGGGGAAACCCTCGTTCTCTCCATACTCCACGCCGTGTGGATAATAATGTTTGCCAAGAAGAGGTTTTAATAACTTAATATGGGCATGTCGTCTGCCAATATCTCCTTCTATCGCAAAACCTTGTATACGTAAATAATATACATCTTTCAGCATTTCAAATTTATAGTCGTATGTAACTCGCTCGTAATCCCATTGCCCAGCTAGTACAAAGTGATGATTGTCCATTACCTCTGAAAGAAGTGTGAAATCAACAACTACGCCTTCAAGTTTCGTATTTGTAAATTGCATGAAATAGCCTCCTTATTATAAACGTAGAACCACTTAAATTTATAATAGTACGAATAGTAAGAAAACGCAATTCGTATAGAGAGAAAAGGGAGAATGTCTGATTTTATAAAAGAAATATGATATAGTGAACATAGTGTGGTACACACAAAATGGAGAAAACAGTTTTGTTTGTGTATACCTCAATTTCATGGTTATTCAGGAGGTATATAATTTGAAAAAATTGTTTCGTATTATAGTAATTACTATTCTTATTTTAGCAATTGATCTATACGGGAAATTACTCGTTTCTCAATATATATTTCAATCTCCTCAGTTAAAAAAAGAGCATAAAATTGTGAAAACAAAAAAAGAAAAAGAGATTAAGGGAGTACCAGAAACAATTCCAGAGTTACTTGGTAGTGATTCTGAAATTTTATTAGCGAACTGGGGCGAACCAGCACGAATTGAATCATCTGCATATGGTTATGAATGGTGGGTATATAATCAAGACTTATCGAAATATGTGCAGTTTGGGGTTAAAGAGCACAAAATTGTTACGATTTATGTTGGCGGAGAGAAAGTGAGTGTTTCACCATTTCATATTGGTGAAAAGTATGAAGATATTTATAAAAAAAATCCGTTTTCATATGAAATTTCACTCAAAATGGGAAAAAATAGCTATCAATTCGAATTATCTGATGTTGAGCTAACAGAACAACCACTCGCATCGATAGAAGAGGGATGGGCGCAATTATATTTTGATCATTTCACACATAAACTTGTCGGTGTTCGTTATATGGATGATGAAACGTTAATCAAACAAAGACCGTATCAACTTGTTTCTTCTGGAGAATTAACGAATCCACAGCCGTTATCACCAGAGCAAATAAAGCAAGTTGAACAAGGGAATGCACAACAAATTTTAGATTTGACAAATGTTATTCGAAGCCGTTATCATCTCCCGTTATTAGTATGGGACCAGCAAACGGCGGCAGTAGCATATGAACATAGTAAAGACATGAAAGATAACAACTATTTTTCTCATGATTCACCTTCGTTTGGTACATTAGGAGATCGTTTGCAAAAAGGAAATGTATCATTTCAATTAGCTGGGGAAAACATTGCGGCGCAGCATAGTGATGCAATTGCAGCGGTTCAAGGATGGTTAAATAGTGAGGGACATCGAAAGAATTTACTAAACGAACAATTCACTGGTTTAGGAATTGGTGTGTATGATAAATTTTATACACAAAATTTTATTCAGAAGTAGGGTGTATGGATTGCCTAAAAATAGGCGAACCATGCGCCCCTTTTTTTCTTACAATATAGTAAAAGATACATCTGATGGGGTGATTGTAATGACAATAGTGAAAGGAGATTTACATCCTTCTATTCAAAAGTTCAAGGAGTTTGTACGTCAGCATCCAAAGATGGTTCATGATGTTCGAAATGGAACGAAATCATGGCAACAGTTTTACGAAGAATGGTATTTACTTGGAGAAGAAGATGGTGTATGGAATCGCTACAAAGTAAATGGGGAGATAGTCCCTCCTTCTGTACAAGAAGAGAGCGGAGAAAAGTCAGAGGATTTTATGGGACAAATGGTATCGTTTTTTAAAAAAATAGATGTGGAACAGGTGCAGCAACATTTAGTGAATATGACGACAGCTATTGGAAGCGTGCAGCAGGTTATTCAACAGTTTCAAGGGAACCAGACAACAAAGCAACAGCGTAATTCCGAAAATAATCCGTTTTTCTTTCAAAAAGACTAGGAGGAAGAGTGATGAGAGCAGAACTCATCGAATTTATAAAGTCAAATGAAGATTTACAGAAATATATTCGCGAGCAGCCGTATTGGTATCGGAAACTTTCTAGGAATCCAAGTGAAAAAGAAGCATTTGAATTAGCAGCCATGCAATATTTTAAAAAGACAATCCCAGATAAGGTAGCTAAGTTTCAAAATCAATTATCCGTTGCTTCTCTTATGATAGACATGTTTCAATATATGAAACAGCAAAACGTTAATTAATTGGTAGTAAAAATTGTGTCCGTCATGCGAAACTTTTGTTACAATAATAATGGATTATAGAAAAAGGAGTTACAACATGACGGAAATTTGTTTAGTACGACATGGACAAACTGATTGGAATTTTCAAGAAATTATTCAAGGAAGAGAAGATATTCCTTTAAATGAAATTGGAAAAAAACAAGCAAGTCAAAGTGCCGCAGCGTTAAAAGCCGGATCATGGGATATCATTGTTAGTAGTCCGCTAGTAAGAGCACACGAAACAGCACAAGCTATTGCTAATGCGGTGAAAATGGATACAATTCATCTTGATGAACGTTTTATGGAACGAAATTTTGGTGTAGCATCAGGAAAGCCAGTTGCTGAAGTTAGACAGTCTATTGCAGATGGTAACGTGGAAGGAATGGAAACAGATCAAGAAATTGTTGAGCGGTGCTTTACAGCATTAAAAGATGTTGCCCAAAAATATATGGGGAAACGTATTATTATTGTTGCGCATTCCCACGCAATTAAAGCTATGTTACATGGTATTTCTCCAGAAGAAATTACATTTCAAACACCATTACAAAATGCTTGTATCAGTTATGTGAGAGAAATAGAAGGAACATGGGAAGTTGTGAAGTACAATATTGCTGAACATATTTGTTTGTAATTTATATCTGAATAAAGTCATAGAGTTAGTAGTTCTGCTATAAATGTGATATGATTAATATTCGGAGGTGTCTCTAATGATTGTAGCGACGCTAGAGAGCGTAATGATTTTAGATAAGGCTGAACAATTTGCAAAGGCAGTTGTTCGTTCAGATATAGCAGAGCAGTACCGCAAGTGCTACCATACATTGCAGCAAGATCCGGAAGTACAAATGCTGATTCAACAATTTACAGCAATGAAAGAGCGTTATGAAGAAGTGCAGCGTTTTGGAAAATATCATCCTGACTATACAACTGTATCGAAACAAATGCGAGAGTTAAAACGAGAAGTAGATTTGCATGAAAAAATTTCTGCTTTTAAAAAAGCAGAAAATGATTTGCAAAAGTTATTGGATGAGATTAGTGTAATTATGGGAGCCGAAATCTCACCTGCTATTAAAGTTCCGACAGGCAATCCGTTTTTTGATGCAGGTGGTTGTGGAGGCGGTTGTGGCTCTGGTGGTAGTTGTGGGTGTAAAAAAACGGGGTAATTTGCCCCGTTTTTTAGAATATAAGAAATGGCTTCCGTTTTTTAAATATTTGAAAATCGATGATGAAATTTTCAGCGGTGGGGGCTTAATACCTGTTAATACGGAGGGAAATTCTGAAGCTTATTGTGAAATAAATGAATGATATTAAATAAAAGGAGAACATTATGTTTGGGCAACGACAAAGTATGATTGTCTATCTACATTCCTTAAAACATGCTAAAATTTTAAGGAAATATGGAAACATTCATTACATATCAAAACGGTTTAAATATGCTGTTGTGTATTGTGATATGGAGCAATTAGAACATATGATGCGAAAATTAAATAAGCTTCCGTTTGTAAAGAAAATCGAGCCATCTTATCGGCCGTTTTTAAAAACGGAGTTCGAAAATTCCAGACCAGATCGTGCAAAAGAATATGATTATAATAAGATGGATTAAAACCCCACCAAAATTTTGGTGGGGTTTTTTGTATTATTCATCTTATCCCGCTATTTTGGGGCAGTAATACTCCTGCCTCAAAATTCAGCGAAAGCATTGTCTAGCTCCAGCGGCTAGAATGTTCGGTGGCTTCGCTTCTTCCTACGAGGTAAAAAACGCCTCTACGTCAGAAGCTCCATCCCCCTCACATTCTGAGCGAGCCACTTCTGCTTTTCTTAAAGGTAGGCAGGAGATAAACTGCCCGTAAAAGCCCGATTGGTGAGGGCTAATAATCAGTAGGGGATGAAGAAAACCCCCACTGATTAAAGTTTCACTTTATTGCAGCGGTGGAATAAAATGATTCATTCGTAAAATACTGATAAGATGATTAAAGTATAGTTCATTTTCTGGAAATACAGTAGATGGTTTTACAGTAAAAGAAACTATTTTTTTTCCGATTTGTTCGGCGGTTTCTTCAAATAAAGTAATTCGTTTGCTTTTTTTATCTGTTAATACAGGGATCCCTTCTCGACATATGTATAAAGGTTGGAAATCGCCTACTGTCGTGGGGTGAAGAACAACGACGAGAGAGCATACAGCTTTGTCGTTTTTCGAAGTATTAAATTGTAGCATATGCGATACTCGATGTTTGTTTGCTTTTGCAATTTCGAGTAATTCGTATAAATCGGAGTATCCTTCTCCTAGTTCAATAAAACGTTGAATCATGTCTTTTCCTCCTCTTTCTTTTACTGTATCATTTCATTTTCAAAATGAAAAGGTGACAAAGAAAAAACCCTGCCGAAGCAGGGCCCTTCTTATACTAGCATGACTAGCAAGAAGGCAAAGGGAGAGGAGAAACCGGAGGAAGAACTTATGGGGAAACGTAAGTCTTCTCCGCGGTTGGCAACAACATCGAAGGTGATGTTGTTATATTTATTTATCTCCAAACTGTATAAAGATATACATTGTAAAATTAAATTTTCTCTTTTCCTTTTTATTTTTCTTTCGTATGTTTTATGATAGGATAAAAAAGGTGAATATACATAAAGTGAAACTTTCGTTCGTGGAGGTATTACTGCCTACGAATAGCGGGATAAAGTTGAGCTTATACAAGAATGATTTATATAAACATTTGTTATATGAATCCATTTTGATTATTCGACATATAGATTGCTGCTATGCAGAAAAAAGAAGCCTGCACTTGCTTTCTTCCTTTGTTTGAACTTTGCATGTGGCAGAAAAAGGATCTGACCGCTTCTATGCATGGCCAGATGCTCTCGCCCGCCTAATAAGAATGGTTTTATGTCGTTTTTTTAATTTGGATTGATATAGAAAGAGATAAAGGTAGTGAAAAATTATGAGAGTAGTTTCGGGAAAGTGTAAAGGTCATCCTTTAAAAGCTGTACCAGGTAATACAACGCGGCCGACAACAGATAAGGTGAAAGAGGCTATTTTTAATATTATCGGTCCTTATTTTGATGGTGGTTTAGCTCTTGATTTGTTTGGCGGGAGCGGTGGGCTTGGTATTGAGGCTCTTAGTAGAGGGATAGATAAAGCTATTTTTGTTGATCGTGATGGAAAAGCGATAAAGGTGATCCATCAAAATTTAGAAAGTTGCAGGTTAGAAGCGCAAGCTGAAGTATATAGAAATGATGCAGAACGTGCTGTAAAGGCGCTCATGAAACGTGAGTTATCGTTCAATCTTGTACTATTAGATCCACCGTATAAAGATCAAAAGATTGTTTCTTTAATAAGTATAATGGATCAGCATGATCTATTGAAAGAAGATGGAATCGTTATGACTGAACATGGGGTAGATGTAGACCTACCTGAAACGATTGGTAGACTTGTGAAGGTAAGAGCTGAAAACTACGGTATTACAGCGATTTCAATTTATAAGTATGAAGGTGAGGGGACCGAATGGCAAGCATAGCAATTTCTTCGGGAAGTTTTGATCCGATTACGCTTGGACATTTAGATATTATTAAAAGGGGTGCAAAAGTTTTTGATGAAGTATATGTTGTTGTTTTAAATAATTCATCAAAAGAGCCGCTTTTTACGGTAGAAGAGCGTTTAGAATTAATTCGCGAGGCGACAAAAGACATTCCGAATGTAAAGGTTGATTCGCATAGTGGATTATTAGTAGAGTATGCGAGGATGCGCAATGCGAATGCGATTTTACGTGGTTTACGTGCGGTATCTGACTTTGAATATGAAATGCAAATTACATCCATGAATCGTAAATTGGAAGAGAATGTAGAAACATTTTTTATTATGACGAATAATCAATATTCCTTTTTAAGTTCAAGTATTGTAAAAGAGGTAGCTCGTTATGGTGGCAATGTTTCTGGACTTGTTCCGCCAATTGTAGAACGTGCTTTAAAAGAGAAGTTTCAAACCCCGTTATGATGAACGGGGTTTTTTGTTATGACTGAGCCGGAAAAAGAGTAATAAAACGTATAAATATAAACAAAATAGTGTAAAGGCAGGGCCAAACGTAACAAGGGAATCCCAAGCTTTTGCAAAGATGGTAGATTGTTTAGATAAAAAGACTGGAATATCGTATTTAGTAGGTGAAAAAGAGTGTAATCTTTCATAAAGTGGTCCCCAAAATATGTATGTATAGATTGGAGCAAGGAAGCTTTGTATAATACGTGCAATAAAGTATGGTTTAAAACGGATATCTGTATCCGCTAAAATACTGGCAACTTGAGCTTGAATAGAAAGACCGCTAAAAGCTAAGACGAAACTTGTCATCATGGTTTGTTGTAAAATAGAAGTGTGTTCTGTTTGACTAATCATTTGACTCCCAAGTGTCATTTCCAACAGACCTGACAAAATAGGGAAACTAAAATAAGGCGAAAGTTGAAATGCAACCAATAATTGTTTCATAATAAAAGCAAGAAAGGTTGTAATGTGAAAAACGGTTAACATTTTATTTAAAACAGAGAATAAAATAATAAATCCGCCAATCATAAGTAATGTTTGAACAGAAGAAGTAATCGCATCACCGATTAATTTGCCAATGGGACGTTTTTCTTGTAATCGAGTTTTATGAAGAACGGAAAAAGCATGCCGCAATGGAATTGGTGGTGTATGTTTTTTTGCTTCTTGTTGCTTGCGATTATCTTGGTAAAAGCGCATGAGTAGTCCAACTGTGAAATTACTAACATAATGGGAGGCTGCTAAAATAATTCCTAGTTTTGGGTTATCGAAAAATCCAATTGCTACAGCACCAAAAATAAATAATGGATTAGAAGAGTTTGTGAAAGAAACAAGACGTTCTGCTTCAATTTGTGTAAGTTGGTTCTCTTGGCGTAGCCGAGCGCTTAATTTTGCTCCTGCAGGGAAACCTGAGGCCATACCCATTGCCCATACAAAGCCTCCGATGCCAGGGACACGAAAGAGTGGACGCATCAAAGGTTCTAATAACACACCGATAAATTTTACAATTCCCAGCCCGATTAGAAGTTCTGCGATAATAAAAAAAGGTAGCAATGAAGGAAATACAACTTCCCACCATATATTTAAGCCTCGAATAGATGATTGGAGTGCTGCTTGGGGATGGAGTACGAGGGAAATTGTAATAAAAGAAACCGATATGGTGAGAAAGCCTGTTTTCCATTTTTCGTACATTTTATATCCCCCTTTGTCCAAAATGTTCATTTCAGTATACGAGGATACATAGTGAAATTAGACCATAAGTATAAAAAGAGAGTGAAAAATTTTTGAGGGTGAAGAAGATGAAAGAACCGAAAATTGGGTTAGCGCTTGGGTCAGGTGGTGCGAAAGGATTTGCACATGTTGGTGTTATTAAAGTTCTGCGAGAAGCTGGTATACCTATTCATATGATTGCGGGAAGCAGCATGGGGGCACTAATAGGTACGTTTTATGCAGCAGGATGTAATGTGGACCGTTTGTATCGTTTAGCAACAGTATTTAAGCGGAAGTACTATTTGGACTTTACTGTACCCAAAATGGGATTTATTACTGGAAAACGTGTAAAAGATATGATTAAAATGTTTACATATAATAAAAAATTAGAAGAGCTAGATATTCCAACAGCGGTTGTAGCAACTGATATTTTAAATGGTGAAAAGGTTGTCTTTACAAAAGGTTCTATTGCAGATGCTGTTAGGGCAAGTATTTCTGTGCCCGGCATATTTGTTCCAGAGAAAATAAATGGAAGACTGCTCGTGGATGGAGGAGTAATTGATCGTATTCCAGTATCCGTAGTAAGAACGTTAGGGGCTGATATTGTGATTGCTGTTGATGTATCCCCTATTAAGGTCAATGGAGAAGTTACATCCATTTATGATGTCATTATGCAAAGTATCGAAATTATGCAACATGAGCTTGTAGTTAATAGACAAATTGCATCAGATCTTATGATGCATCCAGCTGTAGAACAATTTAGTTCGCGAGCCTTTACGAATATAGAAGATATTATTCGTGTCGGTGAAGAAGAAGCAAAGCAACACATTCAAACAATTTACACATTGATTGAGCAGTGGAAGGAGAAAAAAGATGTTTAAAAAGTTTCGGTATTTATATGCACTACTAATTGGAGTAATCATTGCAATGTTAATCGTGTTTGTCCCTTTGCCATACTATATTACAAAACCAGGTATGGCAGAGAAATTAGAGCCGTATGTAAAGGTTGAGGGAGGGAATAAAGAGAAAGGGGATTTTATGCTCGTTACAGTTTCGATGGGGCGAGCGAATGTTGTGAATTATCTTTCTGCTAAATTTAACAAATATGAAGAAATTTTTAAGAAGGAAGAAATTTTAAGAAAAGGTGAAAGTGATGAAGAGTATCAATTTCGCCAAGTATATGCAATGAAAGAGTCACAAGATGCAGCTATTTATAATGCATATAAACGAGCAAATGCCTCTGTTACGTTTGAAAATCAAGGTGTGCTTGTTGTTGGTGTTGCAGATGATATGCCAGCTGCTGAAAAATTAAAGCTTGGGGATCATATTCTTGCTGTTGATGGTCAATCATTGCAAACGGCAGAGCAGTTTATTGCCTATATGAAAACAAAAAAACAAAATGATGAAGTAAGCGTTAAATATGTCCGTGAAAATAAAGAAAAGGAAGACAAATTTGCACTGAAGCCAATTCCAGAAGATAAAAGCCGCGCTGGTATTGGGGTTTCTATTATTACAGATAAGAAGCTAACAGTAAGTCCTGATGTGAAAATTGATGCGCATAAGATTGGGGGACCTTCTGCTGGACTTATGTTTACGTTAGAAATTTATAATCAGCTTGTGAAAGAAGATATAACGAAAGGTCACGAAATAGCTGGAACTGGAACGATAAATGAAAAAGGAGAAGTTGGTCCAATTGGAGGTATTTCTCAAAAAGTAGTTGCAGCTCATAATGCAGGTGCAGAAGTATTCTTTGCTCCAAATGAAAATGGAAAAGAGAATTCGAATTATAAAGAGGCATTGAAAACAGCTAAAGATATAAACACCAAAATGAAGATTATACCTGTAGATACGTTAGATGACGCCTTAGCGTATTTGGATAAAATGTCAGAAAAAAAGTAAATCCTCTCGTTTAAGAGAGGATTTTTTCTATAAAAATATATGTTGGATTTCATTAAATCGAACAGGATGCTGCGTTATATCTCGCTTTATCATTTCACTGCAAAGAGATCCCTGTAAAATAGAGCAATAAGCAGCGCTTGCTTTTCGGTCTATATCTAGAAGAGGATGTTGGAACGTTTTTGCATGAGAAAGCAATGGAAGTGTTATTTGCTTTTTTATTGCTGATATATATGCTTGTCCTTTTTGAGACATGCCGAGTAAACGAATATATTGTGCGTGTTGTTCAACATGCGCTTTGTACATTTCTTCTTTTGTAGTGTTCGTTAAAATGTGTGTGCAAATGCGCTGTAGTCGTGTCCACGTGTAACGTTTTGTTTTTAATACTTCCATAAATTTTGTGAATGAAGTTGCTTCTTGGATAGAAGATAAAATTCGATGTTCCAACCCTTCTTCCACTTCATATATATTTTGTAATTGCGATGGTGACATTGTTAGGAGTTTATATTTTAGAAAGTGAAAATAATGCTCCCAATTATGTAATAGGTGATAGGAATGTTTATATTGCTCTAAAAATAGTTTTGTAATTTTTGGAACAAAAGGAATAATTGTTGAAAAATTTTCCTGATTATTAAATAATTGTTTGCGAATGCTCGTTGCACTGGCAATTCGTTCATCTTGAAATGTTTCGTCATGATAGTGCGAAGCGAAACGCGTAATTGTACTTGCTTTCATTAAACTTTTTTGTTTGATAATTGCCTCTATGTAATGCATTCCTAAAATATTATTAGGCTCTGAAATGTCGATAGTAGTTATGTTTTTTTGTAAGGATGAAAACGCTTCAGAAGTTGCTTTCGCATAACTCATTCCTGTTTTTGAGTATTGTTGTATGAGGGAATGGAATGTGTTTTGCTCAGTTTGACGCAAAGTAACTGTATTGTAGAAGTGCTCGATATTACCACTTTCACTCCCAAAGCAAACCTCAGAGACACGAAGAGCATCTAATATTGAAATAGCACCGTTTGCAAAAGTTTCGGCTTTTTGTGTCGCGAAAGCATATGGCAGTTCGACGACAATGTCCACGCCATTTGCTAATGCCATTTGAGTTCGCGCCCATTTTGAAACGAGAGCCGGTTCCCCTCGTTGTAAAAAGGGTCCGCTCATAACAGCAATGATGATATCCGCATTTGTTAACTTTTTCGTTTGTTGCATATGATAAGCATGACCATTGTGAAATGGATTATATTCAACAACAATTCCGCTAGCCTTTATAATAATCTCCCCTTTCAGTGTAGCATCTTTTTCTAAAACATGATAATCTATATATTATTTCCTATAATGACTTCATTATAGTGTAAAGAAAAAACTTACACTATAAATGCATTATATCATTTGTACCACGGGATTTAATCCTCTTGATTTTCATCAACGACCACTTTTTGACCACTTCGACCACTTTTTAGTACATTTCCGAGCTTTTCAGTAGCTTCAATTTGACGTTCCTCATACGTATCAGTATAAATATTTAAGGTTGTGGAAACATTTGTATGACCAAGTAATTTTGCGACAACCTTTGCATTTGCGCCAGAATCGATTAAAATAGTTGTAAACGTTCTTCGGATATCGTGGAATCTAATATACGGTACGTCTATTGCTTCGCACAAAGCTTTCATTTGATAACGTATTGTATATGGATGCACGATTTTTTTATTTCTTGTGCAAATTAATAAATCAAAAGAATTCTCTTTTTTATGTTTTTGATATTCCAGCAATTCTTCCATTAATTCTTCCGTCATTGGGATCACACGATTAGATGCTTCTGTTTTCGTCTCACCTAATTCATATTTACCATCCACGAGCGTTAATGTCCTTTGTACATGAATAGCTTTATTTTCAAAATTAATATCATTCCACTGTAGAGCCAATACTTCACCAATACGCATGCCTGTATGCAGTGCTAAAATAAATGCAATATAGTAGCTGCCTTTCATTTTGGCGTACTCCATAAACTTCATTGCTTGTTCAATTGTCCAACTAGCTTGCGCTTTCTTTTTCACTTTTGGCCGCTTTGCTTTCTTAGCAGGATTAGAGCTAATCATTTCTAACTCTACGCCTTTATCAAGGATTTGCTTTAACATAACATCGACTGATGAAATGTATTTTGTAGTCAGACCCTCTTTAAGTAGCTTCTGATGAAAATTATGCACGGTCAGAGGTTTTATATCTGATAACCTCTTATCGGCAAATTCAGGCATAACACGTGAGCGTAGAATGCGTTTGTATTGATACAATGTTGATGGCCTACATGATGATTCTTTCTCTTGCATCCAGATTTCTACGAGTTGAGAAAAGCGAATATCACTATTCTCATAATCCCCACTTGCTAAATTATTCGTTATTTTAGCTACTTCTTCCTGGGCAGCTTTCTTTGTTTTAAAACCGCCTTTAGTGATTTGTTTCCGTTTACCTGTGAGTGGGTCTTTGCCAACATCCATAGTGAAGGACCACTTCTCACCACGTTTACGAAAGTATGCCATGATTTTCACCTCGTCATAATCATTTTCTAGATACAAGCTGTGATATGTGGTACAAGAAATGATAGCATAGAAAATGAATTTTTGTAAAAATATAGCTGAATTTGAATAAAAGTTCTCTACATATTGGTACGAAATGGATATAATGGACTATATATATAAATGCAGATAATACCTAAATGGAAACCAAAGTTAATTAGATAATATAAACGAAAATTTTGTAAAACTCCCATTACTATACGATTTTGAGTGGAAACTAATTAGCATTATATATAAAAAGGAGAATACAGAATGAGAAAATAATTATGATTCACATGTAAAAGGGGACATCGGTAAATGGAAATCGTGACAGCAAAAATAGCACATAAAGAAATCACAAATGGCGTTACAAAACCATATATTATTACATGCGATGATAGTGAACAATATGTTGTGAAATTTAAAGAAAACCCAGAAGGAAAAAGGGTATTAGCAAATGAATATGTATGTGCAAAGATAGCCGAAATTCTTGAATTGCCCCTTGCTTCTCCATCTTTGGTACAAGTTAATGACACTTTTATTGGGGATTTTGGAAAGCAAGTTTCAGAACATACAGAGGATACTGTTACTACAGGTCTCCATTTTGGAACTAAAAGAATAAAAAAGGCGTTCCAAATTACTGGAGCAGGTATGTTGAAATTAGCGAAGAATATTGAATGTATACCGGATATAATTTTATTCGATCAACTAGTTTGTAATTGCGATAGAGAGTGTAATGGTGGTAATCTATTGTTTGACCAATCTAAAATGGAAATTGTAGTTCTGGATCATACACACGCATTTGATATAGGTCCATTGTGGGATGAACATAATTTAAATTTCAAAATTGGGGAAGCTTTCAAACCCCTTCAACCAGATGGATATGTATATAGAAAATTAATCCCCTATGTAAATGGTCATAATCCGTTTAACTCAATTTTAGAGAAAATGGCAAGACTAGATGATAATTCTTTGTGGGACATTATAAATAATATTCCTGAAGAATGGGGCGTTACTGGTGCCCAAAAAGAAAAATTACTTGAATACCTAGGAGATAGGCTGAATAGAATTGAAAAAGCTTTACCTGTATTAAAACCAGGATTACCTTATTGGAAAGGAGGGTCATAGATGGAACGTTTGTGTAAATATGCTGTTCTTAGATATGTGCCAGATGATATTAGAGAAGAGTTTATAAATATTGGTTTAGTTTTTCATTCACCTGAGGATGCTTATGTGAATTTGCAGTTGACTGCCAATTTTAGTCGTGTTAGTCAATTTGATGATGAATCGGATGTTAAGTTTTTAAAATTGGTACTAGAAGGAGTCAAAGACGATTTTACACAGTCCATTACCGACGGTCCTTCTCTTCAACAGGCAAAAGATCCTAAATTTCTAGAAAAGGCAACATCCATATATGTAAATCAGCTTCAATTTTCTCCAATTAGAACTATTAGAAGTCGTGATTATTTAAAAGATGAAATAGACCTTTTTAGAACATATGTATATTTTGATCCTAATAAATCAAAACGTATAACAGACACAGAAGTTAAAAGCATTATGAGTCGCGTATTTAGAAATCATGAAAAGAATATATCTGGGAATTTAGAGCGGAATGTTGAAGTGGATATTGGGGCTGAAGACATAAAGTTAGATTTTGCCTTTAAAAAGGATCATAAGGCTAAATTTATAAAAACACTATCTTTTGACTATGCTTTAAGAAATAGCAAAAAAGCGACACAATTAGCAAAAGAATGGGCATGGAATTATGAGAAAATGCTAAAGGATAAATATAAAATAAATAGTAATTTAATAACTGCAGATGAACTTGATATCGTGACAGTAATTTATTTTAAATCTACGAATAAGAATATTAAAACAGCTTTAAATATTTTAAGTGAAGTTTCTCATATTGTAGAAGCAACAAACGAAGAAAAAATTATTGCTTTTGCTGATGAAATTATAGGTGATATTTCAAAACAGGTTGGTACTCATTCATAAAAAGAGCCATTTAGCTCTTTTTGTTTCATTTACAGATACAGAACGTGTGAGCTACAATATTTACATAGTTAAAAATAGGAGGTGGATATTAGAATGGGCATTTTCACAAAAGAACCAGGTGGACATTATGTATCTGATCCTGGTGGCGGATGGGGACCTATGAAAGACCCAGGTGGATTGAAGAGTGTAACTGATCCTGGTGGTGGAGTGGGATTTAAAGACAGTGATCCTAATCCAGGAGGCGGCCGTATGAAAGACCCAGGCGGTGGAGGCTGGAAATTATGCTAATGCATAAAAGAAGTTGTGACCCAGGAGTTGGATGGTCATATGCAAAAGATCCTGGTGGAACAGGTGGCAAAATGTTAGATTTTGACCATGGTACAGGAATTTAAAAAGAGCCATTTGGCTCTTTTTTTATTTGTTTGAAAAATTATATGATATTTTCTGTATCAAACCCTTTGATTTTTGTAGAATAAATTGTTGTTATTTTGTGAAATTATGTCGGAATAAAAATCTAAATATTTATATATAGTGTAATATAAATTAAATAAAAAAGAGTGGTTGATATCTTTTTATTTAAAAGTGTTCTTATTACTCTTTTGGTCCAAATGTTCAATAAAAATTTTTTGTTTACTTCCTGCTAGTTCTCCTACTAACTTATTGTTTTCAATAAAAATACGATCGAAAACAGGTATTTTAGTCATTTGAATAGATTTTGCGGCATTTCGTTTTTTTGTTTTTCTGAAATCATCTAAGTTTATAAGCATTATACTAATCCTTCTTTCTTTGAGAATATACGTTCGTTTGTTGTTTAAAAATAAAAGTCCATGGCGGACTAAACTAAGCAACCTATTAATTTTTGATGTTTTAATAATAATAACTCTTTTGGGACCCCTGTATGATTAGACATTGCATTTATAGTTTTAAATTCTTTTGCATATGCATGCCAATTCTCATCTGGCATTAATAATTCTACTGCAAATAAATTGGCCTGTCTCTCATATTTATCTACAGATAAGAATGTATTAGCGCGTAAAAACGGAGTATTGACATGCTTATGCATTCTGCAATGTCCTAGTTCATGTGAACAAGTAACAATTTGCTCATTGAAACTTAAATTTTCGTTAATACAAATATACTGGTTTTTCTTATTGTACTTATAAAAACCCATAATACTTGGGGGCAAGTTTTTATAAAAAACATGCACGTTTAAATTCTCAGCTATTTCAAAAGGGTCTGTTGTATTAAACTTTTTTGCTAGATCTAATGCTGCGTCTTTTTCATAGTAGCCCAATTGAATCACTCCTACTTGTCTTCTTTTCTGTATTTTTTAGGGATGTATTTTTTATTTACTTTTTGTGTATGTTTAACGATGTATTCCATTGCATCCATCAACGAGTCTAAAGCTTCTTCAGAAAGAGGTTCACCAGAAAACATTAATCCATCAGTATCTGTCAGATCTTTGCGTATCTCTTCCATTCTTTTTCCAATGTCTTTTCTATCCTTTTCGGTAAAACCTTCTGCATCTTTAATAGTATCTTTATTTGAAGTTCTTCCTAATAGATAATCAATTGAAACGTCGAAGTAGTCTGCTACCTTTTGTACACGTTCAACAGAAGGTGTCCTTTTTTTCCACTGGTAAATAGTATTTTGACCAAATTCTAATTCTTCTTCTAATTTAGATACTGATATTCCTTTATTTTGACAAAGTTCTTTAATTATCTCAGTAATACCCACATAAACCAACCTTTCAAGCCAGCACAAAAAAAGTTTTATTCAATCAGTTAGTTAAAAGGTTTGACAACTAACTGATTGAATAATATACTTATGTGCATAAGCTACTTATTTAGCTTTCAAAATACTACTAACAAAAAGCTATAATTTACGTTCCCCAACGTACAAAAGCCATAATTGTAGGTTTATTTAGCTATGAGTACATTTTAATCAATAAGTTAGTTATTGTCAATGATAAGCTAAACAATTAGCTTATTTTCTAAAAATGAGGTGGACAGAATGAAAAATGAATTTGGCATGAGAGTTCGAGCGAAGCTCTTCGCTAACAATATGCAGCAAAAAGAATTAGCGGAATTACTTGGAATCTCTGGTCCATATTTATCGGATATCCTTCGAAACAAACGAAATGGAAAGAAAGTCAGAGAAAAAATCATAAAGATTTTAGATATGAAGGAGGTTTCATAAAATGAATCAACTACAAAATTTCTCACACAACATGTTTGGCAACTTAGAAATTCTTATCAAAGAAGGAAAAGAATACTTTCCAGCAACAGATGTTGCGACTTCATTGGGATATAAAAGACCACAAGATGCAGTTCGACAACATTGCAAGGAAGATGGGTCGGTAAATCACCGAGTCACCGATTCTCTTGGTAGGATGCAAGAAAAGAAATTCATCAACGAACCAAACTTATACCGCTTAATCGTAAAATCAAAACTTCCACAAGCGGAACAGTTTGAAAAATGGGTGTTTGAAGAAGTTCTACCATCAATCCGAAAACATGGAGCGTACATGACGCCACAAACAATAAACGCATTGCTTCAAGATCCAGATTTAATTATCGGATTAGCTTCGCAACTCAAACATGAACAACAAGCAAGACATGTTGCAGAACAGAAAAACTTAATGTTAGAACAACAAGTTGCTGAAAACGCATCAAAGATTACATACCTAGACCAAATACTTCAATCGAAAGATACTGTCACAGTTTCACAAATAGCTGCTGACTACGGTATTTCAGCCCAGGGCCTTAACAAAGTATTAAAAGAAGAAAAGGTGCAATACAAGGTCAACGAACAGTGGCTGCTGTACTCAAACTATCGTAATCAAGGATATACAAAATCAAAAACAGTCGATGTAACTCATACAGATGGAACACGCTCTGTGAAGATGAATACTCGTTGGACACAAAAAGGAAGGCTCTTTATACATGAGATTCTTGCTAAACGCGGCATCATCCCAGAGATGGACAAAGAAATCAATCAAGCAATCTAGCACCTACGAATATCAGAATAGTACAAAATCGATATTTTAGGAGGTTTTCAGATGGGGGATGTAATTGCAATGTTGAGCTTTTGCGGTGTGGGTTTGTTAGTTTATCTCTTTGACAAGCCTATAAAACAATGGACAAGCGATGTTGATGATAAATGAGCCTAAACGTTCGTATCAGAAAGGAGTATTAAAGATGAATAATCAAACAACAAGCATTAAAGAACTTCCGTTTGCATTGAAAGCAAGTGATATTTCAGAAGTATTGAACATTTCTCGTTCAGCGGCATATGCATTGATGAAACGGAAGGATTTTCCGACGATTTCAATTGGTAAAAGTAAACGTGTGAAGTCATCAGACTTTTTAAACTGGCTAGAAAATCAAAAAGAAGCAGTCTCATGAAAAAAATTAAAAGACCCCTGTTACAGCAGGAGTCCATAAGAAAACAAACTTTATTTTAAGTATATCACGGAAAGCGATGCAATAGTACATGCATATAAATCAAGTTCCCTTTCAGGTCCTGTTACCTCAGAAATTTTGGAAGGAATCAAATAGTGAAGCTGAATTGAAACAAAAGATTGAACAATATTTTGGCATTTGCTATCCGAATTATGACATTAAAAAAATTGTTCAAACTGGAGAATCATACATCGCGATTTGCGAAAAGGAGTGAGTTCGTTGAACAGCAAGGTAATGCAAATAGGACAAATGAACTTCCGAGGAAATGTAATCGATCACGGTTGGTTTAAAACACTTACATTAGACAACGGAAAACCAAACATGGTAGCCATTACTATCTTAGGAGAAGTTGTTTATTGGTACAAACCAACTGAGGTAAGAGATGAACAAAGTAATCAGGTTCGTTATAAACAAAAGTTTAAAGCAGATATGCTTCAAAAAAGCTATCAACAACTAGCTGATTCATTTGGTTTCACAAAAAGACAAGTGAAAGATGCCTGTGATTATTTAAAAGATTTAGGACTAGTACGAATCAATTTTAGAACCATTTTTGTAAGTGGAACTCGTTGTAATAATGTGATGTTTATTGAACCTATACCAGAAAAAATACAAAAAATTTCAATTTTATATTGGAAAGACGAAACCCCTCCTACGTTAGAACGTAACAGCCTATCTCTTTCTAACGGAACACCCTCTTACGTTAAACCGGAGGAGGCTCATACGCTAGAACGTAAGACAAATACAAAGATTATTACAAAGATTACTACAAAGAATGTAAGTAATAGTAATATCTTTTCGTTCTATGAAAATAATTTTGGGATTTTAAATCCATTCGTAGCCGATAGTATTATCCAATGGGTAAACGATACAAGCGAAGAACTTGTACAAGCAGCTATGGAACGTACTTTGAAACAGCAGAAGAAATGGAATTATGCTGAGGGCATTTTAAAACAGTGGGTTAATAAAAACATTCGTACTTTGGCTGATGTTAATGCAGCAGAAATAGAGTTTAAAAACAAAGGTAAAAAAGGAGCGAATAGAAATGGCAACACCAATGAAAAAACTAGCAGAATCCCTGGAATCGAAGGTGAACTACCATTCTGATCAATGCATGAAGCATTCATATGAAATAGGTGGTCAAAAGATAACGAAACCTGTCCAAATGATTATTTATCAAGGACAACCTGTTTGCCCTAGATGTGTAGTTGAACAAAACAACAAAGTTTTAGAGGAACAGGCTAATGCTCACTACAAAAAGATTAATCGATTGCAGAAATTTAACATGCTGGAAAAGGCAAGTGTTATTACAAATAAGAAAATTCCACTTTCAAGATTATCGGATTACAGGGTTGGTTGTGATGAAACGAACAGTCACAAGAAAGCTGTAGAAGAAACTTTGGAGGATTTAAAGAACGGAGAAATTAGAAAAGTTGTATTTACAGGAAATCAAGGGACGGCAAAAAGTTTCCTAGCATACAGCATGCTTCATGAATTAAATCAATATTTCTGGGATATCAGTCAAGAAGAAGAAAACTATCATTTGATGAAAAGTTGTTTATATGTGGAATTAGAAGCAATAACAAGAATGATTATGGATTCTTTCGATGATAAGAGCAGTAAATATACACTTCAATATTTCGTTCAACTAATTGGACAAGCTGATTTTGTTGTATTAGATGATCTTGGTGCAGAAAGCGGCTCGACAGATTCAAATAGACAAGCTTCAGATTTCATACAGCGTCTTTTATATGCGGTATCAAATGCTAGACAAGGAATGAGTACATTTACTACAACAAACTTTACTGGAAAACAACTTTTTAATAAATATGATGCTAAAACAGTTAGTCGTTTATTAGGAGATTCACGAGTATTGAAGTTTACTACAGCAGATCAAAGGCTTGCAAACTTAGGATTCTAATAAGGGGGAGTAAGAATGTGCGTATGTAATGGTACTGGAATCATTCGTAAGGAAATCTATCCAGGTGTAATCGCAACTGATGGATGCACGTGTGAGGTAGCAAAAAAGCAAGAATCTACTTATAAGGAACGTCGGGAAGCTCGGTTACATCTTTTTGAAGAAATGGTGCAAAAAGTTGAATTAGAAAAACAGCAAAAAGCTAGTTAATAAGGGAGGATTACTAATGAAAAATACAGGTATTGTAAGAAAAATGGACGAGCTTGGTCGTGTGGTGATTCCAGTTGAATTGCGTAGAACTTTAGGGATTGCTGTAGGTACGCCGTTAGAAATACATGTTAATAACCAAGACATTGTTTTAAGAAAACATGAGAAAGCTTGCTTTGTAACTGGTGAAGTCTCAGATGATAACGTTGAGTTGCTTGATGGAAGAATGTTCATAAGCAGAAAAGGTGCAGATGAATTAATAAATGCCATTATGGCTCAAGGTGAATCGAAGGGATGGCTTGGTAAATAAATTCCATAATATCAGCTTAATAAGGAGTGAAGTAAACAATGGCAAAGCAGTTAAATATTTTTGAAGTTGAGCCAAATATCATGGAGTTTGATGTAACAAAAGCAAAAGTAAAAAGAAGAACAGGAAACATTACATATACAGATGTGTGCGTAGTAGTTCCTCGGAATGCGCGAAGCACTGATGAGCTTCCGAAGACAACAAAAGCTGATGATCGTTACGAAGTTTTCGAAGAGCATGCAGTTGCAATATGGCGGTTTAATCGTGAAAAGGACAATGCGTTTAGTTGGGAAGCAGCTGAAGAATTATGTAAAGCAGCACGGGACCATAAAGAAGCTATTCCGGCACGGATATATTTAGGAAGCGGATTTTGTCCTAACAATGTTGTGGAGTATTTGAAATAAAAAGGACCAGAAGTAATCTGGTCATAACATAGGGTATTCATCGATAGATGATTACGTTGATTATAACTTAATAGATTGGTGGGACATATATGTCTAAAGAAATCTTTACAAAATCTCAACAAATTAAAAGATTAACAGCTGAAATAGATGTTACAACGGACAAGATTATTGTAATTAAAGACGGGAAAGTTACTCCATACGAAAGGCCACAAACTGGATTCGGTGAACAAGTTGTAGTTTGGGTAAATGGTAAAGCTATTCGTGTAGATACAAAGTACACAGAAAAGATTGAATAGTAAAATTTCATAAATTTAAATATGATTCAATTGGTTACTGAGGAGAGATGAAGATGGCTAAGTTAAAGAAAAGGAAGATCAGGAAAGCTATTTTACGTCGTGCAAAGTCAGTAGAAAACTATCAAGTTGCAACAGCATGGCGAAACATATTTGTGAAATCTGGAGTATTGAAGTCGAAACAATAAAAGAGAAGTTATTTATAAGGAGCGGATGAAAATGAACTTAACTAAATTATTTTTAATGCAATCTGATTTTGATAATCGTGTATTAACAACTAAAGGACTTACCAGAGAAGAAACGTTTGAATTTCGTATTTTAGCATTCTTAGACGAGCTAGGAGAATGTATGAAAGAATGGCGTGTTTTCAAGTTTTGGAGTAATAACCGTAATCCAATTACTAAAAGCCCTATTGAATGTTCTGTATGCTGTGGTTCTGGCGATATGAATTTTGAATCGATTACTGATGATGCTTATAGCAATACAAAACATGAATATATTCAGTGCTCAGAATGCGAAGGTCATGGGCATTTAGGTTATAAAAATCCACTTCTTGAGGAATATGTTGACGGATTACACTTTGCGATTAGCCTTTGTATCGATTTGGAAGTAACGATGGAATTTCCAGCATCAATTAAGTGCAGCGATGCAACGGAACAATACTTTGAACTATATTCACTTGCTGTTGAATTGAAGAAAGATCCAATGCAGGATAAAGCGGATTATCTATTGGCCCATTATTTAGGATTAGGTGAATTGCTTGGGTTCACATTAGAAGAAATTGAGAAAGCATACATTGAAAAAAATGACGTAAACCATCAACGCCAGGACAACGGATATTAAGACCAATTGCTACTTTTTATAGAAAACTAAAGGAATATGAAAAAGAGAAAATAAGTTAAGGGGATGGATTGATATGGATATTCTTGTATCTAAAGAGGAATTTGAGAAATCTGTTGAGGACTTAAAACTGAAAGTTAATAAGTTAAAAGAACCAGTAGAGAAATTTGAGGCAGAATTACAAGAGTTTGAGGAAAAAACGAAAAAACAATGTAATACAATTTGAATTTTATTAAGAAATGGAGAGATTGAGATGATTAAAGAAAAAACACTTATGGGTAGTAGATATAAGTTTCAGCATATGGAAATTGAAGTTTTAGAAAGAGAGGGCGATAGTGTTTGTGCATTTAGTGCATCTTTTGTACATGTTGGATTAAATGGAAAAATTAGCCCTGGAATGATGGAAGTTAATAGAACACTTTGGGACCAACAATCAAATAAACGTCCAAAAGGATTTCTTGTATTGAGAACAGTTCGTAAGGATGATGGTACAACAACGACTGTAATGGTATCGGAAAAATGGTTCTTTGAAACGTTATCTAAGGAAGAAAGGAAAGTATTCGAACAAAGACTAGATAAAGAGATTGGTAAGCAATCGTAATCAAAGCGTTATTTTGCACGGGAATGAGGGAACGTAATGAAAATGGTTCGTAGACGGGCTGTTATTAAATTAGAGAAGCAAAGGAAAAGTGGAGGTAGATTTAAAGCGGTTAGATGGAATGTGCATATGTATTTATCTATACGCAATCTTAAGACAAAAGATATGTTAGGTGCATATCAAGACATGCAAGCTATAAATAACGAAGTAAAAAACATCATAGAAAAAGGTGATGAAGAATGAGAACAATGAAACCACGTAGATTTGAGTATTTGATTTCTTACACAAATCATCTCGTAAATGGATTTTCAGAAGGTACGTATTTGTTTGTTAGTCGTTCGAAACTAAATAGTAAAAAAGACGTTTTAGACTTAATGGAAATATTGAAAGAAGCAAATGGCGCTCATACGGTTACTATAAATAACATTCAATTGTTAAGAGAAAAACGAGCGTTATAAAACTAGACAAAATAGTTATCTTGTAGAAAAGGGGAATGGATATGGCATCTGGTTGCATTTTAGGTGAATGTCCGATATGCGAAGAATTAATTTTTGAAGATGAGATTGATTTTGATCAGTACGACAACATGGTGCATAGAAGGTGCCTTAATTTACGAAATAACAACAATAAAACGATTCATCTCTTAAAACAAGAAATACAAAGGCTTGAGAAGAGAATAAAGGAATTGGAAGAGCAGAATAAGAGCGGCCAGATGACGTTGTTTTAATAAAATCCTTATTTGGGAGTAAAGGAGAATGATAGATATGAAAACAAAAGGAATAACGCGTGGAGAGATTCTTTTAGGGATGGAGCAGGGGCATTTCAAAGAAGGAGATGTTTTCAAACGCCGATCCGATGGAAAAGAAATCAAGATTACTAAAAGGAACAGATTACGTTATTCGGGTGGTAATCATGTTGAAATATATGTTGTTAAAAATGAATTATGGGATTATCAAGAAACATTTAAAGTTG
Organism: Bacillus multifaciens; assembly: GCF_030756675.1. Taxonomy (GTDB): domain Bacteria; phylum Bacillota; class Bacilli; order Bacillales; family Bacillaceae_G; genus Bacillus_A; species Bacillus_A multifaciens. Next base: position 73,365 of record NZ_JAVBXD010000014.1, read on the forward strand.
GCGATTGGATTGTTGCGTGGTCGTGGGAAAATGTTTGTAAAATAATTGAAGTTGACTATTTAAAGCGCGAAGGGCATATGAAAACGGATCATGTAGTGGATGGTTCTAATCAAATAGCTACAACATATAGGAAAGCCACAGTAAAAGAAATTGCAAATGAAATACGTCGTAGAATGTTTGGGAGCGCAGGTCGTGAATTGAATGAATTTAAAATTGGAGACTGTGTAAAAGATGGCGAGGCGTCTTATATGAAAGTAGAAGATGTTAGTGACGACTCTAAAATTGTTCTTTGTTCTTATTACGATTCTAATGCAGGTGGGATTGTGCGTGGTAGGTTCAGAGTCGTTGAGTTAATGCCAGTTTACTTTGTTGAAAATATTGTACAAACGGAAATTTAAATATTAATAAAATCGTTATTTGCGCGACACGTTTCCTTATAAATGTGTAAGCATGAAGTAGGAGGGTTATCAACTTGATAACAACAACTGATTGACTGAAAGTAGGAATGAAAGCCGTCAAGTTGAGCTGAAACTACTTATCTAATACTCCTACATGCAAGGCGTGATAGTAGTCACAAATTGTATGAAGCTAGGTGAAGTCGGCTGAACAAAACCTAAGTGAGAAATCATATGGTAATGGATAGGTCGGGATGCTACAAAATATCTACGGTGAGAATGTCCGATAGGACTGACGAACTTGTGAATGTACGGGTCTAAACGCTTGATACATCAGAAATGTGTATGTCGTCTATGACGACGTTATCTACCGAAAAGTAAGAGTAAATAATATGAAATTCGGGACATCTAACGATGAGGATGTAAAGATAACAGGCTTACAGCAAGCACCTAAAGATATATGCACAGCTAGGTCAATCGGAACGTGGTAAGCAAGAAGCTGTCATCAACGCCTACTAGCGGACAGATGCATATAAGGTTCTAACGAACCGAAATTGCTTCATTCTTGTGAAGGTGGGGACACAGTACCGATGAAACATGTAACGAATGTGGAGGGATAGTCCCTAGTCTTGCTCTTTGAAAACTAAATTAACTAGATGTAACTCACAGGATCGAGTAAGATGATGGGACTTTTCGTAAGAAAGGGGAAATAATACATCGGTGAGTACAACATTACGACATGCAGAATATTACGATATGCAAAAAGTGTTCGATGATTTATATCAACGTAGTGAAAACAACGCCACCAAAGGTGTAAATCTATATAAACATATCATATCAAAAGAAAATATTCTATTGGCATATAGAAGCATAAAGGCTAACAATGGTTCTAAAACCGAAGGTACAGATGGTATTACAATTGACCACTATAAAATGAAAGATGTGGATTCTTTTGTTGATAATATAAGAAAAGCTCTCGTAGACTACAAACCTAATACAGTACGTAGGGTAGAGATATCGAAACCAAATGGAAAGAAACGCCCATTAGGAATACCTTCTATGAGAGATAGATTGATACAACAAATGTTCAAGCAGGTTCTAGAGCCAATATGTGAAGCGAAATTCTACAAACACTCATATGGATTCAGACCTAACAGGTCAACACATCATGCAATGGCTAGGTGTCAATTCTTGATGAATCGAGGAGGATACAGTCACGTAGTAGATATTGATATACAAGGTTTCTTTGATAACATAAACCATTCTAAATTACTGAAACAACTATATAACATAGGTATAACTGATAGAAGAGTACTAACAATCATCTCGAAAATGTTAAAAGCACCAATTAAAGGAGAAGGCATCCCTACAAAAGGGACTCCGCAAGGAGGAATCCTAAGTCCATTACTCAGCAACGTCGTATTAAATGATTTGGATTGGTGGATATCTAGTCAGTGGGATACTATCAAAACAAGAAAACCACATACAATCCAAACTAAAAACTATCGTTTAGCAAAAGCAAAACTAAAGAGAATGTATATAGTCAGGTATGCGGATGATTTTAAAATATTTACAAACAATCATCAATCTGCAACAAAAATATTCTATGCGGTAGAAGGTTACCTTAAAAATCAATTACACCTTAATATATCTAATGAAAAATCAACTATAACTAACCTAAAAAGAAAATCTTCAGATTTTCTAGGGTTCTCCATTAAATCGGTCAAAAAGAACAAAAGACATGTAGCGAACACACATGTAAGCAAGAAAAAGATAAAGGATATCCTTGAAAAAGCAAGGATACTGATTAAAGCAATTCAAAAGAGTCCATCAGGAAAAACAGTACAGGACTATAATTCCTATGTGCTTGGCATTAAAAATTATTACAAAATCGCAACACATGTAACTATAGACTTTACTGAAATAGCCTTTCGTCTCTCGAAAACCCTGTTTAATCGTCTGAAATCGATAGGGAAATATAAGATTCCTACCAATGCAAACGCATTATACAAAAGAACTCATAGGAACAATTATAGAACTTTTGAAATAGCAGGTAATCATGTATATCCACTAGCGGATATACAAACACGATTCCCTCAAAGTTTCAGTCAAGACATTTGCAACTACACTAGAAAAGGAAGACAAAAACTCATCAAAAGCCTAAAAGGTAACATTGCCAATGAAATGCAAAAAATGTTGTTATCCTCCAATAAAAGACAGAGCCTGGAGTACGCAGATAACAGAATATCGAGATATTCCATGCAAAATGGTAAATGCGCTGTCACCGGAATCTTCCTAACAGCCGAAGATGTGCACTGCCACCATAAAATACCGAGAGGTATGGGAGGTACTGACGAGTTTAATAACCTAATTATTGTACATGAATTTGTCCATAGACTGATACACGCCACAAATGAAGAAACGATTAAAACATATATGAGAATACTTCAATTGAGCGATAATCAACTGAAGAAAATAAACAAACTTCGTAAAGTTTGTAATCTAGTTACTTTAGTATAAAAGAATAAGATGGGGCGCTGTATGCGGTGAAAGTCGCACGTACAGTGCTAAGCGGGGGAAAAGATGGAGATAACTTCAAAGTATTACCTATCGCAACGAAAAAATACCAGCTTAAATATTGCGTACATATATTTAAGCTGGAACAGAGAAATAAAGTTATTGTTTGTGTTTTTCCTCTTTATCAAGGAAAAATACGACGAATATTGCTAGGAGCATAGGAAGCCAAACTTCGTGTGGCATATTAAAACCTCCTTAAAATGTATATTCACTATATTTTACCATATATAAGAGTTTAAATGTAAGGCAACGAAAAAGATGAATTTATAACAAAAACGCTATTTGTGCGACACGTTTCCTTATAAGTGTGTAAACACGAAATAGGAGGGTTATCAATTTGATGACAACAACTGATTGACTGAAAGTAGGAATGAAAGCCGTCAGGTTGAGCTGAAACTACTTGTCTGATACTCCTACATGCAAGGCGTGATAGTAGTCACAAATTGTATGAAGCTAGGTGAAGTCGGCTGAACAAAACCTAAGTGAGAAATCATATGGTAATGGATAGGTCGGGATGCTACAAAATATCTATGGTGAGAATGTCCAAATGGACTGGCGAACTTGCGAATGTACGGGTCTAAACGTTTAATACATTAGAAATGTGTATGTCGTTAATGACGACGTTATCTACCGAAAAGTAATAGTAAATAGTATAAAATTCGGAACATCTAACAATGAGGATGTAAAGATAACAGGCTTAAAGCAAGCACCTAAGGATATATGTATAGCTAAGTCAATCGGAACGTGGTAAGCAAGAAACTGTCACCAACGCCTACTAGCGGACAGATGCATATAAGGTTCTAACGAACCGAAATTGCTTCATTCTTGTGAAGGTGGGGACACAGTACCGACGAAGCACATAACAAATGTGGAGGGATAGTCCCTAGTCTTGTTCGTTGAAAACTAAGTCAACTGGATGTAACTCACAGGATCGAGTAAGATGATGTGACTTTTCGTAAGAAAAGGGAATTAATACGTTGGTGAGTACAACATTGTTTGTAATCTAGTTGCTTTAGGATAAAAGGATAAGATGGGGCGCTGTATGCGATGAAAGTCGCACGTACAGTGCTAAGCGGGGGAAAAGATGGAGATAACTTCAAAGTCTTACCTATCGCAACTAGTAGCAAGGTGGGTAAAATTAATGAACCTATGGAATGATACTTTTCGAATTGAACTATTTTTCAAGAGTACAGATAAAGAAGAAAAGAGAAAAACGATAACTCACAAAGGCTCTTTGAAATCAGCAATCCGGAACATATTTAAAGAGTACGGAAACGTACATATGACAGCTAATTTTTATAACAGTAAAGGTACATGGTTAAAGGAAATCGGATTCTAATTTCTAAGCTGAAAATTTAATCCGGAGCAAAGGAGAGCAAACAAGAAAATACTTAACTGTTACGGTACTTGAGGAGGATGAGGAATGAAAATTTTTGTAGTAAAAGAAATCATTAAAGACAAAGAGGTGTATTCGATAGTCAAATTTAGTTGTTCTGAAGAAGAACATGTTGTAGAGACGTATTCTACTTATAAAGAAGCTGAAGACAGAGCAAAGATATTAAATGATGAAGTAAAAGGACAAGGAATCTTATTTTATATAGAAAGAAATGAAAACTAAACAAAAATTTCATTTTGTAGAAAAGGGGAATTGAAGGTGGTCAAGATAGACTTCGATAAGGTCATGATTGTATTCGGTATGGGTTGGCAATTGTGGACAAATGGCGATCTAATATTTCCGGAACGACTTACACTGCGCCATATGTATCAGCAACTAAATTGTGATGAAAAAGAATGCCTGAACAATGAATACAAGGACTTTATTTCGTACTTATCCGCAACGGAATGAATAAAAACGTTTTTAAGAGAAAAGGGGAATAGATATGGATATAAGAACGTTAGATGATGTATTGATTAGTTTGAAGAGAATGGAAAGAGACGAGGAAATGAAAAGAGCAGCTAGCAAAAGCTAACTGCTCATCAGAAGAGAGGATTCAAGAATAGCTAAGGGGTAGCCTAAATGTAGTATGTGCAGATGAAGAAATATTATACGGAAAAGAGAAAAACGTTGAGATAGAAAAGAGCAGCTAGCAAAAACTAACTGCTCTCTAAAAAGGGTTAAGAGAAAGAAAACTGGACTAAGCTGCTAAAACAGCTTATCTGTAGTATGTGCAAATGGTGAAATATTATACGAAAAAAGCAGTCAGCAAAAGCTAACTGCTCCTCCTCGAGGGAGAGGAAAATAAAACTACAAATGGAGTACAGCTATGAGTAGCCAGTTATAGTATCTGCAGATGGTAAAATATTATACAAAAAAAGCAGCTAGCAAAAGCTAACTGCTCGGTCCCAAAAAAGAAAGAATGTAGAATATACTACAAAATGGATTACGGCTGTTTACCAGCCTGTTTGTAGTATGTGCAGAATTGAAAATATTATGCGGAGGGATGAAGAATGAAAAGATTTGAACTGAAACTAATTGATAATAAGCTAGTTATCGATTTAAACAAAACGACAGATGATTATATGGAATGTTATGGATATGACGGTATGCCGAATAAGTATGATATATGTGATATTGGCCCAGCTGAAGTGATTGGCATGGTGGATATTTCAGATCATCAAATTAATATGATTATGGCGGAGTATGAGAACGGTGGAGAATGTGGATGGTGTGACAATGTTAGCAAAGAATTACGAGATCCACATTTATTTGACTTTGCACCTGGTAAAAAGATGTGTCGGAATTGTTGGGAGCATGATAGAGAAATGTACTTAGGTTCATATGGTGAAGATATTGGTCCATTTGATAAAGAACAAAACTCAACAAAATAATCCTTTGAATGGAAAGGAGAGAAGAAGAATGAGACATAGAAGATCTAGACAATGTATTACTTACAAATATGGAAATAACAAAAAAGCGAAGGATATTTGTAAAGCTAAAAAGAATGCAGCGATTCATTTTGCTAAATTGCTTGGTAGTTCAATTTCAACGATTGAGCTTGGACGGATGTTTTATACGTCACAAGGAGTACTTGATCCAACATTTAAATGGGTGAGAGAGTAATTTTTAATATAGTCCGGCTGGAAAACCAGAGGACACCAGATTACTAGAGCAGTTGCTTATTTGCTGCATAGTGATTGGTGTCCTTTTTATTTTATAAAAGGGAGATGTGGAGAATGAAAGCGTTGAAAGACCAATTACGTGAGTGGAAAAAACAATCACAGCAGATGAAAAAGCAAAAGAAGAAAAAACGTAAGGAACAGCTGAGTAAACGAGATATCGAGGATTTGATGGGGATTCGTGGTCCGCGATATGAGCGTAGACGCGGTGCATTAAGACAAAAGTAATCAAAAATAAAAAGGAGTGGTCTTACATGACTAAACAATTATCTTTCTTACCAAAAATCGATAGAGCAGCAACACAGGAGGAATTAGAAGGTGTGTTGGAAAGCGTGCGTATACATAGGCAATTTGGGATGATGCGTAAAGAAATGAAAGTCACTCCTTCTTATGAAATGCGTGAGCACGGTCCTACACATGCAGTTGGTAAGCCGTTAGAAGATGTTGCTATAACGAATATTCAACAAAGCAAACGAGAAGAGTGGCTTGAAAGAATGTCATTACGTATTGATCAGTTTCTAAATCGATTAGGAAACGGACGTGCAGGAAGTGTCCAAAGAGATATTATTTATAAACGTTATTTAGAAGAAGAGGATGTATGTGATTACATGGTTTATAACGAAATAGGAATGTCAGAGCGTACTTATCGACGTTGGAAGTCTAAAGCGTTTTATAAACTTGCTTTTGCACTTGGATTAGAAGTTTATGAGACAGAAGAAACTGGAGGTAATGAATAATGAATTTTGTTCAACCGATACGTGATCCAGAGCAGATACAGCAGTTAAAAGAGTATTTTAAGGAAAAGAGTGTACGTAATTATATTTTATTCATTATGGGAATCAATACAGGCCTGAGAATCTCTGATATTCTGAAATTGAAGGTAGGAGATGTTAAAGGTAGTCATATCTCTATGAGGGAAAAGAAAACAGGAAAACAAAAACGTATTCAAATTACTGCAGCATTAAAAAGAGAACTTAAATGGTTTATTGAAGAAAGAGAAGACAATGAGTATCTATTACAAAGTAGACAGGGTAAGAATCGCCCAATTGGTCGTAGCATGGCATATAAGATATTAAGTGGAGCAGCGGCAGAATTCGGATTAGATGAAATAGGAACACATACCTTAAGAAAGACGTACGGGTATCATATGTACACTCAAACGAAAAACATAGCATTACTTATGGAGATATTCAATCACTCGTCAGAGAAGGTCACGTTACGTTATATAGGTGTAAATCAAGATGCAATGGATAAAGCAATGACTAGATTTAAAATCTAAGCATTGCTTTTTCTTTTTAAATCTATACAGTTACTCATAAATTTCGTACTGTGTAACTCAAAAGAGAAAGTTTAATTAAATCAATGATATCAAGGGATTCAGCTATTAGGTCAGTTACACACAATATAAGATATGGGTAAGTGAGGAGGATGATATTATAAAGAACTCTATTTTTAATGTTAAAATACTAAGTAAAGAGATAGGGGGGATTCGAGTGGGAAATGAAAACTTTTTTGAAAAGAAGAGGATAGAAAATGAAGATAAAAGTGATAAGGCTTATACTTGGACATTTGATACTAATAAGGAATGTAATTTGATTGAACATAGTGAATGCAAAGTAATGTCTGAGGATCTTCAAGCAATCACAAAAACGCAAGAAAACATTGAAAAGATAGCAGGAGCATTTAATAATTATCCATTAATACAAGTTCAAAAAAATGCTCAAACAATGGTGGAAATGTCAAAAAGACTGCAACCATTTATGGACATGCAAGAAAATGTTGAAAAGCTAACAGAAGCATTTACTAAGCATCCGCTAATACAAGTTCAAAAAAATGCTCAAACAATGGTGGAAATGTCAAAAAGACTGCAATCATTTATGGACATGCAGGAGAACATTAAGAAAATAGTAGAGACTTTTAATAATATTGATTTGAGCTCTATCCGTGATAAAGTAGCGGAAGAAATAACAGAAACGAGTGAATTGTTAATAAAACAAGAGGAAGGTTTTTGGTGTTTAGATATTGATATACTCAATGTGATGGGGGATAAAGAGTTAACTGAAGAGGGTTTATCAGATTATATTGAACGTAACCTCGAGACATACATTGCAGAGATAGTTCAAGATTCCATGTATGAACTTCATATAACCTTAATTCAAGAAACTTACGAGGCATACAAAGGTGGTTTCTATAAATTATGTGTGATGCCGTTGTTTGCCGCATTTGAACATGTTTTCACATCTTGGTACGCAGGAACTATCAATAAAGATGCAGTATTGGTTAAACAAAAGCCAAGAGTATTTAAACTTTATAATGAGATTAAAAATAAAGAATATAGTGAAGTAGAACAAGAGCATTTAATTAACGTTTTTGTCTTATCTATAATTCGGACATATAAGAATACATTTATAAAGATACCTGATGAATTATGTCAAAAACTTAATCGGAATTCTATAGCACATGGTTTTCATGATTATGATTCTATTACTAAAGTAGATATCCTTAAATTGTTCCAGTTACTTAAAGCTACTTTAATTTTAAGATCGGTGAGCTCTCATAAATTTAAATGAAAATAAGTGGCAGAGTCGTGACCGTTTTTTGACCGCAAATGTGCCGGTTGTTTTGGATTCAACGTGATATATTTGTATTGTGAGAAGTGGCGGAAATAACACGACTCACAAGGTTACTTTTATAATTTAAACGGTTCCATATTAGCGGCGAAATTACAAATCCGAATCCAGCTGCAATGGTGCAGATTGAATGATCACGCTAATAGGAGAGCTTTTGTTCTTCTCTCAGTCACTTGATGTCAGATCGTCTAGCGTGCAGCAGTATAAATCGATATCAAATGATTGAGAGAAGGATAAAACTTCACATACCGTATGTGTATTAAATAAGAGAATAGCAGAAGTTAGAGCATCCATTTAGATGCTCTTTTCACATTTTGCGAAGGACAAGCATATACTACTTGTACACCGTTTAACTTTTGTTAAAAGGAATATCGTAATCCCAATTCTTGCCCAAGGAAGAGCGCTTGCGGAAACAGGTGCTCTTCTTTTATTTTGCATAAAAAAAAGAACCTAAGGAAGCTAGGTTCTGAAAAAAGGTAAGAAAATGGTTTGATAATAACTTGAATAGTTTAATAAATGTCCGCATCTAGATAATACAATATAGTTGAGATATATTCAAGAGTCTATTTTGAGGAGAGTGAGTGTAAATGAAGACTGAAACATTAATATTAAAACCTTCACATTTACATAAGATTGACCCAAATAAAATTCAGTCGGTTCAAGACATGTTTGAAATTTTAAAAAGGATTCCGATGTATGTCGATGATGAAAGAGTAAAAGGGATTGAGCATTTGATTGAAAAGGATGATGAATGATGGATAATACAATTATTGAATTTAAAATTAATAATTTAGAAAAGAAAGTTGATAATTTGCAAAATGAAAATCATGTGTTGAAAGAATCACTGGACTCGTTAGCATGTAGAACGGAAGAATTGGAACGATCAGTTACTAAGCTACAACACAAATTAATTATAGACCGTATTAACGCTGCTGAATCAGGTATCAAAATTTAATAATAGTAACTATCTTTGGCACTACTGTTAAGGAAAGATAAGGAGTGAAGGTAATGTGTGGAGGAGAAACGCGTAGCATTTCTAGATGTTGTTTAGTTTGTAACTATCAAATTAAAGTGCATCATTCGCCAGATGTTAAATATCAAGAAGTAACGGTTTGTCCGAAATGTAACGGTGCTTTTGTAGATATGTGGATGATTAATAAATATAAACAATCAGACGATACAAAAGGGAAAGAAGAACCTTTAGTACAAATTGTGCAATCAGATATTGATACTGTTCCTGTTGTGCTCTACAAAGGTGAAGAGATTAAAGGGAAAGTAAGGGTTAGCTTTGATTGGAAGACAGATGGCTATTATCATAAGTCAGGTCCTTATATTCATATTGAACACGTAGAAGATAGCACTAAGTGTGTAAACACAAAGATCATACAGCACAATCATCCTATTGTGAAAGAAGTAAAGTTGTTTGTGGATGGAATTGAGATTGCTGAATGTCAATGTACAGATTGCAAGAATAAAGATGAATCAGAATTATTGTCTACCTTCTCGACGGAGGAATTAGTTGAAGCATTAAAGCTAAAGGAAGATGTACAGATTTGTAATACAACTGAAGATACACATACAGTACGGATGGATTTGCTACAAGTTAAGAAACATATATTAGTAATCAATAACTGTGATCCTCATTTAGTTGAATATCATAGAAGACTTATGGAAGCTGAAAGACTATTTTATGCTGGTAGTTGTAGCGATCGATGAAAGAGTACAAAACCAAACAACAGAAGCGTAAGTTCTATGATAGTCCTGAGTGGAAGAGTACAAGAGAACGAGTAAAGAAGCGTGACAACTATGAGTGCCAGGAATGTAAACGAAATGGTCGAGTACAAACAGACACCAACGAATACAGTGAGAGTGCAAAGCGTAAGAAGATTCAACTCGTTGTCCATCATAAAAAAGAGCTTGAAGATTATCCTGAACTTGCACTTGATGAAGATAATCTTGAAACATCCTGTGTGAATTGCCATAACAAAGAACACGGAAGAACGTTTGAAAAGAAACAGAATAAATGGGAACACGATGAAAAATGGTAGAAAAATAGTTTTTAATACTCCCCCCCTCTTTTATTTCAGTTTCTTTGGGGAACTGGGGCACCGGAGGAGGGGGTTAACTGTCAGGTTTTTTTCGAAATTACGCACGTAAGGGGGGGTGGGTAGATGGCTGTTAGCATTACAAAATTAAAAGAACAGCTCATGAACAGTATTGAAATTACAGATTTAGTCGAGGTTGAAAAAGTAGAACGATACATTGATCTAGTTAAAGCATTTAGAAAAATAAACAGAACTGTCAATAAAGAAGGCGAATCGGTGACAGTCAAAAACGGATCTCAAGTTTTTGTTAAAGCCCATCCTCTTATAAGTGAAAGGAATAAAATTAACAGTTCTTTAATTGCGCTAGGAAGAGATATAAAGTTTGTTCGTAAACCTAATATCCCTAAGGCTGGTTATAGTAAAAGTGATTTAACATGATTAGGAAAAAGTACATTGATGAATACATTGAACTTCATCGAACTGGAAAAATAAAGTTCAACAAAGAAAGAGAACTGTTAATTGAATATCTAGAAAAATACGTTTTAAATAGGGACGATTTGTATTTTGACGATGAAATGATTGAGGATTGTATCAACTTCGGTGAGAAGTGGTATTTTCCGTTGCAGCCATTTCAAAAATTCTTAATAGCATTCGTCTTTTTATTTTATAAGAAAAATGGACGTGTATTTTATCGTAAATTCCTGTGGATGTTAGGACGTGGTGGCGGTAAAAACGGTCTAATTTCTGTTATTATTCACTTTTTAATTAGTGAATTACATGGCATTCCAGAGTATAACATTTCAGTTGTTGCGAATAGTGAAGAGCAAGCAAAAACGAGCCCTGACGAAGTTCATAAATGTGTGAAGAAAAATGAAGTCTTACAAAGAGCCTTTAAAACAACGTTAACTCAAACAGTTTCAAAGGCTACTGAAAGTGTACTGAAGTTTAGAACTTCAAATGGAGATACAAAAGATGGCTTGCGTGATGGTGCGGTTGTATTTGATGAAATACATCAATACGAAAGTAATAAAGATGTTCGCGTCCACATCAGCGGATTAGGTAAAAAGAAAAACCCACGTGAGTTTTATATTGGTACAGATGGATATGTACGTGATGGTTTCTTAGATAAGCAAAAAGAAAAAGCAATGAAGGTTTTAAACGGTGAAGCACGTCCGAATGCTATCTTTCCTTTCATTTGTAAATTGAATGACGAAACAGAAGTAGATGATCTTGATAATTGGGAGCTTGCGAATCCTATGTTATCAAAGCCATTAAGTGAGTATGCCGAAGGGCTACTTGAAACGATAAAGGAAGAATACGAAGATTTAGAAGACGATCCAAGCAACCGAGAAGAGTTCATGACAAAGCGTATGAACTTACCTGTTACAAACTTAGAACGTTCTGTTGCAAAATGGTCAGAAATTCTTGCTACAGATCGACCGTTTCCAGATTTACATGGCCAAGAATGTATTGGATCGTTAGACTTTGCAAGTATTCGAGATTTCGCGGCATGCGGTCTTTTATTTAGACAAACTGGTGAGTATATTTTTAAAACTCATTCCTTTGTGCGGAAAGAATTTGTTGATATCTATTATGGATATTCCAAAAAAGCAGGTGAGTTTAAAAAACAGAAGTTTGCGCCAATAAAAGAATGGGAAGAACAAGGCTTATTAACTGTTGTGGACGAGCCAACTATCAATCCTCAACACATTGTCGATTGGTTTGTAAAAATGCGTGAACAATATGGCGTTAAGAAAATTATAGCTGATAATTTCCGAATGGAAGCAATCAGACCTTTATTAGTCGCGGAAGGGTTTGAAATAGAAGTTATACGAAATCCAAAAGCAATCCATAGTTTACTAGCTCCACGTATTGAAATGGCGTTTGCCAATAAGCAAATTATCTTTGATGATAACCCTCTTATGCGTTGGTATACACAAAACGTACTGGTTGTTATCAAGGGTGATGGAAATAAAATATATGAAAAGAAGGAACCTGTGCGAAGGAAAACTGACGGATTCCAATGTTTTGTACATGCCCTTTATAGAGCGGATGAAATACAAGAATCAACAGACTTTGTAATAGGTGATATCAAATTCTAGTGAAGGGGGTGAGAACAATTGGATGGCTGGATGGAGTGTTAAACAGAAATAAAGAAATAGCATTTATGTTTGATGTAGACATGTTTGTTGATGCGGCAAATAGAGCTCATATGAAACGATTGGCAATTGATACTTGTATATCTTTTTTAGGAAGAACAATTAGTCAATCGGAATTCAGAGTAAAGAATAAAAAAGAATTTGTACAGGATGAGCTTTACTATCGTTTGAATGTTAGACCAAACAAGAATATGACAGCCAGCACTTTTTGGGAAAAGTTCGTTCGTAAGCTTATTTATGATAATGAATGTTTAGTCATACAAGCTGATGATGGTGATCTACTCATTGCAGATGACTTTCAGCATAATGAATATGCTGTTTTTGAAGATATATTTACGAATGTGACGGTAAAAGACTATCTTTTCAAAAGAAGTTTTAAACAAAGTGAAGTTATCCATTTGAAATATCGAAATGATAAGTTATCAACGCTTATAGATGGGCTTTTTGCTGACTATGGCGACTTATTCGGTAGAATATTAAACTCCCAAAAACGTAAAAACCAAGTTCGCGGCACAGTTGATATGGATATGATTGGTGCTAAAACGCAAGAACAGGTAACAAAGTTACAAGAGTTTATAGACAATATGTATAAGGCAATTGGTGATAAAGATATTGCTATTGTTCCGCAACAAAAAGGGATTGAGTACAAGGAAGTATATAATGGTTCCGCTAATGGTCCAAGTGTGGAAGAAATAAACAAAGTAACGAATGGTTTTCTCAATCAAGTAGCAATGGCTATCGGTATTCCAACATCTTTGTTATATGGGGATATGGCGGATGTAGAAAAGCAAACGAAAAATTACATGCTTTTCACGGCAAAACCTTTGTTAAAAAAGATATCAGATGAAGCAAACGTGAAATTCTTTGAAATGAATGAGTATCTTGAAGGACAAAAGATTGAGGTTAAAGCTGTTTCTTATCAAAGTATATTTGATCTTGCGACAAGCATTGATAAGCTCATTTCTTCTAGTGCATTTACTGCTAATGAAATTAGGATGGAAGTAGGATATGAAATTTCGGATGATCCGAACTTAAATGTCCATCATATTACGAAAAACTATACTAAATTGAATGAAGATGAAGGAGGTGAGGGAGAAAATGACGGTGAAACTTGATATTAAAGGTCCAATTATTTCTAGTGATGAAGCTTGGATTTATGAATGGTTCGAAATGGATGCGACAAGCCCAGGAATGGTTGCAAAAGAACTTGTTAATGCTAATGGCGAAGATTTGATTGTATCAATTAATAGTCCTGGCGGTTATGTACATGAAGGTTCTGAGATTTATACAGAATTAAAAAATTATCCAGGTAATGTGGAAGTTCAAATTGTTGGTTTAGCTGCAAGTGCGGCTTCTGTTATTGCGATGGCTGGTGATAAAGTTCGGATTTCTCCAACAGCACAAATCATGATTCATAATGCTTCTATGTGGAATGGCGGAGATCATCGTGATATGGAAAAAGCTGCTGAGATGTTGAAAACGACAGATCGAGCAATTGTAAACGCATATGTTATTAAAAGTGGTAAATCCGAAGAAGAATTACTTAATATGATGGCAGAAGAAACATGGATGGGACCACAACAAGCATTAGAGCATAATTTTGTGGATGAAATCATGTTTATGGAGAATCCAGTTAAAATGACGGCTTCAGGTGCCGTTTCTTCTATGATTCCACAGAAAGTAATTGATGGTTTTAGAAATGGAACACTCAATAAAGGGAAAGCTGAATGAATTACAAACTAATACAGAACCAAAACCAAAAGAGCCAAATCCGAAACCTGTTAAGAACAGTGGGATTAAAGGGCTCTTTTTAAAATTGTAAAAATTGGGGGAAACACATAATGACGATTAAATTTAATAAATCTGAAGCGCTTAGTAAAGCAAAAGCAAAATTAACGGATGCTTTAACAAATGCTGAAAGCACAGAAAAAGAACAAACGGCAGCCTTTGAAAATTTCTTTGATGCAATGCAAACGGACATAATTAATACAGTTCGTAATCAAGTAAATGATGAAATGTTAGATCGTTCTATTCTTCAACAACGTGGTCAAAACGTATTAACAGCAGCAGAAACAAAATTCTTCAATGCAGTTGTTCAAGAAGGTGGATTTAAAGACGGTTCAATCCTTCCAGTAACTACACAAGAACGTGTATTTGAAGATTTGGTTAAAGAACATCCATTACTTGATGCTTTAGGGCTACAAGATTTAGGCGCAGTTACAAAGTTCATTTACTCTGATGCAACAAAAGCGTATGCATGGGGCGAGTTATTCGGTGAAATTCGAGGACAAGTAAATGCAGCATTCCGAGAAGAAAAAATTGGTCAGCTTAAATTAACAGCATTTGCGGCTATTCCAAA
The DNA here is from genome assembly GCF_030756675.1 of Bacillus multifaciens. Lineage (GTDB taxonomy): Bacteria > Bacillota > Bacilli > Bacillales > Bacillaceae_G > Bacillus_A > Bacillus_A multifaciens. The sequence goes on from NZ_JAVBXD010000014.1 coordinate 88,647, forward strand.
TGATATGTTAGAACTTGGTCCAGAATGGGTTGAACGTTACGTTCGAACTTTATTAGTAGAAACATATTCAGTAGGTTTAGAGTTTGGATTTGTAAATGGTGGTGGATCAGTAGCGCATCAACCTGTAGGTTTAATGAAGGATGTAAATGCAACTACAGGAGCTGTTACTGATAAAAAATCGTCAGGCACATTAACTTTTGCTCCTTCAGAACATGGTGAAGTCATTGCTGGTGAGCTTTATGAGGTAGTAAAAGCATTATCTGTGGACGGAAAAGGAAAATCTCGCAAGGTATTAAATAAAATTGTAATGGTAGTGAATCCGATTGATGCAATTGGCGTACAAGCGCGTAACACAATTCAAACAGCTAATGGCCAATGGGTAATGGCATTACCTTATAACATTCAAACTGTTGAATCTGAAGAAGTTCCAGTAGGAAAGGCGCTATTTTTTGTACAAGGTCAATACCTTGCAGCAATCGCTGGTGGATACAAGCTTAAATCATTTGACCAAACATTAGCGATTGAAGATGCTACGCTTTATACAATTAAACAGTTTGCTAATGGTAAACCAAAAGATAATAAAGCGGCACTTGTTTATGATTTAAAGATTTCATTTACACCACCAGTAACTAAATAAGGAATGATGTGAATGGACAATCCAACAATTTCAGATGAAATATTAAAGCAATTCAAAGAAAGGATGCGCTTAGGTGACGATGAAGACGATAACCTAAGACGTATCCTTTTTGCATCCAATAAAGATTTAGTGAGAGTTTGTGGTAATTATGATCTTAACGATGACGAGGTGTTTAAGGAGTTAGTCTTTGAACGTTCTCGTTATGTTTATAATGATGCACTAGAGTATTTTGACAAGAATTTTTTAAGTCAGATTAATAGTCTTAGCATTGAAAAAGCGTTAGAAGAAATTAAAGTGGACGGTGAATGATATGCGTCCTTTTCAGTATAAACAGCCATTAAACACAGGAGATTTTAGAAATAAAATCATTATTGAACAGCCAGTAACAATAAAAGATGATCTTGACCAGGTTATTGAAATAGATTGGAAAGAATTTAAAAAAGCTTGGGCTATGATAAAAACATTAAAAGGATCAGAATATATTGCCGCTTCGGCTTCACAAGCAACACTAATTTATCGGTTCGTTATCCCCTGCACTTTTGGAATTACAGAAGAAATGCGGATTAATTTAAAGGGGCGTATCTTCGATATTATTGAACCACCAATAAATGATAATGAAGAGAATAAAACATTAACCATCATAGCTATGGAAAAGATTGGGTGAAAGCTGGTGACTAGTGTTAACGATTTAGCGAATGAGATTGTTAGACAAGTAGCAGCATATACAAGAGAAGTAGAAGAAAAGGTAGAACAGGCGGCTGATGATGTAACGAAAGAATCTGTAAATAATTTAAAAACAGCAGGTGGATTTGACGATCAATCTGGTGATTACCGCAAGGGATGGAAACGTAAGAAAGTAAATGGTGTATGGGTTATTTACAATAAGAAATATCAACTTACTCATTTACTAGAGCGTGGACATGTAATTGCTGGTGGTACTGGCCGATCGCGGACATTTCTGCATATTGGACCAGAAGAACAGAAAGCCATCTCTGAATTCACAGATCGCGTTGAAAGGGCGATACGGAAATGACATTAGCAGAACTATTAAACATTTTGAAGGCTACAGGTTATCCTGTGGCTTATTCGCATTTCACAACAGTACAAATGCCACCGTATATTTGTATCCTTGTGGACGGCTCATCTAACATGATGGCTGACAATAAGGTCTATCACGAAATAAATGATATCAATATTGAGCTTTACACAATAAAAAAAGATTTGGTTGCAGAAGCCAAGCTTAAAAACGTTCTAGATGAACATGAGATGCCTTATGATTCTCCATTTGAAACGTTTATTGAATCTGAGAAGCTATATCAAAAATTTTATGAAGTGAGGTTGATTTAAATGCCTGAAAATAAAGTTTCGTTCGGTTTGAAAAATGTTCATTATGTACCATATGACGTGAAAGATTTTGTAGTTACGTTTGGAACGCCAATTCCGTTGCCTGGTGGAGTTGAGTTAACTTTTGATCCGCGTGGCGATTTAATTGAATTCTATGCAGACGACATGCTTTATTACGCTGCAAGTAATAACCAAGGTTATGACGGAACATTAAATATCGCTACTATTCCAGAGCAATTCGCTATTGATGCGCTTGGTGAGCAATTAGATGCAGAAGATGGAGTATTAAATGAGCTAGCTGATGCGAAAGGAAAACCGTTCGCGTTATTATTCGAATTTGATGGCGATGTGAATGCAACTCGACATGTTATGTATAACTGTTCAGCGAGTCGTCCGACACTTGCATCTAAAACAAAAACAAACTCGGCTGAACCGAACACAAATGAACTGAAGTTCGTCTCTAGTCCAATTGTTTTAGCTCCTGGCGGTAGACCAATGGTTAAAACAAAAACAACTTCTAAAACAACAAAAGCAATTTATGATAATTGGTACAAAAAAGTATACGTAAAATCAGCAGCACCAAAAGGAGCGTAATTAGATGGAAAAAACAATTGTAGTAGACGGTAAGCAAGTCCGATTAAAAAGTACAGGTGGAACTCCTAAGCGATATAAAGCACAATTTGGAAAAGATTACTTTTCAGATTTAATGAAACTGTATCCATTGATAAAATCAGATGTAAATGATTTAGATAATATGGATTTTAGTTTATTAGATATGGACGTTTTCTATAACTTTACTTATGTATTAGCGAAAACAGCAGATCCAACTATCCCTGATCCAATTACTTGGCTAGATACATTTGATGAGTTTCCGATTTATGAAATCATTCCAGAAATTCAAGATATGTTAATGGCTTCTATGCAATCTAAAAAAAAGATGTAAGTGACGAGCAAGGAGCTGACGATGGAGAAGGATTTACAACCGAGACGTTCCTTGCCTTGTGTTATAAATGTAAGCTTACAAGTTTAGATTTAGAGGAAATGACAATCGGTATGTGCCTTGATTACATTAGTGAATATATCGACTTGCAGAATCCGCAAAAAGAAACGGTGAGAAAAGCTACTCAAAAAGATTACGATGCATTCTAAAAATGACTGCCTATTATACAACGGGTGGTCATTTTTATTTTTGTAAAAAGGTGGTGAATGTGTGGATAAATCAATAAAAGGGATTACGATACAGCTTGGTGCGGACACTTCTAAGTTGGGAAATGCACTTAAAGATGTTACAAAGCAATCTGTAGCTTTATCTCAAGAATTGAAGCAAGTTGAGAGAGGATTGAAGTTCAATCCTGGAAACACGGAATTACTCGCACAGAAACAGCAGTTATTAGCTGAACAAGTATCAGTAACAACCGAAAAGCTAAATAAGCTGAAAGAAGCGCAAACACAGATCAATCAGAAGTTCGCGGAAGGCAAGATATCACCAGAACAATATAGGGCGTTCAACCGTGAAGTAATCGCAACTGAAAACCATTTAAAAAGCTTACAAAATTCTATGAGAGAGATGGAAGCTGAAGAAGGTCGTATAGCTAATTCAACAAGACAGCTAGAAGCATTATTTCAAGCCACAGGAACGAGTGTAGATAACTTCTCTAGCGCTTTAGGTGGTAGACTAGTCAACGCAATTAAAAGCGGCACAGCATCATCTAAACAACTTGACGAAGCGATTAACAAAATTGGTGTCGAAGCATTAGGCACAAGAACTGATCTTGAAAAGATGAAACAAATTCTTGCAACGATTGATGATGGAAACTCAATAGAAAATGTTAAAAAAGATTTAGCTAAACTCTCGCAAGAAGCTGAACATGCAGGAAAGAAATTCAAAGAACTTGATATTGATTTAGAAAATATGTTGGGTGCAGCAATTGCTGGCGGAGGTTTAGACAAAGCTATTGAGACCGCACTAGATACATCTAAATTAAAAACAAAAATCGATATATCATTTAATGTTCCTGAGGAGTCTAAGAAATCAGTAGAAGCGGCTGTGAGAGGTATCGAAGCGTATGGTGTCGATGGAGAAGAGGCGCTAGAAGGTGTTAGGCGACAATGGGCATTAAATAAAACAGCCTCTGATGAAGCAAACACGGCTATCGCTAAACAAGCAGCAACTATTTCTCAAACATATGCTGGAATTGATTTTAGTGAGTTAATTCAAGAAACGAACGAGATTGCCAGTGAATTAGGTATCTCTCAAGAAGGAGCGATGGGGTTAACGGATGCCCTCTTGAGAGTTGGTTTTCCACCGGAGCAAATAGACATTATCGCTGAATATGGTGGTCAGCTAACTCGTGCTGGGTTCAAAGCTGAAGAAGTTCAAGCGATTATGGAAGCTGGGATTGAAACAGGTACTTGGAATATAGATAACCTTTTGGACGGTCTAAAAGAAGGACGGATTCAATTAACTGAGTTTGCTCAAGGAGCAGACAAAGCTTTAAAAGAAGCGCTTGATGGTTCAGGGATTGCAACTGAACAAATAGAACAATGGGGAGCAGCTGTCGCTAAGGGCGGAAGAGAAGGTGCGGCAGCTATGGTGGAAGTGGCTAAAGCAATCGATGGAATAGAAGACCCCGTTAAAAAGAATCAAGTGGGGGTTAAAGTTCTAGCCACTATGTTTGAAGACCAAGGGCAGAATATAACTAACACTTTAATAAATGCTTCACAAAAAACAGTAGATTTCAAGAAAAACCAAGATCAACTTAATGATTCAGTTAAAAAGCTAGATGCTTCGCCGGCTGTTAAATTTCAGAAAGCGATGGCTGATTTAAAGATAGCCCTTGAACCGGTTTTAGAGGTAATCACGAATGTAATTAGTAAGTTAGCTGAATGGATCTCAAATAATCCTAAGTTAGCAGCAACATTAGCAACTATTGCTACAGTAATTGGTATCATATCTGGGGTTATATTAGCATTAGCGCCTATATTTATAACTTTGTCTAGTATAGTTGGTGTGTTAGCTGGATTCTTTGGTATTGCTGTCAGTGCAATGTGGGGGATTGTAGCGATTGTCCCTATAATTATTGCCGCAGTCGTTGCATTAATTGTTGCAATCGTTAAAAACTGGGATTCTATTAAACAGAAGACAATCGACATATGGAATTCAATTATCGAATTTCTTTCTAACTTGTGGAATGGCGTTGTAGATATAGCCTCAGAGGTTTGGAGCAAAGTTGTTGAAGTGACGACAAGTGTTTGGAATGGAATCAAGGATTTCTTTTCTGAACTTTGGACCGGTATAGTAGAGTTATTTACAACCACTGTGAATGGCATTCGTGATTTCTTTATTCAAGCATGGACAACCGTATCGGAATTTTTTATGAGCATATGGAATGGTATTGTCGCATTTATAACACCAATTCTTCAAGGTATAGCGGATTTCTTTTCGATGATCTGGAACGGAATTTCAGCTGTTATACAATCTGTTTGGAATTTCATCACGCAGTATTTACAAGCAATTTGGACAGCTATTTTGTATTTTGCTACTCCAATTTTTGAAAGTGTAAAACAATTTATTGTTGATACTTGGAATACAATCAGTTCAACAACAAGTGCCGTATGGCAAGCAATAACAGACTTTCTATCATCTTGTTGGAATGGGCTTGTTAGTTTTGTTACCCCAATCTTTGAATCTATAAAGAATTTTATCATATCAGTATGGGATACGGTAAGTTCAACAACAAGTTCAGTTTGGAATGGTATTAAATCAACAGCATCATCCATTTGGGAAGGCCTAAAAGAAACAATTATGGGTCCTGTCCGATGGGTTACTGGTGCAGTTACAAGCGCGTTTGATGGAATGAAGTCAGGAATTTTGAGCGCATGGGATGGTATAAAGTCTGGTATCAAAACAACAATAAATTTCATCATTAAAATGATTAATAAATTCATAGATGGATTTAACGCACCGGCGGATGCCTTAAATAAAATACCTGGTGTTGATGCACCGAAAATCCCACATGTTCCAATGCTGGCCACAGGTGGCCATGTTCTTGGAGATGGTCAGTTCATAGCTGGTGAAGCTGGTCCAGAGTTATTCACTAAAAAGGGAAATAAGGTATCTGTTACGCCGCTGTCATCAAGAGAGAAATCGCTTGGTATCACAGGTACAATTAAAGAATTAGTTGCGAATATGAATCGTACGATGGCTGATAATATACAATCACTTAATGAAAGTGCAATGCGCGGAATGAGTGTTTCATATGCTAATGCAGGAATGTATGGCATGGATTCAACTCCCAAAGAGGTAGTTGTACAACTTACTGTAGATCAACCCGTAATTGTGGATGGTCGTATGGTACAACGCTCTGTGCGAAAAGAGAATTTGAGAGAAGATAACATTAATGCTTTGAAAAGGGGGTAACAAGGATGCCGGATACAATTCTCTTATTTAAAAATGGACAAACTTGCTCTCTTAAGAAAGACCACAATGTTGAAACGTTAGAATTAACAGTTGACCCTCCACAAAAAGAAGCACAGAAAACAAAATTAACCGGTAAGTTTGGCGTTCACTATTACAACAAGAGTTATACGGAAAGAGGATGCCAACTCAGAGTTCTTGTGGATACGATGGACATAGAGGGTGTTTATGAGAAAAGGAATGAGTTGTACGCCTTATTCGGAAGGCTAGAAGACTTTTATATCATATATTCAAGAGAACCAGGTATACGGAGACGTGTTGAGTATCAAGACATGAAAATCAATCGT
>NZ_JAVBXD010000015.1 GCF_030756675.1 Bacillus multifaciens
GCCAGGATCAAACTCTCCAATAAAGTGTTTGTCTAGCATCATAAATAAAAATTGACGTTTCACGTTGTTTGTTTCGTTTAGTTTTCAAAGTTCAATATCGCGTTTTAGCGACTTTCATAATATAACATGATATTTCGTCCTCGTCAACAACTTCTTTTGTTTTTTTATTAACTAAAATTGCTGACTCCGCTTATTATATACACTTTCTACTGTATAAGCAAGTCCTATTTTCAAAAAAAATAAGGGAGAAATCCCCCCCTTATTCTTCTTCATTCCCTTGATTTTCTTCTTCGTCTTCTTTTTGCGCTTTTGCCACTGTTGCGACTTCCTGATCGCCCTCTAAACGGATTAAACGAACACCTTGTGTATTACGTCCCATTTGAGAAATTTGATCAACTGGCATGCGGATTAACACACCTGCCGCTGTAATAAGCATAATATCTTCTTCGCCATGTACAGACTTAACAGCAATTAACTTACCATTTTTATCTGTAATATTACATGTTTTAAGTCCTTTACCACCACGACTTTGTAAACGATATTCCTCAACTGGAGTACGTTTACCATAGCCATTTCTCGTAACAATTAAAACATCCATATTTTCTTCTACAATTTCCATACCAACAACTTGATCTTCATCGCCAAGTGTAATAGCTTTAACGCCAGCTGCATTACGTCCCATTGATCGAACATCTTGTTCATGGAAACGAATTAACATCCCATTGCTTGTTCCAACAATCATGTCTTTCTCGCCTGTTGTTAAACGAACAGAAATTAGTTCATCTTCTTCACGAAGAGAAATAGCAATTAGACCATTGTTACGAATGTTAGCAAATGAGGAAAGCGGCGTTCTTTTTGCAATACCGTATTTTGTTGTAAAGAATAAAAATTGATCATCATTAAATTCTCGGATTGGGATAATCGCATTTACCCATTCATCTTTGTCCACTTCTAATAAGTTAATAATCGGTATCCCTTTTGCTGTTCGGCTATATTCAGGAATTTCATACCCTTTCGTACGGTATACTTTCCCTTTATTTGTGAAGAATAAAATGTGATCATGTGTAGATGTTGTTAATAAATGTTCTACAAAATCATCATCATTTGTTCCCATACCTTGAACTCCACGTCCACCACGATTTTGTGTTTTGTACGTGGAAGCCGGCAATCGTTTCACATACCCATTATGAGTAAGTGTAATTACAATGTTTTGCTCTGGAATTAAATCTTCATCCTCGATTGCTTCCATACCGCCAATTGTAATTTCTGATCTTCGTGTATCATTAAAGCGATCTTTAACTTCTGTTAATTCCTCACGAATAATTTCAAGAACTTTCTCTTCATCTGCGAGAATTGCTTTTAACTCCGCAATCAATGCAAGTAGTTCTTGATATTCTTGTTCGATTTTTTCACGCTCTAATCCGGTTAAACGTTGCAAACGCATATCTAAAATTGCTTGTGCTTGTTTTTCACTTAAACCAAAACGTTCCATTAATCCTTGCTTTGCAATATCTGCTGTCTTCGAATTACGAATTAGAGTAATTACTTCATCAAGATGATCTAGCGCGATGCGTAAACCTTCTAAAATATGAGCACGAGCTTCCGCTTTCTCTAATTCGTATGCAGTACGTCTACGGATAACAACCTTTTGATGCTCCAGGTAATGATATAGACATTCTTTTAAATTTAATACTTTTGGTTCTCCATTTACGAGCGATAGCATATTAATACCAAAGCTTGTCTGAAGTGCTGTATGTTTATATAAGTTATTCAATAACACATTTGCATTTACATCTCGTCGTAATTCCATGACGATACGCATACCATTTCGATCTGATTCATCACGTAAATCTGTAATACCATCAATCTTTTTGTCTCGAACAAGCTCCGCAATCTTTTCAATCAACCTTGCTTTATTCACTTGATATGGTAGTTCAGTTACAATAATAGATTGTTTCCCATTTGCCTTCTCTTCAATCTCTACTCTTGCACGAAGAATTACTGTACCACGCCCTGTTTCATACGCTCTTCGAATTCCACTCCGTCCAAGAATTTGACCAGCTGTTGGGAAATCTGGGCCAGGAATATACTCCATTAATTCTGCGATTGTAATCTCTGGATTGTGACTTAACGCTAATACCCCATCAATTACTTCACCAAGCTGATGCGGAGGAATATTCGTTGCCATCCCAACGGCAATACCGGTTGCACCATTTACTAATAAATTAGGAAAGCGCGCAGGTAATACAATTGGTTCTCTTTCTGAACCATCATAGTTATCTTGATAATCAATTGTATTTTTGGTGATATCACGCAATAGTTCCATAGAAATCTTGGACATTTTTGCCTCTGTATAACGCATCGCAGCCGCCGAATCACCATCGACAGAACCGAAGTTACCATGTCCGTTTACTAGCATATAACGTTGACTAAAGTCTTGGGCCATTCGCACCATTGTTTCATATACCGCTGAATCACCGTGTGGATGATACTTACCAATTACTTCACCAACAATACGCGCTGATTTCTTATACGCTTTATCGGCAGTAATCCCTAAATCATTCATTGCATATAAAACCCTACGATGTACAGGTTTTAGCCCATCTCGAACATCTGGTAGTGCACGAGATACGATAACGCTCATCGCATAATCTAAAAACGAGGTACGCATTTCCTGGCTAATATTAATTTCTCGAATTCGGCCTTGTTGTTGGTTGTCTGACATCAACCAGCACCTCCTCATTACATTTCCGATCGATATATCATGTTCATTTATACGTAGAAGACAGGAATACTCCGATTCCTGTCATCAGTCATTAAATATCAAGGTTTTTCACATATTTTGCATTTTCTTGGATAAAATTACGACGTGGTTCGACTTTATCACCCATTAAAATTTCAAATGTTTCATCTGCTTCAATTGCATCTTGAAGCGAAACTTGAAGAAGTGAACGTACTTCTGGATCCATTGTTGTTTCCCATAGCTGCGTTGGATTCATTTCTCCGAGACCTTTATAGCGCTGAATACCTGGTTTTGGCTGTTTCGGAAGCTCCGCTAATATCGTTTCAAGTTCTCTATCATTGTAAGCATACTCAACTCGCTTACCTTGTTGCACTTTATATAATGGCGGTTGCGCAATATATACATAACCGTGCTCAAGAATTTGACGCATATAACGATAGAAGAACGTTAATAATAGGGTGCGAATATGAGCACCGTCGACGTCAGCATCAGTCATAATAATAACTTTATGATAACGTGCCTTTTCAATATCAAAGTCTCCGCTAATACCCGTACCAAGCGCGGTAATAATTGTACGTACTTCATCGTTTGATAAAATTTTATCTAAACGGGCTTTTTCAACGTTAATAATTTTCCCTTTAAGCGGTAAAATCGCTTGGAAATGACGATCGCGCCCTTGTTTTGCTGAGCCACCCGCTGAATCACCCTCTACGATATAAATTTCACTAATAGAAGGATCTTTAGAAGAGCAATCTGCAAGTTTTCCTGGTAAGCTTGATACCTCTAGCGCACTTTTTCTACGTGTTAATTCACGAGCCTTTTTCGCTGCTACACGTGCGCGTGCTGCCATCGTTCCCTTATCTACAATTTTTCGAGCGACATTTGGATTTTCAAGTAAAAACTTTTCAAGTGCTTCAGAGAAAACTGATTCTGTAATTGTTCTCGCTTCGCTATTTCCAAGCTTTGTTTTCGTTTGCCCTTCAAACTGTGGGTTTGGGTGTTTAATGGATACAATAGCCGTTAAACCTTCACGAACATCTTCACCTGTTAAATTACTATCAGCATCTTTTAAAATATTATTTTTCCGACCATAATCATTAATCACGCGTGTTAATGCTGTTTTAAATCCTACCTCATGCGTGCCACCTTCATACGTATGGATATTATTTGTAAATGAATAAATGTTCGTTGTATATCCTTCGTTATATTGAAGAGCAACCTCAACTTGAATTCCGTCTTTTGAACCTTCTACATATACCGGTTCTTCATGTATTGGTTCTTTAGAGCGATTTAAATGCTCAACATAAGACTTAATTCCGCCTTCATAATGGAATTCTTTCTTTTGTTTATGCTCACGTTTATCTTCAATTGTTAGTTTAATATTACGATTTAAAAACGCTAGTTCTCGTAAACGAGTTGCTAACGTATCAAATTCATATTCCGTAGTTTCAGTAAAAATTTCTGTATCTGGTTTGAAACGCGTCACTGTTCCTGTGTGATCTGTATCCCCAATCACCTTTAAGTCTGCAACCGGAATACCACGTTCATACTTTTGATAATGGATTTGCCCGTCACGATGAACAAATACCTCTAACTCCGTTGATAATGCATTCACGACAGAAGCACCTACACCATGTAAACCGCCAGAAACTTTATAACCGCCGCCGCCGAATTTACCGCCTGCATGAAGAACAGTCATAATAACTTCTACAGCGGGGCGCCCCATTTTCTCATGCGTACCAACTGGAATACCACGACCATTATCTGTTACTGTAATACTATTATCTTCTTCAATAGCTAGATTAATCTCATCACAATATCCTGCTAATGCCTCGTCAATACTATTATCAACAATTTCCCATACAAGGTGATGAAGACCTTTTCCACTCGTCGAACCAATGTACATCCCTGGACGTTTTCGAACTGCTTCTAGTCCTTCCAACACCTGTATTTGACTTTCATCATATGCATTCTCTTGCATTTGCTTTTGTTCCATTGACACAAAGATCACCTACTTTTCCATTTAGACAGAAGTTATTTATCTTCTTCTCCACAATCCACTGTGCCGTTCGTTACATGAATTGTTTTTGCTTGCTTTAATGTATCATGCTCAATTCCATCAACACTTGTCGTTGTTACAAACGTTTGCACTTTTCCTTGAATCGTATTAAGCAGATGTGATTGCCTATAATCATCTAGTTCCGATAACACATCATCTAATAAAAGGATTGGATATTCGTTAACTTCTGAATAAATCAATTCGATCTCAGCTAACTTTAAGGAAAGCGCGGTCGTTCGTTGTTGTCCTTGTGAACCAAAAACTTGAACGTTTTTCCCATTAACAAAGAATTGCAAATCGTCACGATGAGGCCCAATTAAGGTTGTACCACGGAAGATTTCACGTTGTTTCACAGATTGGAAACTTTCATAGTATACTTCTTCTATTTTCGACAAATCCATGGATTCTGATACATCTATGCTTGGTTTATAAACTATTTCTAGTTCTTCAAGTCCTCTGCTAATGCCTCGATGAATCGGAGCTGCCCATTCTTGCAATAGACGCAAAAATTCAAAACGTTTTTTTAACACTTTCACACCATGTTCAACGAGTTGAAGTGTAAACACATCTAGCATAGCTTCATCACTCTTACTGCTTCCTTGCATTTTTTTAAGCAAATGATTACGCTGTGTAAGGACTTTTTGATATTGACTTAATTCATACAAATACACAGGAGCTATTTGTCCAAGCTCCATGTCTAAAAAACGTCTTCGTACTTGAGGACTTCCTTTGACAAGGTTTAAATCTTCTGGTGCAAACATAACAACATTCATCACACCAATATATTGACTTAATTTTTGTTGCTCAAGTTGATTTAACTTTGCCTTTTTTCCTTTCTTGGAAACATTTAGTTCTAAAGACAAAGAGTTATTTCTTTTTTGTAGTTTCCCTTTTATTTTACCATAATCCTCATCCCATCGGATAAGTTCACGATCATTAGAAGTTCGATGAGATTTCGCCATCGCTAATACGTAGATTGCTTCCATCAAATTGGTTTTTCCTTGCGCATTCTCACCAATAATTACGTTTACTTTATCTTCGAAGGAGAGATCTAACTTCTCGTAATTGCGATAGTTTTGTAAATGTAATTCTGTAATATACAAAGGGATCCCCCTTTATCCTTGAACTTGAAATGTTCCGATCTCCGGAATTTCAATAATGTCATTTGTATATAATTTTCGGCCTCGTCGATTTTCAAGCTCTTTATTTACATACACTTCGTACTCTTGTAAAAACCACTTTACCGCTCCGCCTGTATCAATCACGTCGGCCAGTTTTAAAAATTGTCCTAATGTAATATATTCTGTCGAAATTTGAATACGTTTCATCATAAATCGCTCACTTTCTAAAAGTGTTCATTCTTTCATTGTACTAAATAAACAAGCATTAGGAAAGTAATAGCAATAAATCAAAAGGGTTACCAGTAGATTTGCACTAGTAACCCTTATCATAATTTTAGTACGTACGTACTGGTAAAATTAATTGAATAATGGAATCATCGTTCACAGTACGGATTAAAAACGGTCTCATCGCGCCAGTAAAACTAACTTTGATTTCTGTACTATCCAACGCTTTTAATGCATCCATCATATATTTTGCACTAAACGAAATTTTCAACTCTTCCCCAGTAAATTGCTCACATTGAACTTCTTCCACCACTTTTCCGATTTCTGGAGAATTCGATGAAATTTCCAACATTTCATTTTCTAAAGTTGATAATTTCACAACATTATTACGTCCATCTCTCGCTAATAATGACGCTCGATCAATTGCTTGCAAAAATTCTTTTGTATTTACAAAAATATCTGTTTTACTATCAGGCGGAATTAATCTTGTAGTGTCAGGATAGCTACCCTCTAATAGTCTAGAGAAAAATAACAAATGTTTTGTGCGGAATAGAACTTGATACTCCGTTATAACAATATCTACCATTTCTTCTGATTCATCAAGAATTTTACTTAACTCATTTAAACTTTTTCCTGGAATTACAACATTAGCTTGGAATTCATTCGCAATAGTTTGTCCTGCAATTTTTGCTTTACGAAGTGCTAAGCGATGACTATCTGTTGCAATACAAGTCAACTCGCTGTTATATACCTTCCAGTTTACACCTGTCAAGATTGGGCGTGTTTCTGATGTAGATACGGCAAATACAGTTTGACGAATCATATGTTTTAAAAGATCTGTTGGGATTTGAAACACATGATGTTCTTCAATTTGTGGTAATAATGGATATTCAGCTGAATCCAAACCATTTAGATTAAACTCAGATTTTCCGGATTTTATTTTTGTCATAAAATGACTTTCTACAGAAATTTCAACTGTATCTTTCGGTAATTTTTTTACAATTTCACTAAAATATTTTGCTTGTAAAACAATACTTCCAAATTGTTTTATTTCTACAATTTCTTTTCCATCTTCTTCAACTGGAATAAAAGATTCAATGGATATATCTGCGTCACTACCTGTTAATGTAACACCTTCTTCATTTGCTACAATTTTAATCCCTGTAAGAATCGGAATTGTTGTACGAGAGGAAACAGCTTTCATTACATCTTGTACACTTCTGACAAGGTGGTCTTTTTGAATTGAAAAATGCATATCGAAAACCTCCGGTAAGTATAAAATTGAGTTTATTTAATAATAATAAAAAATTAGTAGTAATAGTAATAGGGCTTGTGGATATGTGGATAACTTATTAAAAAGAAGGAAAAACAGTCTATCTACATGTGGATAGACTGTGTGTAAAACAAGAATAGTTATTCACGTTGTTCACATTATTTAATTATTACTTTAAAATATCGCGAATTTCTTCAATTTGTCTTTGTAATTGAGTATCTGTTTTTAACAACTTTGAAATTTTTTCATGGGCATGAATGACTGTAGTATGATCACGTCCGCCAAATTCTTCACCGATTTTTGGTAAAGAGGAATCAGTTAATTCACGAGACAGATACATTGCAATTTGACGAGGGAAAGCGACAGATTTTGTGCGCTTTTTTGCTTTAAAGTCTTCTAACTTTACTTGGAAAACATCCCCTACAGCCTTCTGGATGTCATAAATTGAAATAATTTTTGGTTTTGAATTTGGAATAATATGTTTTAGTGCTTCTGCGGCTAAATCCGCATTCATATCCTTATTAATTAAAGAAGAGTATGCTACAACACGAATTAGGGCACCTTCTAATTCACGAATGTTAGAGTCAATTTGATTGGCAATATAAAGCATAACTTCATTCGGGATATCAAGCCCCTCAGCTTTTGCTTTCTTACGTAAAATTGCAATCCTTGTTTCTAAATCTGGAGGAGTAATATCTGTAATAAGTCCCCATTCAAAACGTGAGCGTAAGCGATCCTCTAATGTTGGAATTTCTTTTGGTGGACGATCACTTGAAATTACAATTTGTTTACTTTCTTCGTGCAATGCATTAAACGTATGGAAGAACTCTTCTTGTGTCTGTTCTTTTCCAGCAAGAAATTGAATATCATCTATAAGCAGAACATCGACGTTTCGATATTTATTGCGAAAATCAACTGCTTTATTGTCACGAATAGAATTAATAAACTCATTTGTAAACTTTTCAGATGATAGATAAACGACTTTTGCGTTTGGGTTATGCTCGATGACATAATGACCAATCGCATGCATTAAATGCGTCTTTCCGAGTCCAACTCCCCCGTAAATAAACAAGGGATTGTATGCTTTAGCGGGCGCTTCCGCCACAGCTAAAGAAGCAGCATGGGCAAAACGATTGCCAGAACCGATTACAAAAGTATCAAATATATATTTAGGATTAAGCATACTTTGTGGGAAATGATTAGGTTCATCATGCATTGTTTTATTCTTTTGAACAGGAGGATAGTCAAATTCCTCCTCTGTTTGACTTTGTGGAATGATAAAGCGAATTGTAAGTTCTGCCCCCATTAAATGAATAATTGTTTCTGAAATAAGATCAGAATAATGGGATTCCAACCAATCACGTGCAAATTCATTTGGCGCAGTAATTGTTAAAACGTCCTTTTTTAAAGAATATGCTTTTGTAGACTTAAGCCATGTTTCATAACTAGGCTTACTTACCTTTTTTTCTAATTCTTTTAAGGTACTATTCCATAAATCCGAAATATTTTCCAAAGGTGTCCCTCCTTTACAAAAGATGATGAGTAAACAGGCTGTTTAATATTTGCATAACGTAAGCGAAAAACGATGTATATTTATACGAAGTACTTTTTAAAAGGAAAAAGTGCTTGAAATACAAACTAGAGTTTTCGACAAAAAAACACATTGTGGAAAACTTTTTATACACATGTGATTATACATGTCCACAAGTTATACACAATGTGTGGATAAATAACAATTGTGGAAAACTTGTTCAAGGTGAAAACACAACTATAATATCAAAAAAAGATAGCGATAGCAATGTATTTCGGAAAGTTATCCACAAAATCAATACCTTGTGGAATAAACTTGTCCACAGTACGATATACTGTGTAAAAAAGAAAAAAGTATTTGTGGATAGAAAAAAGTGGCGAAAAAAATTATCCACAGCAAATAGAGCGTGCTGTGAACAACCTTGTGAATAGGTGAAAAATGAATATTTTATTAAAATTTTCAGAGGCATTGACATTCTCCTAACAAATTAACTATAATTTATAGGACTGTCTTTAACAGTTATTCCTCAGGGAGGTGTCATATAATGAAAAGAACTTATCAACCAAATAAACGTAAGCGCAGCAAAGTACATGGTTTCCGTAGCCGTATGAGCACAGCGAACGGACGCAAAGTTCTAGCAGCTCGTCGTCGTAAAGGTAGAAAAGTATTATCTGCGTAGGCCACTGATCGTTCAGTGGTCTTTTTTCTAGTAATTATGAATTTTCCACTGGCGAAATACAGGAGTGTTCAATTGATATGAAGAAAAAGAATCGTGTAAAGAAGAATGAGGAATTTCAAGCTGTTTTTCAAAATGGAAAATCAAATGCCAATCGTCAATTTGTTATCTACCAGTTAGAGAAGCCTGATCAACCGTATTTTCGAATTGGTCTTTCCGTTAGTAAGAAATTAGGGAATGCAGTCATGCGTAATCGTATTAAACGTATGATCCGTCAAGCTTTTACAGAATTAAAAGATGAGATAGATTCTGGGAAAGATTTTGTTATAATAGCAAGGAAGCCTTGTTCAGACATGGACTATGAACAATTAAAGAAAAGCTTAATTCATGCTCTGCAACGCTCGGGAGTGAAACGGGCAAAAAATGGCGAAAAAAGAGGAAAATGAATTACACTATATACATACCGAAATAAGGAGGAGCAGGCTGTGAAAAAAAAGATAGGCTTACTAGTCATGCTTATTGCTGTTATGGCAATTGCTGCTGGCTGTAATCAAACAAATCAGCCGATTACACCGCAAAGTACTGGAATTTGGAATGAATATTTCGTATACCCACTTTCTCAGCTAATCACGTATTTTGCAAAATTATTTGGCAATAACTATGGTTTAGCGATTGTTGTTACGACTCTTATCATTCGTTTTGCTTTATTACCATTAATGATTAAGCAAACAAAGAGTACGAAAGCAATGCAAGTATTACAACCTGAAATGGCAAAATTAAAAGAAAAATATAGCTCTAAAGACCAAGCGACTCAACAAAAATTGCAACAAGAAACGATGCAATTGTATCAAAAGCATGGTATCAATCCATTAGCAGGTTGTTTACCAATATTTATTCAAATGCCAATTTTATTTGCATTTTATCATGCAATTATTAGAACGGCAGAAATTAAACAACATAGTTTTTTATGGTTTGATTTAGGTCATCCTGATCCACTATACATTCTTCCAATTGTTGCAGCGATTACAACGTTTATTCAACAAAAGCTTGCAATGGCCGGTACTGCGGGACAAAATCCACAAATGGCAATGATGCTTTGGCTTATGCCGATTATGATTTTAGTGTTCGCAATTAACTTCCCAGCTGCATTATCTCTTTACTGGGTAGTAGGTAACATCTTCGGTATTGCTCAAACATATTTGATCAAAGGGCCGGATCTTAAGGCTAGTAAGGCAGGAGGATCAAGTAAGTGAGTATGATTACTGCTAAAGGACAAACGGTCGAACTGGCAGTGCAATTCGCATTAGAACAATTACAAGTATCAAGAGATAAAGTTGAGATACATGTCGTTGATGAAGGGAAAAAGGCTTTTCTTGGTTTTATTGGAGGGCGGCCTGCTATTGTAGAGGTCATTGTAAAAAAAGATCCTGTAGAAGAAGCAGAACTTTATTTGAAAAGTATCATAAAAGAAATGGATGTTGATGTAACTGTTGGAGCAGATGTAAAAGGGCGCGATATTCATTTTACACTTTCTGGTAGTGATGTTGGTGTATTAATTGGAAAAAGAGGTAATATATTAAATTCTTTACAATATGTAACAAAACTTGTTGCAAATCGTAGTACGAAACAATATATCGGTGTAACAATTGACGCTGAAAACTATCGTGAGAAACGAAAAAATACGTTAGAATCGCTTGCGCTTCGGTTAGCGAAGCAAGTTAGCAGTACGAAAAAAAGAGTTGTGTTAGAACCGATGCCTTCTTTTGAAAGAAAAGTTATACATCAAGCACTTTTGAATCATCCATATGTGATTACGACGTCTGAAGGTAAAGAACCACATCGACATGTTGTTGTATCTCCGAAATAAAATAAAACTTCCATCCTAAGGAATTGATTCTAGATGGCTGGCTAGTTGAACAAACCAGGCTCTATAGGTAACCTATCTGCTTTGCATTTCTTAAAAGATTGAAGTAGGAGTTTTACTGTCTTTTAGAGCGGGAAAAACCGGTAACTCGTTTGAGTGCCGGTTTTTTACTGGGTAAAATGTAAGACAGAGAATGATCTGTGGATAAATAAATCGCGCTAAACTTATGCACAGTGGATAAGTTTAGCGTGATTTAGGTGAGGACATAATAAAATAAGTTATTATTCTTTTTTACGCAGTTTTGTTATGGTATCCTAATAATTTAGTGAAAGAAAAAATCGTGTTGAAATATAGAGAAATAAGCAAGTGAGGTGAAAGAACATGGAATTTGATACAATTGCTGCGATTTCTACAGCTCTTGGGGAAGGTGCAATTGCCATTGTTCGAGTAAGTGGAGATGATGCGGTAGAGAAGGTAAACCGTATTTTTAAAGGAAAAGATTTAACGACAGTTCCATCTCATACAATTCAGTATGGGCATATTGTGGATTTAGATACAAATAAAGTGATTGAAGAAGTTATGGTTTCAATTATGCGGGCACCAAAGACATTTACGCGTGAAGATATTGTTGAGGTAAATTGTCATGGTGGCCTTGTTTCTGTAAACAAAGTATTACAGCTTATTTTATCGCAAGGTGTTCGCTTGGCAGAGCCTGGAGAATTTACAAAGCGTGCTTTTTTAAATGGGCGTATTGACTTATCGCAAGCAGAAGCGGTTATGGATTTAATTCGCGCTAAAACAGATCGTGCAATGAACGTTGCAATTAATCAAATGGAAGGTCGATTATCGAAGTTAATTGGCCGTTTACGACAAGAAATTTTAGAAACGTTAGCTCATGTAGAAGTAAACATTGATTATCCGGAATACGATGATGTAGAAGAAATGACGCATGGTGTTTTAATTGAAAAGGCAACCTATGTCAAATCAGAAATTGAAAAGTTGTTACAAACTTCAAGGCAAGGGAAAATTTTGCGTGAAGGAATTGCAACGGCTATTATCGGAAGGCCGAATGTTGGAAAGTCATCGCTATTAAATAGCCTTGTACAAGAAAAGAAGGCAATTGTAACAGATATAGCAGGAACAACTCGAGATGTTATTGAAGAATATGTGAACGTACGCGGTGTACCTCTGAAACTTATTGATACAGCTGGTATTCGTGAGACAGAGGATATTGTAGAACAAATTGGTGTCGAACGTTCAAAAGAGATGATGAATAAAGCAGATTTAGTTCTTCTTGTTGTAAATTATAGCGAAGCGTTAACAAACGAAGATGAAGAGTTATTTCGAGCGGTGCAAGGAAAAGACTTTATCGTCATTGTAAATAAAACAGATTTACCGCAGCAGATTGATATGGAGTATGTTGCAAAATTAGCTGGTTCAGCTCGTGTTATTACAACGGCTTTACTTGAAGAGAAAGGTGTAGATGAACTAGAACAGGCAATTGCTAATCTCTTCTTCGAAGGAACAATTGAAGCAGCTGATATGACATATGTATCGAATGCTCGTCACATCGGTTTATTAACACAAGCAGAAAAGACGATAGGCGATGCAATCGCGGCTATTCATAACGGTGTGCCAATTGATATGGTACAGATTGATTTAACAAGAACGTGGGAAATACTCGGTGAAATTACGGGAGACACTGTACACGAAAGTTTAATTGATCAGTTATTCTCTCAATTTTGTTTAGGAAAGTAATTGTAAGGAGGAATGGAAAAATGGGATACAACGCTGGTTCTTATGACGTTATTGTAATCGGTGCAGGCCATGCAGGATGTGAAGCCGGTTTGGCAGCAGCTCGTATGGGAGCAAAAACATTAATGTTAACGATTAACTTAGATATGGTTGCGTTTATGCCGTGTAACCCTTCAGTTGGTGGACCTGCAAAGGGAATTGTTGTTCGTGAAATTGATGCGCTTGGCGGCGAAATGGGAAGAAATATTGATAAAACGCATATTCAAATGCGTATGTTAAACACAGGGAAGGGCCCAGCGGTACGTGCACTTCGCGCCCAAGCAGATAAATTTGCGTATCAGCATGAATTGAAAAAAACAATTGAAGAAACGCCAAATTTAACATTACGTCAAGCAATGGTTGAACGCTTAGTTGTAGAAGATGGCGTATGTAAAGGTGTCGTTACACAAACTGGAGCAGAATATACAGCGAAAACAATTGTTATTACAACAGGTACGTTTTTACGCGGTGAAATTATCGTTGGGAATTTAAAGTATTCAAGCGGTCCAAACAACCAACAACCATCTGTGAAATTATCGGAGCATTTAGAAGAGCTTGGGTTTGAACTAGTTCGTTTTAAAACAGGTACGCCTCCGCGTGTAGATAGTAGTACAATTGATTATAGCAAAACAGAAATTCAACCAGGTGACGATACACCACGTGCATTCTCTTTTGAAACAACGAAGTTCATTATGGATCAAATCCCGTGCTGGTTAACATATACAAGTGAAGAAACGCATCGTTTAATCGATGGAAACTTACATCGTTCCGCTATGTATTCTGGCATGATTAAAGGAACAGGCCCACGATATTGTCCTTCCATTGAGGATAAGGTTGTTCGTTTCCATGATAAGCCTCGTCATCAAATTTTCTTGGAGCCAGAAGGGCGCAATACACAAGAAGTATATGTACAAGGTTTATCAACAAGTTTACCAGAAGATGTACAACGAGAGATGTTAAAGACTATTCCTGGCCTAGAGAACGTAGAAATGATGCGCACAGGATATGCAATTGAATATGACGCAATTGTACCAACACAGTTGTGGCCAACACTTGAAACAAAGAAAATACAAAATTTATATACAGCGGGTCAAATTAACGGAACATCTGGTTATGAAGAAGCGGCAGGGCAAGGGTTAATGGCTGGTATTAACGCTGCGTGCCGTTCATTAGGTAAAAAAGAAGTGATTTTAAATCGTTCAGATGCGTACATTGGTGTTTTAATCGATGATTTAGTTACAAAAGGTACAAATGAGCCATATCGCTTGTTAACATCCCGTGCAGAATACCGATTATTATTACGCCATGACAATGCGGACCTACGTTTAACTGAGATTGGGAATGAAATTGGGTTAATTCCAGAAGAACGTTACGAACGTTTTACAGCAAAGAAAGAGAAAATTGAAAAAGAAAAAGAACGTTTAGCAAGTATTATTATTAAACCGCGTCCTGAAGTACAAGAGCTCATTCGCGGGGCTGGTGGAAGTGAACTAAAGGATGGTATACGTGCGAGTGACTTATTACGCCGTCCAGAAATGACATATGAGCATATTCATATTCTTGCTCCAAGTGAAGTAGAAGTTAGTGATGAAGTAGCAGAGCAAGTTGAGATTCAGCTTAAATATGAAGGATATATTGAAAAATCTTTACAACAAGTAGAACGTATGAAGCGTATGGAAAATAAAAAAATTCCGGTTGATATTGATTACGATGCAATTTCTGGAATAGCTTCTGAAGCACGTCAAAAATTAAAAGATGTCCGTCCGCTATCTATGGGGCAAGCATCTCGTATTTCTGGGGTAAATCCAGCTGATATTTCCATTTTACTTGTGTATATAGAACAAGGAAAAATTGCACGAGTATCGAACCAATAAATAGTTAGGAGATATAGCGAGATGAATATAGAACAATTTCAATCTATGCTAGTAGAAAGAGGGATTACTCTTTCTACTAGGCAGTTAGAACAATTTCAAATCTATTTTGAGACATTAGTTGAATGGAATGAAAAAATGAACTTAACTGCAATTACAGAGAAAGAAGACGTATATTTAAAACACTTTTTTGATTCTATTACAGCTGCTTTTTATCATGATTTTTCAAAGCCGTTTTCTATTTGTGATGTTGGTGCAGGAGCAGGGTTCCCTAGCATTCCATTAAAAATATGTTTTCCAAATTTAAAAATTACAATTGTCGATTCCTTGCAAAAACGTATTACGTTTTTAAATCATTTAGCAACAAAATTGGAATTACAAGACGTAGCATTTTGTCATGATCGTGCTGAAACATTTGGACAAAAAGAAGGAGTACGTGAATCTTTTGATATTGTAATGGCACGCGCCGTTGCTCGCCTTTCTGTCTTAAGTGAATTGTGTTTACCGCTTGTGAAAGTAGGGGGAACATTTATTGCAATGAAAGGTGCAGCTGCGAACGAAGAAATTGAAAATGGTAAGTATGCTCTGCAAGCGCTTGGTGGTGAATTAAAAGAGATGTCTACGTTTCAATTGCCATTCGAGGAAAGCGAACGTAACATTTTATTGATTGAGAAAAAGAGAAAAACGCCAAAGAAATATCCGCGTAAACCAGGAACACCGAATAAATTACCTATTGAAAAATAAATCTTATTAGACGTAAGATTAAGTTATATATCAGTAAGCTAGTTTATTAGCACTGATGGTTAGTTGAACGAATCGAGCTTTTACAGGCAGTTATCCACCACCTATCTTTTTAGATTTCTTACAATGTTGAGGCGTGGGCTTACTGCCCGTTAGAGCGAAAGAAATAAAGTGAAACTTTGATTAGTAGGGAGGCTGTACTTCTTATTAATCGTTAGTTCAACAAATTTAGCTTTTGCGGATATTTTATCTCTACCTGCCTGCTTAAAGTATGGAAGAATGTTGAGATGGGGATATTACTGCCCGCGAATAGCGGGATAAAACGTAAATGTTTCACATGGAACATTTTTGTATAGAGTATTCAATAGGATTCAAGGTGGTGGAATATGTATGAAAAACACATTTTCTCGTTTATTTGGCTTTGGAGATAAAGAGGCTGAATTAGCACTACAAGAAGAAAGCCATGAAGAAATCAAACAAATTTCGTTAGCAAATATCGTTCCAAATCGTTATCAGCCACGGACAATTTTTGATGATGCTCGTATTGAAGAGCTTGCTCTTACAATTCATACACATGGATTAATTCAACCAATTGTTGTTAGGCGGTATGAAGAGAATAAATATGAGATTATCGCTGGTGAAAGACGTTTTCGGGCTGCTACAAAATTAGGTTGGGAAACTGTTCCGGCTATTATAAAAAATTTGAATGACACTGAGACTGCTTCTGTTGCTTTAATTGAAAACTTGCAACGAGAAGAACTTACGGCAATTGAAGAAGCTGTTGCTTATCAAAAGTTAATTGAATTACATAATTTAACACAAGAAGCATTAGCGCAGCGACTAGGTAAAGGACAATCTACAATTGCGAACAAGTTGAGACTATTAAAGTTACCCGAAGAGATTAAACAAGCACTATTAGAGAAGAGTATTACAGAACGTCATGCTCGTGCTCTTATTCCACTTAAAAATGAAGAGATTCAATTAAATGTTTTACAAGAAATCATTGAAAAGCAATTGAATGTAAAGCAAACAGAAGATAGAATTGCTAAATTGTTAGAAGAAACGAAACCGAAACGAAAAGCAAAACAAAAAGCGGTAAGCCGTGATATGCGTATTGCAATGAATACCATTCGTCAATCTTTACAAATGGTCGCAAATAGTGGCTTAAATGTGAATTCAGAAGAAGAAGAATTTGATGAATACTATCAAATTACAATTAAAATTCCCAAAAAGAAGTAAGAAAATAGAAAGACCTCAACCGTCGGTAGGGGTCTTTTTGTTTTGTTACGTATTAAAAACTATATAAGTCTAAATTAAAAAATAACAAAAACGCTCTCTTTTTAGCTGGACGAGAGCATCTGGTCGTGCATAGAAGCAAGGTGAGGGATAATTGCTGGCATGTGCCCGATTGGTTCAACTAACTATCAGCGGGGAAAAGCATCCCACTGATAGAAGTTTCACTTTATAAGTACTATATTTTCTTTTAAAATTAAGAAGGAGTTTGTAAATAAATTTTGAAGTTTAATATACAGAAGCAAATGAAGCGTGATTGTTTCATGCTAAAATGAAAATAATCATTTGTAGAATAAGATATAAAGGTTGAAAGTAGGTGACATCGTGGGGAAAATCATTGCCATTGCTAATCAAAAAGGTGGGGTTGGGAAGACAACAACATCGGTAAATTTAGGAGCTGGATTGGCGCAAGTAGGAAAAAAAGTACTTCTTGTTGATATTGATGCACAAGGGAATGCAACGACAGGAGTCGGAATTGAAAAGTCAGATTTAAATGAATGTATGTATAATGTGCTTGTAGAAGACATGGATGTTCGTGTTGTTATACAGCAGACCGCAACTGAAAATTTAGATGTACTCCCTGCTACCATTCAACTAGCAGGAGCCGAGATAGAACTTGTACCGACAATTTCCCGGGAAGTTCGCCTGCAGCGTGCGCTGCAACCAATTCGTGATGAATATGATTATATTATTATTGATTGTCCCCCATCTTTAGGTTTATTAACTATTAATGCATTAACTGCTGCAGATTCTGTTATTATTCCTGTTCAATGTGAGTATTATGCCCTAGAGGGGTTAAGTCAATTATTAAATACAGTTCGCCTTGTGCAAAAGCATTTAAATAAAAACTTAGCAATTCAAGGTGTTTTACTAACAATGCTGGACGCTCGTACAAATTTAGGATTACAAGTAATTGATGAAGTGAAGAAATACTTCCGAGATAAAGTATATAGATCCATTATTCCGCGTAATGTACGTTTAAGTGAAGCACCGAGTCATGGAAAACCAATTATGATGTATGATGCTAAGTCAAGGGGGGCAGAAGTGTATTTAGATTTAGCGAAGGAAGTGATTGCAGGTGGCTAAAGGACTAGGAAGAGGAATTAATGCGTTTTTTCCAGATTTAGATGTGAAAGAGGGAGAAACAATTCAAGAATTGCAAGTAAATCAATTACGTCCTAACCCATATCAGCCGCGTAAATATTTTCATAATGAAGCAATTCAAGAATTAGCGTTATCTATTAAAGAACACGGGATTTTACAACCTCTTATTGTTCGGAAAAGTATTAAAGGATATGAAATCGTTGCAGGAGAACGGAGATTTCGTGCTGCAAAAGAAGCAAAACTTAAAACAGTTCCTGCCGTTGTTCGAGAGTTAAATGATCAACAAATGATGGAGTTTGCGCTACTAGAGAATTTGCAACGTGAAGATTTAACACCTATTGAAGAAGCATTAGCTTATCAAATGCTCATGGAGGAGCTTAAGGTAACGCAAGAACAGTTAGCAAAACGGCTTGGAAAAAGCAGACCGCATATTGCAAATCACATTCGTTTACTTTCTCTCCCACCTTTCATACAGGATATGATTGCAAATGGAAGCATTTCTATGGGACATGGACGAACACTACTTGCATTAAAAGATAAAACAAAAATTAATAATTTATTACAACGAATTAAAGAAGAAGGATTAAATGTCCGTCAGTTGGAACAAATTATTCAACAGATGAATGAATATGTTTCACGTGAAACAAAGAAACAAACACCACAAAAAAATATCTTTTTTGAGGAACAAGAAACGGTGTTACGAGAACGATTTGGAACATCTGTGAAAATTAAAGAAACAAAACAAGAAAAAGGAAAAATTGAAATTCAATTTTTCAATAAGGATGATTTGCAACGCATTTTAGAGCTTTTAGCGGGAGAATGATAAAAAATAAACCATCTTCAGTTATAGATGGTTTATTTTTTTCATTACAGCAATTTTTTTATCAGTTTCAATGATACTTTCTGCAATACCAGAAGCCATTTTCATAACAAGATTTAATCTTGTATTTTGTAGTACAAAAAACTCCATAAATCCATTTAAATTTACAATGCCATGAATATGCATATCACCAATCGCGGGAAGATTTTTATTCATAGCTGCCCCAGGTTTACTAGGACCTTTTCCAATTGTAATTGAACCAATATTTTGTGATTTTCCTAGACAAGCATCGATTGCAATAATAAAGGGATTCATAAATGATTTGTGTATTTCTGTAATTGTTTCTTCTAAGTTTAAAGCGTGGACGGGTGATTCTAGTGTTCCATATAATTGAAAATTTCGAATGTTATAATCCTGCAGTTTTGAGCCAACAAGGGGTCCTAATGCATCACCAGTTGAGCGATCCGTTCCGATACACAGTATAATCAGTGGAGAGTTTTGTTCGATTGGGAGATGAGAAAGTAGAAAGCTACTAATTGTTTGATTGCAATTTACATCATGATACATAATTTGTTGTGAATCTTTTTCAAAAAAAGGTAAACGAAAACTTCCGATATTCACGAAGCATCCATCCTTTAATAGAATTTAGTTATAAACTTGATTTTTGCATATTGCATATTTCTCTTAAGGTAAGAACTATTTTGCTTTTAGATTAGGGGAAACTTCATTTGATGTTAGGTAATTTCGGTATTCCTGCTGCGCAGATGTCACTTTCTTATGGGATAAGAGTGTTATAAAAGATATGGTATGAGCAGAAGAGGAGGGCACTCTTGTATATAGATTTATAAAGTATAAAAAGGATGAAGCGTACCATGTAGTCTGTAGAGTACTAGTACTAGTATATAAAAAAATGTGTCATTTTATACCTCATGGAATGCGAAAATAAAAGTGTATGAAAGAACTTTTTTCGTAAAATATAGGAGAAATTCTGTTACAATGAATAATGAATATGAGATAGAAAGGTAGGTCGCGATGAAAGGACTTCACGACTTATATACAGACTTTACAAATTGGTTATTAAATGCAGGATTATGGGAGAGTATCGGTCTTGGTTTGCTGAAAATCACACTTATTTTGATTATTTCGAGTATAGTTATTCGAGTCGGCAGAGTGATTATCCGTAATGCTTTCAAAATAAAGGCTAAATCACCAATTCAAATCTCTGAAAGACGAACGATGACAGTAGCGAAATTGTTAGAAAATATTTTAACATATGTTATCTTTTTCATTGTAATAATTGCGATTTTAGGGGTATTTGGAATTGATACAAAAGGATTATTAGCTGGTGCTGGGGTTGTTGGTTTGGCGGTTGGTTTTGGTGCACAAAACTTAGTAAAAGACGTTATCACTGGATTCTTTATTTTATTAGAGGATCAATTTTCAGTAGGAGACTATGTACGTTTAGGTCAATTTGAAGGGGTTATTGAAGAAATTGGCTTACGCACAACAAAAATGAAGAAATGGACAGGAGAAATTCACATTATTCCAAATGGAAGTATTAAGGAAGTAACAAATTTCTCTGTTAGTAATAGTGTTGCCTTTGTGGATGTGGCTATTTCATATGAAAGCGATATTGAACATGCAGAACAAGTTCTTGAAAAGTTATTAGATGAATTACCAACAAGGTATGAGCAAATGGTTTCTCGCCCGCAATTATTAGGTGTACAGAGTTTGGCGGCATCAGAGGTTGTGCTGAGGGTTACGGCTGAAGTAGAACCGATGCAACATTTTGCGGTGGCGAGAGCGCTGCGTAAAGAAATTAAAAATCGTCTAGATTTACACGGCATTGAAATTCCATATCCGCGTATGGTTCTATACAACCGTGAAGAGCTGATGAATGAAAAAGTAAATTAGCAGTGAGGGGAGTTTAGAGAATGGAGCAAAAACAATATAACTTGCATGACATAGTGGAGATGAAGAAAGCTCATCCATGTGGCGAAAATCGTTGGAAGATTATCCGTATGGGAATGGACATCCGTATTAAGTGCGAGGGATGTAACCATTCGGTATTAATTCCTCGAAGAGAATTTGATCGTAAGGTGAAGAAAGTACTTGTAAAACATGAAGAATAGATAAAGTAAGAAACAGTGGCATTGTTGCTGCTGTTTTTTTATTTAGCGCTTAATGGCTATCTTCCTCGCTTTTCTATCAATCTTGAGGTGGGGGGGCCCACTGCCCACGAATAGCGGGATAAATTTGGATGAAGCTTGTCATTTTATTCTTTACTATCTATAATGATGGGAGATTGAGTCATAGGAGTGAATTATATGGGATTAACGGCTGGTATCGTTGGATTACCGAACGTAGGTAAGTCAACACTATTTAATGCAATTACACAAGCAGGAGCAGAATCTGCGAACTACCCATTCTGTACAATAGATCCAAACGTTGGGATCGTAGAAGTTCCAGATCATCGTTTAAATAAATTAACTGAGCTTGTAGAACCGAAGAAAACTGTGCCAACTGTCTTTGAATTTACAGATATCGCAGGTATTGTAAAAGGTGCGAGTAAAGGAGAAGGATTAGGAAATAAATTCTTATCTCATATTCGTCAAGTAGATGCAATTTGCCAAGTAGTTCGTTGTTTTGAAGACGAGAATATTACGCACGTGGCAGGAAAAGTAGATCCAATTGCAGATATTGAAACAATTAATTTAGAGCTTATTTTAGCGGATTTAGAATCTGTTGATAAGCGTCTTGAACGCGTTACAAAATTAGCGAAACAAAAAGATAAAGATGCTGTATTTGAGCATGAAATTTTAGTTCGCTTAAAAGAAGCATTTGAAGAAGGACAACCAGCTCGTACAGTTGAATTTACTGAAGAACAAATGAAAGTAGTAAAAGGTCTTCACTTATTAACAATAAAAGAAATGCTGTATGTAGCAAACGTTTCTGAAGACGATGTAATGGATCCATCCGGAAATGAATATGTACAAATTGTAAAAGAGTTTGCTGCAAAAGAAAATTCACAAGTCATTGTGGTTTGTGCAAAAATTGAATCAGAGATTGCAGAATTAGATGAGCAAGAGAAAAAAGTTTTCCTTGAAGAGTTAGGTATTGAAGAATCTGGTCTCGATCAATTAATTCGCGCAGCTTATGATTTATTAGGATTAGCTACTTATTTTACAGCTGGTGTACAAGAAGTTCGTGCTTGGACATTTAAAACGGGAATGAAAGCACCACAATGTGCTGGAATCATTCATACGGATTTTGAACGTGGATTTATTCGTGCAGAAACAGTATCTTATGATGACTTAGTAGAAAATGGCTCTATGACAGCTGCTAAAGAAGCTGGAAAAGTACGTTTAGAAGGAAAAGAATACATTATGAAAGACGGAGATGTCGTACACTTCCGCTTTAATGTATAATTTTTTATTTCCTAGGAAAAAAATAAAGTATTTAACTTGGCAAATTCATTGGATTTGCCAAGTTTTTTTATGCTTTCGTGAGTTGCTTACTCTAACTTACTATGATATAATCTAAACTCGTGAGTAATTACTATAAATTAATTGCTCCTTGCCCCGTGTGGGCCGTTTAGACCAAAAGGAGGTGAAAGTGTAATGAAAAAGTACGAAATCATGTACATCATTCGTCCAAACATGGAAGAAGAAGCTCAAAAAGCTTTAGTTGAACGTTTTGCAGGCGTTTTAACTGACAATGGTGCAGAAATCATTAACACAAAAGATTGGGGTAAGCGTCGTTTAGCTTACGAAATCAACGACTTACGTGACGGTTTCTACATGATCTTAAACGTAAATTCTAACCCAGAAGCGGTTAAAGAATTCGATCGTTTAGCTAAGATCAGCGAAGATATCATTCGTCACATCGTTGTTAAAGACGAAGAATAATCATTAAGATATATAGGGAGAGTGGTTCGATTGATGAATCGTGTTATACTCGTTGGTCGTTTAACTAAGGACCCTGACTTACGTTACACGCCCAATGGTGTTGCAGTAGCTACTTTCACGTTAGCTGTGAATCGCGCATTTACGAATCAGCAAGGTGAGCGTGAAGCTGACTTTATTAACTGTGTAATATGGCGTAAACAAGCAGAGAACGTAGCAAACTTTTTGAAAAAAGGTAGCTTAGCAGGCGTAGATGGACGTCTTCAAACTCGTAATTACGAGGGACAAGATGGCAAACGTGTATATGTAACAGAAGTTCTAGCGGAGAACGTACAATTTTTAGAACCGCGTAATAGCGGTGGTGAGCAACGCGGTTCATTCAATCAGCAACCATCAGGAGCAGGATTCGGAAACCAAGGCTCTCAAAATCCGTTTGGTCAATCTGGTAACAATGGCAATAATGCTGGTTTTACTAGAAATGACGATCCATTTGCAAATGTAGGTCAACCGATTGATATTTCAGACGATGACTTACCTTTCTAATGGTATAGACGGAACATTTTAACACGAAATGGAGGGAAATGAACATGGCAGGAGGACGCAAAGGTGGACGTGCGAAACGCCGTAAAGTGTGTTTCTTTACATCTAACGGTATCACTCGCATCGACTATAAAGATGTTGATTTATTAAAACGCTTTGTTTCTGAGCGTGGTAAAATTTTACCACGTCGTGTAACAGGTACTAGCGCAAAATACCAACGCAAATTAACAGTTGCAATTAAACGTGCTCGTCAAATGGCACTTTTACCATATGTTGGTGAATAATAACGTATGAAATGCACAGTAGAGTATCACTCTACTGTGCATTTTGCTATTCTCTTCTTTTTGTTAACCGTGATTTAAGTTTCACTTTATAGAAAGAGGGTGTGAAGAATGAAACCCACACGACTCATTACAGAAGGAGCGGTATTACTTGCTTTATATGCTGTCTTGCTTTTGGCTTCTCTGTATATGCCTGTTTTAGGTGCTATATGTATATTTGCACTGCCGTTGCCATTTCTTATTTTTTCAATCAGATACCAGTTAAGTAGTGCTTGTATGTTGTTAGGAGCGGCAATTCTTGTAACACTTATTGTGAGTTCGCCTCTTAGTATTGCGAATACACTTATGTTCGGAATAACAGGAATTATATTAGGACACATGTATAAAAAGAAAAAAAGTGTTATTGAAATTTTAATGGTAGGGACACTTGTATATCTTGTGAGTTTTGTATTGCTGTATATTGTTAGCGTGCAGTTTTTTAATATAGATATTGTGAAACAGATGCAAGATATGTTCAAACAATCAATGGAACAAAGTGAAAAATTCATGAAGATGGCGGGTGCATCTGTAAATGAAGGGAAACTAGCTGAATTGAAAAAAGCAGTTAATACAATTGGGGTGCTTTTACCAACTGTACTTGCTATGGCTTCGTTATTCTCTTCTTGGATTACTATTTTAATTGCTAATCGTGTTTTAAAACGATTAAAGTACACGGCGGTATCTTGGCCGAAATTTCGTGATATACAAATTCCTAAGAGTGTTGTTTGGTTGTATGTCGTGATTATTTTGCTTGGTTCTTTTACAAAGATAGAAGCAGGATCATATGTAGAAATGGTGTTCTTAAATTTATCAACAATTTTTACTTTTTTACTGTTGCTTCAAGGATTTTCGTTCCTTGCTTTTTTTACAAATGCAAAAGGATATACGAAAGCTGTTCCAATCTTAACCTTTGTTGTAGGGTTGTTTGTGCCAGTTTTGTTTCCTCTTATGACAATCTTAGGTATAATTGATTTAGGCTTTTCGTTACGATCGAAAGTACAGGTAAAATAAGTATTTGAAACAAAGTACTTTTTATGAGTCTTTTGTAACGAACCGTAGAAATCAAAGCTTTTATCCTACGCTTAATAGAACGATTAGCCTTTGTAAGCGAGGAATAAGTGTAGTTGACTCAATTAAATATCGGTAGAGGATAAGGATTTAACTAATGGATGGTTTATTTTATCCCGCTATGAATAGGCAGTAGGACTCCCGCTTCGAAAATTTGAGAAGTCAAAGAAGATCGGTCGAGGATAACTGCTAGTATGTGCCCGATTAGTTCAACTAACTATCAGTAGAGATGCAAAAAACTCTCTGATGGAAGTTTCACTTTATAGGAGTTGTATATATGCCTGAATTTTATAAGAAACAGCGGTTTCTATATCCTGTTTATGTATTGGCGTTTTTAGCATTTTTACTCATTACTATTCTCGTTTATTTTCATTGGATGACGGGGATGATTTCTTTTGTTGTTTTTTGTATTGTCTTATTTTTCGTTATTAAATTTGAACTTGCATTTCAAAGAAGCATTGAAAAGTATACGAATGATACGATTACAAGGGTAAAAAAGGTAAGTAATGAGGCTTTCAATCAAATGCCGATTGGAATTCTACTATATAATAAGGATTATGGGATCGACTGGGCAAATCCATATCTATCTTCTTGTTTAGGACAACATTCTTTAGCTGGATGGCACTTGTATGATTTATCAGAAACCCTACTTTTATTTACAAAAGGAGAAACAGCTAATGATATTGTATCTTTAAACAATCGAAAGTTTCGTGTGTTTGCGAGGAAAGAAGAGAAATTAATCTATTTCTTTGATGTGACAGAACAAACAGAAATTGAGAAAATGTATGAAGATCAAAGAACGGTACTCGCTGTTATCTATTTAGATAATTACGATGAAGTAACACAAGGATTAGATGATCAATTACGTACAAATATTACAAGCCACGTTACATCTTTACTAAATGAATGGGCTGTGAAGCATGGAGCTTATTTGAAGCGTGCTTCATCTGAACGATTTTTTGTTGTGTTAAATGAAAGTGTTTTAACGCAAATGGAGAAAGGGAAATTTGATATTTTAGATCAAGTGCGTGAAGAGACATCTAAACGAAATATTCCTCTTACTCTTAGTATTGGTGTTGGTTCTGGTGATTTATCACTAGTAGAACTTGGAGCTATGGCGCAATCTGGTCTCGATTTAGCACTTGGTCGTGGTGGAGATCAAGTGGCAATTAAACAAGCGACAGGTAAAGTAAAGTTTTATGGCGGGAAAACGAATCCTGTAGAAAAACGTACTCGTGTACGTGCGCGTGTGATTTCTCACGCTTTAAAAGATCTTGTGTTAGAAAGTAGCAATATCATCATTATGGGACACCGGGCACCGGATATGGATGCAATCGGAGCTGCAATTGGGATTTTAAAAGTGGCACAGCTGAATGAGCGCGAAGGATATATTGTATTAGATGAAAATGATTCTGATAAAGGGATTAAGCGTTTGATGGACGAAGTTAAGCAGCACGAGGAATTATGGTCGCGCTTTATTACACCGCAGCAGGCCCTTGAATTTGCGAATGATGATTCGCTTCTTGTTGTAGTAGATACGCATAAACCATCTATGGTTATGGAAAGAAAGTTACTTGATAAGATTGAAAATGTTGTTGTAATTGATCATCATCGTCGCGGTGAGGACTTCATTGAGGATCCGTTGCTTGTTTATATGGAACCATATGCATCATCTACAGCAGAACTTGTAACAGAGCTGTTGGAATATCAGCCTAAGCGTTTGAAAATGAATATGCTAGAGGCAACGGCTTTACTGGCAGGTATTATCGTGGATACGAAGAGTTTTACATTCCGTACCGGAGCACGTACGTTTGATGCGGCTTCCTATCTTCGTTCTCATGGCGCAGATACTATTTTGGTACAAAAGTTATTAAAAGAAGATATGGCCCATTATTTACAAATTGCAAAAACAATTCGAAATGCGTACATTTATAAAAATGGGATTGCAATTGCAAAGGTAGATGGTGATGGGTTTTATGATCAAGTATTAATTGCTCAATCAGCTGATACATTACTCACAATGACAGGAGTGATTGCCTCTTTCGTAATTGCACAGCGCAGTGAAAGTGTGATTGGGATTAGTGGACGTTCTTTAGGGGAAGTAAATGTACAGCTTATTATGGAAAATTTAGGCGGGGGCGGCCATTTAACAAATGCTGCAACACAAATACAAGACATATCAATTGATGAAGCAGAAGCAAACTTACAATCTGTTATAAATGAGTATTTAGAGGGAGGAACACAATCATGAAAGTAATCTTTTTAAAAGACGTAAAAGGTAAAGGGAAAAAAGGGGAAGTAAAAAACGTACCAGACGGTTATGCGAATAACTTTTTATTAAAACAAGGACTTGCGATTGAAGCGACAAATGCAAATGTGAAAACATTAGATGCGAAAAAGCGTAAAGAAGAAAAAGATGCAGAATTAGAGCTTGAAAAATGCAAGGAATTAAAAGAAACTCTAGAAAAGTTAACAGTAGAGTTAAAAGCAAAATCGGGTGAAGGTGGCCGTTTATTCGGTTCTATTACAAGTAAACAAATTGTAGATGGCTTACAAAAAGTTCATAATATTAAACTTGATAAACGTAAATTTGAAATGGATGATGCAATTCGTGCATTAGGATATACGAACGTTATTGTGAAATTACATCCACAAGTAACAGCAACAGTAAAAGTGCATGTTACTGAACAATAAACAAAAGATTGAAGAGGAGGTTTGCGCATGAGTGACGTATTTGCTGATCGTACCCCTCCGCATAATATTGAGGCTGAACAAGCCGTATTAGGAGCTATTTTTCTCGATCAAGAAGCGTTAACATCAGCTTCGGAAATGCTAATGCCAGAAGACTTCTATCGAACGGCGCATCAAAAAATTTATCAAATGATGCTTGATCTTTCCGATAAAGGGGAGCCCATTGATTTAGTTACCGCAACAGCAGCGCTTGCTGATCAAAATTTGTTAGAAGAAATTGGCGGTGTTTCTTATTTAGCTGAACTAGCGGAAGCTGTACCGACAGCTGCCAATGTAGGATATTATGCACGTATTATCGCAGAAAAATCGATTTTGCGTCGGCTTATTCGGACAGCAACACATATTGTGTCGGATGGTTATGAACGAGAAGATGATGTCGAGAGTCTATTAAATGAAGCTGAGAAAAAAATATTAGAAGTATCTCAGCGTACGAATACAAAAGGTTTTCAAAATATTAAAGATGTTCTTGTAGCGGCTTACGATAAAATTGAGTTGCTGCATAATCAAAAAGGTGAAATTACAGGGATCCCAACCGGTTTTACCGAGTTAGATCGTATGACAGCAGGTTTCCAGCGCAATGATTTAATTATTGTAGCGGCGCGTCCATCTGTAGGGAAAACAGCATTTTCTTTAAACATTGCTCAAAATGTTGCGACGAAGACGGACGAAAACGTTGCGATTTTTAGTTTAGAGATGGGGTCTGATCAGCTCGTTATGCGTATGCTTTGTGCAGAAGGGAATATTGATGCACAGCGTCTTCGTACAGGAACTTTAACTTCAGATGACTGGGCGAAACTAACGATGGCGATGGGCAGTCTCTCAAATGCAGGTATTTTTATTGATGATACGCCAGGTATTCGTGTTAGTGAAATTCGAGCAAAGTGCAGGCGTTTAAAACAAGAACATGGTCTTGGAATGATTCTAATTGATTATTTGCAGCTTATTCAAGGTAGCGGGAAATCTGGTGAAAACCGTCAGCAAGAAGTATCGGAAATTTCTCGTACACTAAAAGGGCTCGCTCGTGAACTAGAAGTTCCAGTTATTGCTTTATCTCAGCTGTCTCGTGGTGTAGAATCTCGTCAAGATAAGCGTCCGATGATGTCGGATATTCGTGAATCAGGAAGTATTGAGCAGGATGCTGATATAGTAGCATTCTTATATCGTGAGGATTACTATGACCGAGAAACAGAAAATAAAAATACAATTGAAATTATTATTGCTAAGCAGCGTAATGGTCCAGTAGGTTCAGTTGAATTGGCGTTTGTGAAGGAATTTAACAAATTCGTAAACTTAGAACGGCGCTTTGATGATGGGCATGCACCGCCAGCATAGTGACAGTATAAAAAAGAAGCACATTTCTTATAATAAAATGTGCTTCTTTTTTTGTTTGTAAAAAAACAATGCCTTACATAGGTGAGAAGGGGTTCTTACGAACGAAAAAGATAAAAAATAAAAAAATGTTCGTTTTTTAATTGACTTCTCTTTGCATTTTGGTACAATTATATTGTTTGAAAAGTTCGTTTGAAAATTTCGGAGGTGCTTGAATAATGTCTTCAGTAGTAGTTGTAGGAACACAGTGGGGCGATGAAGGAAAAGGTAAAATTACTGATTTCCTTTCTGAACATGCGGAAGTAGTTGCGCGCTATCAAGGCGGAAATAATGCAGGACATACAATTGTTTTTAACGGCGTTAAATATAAATTACATTTAATTCCATCCGGTATTTTCTATAAAGAAAAAATTTGTGTTATAGGAAACGGTATGGTAGTAGATCCGAAAGCTTTACTTGAGGAATTAAAATACTTACATGATCGTGGTGTAAACACTGATAATTTACGTATTAGTAACCGTGCACACGTTATCTTACCTTATCACTTAAAGCAAGACGAGTTAGAAGAAGAGCGTAAAGGTGATAATAAAATTGGTACAACGAAAAAAGGTATCGGTCCTGCATACATGGACAAAGCTGCTCGCACAGGTATTCGTATGGCAGATCTTTTAGATCGTGAGGCATTTAAAGAAAAGCTTGAGCGTACCCTAGCGGAAAAAAATCGTTTATTTGAAAAAATGTATGATGCAGAAGGATTCAGTGCAGAAGAAATTTTCGAAGAGTATTTCGAATACGGTCAACGAATTGCACAATACGTATGTGATACATCTGTTGTATTAAATGATGCATTAGATGAAGGACGCCGCGTATTATTTGAAGGTGCACAAGGTGTTATGCTTGATATCGATCAAGGTACGTACCCATTCGTTACATCTTCTAACCCAGTTGCTGGTGGTGTAACAATCGGTTCTGGTGTAGGACCTTCTAAAATTAAACGTGTAGTAGGTGTATGTAAAGCATATACAAGCCGTGTAGGTGACGGTCCATTCCCAACTGAGCTTCATGATGAAATCGGTAATCAAATTCGTGAAGTTGGTCGCGAATATGGTACAACAACAGGTCGTCCACGCCGTGTAGGTTGGTTTGATAGTGTTGTTGTAAGACATGCTCGTCGCGTTAGTGGTCTTACAGACTTATCTTTAAACTCTATCGACGTATTAACAGGCATTCCGACTGTGAAAATTTGTATTGCATACAAATATAACGGTGAAATTATTGATGAAGTTCCAGCAAACTTAAATATTTTAGCGAAATGTGAGCCAGTATACGAAGAGCTTCCAGGTTGGACAGAAGATATTACAGGCGTAAAAACGTTAGCTGAGCTTCCTGAAAATGCAAGACATTATGTAGAACGTGTGTCTCAATTAACAGGTATCCCATTAGCTATGTTCTCTGTTGGTCCAGACCGTAGCCAAACAAATATTGTTCGTAACGTATACGGTATCTAATCTTGTTTTTTTCTTAAGAATACGGTATATTTAAAAAGAACCCACGTTGAATGGGTTCTTTTTTCATGTTTTTATAAAAAAAATTGAAAAAAGTATTGCAAAAAGAAAACATTTCATGATATTATAAACCCTGTCGTCACGAAAACATGACATTGGTGAATAGGAGCCATTAGCTCAGTTGGTAGAGCATCTGACTTTTAATCAGAGGGTCGAAGGTTCGAGTCCTTCATGGCTCACCATTTTATTTTCGTGGCCCGTTGGTCAAGTGGTTAAGACACCGCCCTTTCACGGCGGTAACACGGGTTCGAATCCCGTACGGGTCATTTTTTATATATATTAAGTTTTGGTCCCGTGGTGTAGTGGTTAACATGCCTGCCTGTCACGCAGGAGATCGCCGGTTCGACCCCGGTCGGGACCGCCACTTTTGTTTAATACCACAATTAGTGGTTTTATATATATGTTTTGGCTCGGTAGCTCAGTCGGTAGAGCAGAGGACTGAAAATCCTCGTGTCGGCGGTTCGATTCCGTCCCGAGCCACTTCCAAGGATATTAAGTGGGCCCGCTTAATATCCTTTTTATATTGTACAATTTTACAAATGAGATTAGTTCTTTTAAAATAGAATGAAGAGAAGCCTCTAGCAGTTGAAGCTAGAGGTTTTTCTGTAAGGAAGGCATTAAACGTTCAGGAGGAAACTAAAATGATGGGAAAGAAAATTCTAGTCGTGGATGATGAAAAACCAATTGCAGATATTTTAAAGTTTAATTTAGAAAAAGAAGGTTTTGAAATTGTAATGGCTCATGATGGTGATGAGGCCATTGAAAAAGCAAATGAAGAACAACCAGATATGGTTTTATTAGATATTATGTTACCGGGAAAAGATGGTTTAGAAGTTTGTCGTGAAATACGGAAAAACCATGAAATGCCAATTATTATGCTAACAGCAAAAGACTCTGAAATTGATAAAGTTCTTGGATTAGAACTGGGGGCAGATGACTATGTAACAAAGCCGTTTAGTACACGTGAGTTATTAGCACGCGTAAAAGCGAATTTACGTCGTCATCAACAAGGAGGAACGGCTGAAAAAGAAGAAAATGCAGAGATGGTTATTGGTCCGATTGTGATTAATCCCAATGCATATAGTGTAACAAAGCGTGAAGAAAATATTGAGTTAACACATCGCGAATTTGAATTACTTCATTATTTAGCGAAGCATTTAGGACAAGTTATGACACGTGAACATTTATTACAAACCGTTTGGGGTTATGATTATTTTGGTGATGTGCGTACAGTAGATGTAACAGTTCGTCGTTTACGTGAAAAAATTGAAGATAATCCAAGTCATCCGACTTTAATTGTAACAAGACGTGGTGTGGGATATTACTTACGCGATCCAGAGCAGGAGTAATATATGAAGAAAGTTGGTCTTTTTCAGTCTATTCACTTAAAATTCGTATTAATTTACATGCTATTAATTTTAATGGCGATGCAAATTATTGGTGTCTATTTCGTTCGAGAGTTAGAGAAGAATCTTGTGAAGAGTTTTAAAGAATCATTAACACAACGAACGAACTTACTTGCTTACAACTTAAAGCAAGAATTTGCAAAAGAAAGAGATAAAAAAGATCCTACCCTTGAAGAGGCACTTAAAACGAGTATAGAAGATTTTGCTTCTGATCGAAAAGCTGATATTCAAGAGGTTCGTATCATTGATGAGAGTAGTCGTGTATTAGCAACATCACATCCATATAATCAAGGTATTGTCGGAAAAAAAACAACAGATTTATTGGTAAAACGAGCTTTGGTGCAAAAAAATCCTGTTGAAAAAATGGAAATAGACCGCAATACGGGAAATCGTGTGCAAGTTGTTGCTACTCCTATTCAAGTAATTCAACTAAATAATAAGAAACCTTGTGTAATCTATATTGTTGCTTCTATGGAAGATGTTTATAAACAAATGAAGCTTATTAATCAGATCTTTGCAACGGGAACGGTTATCGCATTATTAGTAACAGCTGTGCTAGGTATTTTATTGGCGCAAACTATTACAAGACCAATTTCAGATATGAGAAAGCAAGCCATTGAAATGGCGAAGGGAAATTACTCTCGTAAGGTAAAAGTACATGGTCATGACGAAATTGGTCAATTGGCGTTGGCATTTAATAATTTATCGAAGAAGTTGCAGCAAGCTCGTTCTTCTACGGAGAGTGAGAGAAGAAAGCTTTCGTCTGTATTATCTCATATGACAGATGGGGTAATTGCAACGGATCGAAAAGGAGATATTATCTTATTAAATGATCCGGCAGAAAAAATGCTTAACGTTTCACGTGAAACAGCATTAGATCAATCGATTTTAGAAATATTAGGCATCCAAGAAGAGTACACATTAGATAATTTATATGAAGAACCAGACTCTGTTATATTAGATTTTAGTACAAGAGATGAGCCGTATATTTTACGAGCTAGTTTTTCTATTATTCAAAAGGAGAATGGAAAGGTAAATGGTTTCATCGCTGTATTATACGATGTAACGGAACAGGAGCGAATTGAGGGGGAACGCCGTGAATTTGTGGCAAACGTTTCTCATGAACTTCGTACACCATTAACAACGATGCGAAGCTATTTGGAAGCATTGGGTGAAGGAGCGTGGCAAGATCCAAATATTGCGCCGCAGTTCTTACAAGTAACACAAGAAGAAACGGAGCGAATGATTCGGCTTGTTAATGCGCTACTACAACTTTCAAAATTAGACAGCACAGAATATCGTTTAATGAAAGAATGGGTAGACTTTACACAATTCTTTAGTAATATCATTGATCGTTTTGAAATGTCAAAAGAGCAGAATGTATCTTTTAAACGTTCATTTTCTAAGAGAACACGTTTTATTGAGATCGATGAAGATAAAATTACACAAGTTCTTTATAACATTATTTCAAATGCATTAAAGTATTCTCCAGAAGGTGGAACAATAACATATCGTTTGCGAGAAAGAGAAGATATGTTAGAAATAAGTATTAGCGACCAAGGAATGGGAATTCCGAAAGAGAACGTTGATAAGATTTTTGAACGTTTCTATCGCGTTGATAAAGCACGTTCACGTAAATTGGGCGGAACAGGATTAGGTCTAGCAATTGCCAAGGAAATGATTCAAGCTCATGGCGGTTCGATTTGGGCAAAAAGCGAAGAAGGAAAAGGGACAACCATTTATTTCACGCTTCCAATGGAAAAGGAAGAAGAGGATGACTGGGAATGAATATTGAGAACTTAAAATCAGTCTTGCTAATTAACTTGGTTGTTATTAGTGTATTTCTTACTTTTAATTTATGGACCTATGTACCTGATTCTAGTAAATTGCAAAACGCAAAATATTTACAAGACAATACAGAGGGAGAACAGAAGAGCCTTGCAAATGTAATTTTGCCTTCTCAAGTTCTTTTTCATAAAGAGAATACGCATCTCGGAAGTGAAAATATAGATAGTATTGACCCATTATATAAATTACTGGAAAGAGGAGAATTGTCTGATTTTAAAGATATATCAAATGATATCCCAAAACAGCAATTCTTCTCCTTTGTTCGTGGTAAAAACAAGATTGAAATGATTTTTCCTACACATATGCCATTGGATTCTATGAGAGGCGTTTTTACAATTAAAGAAAAAATCTCAGAGTCATATAGCTTTAATCGCATAATGATTGATTTACAAAAAAGTCGCGATGGTAATATTCCTGTATATTTTATTTCGTATGAAAATCGTAAGGTATATTATATGGTATTAAAAGGAATTCCACTTCGAGATCTTGAAACGGCACGTGATCAATTTGCAGCTAGCGCGAGGGACTACTCTCAATACACATTAAGTGATACGAGAGAGATATTTTTACCAGATACGAAAACGGATATGCAAAGTATGGGGTATATAGTAAATAACATATCCGAGGATATATTCATAAATGCATTATTTACAGATCCTCGTTATGTAAAAAAAGTATCTGATGATCGTGAAAACACATATACAGATGGAATTCGCCTCATGCAAGTATTAAAGAAAAAGCAAATGCTGGAGTACACAAATTCAGCTGTATCAGATCAAAAGCATGCATTATCTAGAAATACACTTGCTCAACGCAGTTTCGATTTTATTAATAGTCATAGTGGCTTAACGGATTCTTATCGTTTTGATTACATGGACACTAAAAAGGGACAAACAATATATCGTTTATATGTTGATAGCTTACCTGTGTTTAATGAAAGTGGTATGGCAATGTTAGAAGAAGTATGGGGAGCGGAAGAATTAATTTCCTATAAACGTCCATTATTTAAGTTGTCATTAAAGTATGGTGATGACCAAAAAATCTCTCTTGCGGATGGTAAGACAGTTATACAATCTTTAGAGAAAAATGTGGATATAAAATTAATTCAGGATATTCGGTTAGGATATAAGCTTACACCGGAGTCAGGGACAGATGGGAAAAATATTGCTGCAGTAAATTTGAAACCTATTTGGTATGTTGTGTACGGTGAAGACAATAAAGTTCTAGAGTGGAGCGAAGAGAAAGGGGGAGAGCTCATTGGATTGGAATAGGATTAAAACAATTTTTATTGTTACCTTTTTCATTTTAGATCTCTTCCTTGTCTTTCAGTTCGTGCAAAAACAAGATAGTAATCAACTTGAATATACGACAGAAACAAATATTGAAGAACAAATGAAAGCAGACAAAATTACATCTGATAATTTCCCGAAAGAACCGACGAAAGATACGTATATTATGGCGAAAAATAAAGTTTTTTCCGATGAAGATATACATTCTTTAAAAAATCAAACGGTGTCTTTACAAGAATCAAATACAATTGTGAGTAAACTTAAAGAGCCATTTTGGAATGCAAAAGCAACAACAAGTGATAACTATAGTGAATTTTTACGTTCTTATGTAATTGATGGACAAAAATACAGTGCTGCAGGAAAAGTGGAAGGATCGAAAGTGTATTTTTTTCAAAAATATAAAGATAAACCACTTTTCTATAATCAACATGGGATGATTGTTGCTGAGTTAAATGAAAAAAAGGAAATTATATCGTATACACAAACAATGCTGTATGAATTTAAAGAGATGGGAGAACGGAATAAAGAGTTGGATATTATTTCTGCCCGAAATGCACTAGAAACGCT
Organism: Bacillus multifaciens; assembly: GCF_030756675.1. GTDB lineage: Bacteria > Bacillota > Bacilli > Bacillales > Bacillaceae_G > Bacillus_A > Bacillus_A multifaciens. The sequence continues at coordinate 35,704 of NZ_JAVBXD010000015.1, forward strand.
GTATACGAAAAATGAATTAAAGCAAGGAAGTTATATAAAAGGGGCAAAATTAGGATATGCAACGGTGGTAGCTCCTTCTTCTTCAAATGTGCAAGTTCTTGTTCCAACATGGAATTTGTATACAGATAAAATAGATTACTTTGTAAATGCGGTAGAAGGACAAATTATTCAATTAGGTAAGGACAACAAGGAAACTGAGCAATGGAGTGAGGCTAAATGAGTTTGCATTTTAGTGTACTTGCAAGCGGCAGTACGGGAAATGCACTGTATGTAGGAACAGGGCGTGAAAAGTTATTAGTAGACGCCGGCTTGAGTGGAAAAGCAATGGAAGCTTTGTTTCAACAAGCTGAACTAGATATAAATAGTATATCTGGTATTCTTGTCACACATGAACATAGTGATCATATTAAAGGGCTAGGAGTGTTAGCTCGTAAATATCATTTACCCGTTTATGCAAATGAGAAAACATGGAATGCAATGGAACATTTAATTGGTAATATTCCAACGGACCAAAAATTTGTTTTCTCAATTGGAGAAGTGAAAACATTTGGAGATATTGAAGTGGAGTCATTTGGCGTTTCACATGATGCTGCGGAGCCGATGTTTTATGCGTTTCATCATAATGGAAGAAAGTTAGCGCTTATTACAGACACGGGGTATGTTAGTGACCGGATGAAAGGCGTTATTAAGGGAGCCAATGCTTTTGTGTTTGAAAGTAATCACGACGTTGAAATGCTCCGAATGGGACGTTATCCATGGAGTGTTAAACGAAGAATTTTAAGTGATGTAGGGCATGTTTGTAATGAAGATGCAGCTTTGGCAATGACTGATGTAATTACAGATGAAACAAAGCATATATATTTGGCTCATCTTAGTTTAGATAACAATATGAAAGAACTTGCTCGTATGTCTGTTGCGCAAGTTCTTGAAGAAAAAGGACTTGCTGTAGGAGAAGCGTTCCAACTGCACGATACTGACCCGAAAACGCCAACTAAAATTCAATACGTATAATTCTTCATTTTGGTAAACAATAAAGGAGAATATAAATGCTTTCGGAAGGTTAGGTGAGCATAAATGTCCTTTATTGATGAAGAAGATGTACAGATGAAACGAAAAAGAAAACAAAAGCATAAGCATATTCTTATTTCTGTTGTAGCGGGAACTTTCATTGGTGCTACATTATTTGCCTTTGCTATTCCTACGTTTTCAAAATTAGGTTGGACCACAATAAGAGAAACAGAAGCAAGTGAAGAGAAACAGTATATAGCACAGTCTACTCCTCAAGTTGTCAATACAGGGGATGGCTTTGTTAAGGCTGTTGACCGCGCTTCAGAAGCAGTGGTTGGTATTATTAACATTCAGCGTGATAATTTTTCGGAAGCAGATTCAGAAGCAGGAACAGGATCTGGTGTAATTTACAAGAAGGAAAAAGGAAACGCATATATTGTAACAAATAATCATGTTGTAGCAGGAGCAAATCGCATTGAAGTAAGTTTGAGTGATGGAAAAAAAGTTCCTGGAAAAATTTTAGGAACAGATGTTGTAACAGATTTAGCTGTCGTGCAAATTGAAGAAAAATATGCGAAAAAGGTCATTGACCTTGGTGATTCTACGAAAGTAAAACGTGGTGAAGCTGCACTTGCAATCGGAAATCCACTTGGTTTACAATTTTCAGGTACTGTAACGCAAGGGATTATCTCAGCAAATGAACGCATTGTACCGGTTGATTTAGATCAAGATGGACATTATGATTGGCAAGTAGAAGTATTGCAGACAGATGCTGCTATTAATCCTGGTAATAGTGGAGGGGCTCTTGTAAACGAAGCAGGACAACTTATTGGCATCAACTCCATGAAAATTGCCGCAAAAGAGGTAGAGGGAATTGGACTTGCAATTCCGGTTGCAAGAGCTGTCCCTGTAATGAATGAGCTCGAAAAGTATGGGAAAGTAAGACGACCTTACGTTGGGATTGAACTTAGATCTTTAAATGAAATTCCTACTTATTATTGGGATAAAACATTGCATCTACCAGCTAATGTAACGGAAGGTGTATGTATTTTAGACGTGAAAAGTCCATCACCTGGCGTAGATGCAGGTTTACATGAATATGATGTCATTGTAGCGGTTGATGGAAAAACAGTTCAGGATATTATTGCATTCCGAAAAGTCCTATATAATAAGAAAATTGACGATAAAATGACGATTACATATTATCGTGGAACAAAACGAGTAACAACAACTGTAAAATTAGGCAGTCAGCAGTATTAAAACAGGAGGCGGCCCCTCCTGTTTTCTATTGTGGATAAGTGAGGTGAAATTATGAAGTTACCTTGTTGTTTAGAACATGTAGAGTTAGCGTTAGATATCATTGTGGATGAATGTGAAGTAGCTCCAGTTATCAACAATGTGGATAACAAAGAAGATGAGAAAAAAACATGTGAATTTTGTCAAAATAAGGCGATATATGTTGTGTCGAACACAGATTCCCACACAATATGTGGATGATACATGTGGATATGTGGATAACTTCTGTGGATAATGTGTTTGTAAGGTGGGGAGTACATGTGAATATCTTAATTATCTCAATAGGAAAGTTAAAAGAAAAATATTTAAAACAGGGTATTGAAGAATACTTAAAACGATTATCTTCTTACGCGAAAGTGGAAGTTGTTGAATTACCAGATGAAAAAGCACCAGAAAATTTAAGTGAAGCAGAAATGCAAATGGTAAAAGAAAAAGAAGGAATTCGTATTTTAGATAGAATTTCTGATGATATGCATGTCATTGCATTAGCAATTGAAGGAAAACAAAAATCATCAGAAGAATTCGCTGCAAACTTAGACCGTCTTGCTATATATGGAAAGAGCAAAGTGGCATTTGTTATTGGTGGATCGCTTGGATTAAGTAAAGAAGTGATGAAACGTTCCAATGAGTCATTGTCGTTCTCAAAAATGACGTTGCCTCATCAGTTGATGCGTTTGGTACTGTTAGAACAAGTATATAGAGCATTTCGAATTAATCGAAATGAACCGTATCATAAATAAATGAGGTTTTTATCCCGTTATTCATGGGCAGTAAGATCTCATTGGTTCAACTAACCATCGGTGATGAAGAAAAACCCCACTGACGGAAATTTTACTTTATTGTTTGAGAGAGAATTTTAAGCAATAGCTAGTAATAATTTTAATTGAAAGGTCAATGGGGTTTATTACATTTTATAACTAGATATGTTAAAATAATTGGGGCATTACTGAAGCTAGAAATTTTTAAAATATATGAAATAGAGTTTTTTGAAAATTAAGGAGTGGAAAAATGGCACGCAATGTACCTTTATTGACGATTGTTGTTCCTTGCTACAATGAAGAAGCTACATTAGAAGAAACAACAAAAGAACTGACAAGGGTTATGGACGATTTAGTTGCAAATAATAAAATAAGTGATGAAAGTATCATTTTTTATGTAGATGATGGAAGTGCGGATAATACTTGGAGCATAATTGAAGAGAAAACAGCAACAAACCCTTATGTTCAAGGATTAAAATTAAGTAGAAATTTTGGCCATCAAGGAGCATTAATTGCTGGTCTGGAATCGGCACGAGAGTTTTCAGATTGTGTAGTTTCAATAGATGCTGATCTTCAAGATGATGTCAATGTTATCTATCAATTTATTGATAAATATCAAGAAGGTTATGAGATTGTATACGGAGTTCGAGATAAGAGAGATACTGACACTAAATTTAAAAGAAACACTGCTTTATGGTTCTACAGTTTAATGGGAAAAATGGGTGTTAAGTTAGTACCCAACCATGCAGATTATCGTTTAATGAGCAAAAGGGCATTAGATGAATTTATAAAATACCAAGAAGAAAACTTATTTATTCGTGGTATTGTTCCCCTATTAGGCTTTAAATCTACTAATGTTTATTATGACCGCAAAGAAAGATTTGCTGGCGAATCAAAGTACCCATTAAAGAAAATGATTGCTTTTGCTTTTGATGGACTTACTTCATTTAGCGTTGCACCAATAAGATTTGTTTCATATTTAGGATTTTTGATGGTGCTTATCGGGATCGGAATAGCACTTTATGCATTATTTGCAAAAGTTTTTTCATATACAACTAGTGGCTGGACTTCATTGATGCTATCCATTTGGATTGTTGGAGGAGTACAGTTGCTGGCAATTGGAATTATTGGTGAATATATAGGGAAAATCTTTAAAGAAACAAAAGGGCGCCCGAGATATACAATTGAAAAGAATAGTGTTCTAGAAAAACAAAAAGAATACGTATCAGAATTGATTAAAAAGTAAATAGAAAATAAGAAAATTCATCTTTACAAAAGTATTGTGAAGTGGGTATTTGTAAAAAAATTATTAGTTTAGTAATGTTCTTCGGTGGCTGTATATCTAAGGAGAATGCCGTAGCAAGGTATTTTTGCATAAGCAGTTGCAGGATATTTACTAAGAATTATTTTAGGCTGTGTCTAATCAAAATTATCCCCATCTTACTGCTGGGTTATTGCCCGGCATGTGTCTGAAGATGGGGATGAATTTTTAGGATAGGTATTTACATTGGCGTGGCATTTAAAGTTAGCTATCCAATGTTTCTGGCCTTAATTAAATGAATGAGAGGAAGACTTAAAAGAAATGAAAAAGTCAGTTAGGTTTAATGATCTCAGGATAAATACATTATCATTTGAAAAACTAAATATCTTTTTATTTTTTTATTCCTTTTTTATTATGTTGTTTTTTACACAGACATCTCCATTCTTTACGTTAAGTGAGTGGGTAGATTCTAATGCCTTTTTTACAGTTGGAAAAGGTATGGCTAATGGAGTAGTCCCTTATCAAGATATTTTTGAACAAAAGGGTCCTTTGTTATATGGTTTGCATGCATTAGCTTATTCGTTTTCTCATACTACTTTCGTTGGAGTATACATACTGGAAAGTCTTGCGATGTTCGCTAACGTTGTTTTAGCATTCAAGATTTCCCGCCTTTATTTGAATTGGATGCCTTCTGCACTTATATCTATTTTTTTCCCAGTATTAGTATTAAATCAAAATGCATTTCGTTTTGGGGATAGTGCTGAAGAGTTTTCAATTCCTTTCATAATGACACTTCTTTATATGATATTTAAATATTATAAGTACGGCTCTGACTCTCTATTTAAACGAGGAATTTTTCTTCTAAATGGGATTATGATCGCCTGCGTATTTTGGATTAAATTTACCCTTGTCGGGGCTTGGATTGGATTCTACCTTGCAATTTTATTTATTTGTATAGGTGAAAAAAGATGGAAGGACTTAATGAACGCAATTGTTTTCACGTTTGCTGGACTAGTTCTTGCAAGTATTCCATGGTTTATCTATTTTGGTATGAATCATGCAATTCAAGATTTGATAGATGTGTATTTAAAATTTAATCTTGGTACTTATTCATCACAAGTTGGTACAGTTGAAAAACTAGCTAATTTTGCGTTTACTTTTGGAGATGCATTTAATGGTAATTTCGAAAGTAAAGTGTTAATTCTTGTTGGTTTAATTGATTTTATGTTTACATGGAAGTATTTTAAAGATAGAAGTCAAAAATGGATGCTTTTAAGTACTGTCATTTTCTTAATAGTAGGAGTATATATTGGAGGAAGAGGCTATCCATACTACTTCCTTATTATAACTCCTTTGGGGCTATTTGGATTGATAGCAATCGCTCATTTTATTCAAAATGCTAACATGAAGTCGCAGATTACTCTTGGTAAGAGTAAATGGTTTGCTCTATCAATGATGGCAATGGCAACAATTTTCTTTTGCTTCGGTTATAATTCCAACATGAAGGCTTCAAAGTTCTATCAGAAGGGGCCTCTTGCACAAGAAACATTTGCAGAAATCATGCATCAAGAACCGAATCCAACATTATTAAATTATGGTTCTTTAGACGGTGGGTTTTATTTAGCTGCAGATATTGTACCGAATATCCGCTATTTTGAAAGACAAAACATTGGTTATGATGAATATCCTGAAAATATGGATGAACAACATCGTTATATAAAAGAGAAAAAAGTTAAGTTTGTTGTATTAAGAGTTGATCCAAAAACGAGCCCAAGTGAGGTTGACGTTCCTTACCTTCGCAAAAATTATCGTTTAGTTGCTGAGCAAAAGCAATTTGTAGAAGGAGCAGAAACGAAATTCTTGCTCTATAAAGATAAAAGCTTGTAAAACTTGTTGTTTGTTGTGTTAATAGAACAACGGGAAATTTTATTCTACTCTTTAGTAAAGAAATGAAAGTAAAACAGAAGCAAATAGAGTGTATGACTAAAAACCTCATCTATTGTTAAAGTGGATGAGGTTTTTTTCTATCCATTTAAATTTTTCTATAAGTCACTGTAGAATGTGCTGGTTTTCTGAAATCTTGTACATAACTGTTTATATATCAGTCCACTTTGCTTTTTTAACATCTAAGTTTCGGCCACGCAGAACAAAATATGACCACTACTATGCATGGCCAGATGTCTTGTCCTCACTAAAAAGAAAGAGGCTTTATATCAGTTTTTAACGTCTTATAATAAAACTTTTTATTTAGTTTGTAATAATACGTTCTGAAAGTATCATTTATATTGTAAAATGAAATTAAGATAAAAATGAATGGACAGGAGAGATCACGCTTCGATTATGCAAATGAAAAACCTGTTTCAAAGTAAAGGATTTCAGAGGTTAGTTGTATTAGGGTTACTTGTGCTCATCTTATATGGATTGAAAAGTATGTTTAATTTAATTTTGATTACATTTATTCTTACGTATTTGATGGATAGATTTCAAAAATTTATTTCTCGCAAGTTGGAACATTTTTTACCAATTAATAGGAAGATGATTATTGCATTTTTATATGTAGCATTAATTAGTGGAATCGTTACTACATTATACAAATATGTACCAGTTTTACTGGTACAAATTACGCAACTTGTGTATCAGTTCAATATATTTGTACGAAATCCACCTGATAATGAAGTAATTAGATATCTAGTTTCTGCAATTGACCACGTGGAATTATCGAAGTATGTGAATCAAGGCGTTGATATTATTTATAATTCCCTAGCAAATGTTTGGAAAGTAAGTTTGCAAATTTTACTTTCCCTTATTTTAAGCTTATTTTTCTTACTAGAAAAGTCTAGAATTGTTATGTTTACAGCGAAGTTCAAAGAAAGTAAACTAGCCGTTTTCTATAATGAAATAGAGTATTTTGGAAGAAAATTTGCTCGCTCATTTGGAAAAGTGATTGAGGCGCAATTTCTTATCGCGATTGTAAATTGTGTGTTATCGACCATTGCACTTTGGATTTTAGGTTTTCCGCAGCTGCTTGGACTAGCTTTAATGATCTTCTTGCTTGGTCTTATTCCAGTCGCAGGTGTAATTATTTCGCTGTTTCCGCTTTGTATAATTGCTTATAATACCGGTGGTATGGTGTATATTTTATACGTTTTAATTATTGTGGCAGTCATTCATGCGATTGAAAGTTACTTCTTAAATCCAAAGTTTATGTCAGAAAAAACAAATTTACCTATATTTTATACATTTATGATTTTAATTTTCTCTGAACACTTTTTAGGTGTATGGGGATTGATTATAGGGATTCCAATTTTTATGTTTTTACTTGATGTGTTAGAAGTAATAAGTGACGAAAAAGAAGAAACAGTGAATAAGGAATAAAAAAGCATCTATTTAGATGCTTTTTTATTTATAACTTATATTTTCGTATGCCATACTGTAAGAAAAGATAATGGGGTGAAGAAGTGGTTGTAAACGAAAAATATGAATTTGCAACATTTGCTGGAGGATGTTTTTGGTGCATGGTGTCACCATTTGAGGAAATGGATGGCATTATAAAGATTGTATCTGGATATACAGGTGGGCATAAGGAAAATCCAACATACAAAGAAGTTTGCTCAGAGACAACTGGGCATTATGAGGCGGTACAAATTACTTTTGATCCAGGGTGTATGCCCTATGAACAATTACTTCACTTATATTGGCAACAAATTGATCCAACTGATGCTGGAGGTCAATTTCATGATCGCGGACAATCATATGAAACAGCCATTTTGTATCATAGTGAAGAGCAACGTAAAGCCGCAGAAGTGTCTAAACGTGAGTTAGAAGAAAGTGGACGTTTTTCGAAACCGATTGTCACGAAGATTTTACCAGCTGCAACATTTTATCCTGCGGAAGAGTATCATCAAGGTTATCATGAGAAAAATCAGTTTCGATACGCGTTATATCGCCAAGGCTCAGGGCGTGATGCGTTTATCAAGAAATATTGGCCAAAGGATAATACTCATTTAAAGGAAAAGCTTACTGACATGCAATTTTATGTTACACAAGAAAATGGAACAGAACCACCTTTTCAAAATGAATATTGGGACTATAAAGAAGAAGGTATTTACGTTGATATCGTATCAGGAGAGCCTTTATTTAGTTCGTTAGATAAATTTGATAGCGGCTGTGGGTGGCCTAGTTTTACAAAACCGATGCTATCAGCAAGTATAAAAGAAAAAATGGATGTTAGTCATAATATGACGAGAACGGAAGTACGCAGTAAAGAAGCAGATTCTCATTTGGGACACGTATTTCCAGATGGACCAGGACCGAATGGTTTACGTTATTGTATTAACTCTGCAGCATTGCGCTTTATTCCTAGAGAGGATTTAGAGAAAGAAGGATATGGGGATTTTCTCATCTTGTTTAGACGCTAAAAAAGATAACAGCCTGTTCCACTTATTTCATTTTTGGAACAGGCTGTTATTATATTGGAACACATCCGGTACGATCAATGATTCGGAAATCCCCAGTATCTTTTCGAATGTGAACATTTTATATGTCATTTTTTTAACTTGTATTTATATAGAAATGGTAATCATATAGTTTTTTTTTTCATATATTGATGAATTACATAGATTCCATAGCTTTGAATAATGAAGAAGCTAGGAATGATAAAATATCGATACCTTGTCTGTATCTCTATTAAAAAATGAACAGCTATATATCCGATAATAAGTAAGAGAAATAATGTATAATGAAAGTTTTTCTGTTTTGTGAAAAGAAGGGGTAATAATCCAATTACACCAAATAACATAGTTGCCATATACACATATTTTTCATATTTCATGGATGTATCAATTAATTCTTTTTTGTTTAAGTGATTTAAGCTCCAGTAACCAGCGGAGTCAATATCACCCCACATAGAGGAAAATTTATCTCCAAAGAGCGTGAATAGCTTTTCTTTATCTGCAATTCGTTCTTTAATGAGTTTCATTTCTACTGCTTTTCGTTCTTCACCTATTTCTAGGCCTAAGATTTGTTCAGCATCTGATTCTGAATATGAGCCTGCTGTTTCATGGTTAAGCCCTATGGAAAATTTCCAAAGAGGGTCACGATTAGATAAAGGATATTTTGTAACTCCTGTAGTAATGAACAGAGAGCTTACAATATAATGGACAGCGTAAAAAACAACAAGAATACCAATGAGTTTCTTTGTAGTAGTAAACATTGTTTGTTTATCTTTTCCAAGAAATCCATGAAGGAATAGGTAAATGATAACTGCTAATAAAATGAGACTACCTAGAGGGCGTATTATATCACCAAGCGCTAGTGTAATTCCGACAAAAATCCAAGTATATTTACTGTGGAGCCCTTTTGTTACTAGTAAATAGAATCCTAAATAAAATAAAAAGGTTGCAAGGTGTTCATTAGTTAAGACAGAACTCATCATAATGCTTGAAATATAAAAGGCATATAATAGTCCAGCTATGCGTCCAGTCCATTCATTGAAAACTTTGCTTGTAATGCCATATATACATAGTGTCGTTCCTGTACAATAAAGGACATTTAACAACTTTAAAATGAATATATGGTTACCAAATAATTTGATGACAAAAGCCTGATACATCATAAATCCTAGTTGATACACCCATGTTGTGTAGTAGGGAGAACTTGAGAAACTATAATCGCCGTGAGCAGCTTGTACAGCACTCTCATACATTAATGCAAAGTCAGATTCAACTGGTGTTGGGATTTTTAGAATCCAAATAAATCGAGTGATAAACGCACAAAGTGTTAATAAAATAATAAATGTAGTTTTTGAAAAGTATGTATTACAAAGATAAGTTAGTAGTATAAGCAAAATCATGGTGATAATTATAATGGGAGCACTAATAAGTGTTCGAACGAATAGAGTTTCTTTAACAGTTAAATAAGAATTCCAAATAGAAAAAGCAAAGATAAGTAAGCACAAAATTGTGAGGCACTTTGCTAACAATGAACTGAAACGACTCCATTGTATGGTTAACATGATTGAATACACCCCTTGTTGCATATAATGATTTATACAGGAATAAGGCACGCTACTTATTGCACTTAAGAACTCGAAGTTTTACTTTATAAGAATACAATTTTTTTCAACAAGGTAAAATGTTTTTCAGAAAGAAAAAATAATAAAATATGCCCCTTGTTTAGACAAGAGGCATATTTTTATCCCGCTATTCGTGGGCGTCCTGCGATTCTGAGCGAGCCGCTTCCGCTTTTTTAAAGAAGTTAGGTGGGAGATAAACTGTCCGTAAAAGCCCGATTGGTGAGGGCTGATAATCAGTGGGGATAACGCCCCCCACTGATTAAAGTTTCACTTTATTGATGAGCTGCTTTCTCTGCCCATTCTTCTACGTTCCAAACTTTTGTAATCCAACCTTCATAAAAGTCCGGCTCGTGACAAACAAGAACGATTGTACCTTTATATGCTTTCATAGCACGCTGTAATTCTTCTTTTGCTGTTACGTCGAGATGGTTTGTTGGCTCATCAAATAATAGCCAGTTACTTTCCGTTGCCATTAATTTGCATAAACGAACTTTTGCTTGTTCACCACCACTTAATTGGCTCAGTGGACGAGAAATATGTTCATTTTTTAAGCCACATTTCGCAAGCATTGCACGTACTTGATGCTGATCTAAGTGCGGGAACGCATTCCATACATCATCAATTGGCGTAATATTTTCAGCCTTAACTTCTTGTTCAAAATAAGCGGGCTCTAAGAAATCACCAAGACTAATTTTTCCGTTTAGCGGTTTAATTTTTCCAAGAATCGTTTTGAGTAATGTTGATTTTCCGACCCCGTTACATCCAACAATGGCAATTTTTTCACCGCGTTCAATTGTCATTGTTAACTTCGGTAAGAGAGGATGTGTGTAGCCGATTTCTACACCTTCTCCTTCAAAGACAAAACGACTGCTCGCGCGGCATTCTTTAAAAGAAAACTCCGGTTTCATAGCAGTTTCTGGACGATCAATACGTTCCATACGATTGAGTTGTTTTTGACGGCTTTTTGCACGTCCAGTTGTTGAGTAACGCGCTTTATTTCGCGCAATAAAATCTTCTTGCTGTTTAATGAATTCTTGTTGTTTTTGATATGCTTGTAAATGTTGATTTTTGTTAATTTCTGCTAGTTCTAAGAACTTTTCATATGTTGCTGTATAACGTGACATTTTTGAAAACTCAAGATGGAAAATAACATTAACACATTTGTTCATAAACTCTGTATCATGGGAAATTAAAAGGAACGCATGAGGATATTCCTTTAAATAGTTTGTTAACCATTGAATATGTTCAACGTCTAAATAGTTCGTTGGCTCATCGAGTAATAGTACCTCAGGCTGCTCAAGTAATAGCTTCGCAAGTAATACTTTCGTACGTTGTCCACCACTTAACGCTGAAACATCACGATCTAGGCCAATTGCATCAATTCCAAGACCGCGTGCTGCTTCTTCAATTTTAATATCTAATAAATAGAAGCCGCCTGCTTCAAGTGCATCTTGCACTCCTGCCATTTTTTCAAGTAGTTCTTCTAATTCTTCTGGCGATGCTGTTGCCATGTTCTCAGCAATTGTATTTAACTCTTTTTCTTTTTCAAATAAAGGTAAGAATGCATCCGTTAATACATCACGAATCGTTCGTCCAGGTGTTAAAATTGTGTGTTGATCTAAATATCCATAGTGTGTGCCTGGTGTCCATTCTACACGACCTTGATCATGAATCAGTTGCCCTGTAATAATATTCATAAATGTTGATTTACCAACACCATTTGCACCGACTAATCCGACATGTTCTCCTGCTAATAAACGCATTGATACATCTTTAAATAGTGTACGGTCACCAAAAGTATGACCTAGATTTTCAACTGTTAATAAGCTCATAGTGTCCTCCGCCCTGTTTGAAATATATAAATTTATTTTAATTTTTCAATATAAAAGTCGCTGCTATGCAGCATAAAAAATGCCCTGCACTCGCTTTCTCTTTTTGCAGCTGCTCTTGACTATCTAAAAAGAAAGAGATTTTAGGTCAGTGTTTCAATTTATAATAGTATCTTGAATCATGATACTAAATTCTTAAATATAATGCTATCTTTTATCTTTGAATGAACACGTATTCTTTATGGAAATTAACTGTAACTTTATGGGGTTTTCATTACAACAATGTAATGTTCCTGTAAGCTAAATCGATAGTGAGGTTCTTATATATATTATAAAATTTAGTCAGTAAGGTGGTACAAACACTGTAAAGATGAATAAACATAATGATAAAAAATACGAGAATGTGTGCTGTATACCAATATGATAAATAGTCATTCGTGTATTCATCTTATATTTGTTTAGAGATTACAAAAACCCCCCCTTGTTTTTACGAAAAGACCCCTTGTATAAAGAGCAACTGTTCCTGTCCGGGACAGTTGCTCTTTTTTTTCTGCTTATTCGAGAACAGTTAATACAAGTTGCAATTAACTGTTCTATTTGCCAACAGTAAGCCCCCTACCTCAATATTGTGGGTGGGGGGCTTACTGCTGGCATGAATTTATTTAAAGTATCCTCTAACAATCCCTTTTAAGCGATTTGTATGGAATTTTCGTTTATCATTAGAGATGTTTTGCATTGCACGGAATAAAGCGGCGGCAATGGCGCGTAAAAAGTAAGGGAATCCATAATGTAAGCGAATGACTCTTCCGAAACCGCCGGCATAGGAAATAGCTCTTTTTAGTGATTGCTCATTAATAATCTCTTCTTTTACTGGATGATATACGAAAAGATCTTTCTTAAATAAACCTGTATAGCCATTCTTCATACCGCGAAGTACAAAGTCGGTTTCTTCACCGGCTCCGTAAATTGTCCCTGCTCCAACTCCTAAGTTTTCATCAAATGTGCCTACATCTTGTACGAACTGCTTCGTAAAGAAAAGGGCAAAGGAAGGGCCCATGAATCCGTATTTGTTATTTAAAATAATATCTGTTTTAGGAGCATGTATTAAAGAGCCTGTCCCTTCTACATTTGTTGTATTGGTGGAAATAAAATGAATATTGTTATTTCGTTTAAACGTCTCCTGAATGTTTTCTAACACATTCGTTTCGTAAATACAGTCGTCATCTGGAAAAGCGATAACATCACCATCAGCTACTTTTAAACCTGTGTTTCGTGCACGGGAGAGTCCTTTGATTGGCGTGTATATATAATTGATTGGGAATTTTTCTTTATAGTCATTAAATAAATCTGCGATTGGTGTATCGTTTTGGTCGACTACAATGAGTTCAAAGCCTTTATATGTTTGCTTTTCTAACGATTTTAGTAAATCTATAATATCATCACGTCTGCCGCAAGTCGCCATGATTAAAGAGAATTTCAATCGGAACAGCTCCTTTAAAGAAGTTTCATTCGCTTAAACATGCAAGATGGTGTTTTGTTACTTACATTATTTTTTCTTCAGCTTTTCTTTCATTTTATCTAAAAACATAAACAATATCTCATCTTTTGTTATCAATAAAATTAATGCATATACACATCCGCATATGATGACTGTAACAAGAACAGAAAGGGTTTTTCCTGCAATTGTTATATGGATAAGATAGGATAATGGTACAAATGTAAGTGAATAGAAGAGATATTTTAGTTTCGACATATCGAATAATGTGTAATTTACTTTTAGTTTCTTTTTTACATATATATATTCCAGTGTAATTAACAAGCAGTATGCAATTGTAGTTGTGACAATTGCTGTTGTCGGTGTGAATACGTGAAAGACGATCAGCAAGATATTTAAAATAAGGTTTAGAAAACCACCAATGAATAAAAAACGTACTAAAATGTTTTCTTTCTTTTTTACGTAAATAATTTGATTCGATAAAATGGATTCGATACCTATTGCAATCATGTATAATGCAAAAGCAACTAATGTGCCACCAGCGTTAGCAAATTTATTTCCCCCGTAAATAATAACAGCCCCATGAGCGATAAGCATTAAGCCAATAGCTGCTGGAAATAATGTAATAAAGTACACTTTTGAGATTTTATTTAATAATGCTTCATACTCTTTTTCATCTGCATTTCCTGATAAATAAGAGAGCCGCGGAATGGTAACTTGAATTACACTTAACATAAGTGTATTAATAATTGTCATAATTTGAAAAGCCATGACATAGTAAGAAAGTTCGGATTTACCAGCATACTCCCCTAATAATAGTCGGTCTAATTGTGTATATAGAATAGTTGCATTTGAAAAGATAACAACTAAAAATAATGGTTTTAAATGCCGAACAATGGTTATGTTGGAAAAATCGAACTTAACTTGACGTTTTACATATACAAAACTGATAAAATGGTTTAAAAATGTTGATAAAACTAATAAACTTGCAAATTGTTTGTAATCATTTGCACCATGAATAAAAATAAATAGAAGGACAACATAAATGAGACGAACAACAATTGTTTTTTTCGCAATGAAATCATAATTTTCATGTGCTTCATTGTACCATTCTACATAAAATAAACTTGAAATAAAGTTGAACCCGAAAATAAGAAGAACAGGAAATTCCTCTTTATTTTCATATCCAATGTAACTAAAAAGTAAAAAGGCAATTAAAGCAAGGATACTAGTTGTAAAATTAATAAGATATAAATTTGTAAACAATTGGGAAGTTTTTTTTCTATCCTTTTTAACTAAGCTAATTTCGCGTAAACCATATTGATACACACCAAATGTAGCAAACACAAAGAAAAAATTAAAAATTGTTTCGCTATTGTTAACTGTTCCCATTGAATGAGGCCCGAGCATTCGATATGCATAGGGGCCTACTAGAAGCGGAAGGATAATATTAAAGGTGTTGAGCAATAATTTATAAAAAATATTTGATCCAATTGATTTTTGCATAATTTCACCTTTCACTGATAGTTCTTGAAATAAAATGCTTTTGTTGTAAGCCTTGCATGTTAACCACATCCAGATACTCTCGCCCTCTCTAAAAAGAGGTTTTTTAACTTTTTATATATTGAGTGATATTCACGGAATGTTCCTTTGGCTAATCAGTTATGTAAGGGATTTAATTATAAGTAATTACGGATATAAGTTTACCGCAGATAAACTTTGTAAAGCAACAGTAGATTCTTTTCTTAATTGTATTAAAAATAGCATACGATGTATGAAAATAGCCTTAGTATTTCTTCATACATTAAAAAAACTTGGCGAATACATTCGCCAAGTAGAGGGTGTAGAATTATACATTCCACGGTTTTTGAATTGTTAGTACTTCTGCCATTTCCTTACTTTTTAATCGGTTCATTTTTCGTTTTTCTGCACGTTCCCCGCCTGTGTTGTATAACCAGAGCTCTTCCTCTGTTTCAGCGATTACACCTGGTACAGAGGCTGGTTTTCCATCTTTTAATGCGACGAAAGTGATAAAGCAAGTAGCGGCAATGCGGCGTTGCCCGCCTAATAAATCCTCTGCAACGATTTTTACGAATACTTCCATAGAAGATCTTCCTGTATAACAAACGAATGCTTCATAGCAAACAGAATCGGTTTGATGAATTGGTGTTAAGAAATCAACAGAATCGATAGAAGCAGTTACACAATGCTCACGGCTATGGCGTGCAGCGGCGATAGATGCGATGCTATCAATTTCTGCTAATAATTTTCCGCCAAATAATGTTTGATGGTTGTTTAAGTCATTTGGAAAAACACGTGTTGTTTTTATCGCTCTTGACTCTCTCATAAATTTCTTTTCCATATTATCTACTCCTGTTTTGTTTGTTCTAATGATATTCATCAGAACTTAATTTATTTCGTCCATCATTCATTATAAATAGTGAACGACAGTTTCTCTGTATATAGATTGTAGTGTAAAAGAGATTTCGCTTACATTGCAAGGGGAATATATGATGTTACTAACTTTGTCATAGAAATAGAGTACCGGTATTCTATTTATTCGTGATAAAATCGTTTTGTTACAAATATGAAGTTAAGGGTATAGATACCTATTAACAAGAGAAAAAAGAGGTGCGATAGAATAAAGTTATGGGCAAGGTACAGATAGGTTTTTCAGCTTTTTTTAACAAGGTAGTAGTTGGACTCATGTTCCTCTTTTTTGCATATTCCTTTTGGTATTCTTTTGGCGAGGTAAAAACTGTTTTTGGCGTAAACTCCTCTAGTTTAGCGATTGTATTAGGTGTTTGTATCATTTTACTTTTACTGACTACCTCTATTTTACAATATCGATTTACGAATAAACAATTTATTATTTTTCTCATTTCAGGTACTGTATTACTCCGGTTTCTATCCATTGTGTTAATAAAAGTTCCAATCGAAAGTGACATGAATGTGATGTATGAAGCTGCTAAGCAAGTTGCACAAGGAAATACTATTTTTAGCAGTCTAGAAGCTGTAGTTCAATCTCCTTTTATTATGTATGAGTCTTTTTTTATTCGTTTTTTTGGAGATGCAACGTTTGTCTTAAAGGTATGTAATGCTTTATATTGCGGAGCTACCGCTTATTTTATTTATCAGCTTGCTTCAAAGCTATTTCATGAAGAATGTGGCCGAATTGCAGCGATATTATACGCTTTGTATATTCCTAATATCATGCTTTGTTCTATGTTAACGAATGAACATTTGGCAACATGTTTATTTTATCTTGCTTGTTACTTACTTATACATAAAGGCTTAAGTCATTCGTATATGTGGGGAATCGCTGCTGCTTTATTTGCTTTCAGTAATATGATTCGTCCATTAGGTTTATTTTTGATTACCGTTCTTGTTCTGTATCTTGTATTGGTAGAAGTTTTACAAAGTCCAGATAGAAAAAGAGTGTTGATTAGACTAGTAGGTGTATGTGTTATATTTTATGGTGTTCATTATGCAGTAAGTTATGCATTGGGAACAGCAGGTAACTCACGATACATCTTTACAAATGATCGATATATTCAAGCTGTCTTAGTAGGAAAAAATGAAAAAACAACAAAACAAGAGAAAAAAGAATATAATATGGATTTTATAAACAAAAAGTTAAATGAAATAGAAAAGGATCGTTTTTCTTCTATTCAAACGAGTTTAGGAAAGCTAGAAAAACAAGAAATGAAAAACACCTTTATAAAAGGTGGATATTTTATATACATGATAATTACGATATTTGCAGCGATTTCTATGTTACATCTTCTAGTACAAAAACAGGAAAATAGAAATTATATGCTGTTTTTACTCATTATTGCGGGTTATTTATGTACAAGGTTTATGAATATGCATATTGTATATGAGGGTGTATTAGTTCCGAGCCTATTGATATTACAAAGCTATGGGATATATGTGATAAATCAGTATTGTCAAAAACTATTTTTTAAAAAGTAAAACTCCTATGAGTGTGGATGTGTTTCTTCCTCGCTCTTAGGAGTTTTGTTTTATCGATTTAACTCCGACATTAAACTATCAGCTGTTCGAGACATGTTTGTAGAAGCCTCTTCGATTGATTTTATAACATGTGTAATGAGTTCAAGTTCACTTTCAATTTTTTGAGTTTGTTCTTTTGAATTAGACATATCTTTTACAATTTCTTCAAAGTAACTATCAGTTTCATTCATGCTATTTGTTCCGTCTGAGACAAGATTATTAATTTGTTCAACAGAAGATGAAACATGCGTAATTTGTTCATTTGTTTTTTCAACAAGCTTCGTTACGTTTGAAATAGATTCTTTTGTTTGCTCTGATAACTTACGAATTTCTCCCGCTACAACTGCAAATCCTTTTCCGAATTCACCGGCACGTGCAGATTCAATCGCTGCATTTAAGGCAAGTAAGTTCGTTTGATCAGCAATCGATTTGACAATATCAATAATTTCATTAATTTTTTTGGAAATGACAAGTAGCTCTTGTGTATCTTGAATAATAGTTTGCATGCTGCCCTTTATACTTTCCATGCGCTGATTTTGAATATGAAGCTGCTGTTTTCCTTGATTTGCTTTTTGCTCTGATTGTATCGCTAGTGATGTACCTGTTTTGGCAATGTCGATCATGTTTTCTGATTGCTCCGTTAATTGGTGAATGGAGGCATTTGTTTTCTCTGATACAACAGCAAGCTCTTGAGCAATATGGCTGATTGTCATTTGAGCAATTTCTTTTTCTTGCTCATGTTCTTTTCGAATCGCTTCATATTCTTGTTCGTATGCTGTTAAAACAAGCTCCTGCTCAAGCGTAAAGAGCTTGTTTAGTACATGTACAGCACAAGCAAAATCTTCAATTTTTGTGAAGTGTTCTTTGAAAACTTTAATGATAGAACGGAATAATTCTTGATATGCAGATGTATACCATTTTCTATGTAAACCAATTTTCACGTGTCTTCGTGCAATTTGCACGCGACGTTGAATAAAATCTTCATCAATATCACCACTGAATAGCTGTTCAATATGTTTTTTTAATGTTGTTTGTAGTTTTTGAACGGAACTATATTTTTCAATGATATGTATAAGGTGTGGTTGCTTTGTAATATTTTCATAGAATTTCTTTGTAATCCAATCCAATTGTTCATAAATAAAAGGTTGTAGCACTTTTACAACCTGTAAATCTTCTTTTGTTACGTGTAACATGTCCATTTGTACGGCTAAGTCAGAATCTTTAGGTACAAGAAATGTTACGATCTTATCTTTACTTTGTTCTTTTATACTTCTTTCATTTGTTTGATTACTTTCCCTTTTAAATAGACTCAGCATAATCGTTTCCCCCGTATATATGTCTTTCTCTCCTTGTAAAAAACCCCTCGTTAAAACGTTTCCAATATTGCTACCTTGTTTATTATATCTATTTTTTTACATTTTCTCTATATTGTTATATAAAATTAAGAGAATTTATGTGCTATAAAAAAAGAGAATCCATGAAAGAATTCTCTTTTTATAAAATAGATCAATGACCTTTATGAACTTTTGCATGTGTTTTAAAAAAGACTGGGAAATGTACATTATAGATAAAAGTTACGACACGTATAACAAATGTTACGAGTAAACAAATGTAGAAAGCCAATACGTGTGACCCCATCTCATAAGTAATAAGGAAGCTAATTGCGCCTAGGATGGAGGCAATTGCATAAATTTCTTTACGAAAGACATATGGGATATCTTGCGCGCACATATCACGTAAAATTCCACCGCCAATACCTGTAATGACTCCCATAGAAACAACTAAGAAAGAACCATCCATATGATGAGTAATGGCCGCATTTGCACCGATGGCAGTAAATACGCCTAAACCGACAGCGTCTGAGAGCATAATAACAACTTGTAATTTATGAATTCGTTCAAAAAACATACAAGTAAATAATGCTGCTAAAATACTAATGAAAAAGTAAATTGGTTGTACAAATGCAACTGGAGGCAAGTTTCCAATCATAACATCTCGAATTATTCCGCCGCCAAGTGCTGTTGCTACAGACAAACAAAGGACACCAAATAAATCGAGTTCTTTTTTTAAACCTACTAATGTACCAGAAATGGCAGCTGCGATAATGCCGAGAAACGTAAATACATCAATTAAAAACATCGCTCCGATCCCCTTCCTTCTAAAGATGTTCCAAGGAAAGAATATACACTAAAGTTATCAAAATAACAATTACTGTTTCGCTACATGTAAAAAAAGTGAAAGAATAAGGAAAGAAAGCGTTTGAAAATGCTTGAATGAGTAAGAGTAAGCACAGGGAAGGCTTTGTTTTTTAGAGCGGTAATTTCTATATTTACAAGTAGGTAAGGAAGAAGGAAAAATGCTATTTCCTAAGATTTTGGGATTCAATGAAAATACCATCTAGTCAATTGAAAACTTATGATATAATAAGTATTTGGAACGACGCAACAATATTTATAGGGGGTAAAGATGCTAAATCACAATAGTTTAAGTTATAAATTTGAACAATTTCTATTGATTTTTATTATATTACAACCAATTATAGATTTACTTACATCGTTTTGTATTTTAGAGCTTAAAATCGATGCAACGGTTGGAGTGATAACACGTTTATTTGTTATGGCTCTTGGTGGCATTTATATTCTTACGCAAGTTCGTGTGAAAGAAAATCGAAAATACATTATATATTTACTTGGATTAGGAATTGTCCTTGGATTAGGATTTTTAAATAATAAAATGATTAAACATCCGATGCTACAAATGGAAGATCTTAAGTTTATAGCAAAGGCACTATATCCATTTGTCATGATAAGTTGCTATATTCTTGTATTCAAGTCATTAAAGATGAAAGAAACAATGCATACAAAGATGAGAAATTATATAGCATATGCAGCTTTAATTATAAATGTAACGATGGTTGCCGCTATTGCAACTGGAACAGATTATAATAGTTATGACTATTTTAAAGAAGGTTCTCGCGGCTGGTTTTTTGCAGGAAATGAACTGGGATCCCTTTTAGCGATCATATGTCCAGTTGTTGTTTTATATTCTATTGAGAAAACAACAAGCTTAGCAAAAAGTTATTTTTGGATTCCATCTCTTTTAATCATATTTTCATTATTTGCGATTGGAACGAAAGTAGGAGCCGGAGCTATTGTTTGTACATTTGCTATTGCTATTTTTATGTGCTTTATACAAGCATTTTTACAACAGAAAGAACGTAATAAAAAGCCATATTTGTTAAATGGTTTAATTGCAACAGTTATATTTGCAGGAGTAGCAGGATATTTTCCGTTCTCGCCAATATATAAAAATACAGGGATTAGTCATAAAGTATTTAAATTGCAAGAGGAAGAAAGGCAACAAAAGAACCATGTTAAACAAGAGGAAACGGTAAAAGGGACAGAAAAAACGAAAGAAGAAGAGAAAAAGGCTGAGACACAAGCTATTATTTTTAGCGGACGTGAATTATTTATGCAAACGTATAAAGATTTTTATAAACAAGCACCTATGTCTCAGAAATTACTTGGTATGGGGTATGGTGGTAACCTTAAAGATGCCTCAGAACTAAAAATAATTGAGAGAGATTTCCATGATTGGTTTTATACTTTTGGGATTATCGGTTTCATTTTTCTTATGATTCCGTTTGTGTATTATGGTTTGAGAATTCTAATAGTGTTAATAACAAGGTTCCGTGAAGTATTTACGGTCAAGTACGCATTGTTAGCTACTGGTCTTGGGCTAGCATTAGGAATTGCTTTTACAGCAGGTCATGTGTTAACGGCACCAGGAGTAAGTATTTACTTTGTCGTATTATTAGCATATTTAATCGTTGATTTAGAAATAGAATAATGGAAAAATAAAAGCTAGCATGATGTTAGCTTTTATTTTTTGTTATAGTAAAAAATGAGAAAATATATTTAATGGAGGAAAAAAGATGAAAGTGCTACATATGAATGCTGGAGCAGAAACAGGCGGCGGAAAAACGCATATTATTTCACTTTTGTCGCAATTCCCAAAAGGTGTAGTAGAATTAGCAGTATTTGAAGAAGGTGCAATAGCAAGCGAGGCGAGAGCATTAGGGATAAAAGTGCATGTTTTTTCACAATCATCTCGTTATGATATATCTATTCTTTCAAAAATACGTTCTTTTATTAATAAAGAAGGTTTTGATATTGTTCATACACACGGAGCAAGAGCCAACTTTTATCTTTCTTTATTAAGAAGAAAAATAAATGCCAAATGGGTTACAACCATTCACAGTGATCCGACACTAGATTTCATGAAGCGTGGTTTAAAAGGTTGGATTTTTACAAAGTTAAATTTACGTTCGTTTCAGAAAGTTGATTTATTTTTTGCTATTACAGAACGTTTTAAGATGAATACGGTAACACTAGGTGTACCAGAAGAGAAAATTTGTACAGTCTATAACGGAATTGAATATGATTGTACGCCAGCAAAGCCTTATGATTTAAAAGAGAATTTTGATATACAAGAGGATGTATTTACAGCGATTCAAGTAGCCCGTTTACATCCTGTTAAAGGGCATGAAATATTATTTGAAGCGTTGCAAAACACAACAATCCCCAAAATTAAAGTGCTGTTACTTGGTGATGGGCCGATTGAGAATGAGTTAAAAGAAACAGTGAAGCAAAAAGGATTAGAAGAGAAAGTTCTATTTTTAGGACATCGTGAAGATGCAAAGAATTTATATGCCGCAGCGGATATAAATTTATTAACATCGTATAGTGAAAGTTTCCCCCTTGTTTTATTAGAAGGGGCGAATCAACATTTAACCTCTATTGCTACAGATGTCGGTGATATGTCACAACTTATTGTTGATGGCACATATGGCTGGATCATTCCAATCGGTGATGCTGCGGCGCTTACTCGTGCGTTAGAAGAGGCATATGAAAAGTGGGAAAATGGTGAATTAGTAGAGATGGGTGAGCGTTTGTATACCCATGCGTCTTCTCATTTTTCATTACAGAATTTATATAAAAATACGTATGAAGCGTATGAGAAGGTTTTGTCTGGCAGTTATGAGTATGTATAAGTAAGAAGTTAGAATAATTAGTAGTGGAAAAAGATATTTGAAATAGAGAGGATTGTAACTATGGCAGTGCAAACAGTTAATATTTTAGGCGTGCCCTTCTCAATGATGACAATGGAAGAAACAGTTCGTTATGTAATGCAGCAGCTGGAAAAGAAACAAGAGAATACGTTTCAAGTTGTAACAGCCAATCCTGAAATTGTGATGTGTGCCAAAAAGGATGCTGCGTTTCAGCAAACGCTTCTTCAGGTAGATCTTATTACACCAGACGGGATTGGTGTTGTAAAGGCAAGCGGTATGCTAGGAACACCGTTAAAAGAACGTGTGGCAGGTTTTGATTTAATGTGTAATTTGTTTGAAAGATTATCACAAGAAAAGAAAGCTGTATCTGTCTTTTTACTTGGAGCAAAGCCGCATGTTATCGAAAGAGCTGCTCAAACTTTAACAGAAAGATATTCAGCTGTATCTATTGTTGGAACACAAGATGGATATTTTAAACAAGAGAAAGAAGAAGAAATTATCGCACGTATTCAAGAAGTGAAGCCAGACATCTTACTGGTTGCACTTGGATTTCCGAGACAGGAAAACTTTATTCAAAATAATAAACATTGTTTACATACAAAAGTAGCTGTTGGCGTTGGTGGTAGCTTTGATGTTTGGGCTGGAGAAGTAAAGCGTGCTCCAAAATGGATTCAGGCTATTCATTTAGAATGGTTTTACCGTTTGTGCAGTAATCCAACGCGTTGGCGTCGTCAACTTGTATTAGTTGAATTTTTAAAAGAGGTTGTTCGGTCGAAAAAGTAGCGAAATATCGCTGCTTTTTCCTTTTTCAGCAGCTATTTGTAGGAGTCGCCTTTTTACAGGGAGAATTCGTCTATTTATCATATCAGCGAGAAGACCGCCACCTCAAGCGAAACGGTAGGTGGGGGTAGTTCAATGAAAAACGTCTATGTATGAGGCGTTTTTTTGTGGAAATGATAAGAATCATATGGGCAATGAATATACTCACATATAAATTGTTTTACTTATATGATATACATATGTAAAATATGATGTAAAGACACCTGTATTGAGGAGGGCCTGTAGTGGGAAAAATTAAAGAAATCTCAAATCGAAAGCTTCTCGGAATTGCTGGGCTTGGTTGGCTATTTGATGCAATGGATGTTGGGATTCTTTCATTTATTATTGCTGCTTTGCAAAAAGAATGGCAGCTTAGTGCACAGCAGATGGGATGGATCGGTAGTATTAACTCCATCGGAATGGCAGTCGGAGCGCTCGTATTTGGGATATTAGCAGATAAAATTGGTCGAAAGTCTGTTTTTATTATTACATTATTATTATTTTCTGTTGGAAGTGGATTAAGTGCTTTATCAACAACATTAACCGTATTTCTTCTCCTTCGTTTTTGTATTGGGATGGGTCTTGGAGGAGAGTTGCCTGTTGCATCAACACTTGTATCTGAAAGTGTTGCGGCGCATGAACGTGGTAAAATCGTCGTTTTATTAGAAAGCTTTTGGGCTGGTGGTTGGTTAATTGCTGCTCTCATCTCATATTTTATTATTCCAACATACGGTTGGCAAACAGCGATGGTGTTAAGTGCAATTCCAGCTTTTTATGCATTATATTTACGATGGAGTTTACCTGATTCACCGCAATTTCAAAAAGTAGAACAAAAGCAATCCGTATTTGCAAACATAAAGGCTGTTTGGTCAGGAGAGTATAGACGAGCGACGATTATGCTTTGGATTCTATGGTTTTGTATTGTGTTTTCATATTATGGAATGTTTCTTTGGCTTCCAAGTGTACTCGTGCTAAAAGGATTTAGTTTAATTAAAAGTTTTCAATATGTGTTGATTATGACATTTGCACAGCTTCCCGGTTATTTTACAGCTGCTTGGTTTATTGAACGTTTTGGCCGGAAGTTTGTGTTAATCACATACTTATTTGGAACAGCATGTAGTGCATATTTCTTTGGAGCGGCAGATTCAGTAATCACGCTAATGATTGCAGGTATGTTGCTTTCATTCTTTAATTTAGGAGCTTGGGGAGCATTATATGCGTATACACCGGAGCAGTATCCAACCGTTATTCGTGGTACAGGAGCTGGGATGGCAGCAGCATTTGGACGCATCGGGGGTATTTTAGGACCGTTATTAGTTGGTTATCTCGTAGCCACACATGCTTCGCTCTCTTATATTTTTACAATCTTTTGTACGGCCATTATAATTGGTGTTCTTGCTGTCCTTGTGCTTGGTCAGGAAACAAAACAACGAGAATTAGTATAATGAAAAAGGAAGCTATGTATAGCTTCCTTTTTCATTGTTTTCTGACAAAAGTATGATATATTTGATAGAAAAATGGCTTGTAAAAAGGGATTATTTCTAAAAAGGCGAATGTATACAACAAGGCGTATGGACAAAAGGATTAGGTGGTTGGGCAGACATGAAAATTTTAATTGTAAATGAAAGAGAAGAAAACAGGGGTCAATTAATAGATTTTTTCACAGAACATGTAAATAATTTGGAATGCTTTGAAGCAAAAACGGGAATGGAATCACTGCAACTAGCGAAAAAGCATACGCCAGATTTTATTTTTCTAGATACACATTTACCAGACGGAACAGGATTTGAAGTTGCAGGATTGCTGCGCCAATTAGCATTAAGCACAAAATTTATATTTACAGGGAATGATATAAAGGATGCGATTATATCGTTTCGTTTTAATGCTTTCTATTATTTGTTGCAACCATTTGAGCAGGAAGATTTGCAATTTTTACTGCATAGTATTGAGCAAGAAAAAATTGAACAAAGAAAGAATCGATTACAAAAGCTTCCAATCGAGAGTCATGAAGGAATTACATATATTCTTCCCGATGATATTGTATACATAAGCAAGAATAAAGAAAATAAAACCGTTTCTATTTATACAAATGATAATCAATATATTTCCACATATACATTACAAGAATTAGAAGGTAAACTAGCGGCATATAATTTTTTGCGTGTGCATAAAAGTTATCTTATTAATGTTATGTATGTGAGAGAATTAAAGCCTTATTATAATGGGACGTATAATTTATATTTAGAAAAGTATGATAATCAGTCAATTCCTGTTAGCCGAAATTATGTAAAACGGCTCCGAAATAAAATTGAGTTGTAGTAGTTTGTGGCAGAATTTGGACATGTTAAATTAGGAAACACTCATCATAAGGAATGTTGTTTCTAACTATTCTGAAAATTTAGTACAATTCCCTCTAAGACATAACATAGGGGGGATTATGTTTGAAAGTATGGAAATCTATTTTACTTTGGGGTGTGATTGTGGCTTTAGGGGCAGCGGGATTTGCTGTGTTAGCACTATCTCGAGGTGAAACAATTAATGCGGTCTGGTTACTTGTTGCTGCTGTTTCTGTCTATGCTGTTGCGTATCGGTTTTATAGTAAATTTATTGCTAGAAAAGTTTTTGAATTGGATGAAAACCGAAAAACACCAGCAGAGCTTCTAAATGATGGAAAAGATTACGTTCCGACCAATAAATGGGTTTTATTCGGACACCATTTTGCTGCGATTGCTGGAGCGGGTCCGTTAGTTGGTCCTATTTTAGCTGCACAGATGGGATATTTACCAGGAACACTTTGGATTATTGTTGGAGTTGTGTTAGCCGGAGCTGTTCAAGATTTCGTAATTTTGTTCGCATCTATGCGCCGCAACGGAAAATCACTTGGTGAAATGATTAAAGCAGAGATTGGTCCTATAACAGGTTTTATTGCAATGATTGGTATTTTGGGCATTATGATTATTTTATTAGCGGTATTAGCTCTTGTTGTGGTAAAAGCACTTGTAGGAAGCCCGTGGGGAATGTTTACAATTGCAGCGACCATTCCAATTGCTATTTTAATGGGTGTATATATGCGTTATATTCGTCCAGGGCGTGTTGGAGAAGGTTCCGTTATCGGTATTATTTTACTTCTTTTATCGATTGTAGCAGGTCAATATGTAGCGGAGAATCCAGCACTTGCGACTATGTTTACATTTAAAGGTGAAACAATTGCCATTATGTTAATTATTTATGGATTTATTGCTTCTGCGTTACCTGTTTGGTTATTACTTGCACCGCGTGATTATTTAAGTACGTTTTTAAAGATTGGAACAATTGCTGGTTTAGCGCTCGGCATCATCATTGTTGCACCAGATTTACAAATGCCAGCAGTTTCAAAATTTATTGATGGAACGGGTCCGGTATTCGCGGGGAATTTATTCCCATTTTTGTTTATTACAATTGCTTGCGGAGCTGTATCTGGTTTCCATGCACTTGTTTCTTCTGGTACAACTCCAAAAATGATAGAGCGAGAAGGACATGCACAGCCGATTGGTTACGGTGCTATGCTGATGGAATCATTCGTTGCAGCAATGGCAATGATTGCAGCTTGTGTACTAACGCCAGGTATATACTTTGCAATAAATAGTCCGCCAGCAGTTATTGGAACGGATGTAACACAGGCAGCACAAGTAATTAGTTCTTGGGGATTTACTATAACGCCAAATGAATTGAAAGAGTTAGCTGCGAACGTTGGAGAACAAACGATATTATCTCGTACAGGCGGAGCACCGTCGTTCGCGATTGGGATGGCTCATATTTTTTCTCAAGTCATTGGTGGAAAAGCATTAATGGCATTTTGGTATCACTTTGCAATTTTATTTGAAGCTCTCTTTATCTTAACGACGATTGATGCAGGAACGCGTGTTGGTCGGTTTATGATTCAAGATATTTTAGGGCACGTCTATAAACCATTTGCAAAAACAGATTCAATGCTTTCCAATATTGTTGCAACAACACTTTGTGTACTAGGATGGGGATATTTCTTATACCAAGGGGTAATTGATCCGCTTGGCGGTATTAATACATTATGGCCGCTCTTTGGAATTGCAAATCAAATGTTAGCTGGAATTGCATTATTACTTGGAACGACTGTTTTGTTTAAAATGGGAAAAAAGGCATACGTCTGGGTTACGCTCATTCCAACAACATGGTTACTGATTGTTACAATGACAGCTGGCTATCAAAAGTTATTTCATGAAAATCCAAAGATCGGATTCCTTTCTCATGCAAAAGTGTTCCAAAGTGCGCTAGATAAAGGGAAACTATTAGCACCAGCGAAAAATGTAGCACAGATGAAACAAATTATTCTTAATGATTATATTGATGCGGCGCTTTGTGGAATTTTTATGATTGTTGTAATTGCGGTACTGATATCATCTATTAGAATATGGATACAAGTATTAAATAATAAAGCAACGCCTTTAAAAGAAGCAGCGTATGTTCCGCGTGATGAAAGCGAGGCACAACATTATGCTTAAAACAGTAATTAGCATGTGGGGATATCGAAAACAATTTATTAGTTTGCTTGTTGGTGTACCAAGTTATGAAAAGTATGTTGCGCATATGAAACAACACCATCCAAATGAGCAAGTATTATCTCGAAAACAATTTTTTGCTGAAGCGCAAGAAGCAAGATTTAATGCAAAAGGTGGTAAAGTTTCGAGATGTTGTTAGCGAGGTTATAGTGAAAAAAGGGCGGGGTTTCGCTCTTTTTTTGTTTGAAAGTTTCACGTGAAACATCTAGAAAAAATGTTTGGGAGTTATAGGGATATAATATACAATAATAAGTAAGAAAGGGATGAGTTTTTTTGTAAAGGTTAGGTTGTAGAAAGGCCAGGTATATGTTTATGCTAGACGATCTATTTATTAATACAACTATTATTCTTTCCTTTATTTTTGTTGGAGGTCAACTTTTAAAAAATATTTCATTAAAAGAGCCATTATCCTTTGAAGTGAAATGTTTTGTTGGTATTATAACGGGTGCTTTAGGTGCTCTGCTTATAAAGTTTGGTGTTCGAATTGAGGATGTAATGTTAGATTTACGATATCTTGCGGTTATATTAGCGGCTATTATTGGTGGGCCTATTGCAAGTTTACTATCCGCTAGCATTCTCTTAATTGCACGTTTGTTGTTTACAGATTATTCAATGGTTCCATCTGTATATGTTCTTGTACTAACAGGTATAGGATGTGCTCTTATTTCAACATTTCGCATTCCAATGTTAAAAAAATGGGTATGGTTGCATGTTTATTGCTTAACAATTTCATCGATTGTGATTTATTTTGTTTTTCAAGATGTTTTTGTATTAAACCTATACTTACTTATTAGCATCATGATAGGATATATTACTTTCTTAAGCGCACATTATGTTTTGCAATCAAACGAGTTGTTTCATGTAATGAAACAGCAAGCAACGATAGATGCATTAACAGGGCTTGGGAATGTACGTAAGTTTGATACAGAATTGAATAGACATATTGAAGATAAGAAAAGCGATGAAAGGTCGCTCTGTTTATTGTTAGTAGATATTGATCATTTCAAGCATGTGAATGATAAGCATGGGCATCCTGCAGGTGATGAAGTTTTACAGCAAATAGGAGCAATTTTGAAGAATAGTTCTCCATTTCCGCATTTAGTGTTCCGGAAAGGTGGGGAAGAATTTGCTTTATTGTTACCAAATTCAACATTACAGTTCGCTATAGATATAGGGGAAAAAATTCGGACAGATGTAGAGAAACATGTGTTTCGATTGCAAAATAATAGTTGTATACATATCACGATTTCAGTAGGTACTTCCATTTATAAAGATTCACCACAAGAGTTTATTCAACTTGCAGATGATGCATTGTATTCTTCTAAACGAAATGGTAGAAATCGTGTCTCATAAAAAATAAAGTCGTCACTAATGACGACTTTATTTTTTATCCCGCATTAACGAGCAGTAATACTCCCACCTCAAAATTCGGCGAAAGTAATGTCCAGCTCCAGTGGCTAGAATGTTCGGTGGCTTCGCTTCTTCCTACGAGGTAAAAAGCACCTCTACGTCAGAAGCTCCATCCCCCTCATATTCTGAACGAGCCACTTCCGCTTTTCTTAAGAAGTTAGGTGGGAGATAAACTGCCCGTAAAAGCCCGATTGGTTCAACTAATAATCAGTGGGGGATGAAGAAAACCCCCACTGATTAAAGTTTCACTTTATAAAAGTTCTTTTCCAGCACAAAACTTACGGTATGCACCGTGATGTGTTGGTCCTACATATTCATTTAATTTGAAAGAATGAAGAATCGCAGCTGTAATAAATTCTTTTGCTACTTGAACAGCTTCTTTTACAGATTTTCCTTTTGCTAGTTCTGCTGTAATTGCAGCAGCGTATGTACAACCTGCGCCGTGTGTATATGTTGTTTCAATCTTTTCAGATTCTAAAATATCAAATGTTTCTCCATCGTATAATAAATCAATTGCTTTTTCTGTTCCTAGTTTGCTGCCGCCTTTAATCAGTACATATTTTGCCCCTAAAGCATGGATTTTTTCAGCGGCCTGCTTCATATCTTCAAGTGAGTTAATTTTAACACCGCTTAGCTGATACGCTTCAAATAAGTTTGGTGTTACAATTAAAGCTTTTGGAACGAGTTTGTCACGCAAGCAGTCATTCGTTTCTGGATGAAGTGCTTCATCTGCGCCCTTACATACCATAACTGGGTCTATTACTACGTTTTGTAGATTATGCTTCTCAATTGTTTCAGCAACAAGTTCAATAATTTCAACAGAGCCAAGCATACCTGTTTTTAATGCATCAACGCCAACGCCTTCAATTGTTGTTTCTAATTGTGGTTTTAATGTAGACGCTGGAATTGGGAACACGTTATGTGCCCAGCCGTTATGCGGATCCATCGTTACGATTGTCGTAAGAGCTGTCATACCGTATACACC
This sequence comes from Bacillus multifaciens, assembly GCF_030756675.1. GTDB lineage: Bacteria > Bacillota > Bacilli > Bacillales > Bacillaceae_G > Bacillus_A > Bacillus_A multifaciens. The sequence continues at coordinate 66,297 of NZ_JAVBXD010000015.1, forward strand.
AAGCTCTTGGAATGTTTTTAAGTCTGCTTGCATACCAGCGCCGCCGCTTGTATCCGATCCAGCAATTGTAAGTGCTTTATTTAATGACATTGTGAAAGCCCCCTTGGGTGATAGAATGAAAGTTACATTTTTAATTATTATATCAATGATATGAGGAAGTACAAAGCGAAAAAAGAAAGTAGTTCAAGTATGTTCTATTTAACAAAACAAGCAGTACCAACGCTTTATAGCAGGAGTACTACTTGTTTATCTTTATACCATTTTCGCTTGTTCCTGCCCACTATGATTAGGAAGTGGAAATAGATTACCAATCATCGCAGCTCCAATCATTGGTATCAATAAATTAATTGGGAAGAACATAAGTAATAATAATGTAATCGCGAGCGGTTTTCGTACTGCATAGCTTGAAATGGCTGTAGTGACAACGGCTACACAAGCAACTGGGTCTAACGGTATGACAGTAGCCACAGCATATCCAATACTTGCACCAGCAAATACAATTGGGAAAATATGTCCGCCACGCCAACCTGTACTTAAACAAACTGCCGTTACACATAATTTTAAAACTCCTGAAAGAAGCAGCATCCAAAATGATAATTCTGTCCACTCATGGACTAAGTCTTTTAATTGATGTTCCCCTGAAAACATTGTATAAGGCAGTAAAGTTCCTGCAATCCCTAAAAGAATGCCACCTATAACTCCTAACGTTACTTTATATTCTTGAAAAGGATGAACGATTTTCTCCAGTATATGTTCTACCTTGAAATAAAAGTAGCCTACACCAGCTCCTATACAAATTAGAGGTAAAAAGGCAAGCCATTCATGGAGTGAGAAAGACCCTTTCCCAAAATCAACAATAAAAGATCCTCGATTATCAAACTTACTAAGCAATAAATAAACAGAAAAACCAGCAAAAGTAGTAGCGAGATATACAATGGTTTTTGTTGCTCTGGAGATTTCGTCAATTGGTTTATTCTCATTTTCACTAGGGGCTAAATAACCGAATAATGGTGCATTAAAAATAACACTTAAAGTAGCACCAATTCCAATTTCAGTTAATCCCTTCATTCCTTTTAAAGCAAAGTGAAAACGATCTCCAACCCACGTACAAAGTCCACCGATAATTCCAACAAGTGCTGCTTCCGGTCCTAAACTTGCACCAAATATTAAAACAATAATAGCCGTTAACGTAGATTTATGTACAAAACTATACTCAATTCTACCTGTTTTCTTATATTCACCCATTACCTCTGGCATTAAACGTGGGTATGTACCAAAGCACTTTTGCGATAGTCCGACAAGAATACCACCAATTGTTGTTACAAAAATTGTGTAATACGGTGGTAATGAAAATTCTTTCGGTAAATATCCCCAAATAAACTGAATTCCAGCATTTGTAGTAACTAAAAATAACCAGACTGTAGCACCAACTATAGCACCTAGAAACATACCGTACATGATAAGTAAAGAATGCATGCCTCTTCTAATCGTCATTTTTTATGCCTCCTTTATGTTATATGGTATCATGACAAATTTAGAGATTCTGATACGAGAATAATTATGCTTATATATGTTATGACTGCTCTTTTTACCATTTTTCACAAAAATTACTGAAGAGTAATTTATATAAAAGATAGAGAATTACCTATAGTGTTTAATATTAAATGGTTTATATGAATTTTATTTGAAAATAAAATGAAAAATGTGTAGTAGCGCAGCAATATAGCTATTAAGTTAAGTTTTTAATCCCCATAAAGAAAAAATATCACTTTATAATAAGTGATGTGGAAACATTTGTATAAGTAGTGTTGTGCAAAATATCATTTTCATGGTTACCATAATGAATTAAATATAACTCTTTTATTTTACATAGTAAGTAAGTTTTTTTAAATGTATTTTTTGTCTTTAAATAGAACATTTCCTGTATTTTTTCAAATTTATGGCCCTGTTTCATTTTTTTCATATAATAAATTCGTGTATATATGCTATTTGTGTATCTGGAAAGTGGTAGGTGGTAAAACCACGTTTTACGGTTTAGAGAAAAGTACAGAAGATAGGCGGGGCAGGTTTTCTGTCAGTGGGGGATGAAGAATCCCCCACTGATGGAGGTTTCATTTAATATTGACGAATAATCCCTTTAAAAGATCCTTCTAACACTTTTTTACCATTTTGATTAAAGCATTCTGCCTTTGAAACAGCAACAATTCGATCATCTTGTTTTTCATGATGAATCAGTGTGACTTCACATCGAACAGTATCTCCGGTGAAGACTGGGCGTAAGAAGGTAAGTTCTACATCTCTTGCAATAAAATTTAAATCGCCGCCAATTTTCGTAGGTAATGTTGCAACTAGTAATCCTTGTACCATTACGCGTCCATGTTCATCTGGAACAACATGATGCTCACCAGCATCACCAGAAATTTTGCTAAATAGTTCTACATCTTCTCTTGTAAATGATTTTTCAAAAGTTAAAACTTCCCCGACTTTCATGTATTCATCGCCTCCTATTGGTTTATGAATGAGTTATCATTCATACTTTAAATTTTACAGAATATTCTTTATTCGGTAAAGTTTAAAGCGTGAAATAGTGAAGGGGTCAATAAAATATTTCATGAACATTCAGAAAAATATTGACAATAGGAAATAGTTTCTATAAAATCATCGGTAATTGCATAAGTCTTATCAAGAATAGGTGGAGGGAACGGGCCCTATGAAACCTTGGCAACAGCCGTAAATCGGAATTGTGCCAAATCCTGCAGGTATTTCCTGAAAGATAAGAAAGGCTACATGGCGGGCGTTTATCTAAACTGCTTCTTTCTTATTTAGGAAAGAAGCAGTTTTTTTATTTTCTATAAAGGGAAGGAGATTGAGAAATGGGAGAATCATGGGGAAAAGGAACGATTTGTGTGCAAGGTGGCTATTCGCCGAAAAATGGTGAGCCGCGTGTTTTGCCGCTTTATCAAAGCACGACGTATAAATACGATACTTCCGATGATTTAGCAGCTCTCTTTAATCTGGAGGCAGAAGGATATATTTATACACGTATTGGGAACCCGACGCTTGCGGCCTTTGAGCAAAAGTTGACAGAGTTAGAAGGCGGCGTTGGTGCAGTTGCAACGGCATCAGGGCAGGCTGCGATTATGCTAGCGGTATTAAATATTTGTGGCAGCGGCGATCACTTGCTCTGCTCATCGACAGTATATGGAGGTACATTTAATTTATTTGCTGTTAGCCTTAAGAAGCTTGGGATTGAGGTCACGTTCTTTAATCCAAACTTATCTTCTGATGAAATCGTTGCTCTCGCAAATGAGAAAACAAAACTTGTGTATGCGGAGTCGCTTGGGAATCCAGCGATGAATGTACTGAATTTTAAAGAGTTTTCTGAGGTAGCAAAAGAGCTTGGAGTGCCGTTTATTGTGGATAATACATTAGCGACGCCATATTTATGCCATGCATTTGAACATGGTGCAAACATTGTTGTTCATTCTACAACGAAATATATCGATGGTCATGCAAGTTCATTAGGTGGCATTGTAATTGATGGAGGGAATTTCGATTGGAGTAAATTTCCTGAATTTGTTGAACCAGATCCAAGCTATCATGGTGTAAGTTATGTGGAAAAGTTCGGGCCAGCGGCATACATTGCGAAGGCACGTGTACAGTTATTAAGGGACTATGGAAACTGTATGAGTCCATTCAATGCGTACGTAAGCAATATTGGCTTAGAAACATTGCATCTTCGCATGGAGCGTCATAGTCAAAATGCACTAGCTGTTGCGCAGTGGTTATCACAGCATGAACGCATTGAGTGGGTCAATTATCCTGGACTTCAAAATAATGAAAGTTATGCATTGGCACAAAAATATTTACCGAAAGGTGCGAGCGGTGTTCTAACGTTTGGAGTAAAAGGAGGCATTGAATCTGCTAAACAGTTTATTGGTGATGTGAAGCTTGCCGCGTTGGTAACACATGTTGCAGATGCAAGAACTTGTGTTATTCATCCTGCAAGCACAACGCATCGTCAGCTTACAGAAGAGCAGCAGCATTTGGCGGGTGTAACACCTGATTTAATTCGACTATCGGTTGGTATTGAAGATGCGGCGGATATTATTGCTGATTTAGGGGCAGCACTTTCTGGAGGAAAACGGTATGCCGATCATCATTGCTAAAGACTTACCAGCTCGTAAAGTATTGCAAAATGAAAATATTTTTGTGATGACGAAAGAACGAGCAGAAACGCAAGATATTCGTGCTTTGAAAATTGCTATTTTAAATTTAATGCCAACAAAACAAGAAACAGAAATGCAGCTGCTTCGTTTAATTGGAAATACGCCGCTTCAACTCGATGTCCATTTACTTCATATGGAGTCTCATACAGCAAGAAATGTAACGCAGAAGCATTTAACAAGCTTTTATAAGACATTTCGTGACATTGAAGGAGAAAAATTTGACGGACTCATCATTACCGGTGCTCCGGTTGAAACACTTCCTTTCGAAGAAGTGGATTATTGGGAAGAACTGAAGAAAATTATGGATTATTCGAAGACACATGTTACATCAACGCTTCATATTTGCTGGGGGGCGCAAGCAGGATTGTATTATCACTACGGCGTTCCAAAATATCCGCTAGAGCAAAAGATGTTTGGTGTGTTTGAGCATGAAGTGCAGCAGGAGCATGTGAAATTATTGCGCGGTTTTGATGAAAGCTTTTTTGCACCGCATTCTCGTCATACAGAAGTACGGGCATCGGATATTCAAAGTATGCAGGATCTCGATGTGTTAGCGACATCTGAAGAAGCCGGTGTTCACCTCGTTATGAGTAAAGACGAAAAGCATATTTTTGTTCTTGGTCATAGTGAATATAGCTGTGAGACGTTAAAGCAAGAATATGAGCGCGATCAGCAAAGAGGATTGGATATTGCTATTCCGAAAAACTATTTTAAACATGACAATCCTTTGAAAAAACCAGTAGTAAAGTGGCGTAGTCATGGGAATTTACTATTCTCAAATTGGTTGAATTACTATGTGTATCAGGAAACCCCTTATATGTTGTAAAGAAAGTTGTGCATAACACTTGGTAGCGTTTTTTTTGTAAAGAACGGCCTATATTATTCGGAATGTTCTAAATATATTGTTTTTTATAGTGGTACCATTATATAATGGCACCTAAATACAATTTTTAGAGGGGTGGACAGTACTATGAACGAAATTCAAGTTGGCCTATTAGGTCTCGGAACTGTAGGAAGCGGTGTAGTGCGCATTATTGAAGATCATCAAGATCGTTTAGCACACCAAATCGGTTGTCCTGTCAAAGTAGCAAAAGTATTAGTACAAAACTTAGAAAAAGAACGTGAGGTCCAAGTAACCCCTACATTATTAACGAAAAATCCAGATGAAATTATAGATAATCCAGATGTTGATGTTGTAATTGAAGTGATGGGCGGTATAGAAGATGCAAAAGCATATATTTTACAATCGCTTCAAAACGGTAAGCACGTAGTTACAGCGAATAAAGATTTAATGGCACTTCACGGTGCAGAACTTCTTACTGTAGCAAAAGAAAATCAAGCGGATTTGTTTTATGAAGCGAGTGTAGCAGGTGGTATTCCGATTATACGAAGCATTGTAGAAGGTCTTTCTTCTGATCGGATTACGAAAATGATGGGTATTGTGAACGGAACAACGAATTTTATTTTGACAAAAATGTCTGACGAAGGGAGAGCATATGACGACGTGTTAAATGAAGCGCAGCAGCTTGGATTTGCAGAAGCGGATCCAACATCAGATGTTGAAGGTTTAGATGCGGCACGAAAGATGACAATCTTAGCAACACTTGGGTTTTCTACAAATGTAGAACTTCATGATGTGAATGTAAAAGGAATTACATCTATTACGGAGGAGGACATTGCATATAGTAAGAGTCTAGGCTATACAATTAAGTTAATTGGTGTAGCCAAGCGTGATGGTGAAAAATTAGAGGTAACAGTAGAACCAACATTGCTATCAAATACACACCCGCTTGCAGCTGTTCAAAACGAATATAATGCAGTATATGTATATGGCGAAGCGGTAGGAGAAACAATGTTTTACGGACCAGGTGCGGGAAGTTTGCCAACAGCAACAGCTGTTGTATCTGATTTAGTGGCGGTTATGAAAAATGTTCGCCTTGGTGTAACAGGAAATAGCGCAGTAACGCCGCAATATGAGAAAGTATTAAAAGCAGAAGATGAAATTTATGTGAAGAAGTTTCTACGCCTTCACGTGAAGGATGAAGTAGGTGTGTTTGCGAAAATTACATCGCTATTCTCTGAACGCGGCGTAAGCTTTGAAAAGATTATTCAAATGCCATTACAAAAGAAAGGAGCAGCAGAAATTGTTATTGTTACACACCGTGCATCTCTTGCAGACTATGCATACATTCTTGAAACACTAGAGACGTATGAAGAAGTAGATTGTGTGAAAGCAAACTACCGTATTGAAGGAGATGCTCGCTAATGTGGAACGGATTACTTGCTGCTTATAAAGAATATTTACCGATTACTGAGCAAACACCGTCGCTTTCACTATCAGAAGGAAATACACCGCTTATTTTATTAGAAAATCTTTCAGAAAAATGGGGTGTTTCTGTTTATGCGAAGGTAGAAGGTGCAAATCCGACGGGTTCTTTTAAAGATCGTGGGATGGTTATGGCTGTAGCAAAGGCGAAGGAAGCTGGCAGCAAAACGGTTATTTGCGCTTCAACAGGAAATACATCTGCATCGGCAGCTGCTTATGCAGCGCGCGCAGGTTTATCTTGTATTGTTATGATTCCAAATGGAAAAATCGCATATGGCAAGTTAGCGCAGGCAGTCATGTACGGAGCCGAAATCATTAGTATTGATGGAAACTTTGACCATGCCTTGCAAATGGTACGAAAGCTTAGCGATTCATCACCGATTACACTTGTGAATTCAGTGAATCCATATCGCATTGAAGGGCAAAAAACGGCCGCATTTGAAGTTTGTGATGCACTTGGAAAAGCGCCTGATATTTTAGCCATTCCAGTTGGAAATGCGGGGAATATTACAGCGTATTGGAAAGGCTTTAAGGAGTATAACGAAAAGCGCGGCACAGGTTTACCGGAGATGCGCGGCTTTGAAGCAGAAGGATCGGCGGCGATTGTACGTGGATATGAAATTGAGGAACCGGAGACAGTTGCGACTGCGATACGTATCGGGAACCCCGCAAGCTGGGATAAAGCTGTCGCGGCTGCTCATGATTCAAATGGGAAGATCGATGAGGTAACGGATGCAGAAATTCTTAAGGCGTATGAATGGCTTGCTAAGTATGAAGGGATTTTTGCGGAGCCTGCTTCTTGTGCATCGCTTGCCGGGATTTACAAGCAAGTACAAACAGGAGAAATCGCAAAAGGAAGCAGTATCGTCGCTGTTTTAACAGGAAATGGTTTAAAGGACCCAAATATTGCAATTGATACGAAAAAAGTTCAACCGCTTGTGCTGCCAAACGATGAAAAGGTTGTGTTCGAACATATTCAAGGAGCTGTCCTTCGATGAAGGCGGCTCCTATGTTTACAATTCGTGTGCCGGCTAGTACGGCGAATCTTGGGCCAGGCTTTGATTCAATTGGTCTTGCAGTAAGTAGATATTTAACGGTAGATGTATTTTCACATTCTAGCTGGGAGTGCACAGCGAAAACAACAATTCTTCAAGGGATTCCAAAAGGGGAGAATAATTTACTCATTCAGACGGCGCGCATGGCAGCTGCCCGGTATAATAAGGAGCTTCCCTATTGTCATCTTCATCTAGACAGTGATATTCCATTAGCGCGCGGACTTGGGAGCAGCGCTTCGGCAATTATTGCGGGAATTGAACTTGCTAATCAGCTTTGCGAACTACATCTATCTAGAAGAGAGAAGCTGTTGATCGCAACGGAAAGGGAAGGTCATATTGATAACGTTGGAGCAGCTTTATATGGCGGACTTATGATAGGAACATATGATGGAAAAGATATTTCCTTTTTGTCTCAACCTATTCATGATATAGAACTTGTCGCGGTTATTCCTTCATATGAACTAAAAACAGTTCATTCAAGAGATGTGCTTCCGAGTACGTTACAGTATATGGATGGCATTCGTGGCAGCGGCGTTGCCAATGTACTTGCCGCGGCCCTATGTAAGGAGGACTGGGTGCTTGCTGGAGAAATGATGAAACAGGATATATTTCATGAACCATACAGGAAAGAGCTCGTACCTGAATTACAAAAGCTTCAAGAATTAGAACATGAAAATGTATATGGTGTTTCTTTAAGCGGCGCTGGACCAACCGTGCTTTGCTATGTGAAAAAAGGAAGTGCTGAAGAAGTAAAGATATGGCTGCAATCGCTTTTCGGCCATTGCGTGGTAGAAACGCTTCAAGTTGTAAACGAAGGGGTTCATATTATATCTGAACAACAAAAGCCCATTGAAAGTATATAGCTTTCAATGGGCTTCTTGCGTACGACAACTTTGTAATACTTTTGTACCGACTTGAATAAATGTTTGAATAAGCCAGCCTGTCGTAAAAGATAGAATAATGGTGCCGAAATAAATAGGACCATTTAGTATGAAACTAGCAGTTAGAAATAGACAAGCTAGAGAAATTTCTGTTCTTTGAAAGGACCACTTTGTTTTTTCTGAGATTGTTAACACAAATGCTTCTTGCGGTGCAGTCCCAAGCTGTGATGAAACATAGATACCGATACCTGCGCCGACAGATACATTTCCGAATATGAGTGTTATATACTTTGGAAGAGAGCGAATGCCATCCATTATAATTGTAACTGAGCCAATCAGATCAACAAAAACAGAGATTAGCACCATCGTCACGATTGTCCCAATTGTAATACGCTTTCGATTCATACACAGTACGATAAGAGTAAAAATCAAATTAATAATAAACATCCAAGAGCCGATGCTTAAACCAAAGTTTTGATATAAAGCAATGAAAAGGGAATCATATGGGCTAAGGCCAAATGAAGTAATGGTTGTCATCATATTAATACCAAGAGAAAGTAAGAGTAATCCACCTATGAAAAAGATATGTTCTAATTTTAAGGTCATAATAAAATATCAATCCTTTCTTATTTACATCTACAAGTTAAAAAGCGAAATAAAAACCCTTTCTTTTTAGGTGGAAGAGAGTATCTGGCCGCGCATAGAAACAGTCAGGGCCTTTTCCTACCACATGCAAGGTTTAAAACAAAAGGAGAAAGCAAGTAGCGGTCATGTTGTATTTGGCAGAGCTAGACAAAGATGTCGAAAAATTAAAATGGATATATAGTACTGCTAGCACAGGATATAATGTGGAAAGCTTACCAGGTCAAGGGGCATTTCTAAATTTTTTTGTATGCGGTAATATGGGAGAAGGAGGTGTTATGATGCCAAATATAAAAAAAATCGCAGAAATGGCAGGAGTCTCGATTTCTACTGTTTCTCGCGTTCTAAATAATCATCCGTATGTAAATGAACAGAAACGAAAAGAGATATTGGCTATTATTGAAAAGTTAAATTACACGCAAAATTCAAATGCGATTCATTTAGTACGTGGAAGAACCAATGCGATTGGTGTGCTTCTCCCGTTCGTCAATAATCAGTATTACAGCGCCATTATAGAAGGTATTTCAAGAGAGGCTGCAAAACATAATTATAATATGATGCTCTGTCAAACGGGTTATAACGCTGATAAAGAGATAGAAGTTTTGAATATGTTAAAGATGAAAAAATTGGACGGGGTTATTATATGTTCGAAAATAAATGCTTGTGAGGAGATTGAAAAGTACGCAGCATTTGGCCCGGTTGTGACGTGCGAAGATACGATATCTAATACAATTTCTAGTATTCATATTGATCACTATAAAACGTTTGCGTTAGGAATGGAGTATTTAATAGAAAAGGGACATACACGAATCGGTTACTGCATTGGACGGAGTGCTAGTTTTAATAGCCAAAATCGAAAAAGAGCTTACGCAGATGCTTTATCATCTATTCACGTTACGCTGCGAGAAGAGTGGCAATTTGTAGACTGTTTCACAGTAGAAGATGGAGCTCGTATTGTTCAATCGCTACTTCATATGAAAGAACATCCAACAGCTCTCCTTGTGTCTTGTAATCATATTGCGGCTGGGATTGTAACAGCTGCTCAAAAAAGTGGTCTTTCCATTCCAGAGGATCTCACAATTATTGGGTGCGATGATCAGCAGGTTGCAGAAATATTAGATATTACAACCATTGCTCATTCGAGCGTGGAAGTTGGTGCAGGTGCATTTACAATTTTGCATGACCAAATTATGAATAGAGAAGCAGAAGTAAAACGAATTGAGTTATTTGCGAAGTTAACGGAAAGACTGACAACATAAACGAAAAGCACAATCTTAATTAGAAGGATTGTGCTTTTTTATAAGAGGAGGAAAATCGCTTTTCAAATTTTCGTTTGGTATAATATGGTCAATCTATAAGGGGGGATAGCGTGAGACCAAAATTTGTAAAAGTTATTTTATTCGTTGCACTAGCGTCTTTTTGTTTATTGGCATACGGATTTATTACTAGTGTGAGCGATGTTCTAAATCCGAAAACTTCTAAGCTAACTCCTACCGTGCAAAAAGAAGCAAAAGGGAAACAACAAAAGGAAACATTGCAAGTTGTGAGTTTAGGTGATTCGTTAACACGCGGTGTTGGAGATAAAGAAGGTATTGGATATATCGGACGGATGAAGAATGAATTGCAAACAAAATACAAACAAAAGGTAGCACTCACAAACTTGGCGGTGAGCGGTGCGAAAATGCCAGATTTATTAAAACAGATGGAAAGCAGCGGTGCTGGGTATGCAATTAAACAAGCTGATGTACTTGTTTTGACAATTGGTGGAAATGATTTGTTTCCAGGATGGGAATCGCTTGGAAACTTTGATTTAACGACATATCGTCCGGATACCGCAACATTTCAAGCTAATGCAAAGAAAATTTTGGAACAATTGAGAAGTTTAAATCCAAACAGTCCGATTTTTTGGATTGGCTTGTACAATCCATTTGAAGATGTAGAAGAGTTAAAAGGCTCGTCTCCGATTGTTGTCGATTGGAATGGATCATTAGAAAAGCTTGCGCTTAGTTATTCAAACGTATACGTTGTCCCAACATTTGATATGTTCCAAAACCGTGGTAAGGATTTATTATATTCTGATCACTTCCACCCGAATGAAACCGGTTATACATTGATAGCAGATCGTTTATTACAAAACGTTGTTAGTCAGTTAGAACTAGCTGGAGGTGAGAAAAAATGACGACAGTTCTATCTGTCCGGAATTTAAAGAAGGTTATTAAGAAAAAAACGCTCGTTGAAGATGTATCATTTGATATACAGCAAGGCGAAGTATTTGGATTTTTAGGCCCAAATGGAGCGGGGAAGACAACGACGATTCGGATGCTTGTTGGTCTCATTGCAGCAACAGAGGGAACCATTTGGATTGGTGGGTATGACATAAAAGAAAATTTTCGCAGTGCGATGCGGCAAATTGGCAGCATTGTTGAAAACCCTGAATTGTATACATATTTAACGGGATTTGAAAATTTAAAGCAATTTGCTCGTATGCTAGGCGGGATTTCCGATGAGCGAATTATGGAAATTGCCAAAATGGTACATCTTGATGAACGCATTCACGATAAAGTGAAAACGTACTCACTTGGGATGAAGCAACGTCTTGGGATTGCACAAGCTCTTCTTGGGAGTCCCAAACTTCTTATATTAGATGAACCGACAAATGGCCTCGACCCGGCTGGTATTCGAGAACTTCGTGAATTTGTACATACACTTGTGAAAGAAGAAAACATGAGTGTATTCATTTCTAGTCATTTATTAAGTGAAGTACAAATGATTTGTGACCGTGTTGCGATTATTAATAAAGGAAAAGTAATTACGGTCGCAAGAGTTGAAGAGTTAGTGAAACAAGCAAGTGACCGAGTGGAGTGGGTTGTGACGCCGCTAGATAAAGCAAAAGCGTTGCTTGAAGAGTCGGGTGAAGTGACAGAACTCGTCGTAGAAGAAGGACGACTATTATGCCGCATGAGTCAAGAGCGTGTAAGTTTTTATAATAAGCAGTTAGTTGAGTACGCTGTAGATGTTCATAGTGTAAAACAAGTTGTATTTACATTGGAAGATCTATTTATGGAACTGACAAAGGGGGAGCAACATGCGTGAATTTGCGAACCTCGTCTATAATGAGGCGGAGAAAATATATCGAAAGAAACGTATTGTAGTAGTCATGCTCATTTTGGCGATTTTAATTCCGATTTTTGTTTATGCACAGTACCGAGAAGTGCAGACGACCATAAAACGTCTTGGTACGAACGATTGGAAGGTATCACTGCAGCAGCAAATCGTTGATTCACAAAACCGTTTAAATAATTCGCGCCTTCCCGAAGAATGGAAATCGTGGTTAAAGGTAAGAGTGCAGCAGCAACAATATTATTTAGAACATAATATTAACCCAAGTGCGCCGGGCGCACCGACATTTGTACGTATGTTTATTGAGCAAGGAATTACGCTATTTATCCCACTCCTTGTCATGATTGTAGCAATTGATATCGTCTCGGGAGAACGGAGCGATGGAACGATGAAAATGCTCCTTACTCGGCCGATAAGGCGTTGGAAAATTCTTTTAAGTAAATATGTAACGATGGTATTGTTTATTTCACTTATTTTGTTGCTTGTGGGAGTCCTTTCTTATGCGTTTTCAGGCATTGTATTTGGCTATGCTGGATGGGATTTGCCGGTGCTGACAGGTTTTGTAACCGAGAAGGATACGTTAAATACAAGTTTTGTTCATCTTATTCCGCAGTGGCAATACATTGTTATGGCTTACGGACTTGCTTGGTTTGTAGCAATTGTTGTTGGTACCATCTCATTTATGGTTTCCGTATTGATTCGCAATACACCAGCTGGTATGGGAGTTATGCTGGCAGCGTTAATTGCTGGAGGTATCTTAAATAATTTTGCCACGTCCTGGGAAGGTGCAAAATATATTTTTAGTGTTAATTTATCGTTAACGGATTATTTATCAGGACAGTTACCAGCGTTGCAAGGATTATCAATGAGTTTTTCATTACTCAATCTCACAATATGGGCAGTTGTATCGCTCATGATTGCTTTTGCAGTATTTACAAAACAAGACATGGTGAATTAATACGATAGGAAGTGAAGGAATGGAACACATATTAAAGAATGATTGGGCGCCGCTATTAGCACCTGAATTCGAAAAACCATACTACCAACAATTACAATCATTTTTAACAGAGGAGTATCGTACACATGTTGTGTATCCAAAGCAGGAGGATGTTTTTAATGCTTTGCGTTATACAAGCTATCAAGATACGAAGGTCCTTGTTTTAGGACAAGATCCATATCACGGGCCAAATCAAGCGCATGGGTTAAGCTTTTCGGTGCAACCGGGCGTACGTACGCCGCCGTCACTACAAAATATGTACAAAGAGCTGCAGGATGATCTTGGCTATGAAGTCCCGAATAACGGTTATTTAGTAAAATGGGCAGAGCAAGGTGTGCTTTTACTAAACACTGTATTAACGGTGCGGCAAGGAGAGGCTAATTCTCACAAAGGAAAAGGTTGGGAAGTTTTCACGGATCGTATTATTGAGTTGTTAAATGAGCGGGAAAAACCAGTTATCTTTGTATTATGGGGACGCCCTGCACAGGCGAAAAAAAAACTTATTACAAATCCTAATCATCATATTATTGAATCTGTTCATCCAAGTCCATTATCGGCACGCCGAGGATTCTTTGGCAGCAAACCATTTTCAAAGATAAATCATTTCTTGGCAAGTAACGGAGAACGGGAGATTGATTGGCAAATTCCGAATCTATGAGTGAGGATTCTTTCGTTTAGAGATTTATACGTGAAAAAACAGACCACTACGGATGCAGCAGTCTGTTTTTTATTTATTCTCTTCTTGTTTTAACTTTGCATCTAGTACGAACGTACCAAATGGAATAACAGATGCAACAAGTGCACCAAACGCCCATGATTTTGACTTATTATGAATCGTCGTTACTTGAATAACGGCGAAGATGAATAGTATAAACAGGACACCGTGTGCCATGCCTACTACAGTAACGGCTTTCGCAAAATCTGCAAAATATTTCAGCGGCATTGCGATGAATAGAAGGATTAGAAAAGAAATCCCTTCTAGTAATCCAATGACTCTTAAGCGTCCAATCGGTGTTGATAACATAAAATGGCCTCCTTCATTATGTAAGCTTGTATATGGTAAATTTGTATTCTTTTTGTAAATAAAATAGCCTATATAAATACAAATTAAACAATCGACATAAAAACCCTCTTTTTTAGGCGATCGAGAGCATCAGGCCATGCATAGAAGCGGTCAGGGCCTTTTTCTGGCACATGCCAGATTAAAACAAAAGGAGAAAGCAAGTAGCGGCCATGTTGTACTTTGCATAGCAGAAACTCATATGTCGGAAAATTAAAATGGATATATAGTTAATTCCATTATAATCAAAAATAAGCTTTACACTATGATAATAGTATAAAGTTCGAAATATCTTCACAAGCTCATACATATAAAAAATAAATCGCGCCTAAGTATTTGACTCTGGCGCGATTTTATGAATGATTGATTCTCTTCAATTTGAAAACTGTTCTACACTAGCACTTCGCTGTTCAAAACAAATTGTTCTATGACTTTTGCAACGCCATCATTCATGTTTGTGTCTGTTACATGATTTGCAATGGCTTTAATGTCGTCTGGTGCATTGCCCATTGCAACGCCAAGGCCAGCAAATTCGATCATAGCCTGGTCATTATAGCTATCGCCCATCGCAATCACTTCTTCACGTGTAATACCAAGTTTTTGGATGAGTTGGTGTAAGCTCGTTCCTTTTGTTACACCATATTCTGTAAATTCTAAGAAGAATGGCTTAGAACGCATAACACTTAATTGTCCTTCAAATTCTTGTTGTAATTTCTTTTCAACTTCTGCAAGACGTTCAGGTGCTTTCATCATTAATACTTTCACAACAGGTTCTTTCACTGCACTTACAAAATTATTAACCTCTATAACTGGCATACCTGTAATATAAGCTTCAACTTCTGTATATTCATTATTTTCCTCTGTCACAATCTCATCGCCAATGTATGTATGAATCCAAACACCTTCGTTTTGGCTCGTTTTATATAAATTATGAACAATTTCAGGTGATAATGTGCTGCTAAATAACTCTTCTTTTGTTTTGCAGTTAATAATTTTTGCGCCGTTAAACGATAAAATAAAGCTTCCATATTCTTCTAATTTTAGTTCTTTTGCAATTGGCCACATCGCAAATGTTGGACGACCGGAGGCTAGTACAACTTTTACACCGCGCTCTTGGGCGTTCATTAGGGCTTCTTTCGTACGCGGTGAAATCGTATGGTCATCGCGCAGTAATGTATCATCTAAATCTAGTACAATCATTTTATAAGACATTTGAATAATCCTTCCTATTATGAAATAAATCGTAAGACATCGAACCTCTTTGAGGGTGGAATCGATTCTACATGAATGTATATATGAGCAAACCTGTTTTGTTTGCTCATATATGTTTCTATTATCGTAACAATTCTTAAAATAGACTGCAATGCTTGAAGTTTGCCAAATTTGTTTACGTTTTGTGTCGATTGGTTTAACTAACTTCTTGTTTGTCCGTTGAACGAGAGAATAATATTTCTAGTATAATTGCCATTACAGAGCCGAGTACAAGGCCGTTGCTTAAGAATGATGCCAGGAATGGCGGCAGTGAAGAAAAGGCCTCTGATGGAATAAACATAACGCCAATTCCGGTAAAGAGAGCGAGACCTGCGACTTTAAATAAGCGTTCTTTATCTTTCACAGTTTCATATTCTCGAAAAGCCAGCCCAATCATACTGGCGAATACCGGATAAATTGCTGCATAGCCGACAGCTACTGGAATTGCTGCGATGAATGAAGTGACCTTTGGAAATAAGCTGATAAGAATAATAAAGGATGAACCAAGAATAAACGGTAATCGTTTGTAAATATTCGTTGTCGTTATGAAACCGGCCGATCCGGAAATAGCGACAGGTCCAATTGCTGAAAACAGACCGCCAAGAAGCTGATTAATACCGGTTATAATTCCTGCTTGCTTAAATCGATTTTGCACGGCAGTTGCTTCGTATTTCGAAACTACTTGTTGAACAACGCGAATACTTGCTAACATGTTAGTTAGTAGTAATAACGTAACAAAGAGAACGGTAATCACCATATTCCATTCTAAGCGAGGTGTACCAAATACGAAGATAGATGGCATTCGGATAATGTCTGATACAGGTGTGATTGGATTTGATAGACCGAAACATGCAAATAAAATCCACCCAATTACAATACTACACAGTACAGAATATTGACCGATCACAGGTAGTTTCGTAACAAAGAAAGATAGAAAAATGATGATAAGAGAAAGAATAAGAACTTTCCCTTGAACAGCCGTATGCTGCCCATTAAGCCCGAACATGCCTTTTAAAAATGATCCGCTTAGCTGTGCAACGAGTAAAAATAGATAGGTGCCAATAACAGTTGGTGTAAAATAGCGAACAAGTTTATCAATAAGTCCAAATATACTAAGAAGAATGCAGATGAGACCACTTAATAAGAAGGAATATTGGAGTACACGAAGCGTTTCGCTGCTTGAACCAAATAATACAACACCAAGGCTTGCATACAAGGAAAAGATACCCCACCAAAGTCCAGCAGGTCCTTCTTGAATTGGTAAGCGATGGCCAAAGGAAGCTTGTAAAATACCTGCAAATCCAAGAACAAATAATGTTCGTTGGACGAATGCGATTGCTTCTGAACCTTCTAATCCATAGTTAGCAGCGACACTAATTGGAACGATTAGGCTACCGGCCAAAATAAATAATGCCCATTGCAGGGCAGAAAGAAATGTTTTCATTATATATCAACCTCTTTCTTGTATTCCATTCCTAGTATATATGTATTTGATTTGTTGTGGCAAAGATTGAATAAAGAGAAAAGAGTTGAAATAATGTTATGAGTGCGCGTAAACAATTGATTATTGCAATTATATGTATGTGTTTTATAGTAATGATCGGAACAATTGGGTTTATGATGATAGAAGAGATTAGTCTGTTTCAAGCATTTTGGATGACAATGATTACTGTATTAACAGTTGGATATGGAGATGCAGTTCCGTTAACGAAGGCAGGAAAGATTTTTGCGCTTTTAATCATTCCAATCGGCATTGGTATTGTGACGTACGCGATTGGGGTGGTAGCGGCTATGATTATTGAAGGGAATTTATTTCAGGCAATGCGGAGGAAGAAGATGGAGAAACAAATTGCAGAAATGAAAGATCATATTATCGTGTGTGGATGCGGCAGGGTTGGTTTGCAAGTTGTGCAGGAATTACGGGAAAAAAACATGCCTTTTATTGTGATTGATAGAGAAGAGTCTGTATTAGCGGAGCAAAAGCTCTTATATGTACATGGAGATGCGACAGACGATGAAGTGTTACATAAGGCTGGTATTACGAGGGCGGCTGGTTTAGTGGCGATTGTTGCGAGTGATGCGGAAAATGTGTTTATTACATTAACTGCAAGAGGGCTAAACCCAAATATTAGAATTATAGCTCGGGCAGAAAAACAAGAGTCAGAAGAGAAATTACGCCGTGCTGGTGCAAATAAAGTTATTAACCCATCTAGTATGGCGGGAATTCATATTGCAAAAGGAATTGCGAATCCTTTCACTGTTCATTATATTGATACAGTGTTATATGGAACAGAACAGAATTTTGCTATTGAAGAGATTGAAATGGCTGCAGGATCATCGTTAATTGGAAAAACGTTAATGGAAGAAGATATAAGAAATCGTTTTGATGTTACGATTTTAGCGATTTTACGAGATGGGTATATTATTCATAATCCAACTGGAGCGGAAAAATTTGCAGAACGTGATATGATAATAGTATTTGGTCCAGTAGAGAATTTAGAGCAATTTGAGAAAGAATTACAATAGATGAGGTGAGAAAGCATGCAAATATCTAGCGATAAGATTTTAAATAAAATGGCAAGTGAAATTGCAAAAGCGAAAGGGAGTGAGTCACATAAAGCAAAAGGGCATCTTTTAGTTGTTCGTGCGTTATGTGATCTATTACTTGAAGAACAGCCAGAAGCTTCTGTATATGTTGAATCAACATTACAAACAAACGTTACAATGCCGCAAATGCCTGTTCAACCAATTGCTTCATTTTCAGGAGAGCCTGTATATGTGAAAGAAGATGATGCAAACGGAAGCTCTCTTTTGGATTTTTAGACGCTAAATAGTTGGATTGTGCGCGGAAATTTTTTATTATAAAAATAAAAAGGGGAATTCCAATGAAAATTTTCTTCTTATTAGGTTGTATTGCAGCAGCATTATCTGTTGCACTTGGTGCATTTGGAGCACA
The DNA here is from genome assembly GCF_030756675.1 of Bacillus multifaciens. Lineage (GTDB taxonomy): Bacteria > Bacillota > Bacilli > Bacillales > Bacillaceae_G > Bacillus_A > Bacillus_A multifaciens. Next base: position 84,814 of record NZ_JAVBXD010000015.1, read on the forward strand.
TGGACTTGAAGGGAAAATCCCAGCAAAAATGTTAGAGGTTTGGAAGACAGGTGTTACATATCAAATGTTTCATGCAGGTGGATTATTTGTTGTTGCTTTATTAATGGATAAGATTCAATCTTCTCTTGTAAGCGCAGCAGGTTGGTGTATGGTAGCAGGTATTGTGATGTTCTCTGGAAGTCTATACGCATTAAGTACAACGGGTATAAAATTTTTTGGTCCAATCACTCCGCTTGGCGGCGTAGCATTTATTGTAGGTTGGATTTTACTGGGGACTGCGGTTGTAAAAGGGCTATAAAGTGAAACTTTTCGGCCCCTTACAGATGGTTTGTACTTTACTTCCTTGTCCTAACTGGGTGGGATAGAAATAAAACAAAAGCTGGCATATGCCAGCTTTTTTTTATCATCTTGGAGGGTAAGTTGCTGGTTGTTGTGTTGGGAAGTAGATGATTTCTCCTGGGAACTCCACATAATCAAGATAAATCATAAGCAGTAAATAACGTTTTCCGGACTTAGGTTCACTTACAATGATATGATCGCGTCCTGCAGCCTCAATGATACCTGTATAGGATTGTGTACCAAGCGTGCTGCCACGCTCATATGTCATGAAAAAAGTCGCTGCTTTTCCTTTGTTTAAACGAAGGATATTTTCAATATATGATTGCTCAAGTGGAAGCATCCCTTGAGAAACGGCAAGTTGTGCTTGTGTAGCTTGCGGCGGCGCCGGCATTTGTTGTCCTTGTTGTCCTGGCTGCGGTTGCATATATCCGCCAGATGGTTGATAAAATCCTCCCCCATAGTATGGGTTTTGTTGCTGTGCCATACGAAATCCCTCCTCTTTTCAGTTCACTAATACACACTTGGACAGTCTCCAGCACTTGGTTGGAAAAAGCAATGGTTTTTAAAACGACCAGAGTTTTCTTGATTAAACCAAGTTGGCGGACATTCACCTCCTGGCCTAAAAAACCATAACGAAAAATTAGCGGGCCAGAATCGCTCTCCTTGAATCGTACGTCTTGCCAGAGCGATATCACTTTCACGGGCACGCTGATAGAAGTAACCTTTTTGTGTAGCCTCAAATCCACCAGGACTTTGAAATACCATTTGACGAAGGTTTCGAATCTTTTTAAAGTCTAAGCAATTCCCTTTTACGCGATTGACGCCGACATTTCCAACCATCAGCATTCCTTTAGGTCCTTCTCCTTCTGCTTCTGCCCGCATTAACCTGGCAAGTAGTTTTACATGTTCTTCTGTATAGGAAATAACAGCCATCTGTTTCACCTCTTTTATTACTCTGCTAGAGAAAAGGAAGTGTAGAACAATTACTAATTCATAAGTATGAAAAAAGGGGGGCAGATATGACAACCAAACCATGTTTTAATATTTACCTCTATAAATATAAGTTGAAAAACTGAAATGACCCCCCGGGGGGGCGAGAGCATCTGGCCGTGCATAGAGGCGGTCAGGTCCTTTTCCTGACACATGCAACGTTTAAAAAAAGGAGAGAAAGCAACTTATATGTTGAAAAATTAAAATGGATTTATTACTACTCATAAGAAGCAGGGGTTACGCTGAGGAAGATTTGGATAATAAAAAGCTAGCAAGTCTGCTAGCTTTTTATTATCCGAATAATTTTGCCCACATATTAGAGAAGAAGTCTCCAATGGATCGCATTGTCAATACGAACCAATTTTCTTTTTCTACTTCCTCTGTTGTTTTCACATCGAATTTCATTTGTTTACTTCCATCAAGGAAACCATATTGATCAGTAGATTCTAAAACCATTGAGCCTACTTTGGCATCCTTTTTCACAGGTGCAACTAAGCTTCCATCTTCGGACATTGATTTGTTCGCTTCATAGGAAATTTTGTAAGGAGGTTTACTTCCTTTTTTTGTAACGGCCGATATCTCTTTTTCAGGCGTTACAGTTACTGTATCTTCTTTACCCTTTACGACAGGAATCATATTATTTTTATCTATTTTCAACTTCTGTTTTTCAAAGTTCTTAAAACCATACTCCATTAATGCACGGGATTCTATAAAACGCTCATCCATTGATTTTGTTTTAATAATAACGGAGATTAGGCGTAAATCACCGCGTTTGGCTGTAATAGTAAAGCAATATCCAGCTGAATCAGAACTTCCTGTTTTTAATCCGTCTGTTCCTTCATATGCAAATGCAGCACCTGGTAACATCCAGTTCCAGTTTTCCATACGAATTGGGCGCGGATGATTATCTGGGAAGTTTCTGAACCTCTGTTTTGTATCTTCCAATATTTCTGGATATTTTGTCATAATTGTTCTAGATAAGATCGCCATGTCTCTAGCTGATAAAGAGTTTTCACCGTTTGGATCTGTTCCTTCCGGATGCTTTCCTTTTAAATCAGCATTATTTAACCCTGTAGCATTTACGAATTTATATTTTTTTAACCCTAGTTTTTTTGCATGTTCATTTGCAAGATTTATGAAATTCTTTTCACTTCCTGCAAGAAGTTCTGCAAGTGCAACACTTGATCCGTTTGCTGAGAAGACAATAATAGAATGATATAATTCTTTAACTGTATATTGTCGTCCTTTTTCAAATGGAACGTTGGAAAATTCGTTGTTACGGGAAATCTCGTAAGCATAATCAGAGATATTCACTTTTGTATCCCAGGTAATTTTCCCTTCTTTAATGGCTTCTAAAACGGAGTATATAACTATGAGTTTTGACATACTAGCAATTGCAAGTAATTCGTCGGGGTTTTGCTCGTGTAGTATTTTTCCTGTATCTGCATCAAACAGAATGGCAGCAGCAGCTTCAATATGTATGTCTTCTTTCGCATAAGAGGGAGTTGCTCCTATGAAAGAAAACATGAGTGTAAGCCCTAATAAAATAGATAACATTTTCCTCATAATAAATTATCACCTTCGCATCGTTATTAGCATGTAGCTTGTACTATTCTAACATGAGTTTGAATATGGAAAGATTACAATTTTGTAAGTATTTTGGGGAAAACTTCTATTTTTCAGGTTCTTACTTATATAAAAGAAAAAAGGGCAATTTTTGCCCTTTTTCTTTTATACGTATAAAAATTTTGCGACTTTTTCGCTTGGTAAAATGTTTCCGACAAAGAATGTTCCAAACTCACCGTAGCGTGCGCTTACTTCATCAAAGCGCATTTCGTATATAAGTTTCTTAAATTGAAGAACATCATCGGCAAATAATGTTACGCCCCATTCATAATCGTCAAAGCCAACAGAACCGGTGATGATTTGACGTACTTTTCCTGCATATTGACGACCGATTTTTCCATGGCTATACATTAATTTTTTGCGCTCTTCCATCGGTAACATGTACCAGTTGTCTGCGCCTTGACGACGTTTGTCCATTGGATAGAAACAAACGTGGTTTGCTTTTGGCAATGTTGGGTATAAACGCGCAAGAATTTGTGGATTTTGATATGGATCTTCTTCAGCAGGAAGATAGTTACTTAGCTCCACAACAGACACGTAAGAGTATGTAGGAAGCATATACTCTGCTAATGTTGTTTTATTGAATTCTGCTTCAATTTCATTTAATTCTTCCATTGTTGGACGTAAAATCATGAACATGATATCAGCTTTTTGTCCAACAATTGTATATAGGGCGTGGCTGCCTTGTTTTGCAGCTTCTGTTTTATTCCATTTTTCAACGATGTTTAAAAATTCGAACATTGCTTGCTGACGTTCATCACTAGACAATGTTTTCCATGCTGCCCAGTCCATGGAACGAAAATCATGTAAACAATACCAACCATCTAACGTTTTTGCTGCTTCACTCATTAGATTCACCTCGAATAGTCAAGTTTTACACGTTAACTATATCATATATAAATGAAAAAGCATGTACCGGAGTCTTAGGCGCATAAAATTGTCACATTTCAAGGCTGAATTTTGGGAAAATATAATCATTTTCATTTTATCAATTTTTTAGAAGCAATACGTTTAAAATAGAGGTATTCTTAAATATGGATTTCAATTCGTAGGAGGGTTATTAGTGAGCGATTTATTTACAACAGTAAAAGAAAAAGTTCAAGGTAAAGGTATTTCTATCGTACTTCCTGAAGGTACTGATGAAAGAATTTTAGGCGCTGCAGAGCGTTTAGCAAAAGAAGAATTAGTAAAACCAATCTTAGTTGGTAATAAGGAAGAAATTAGCGCGAAAGCTGCTAGCATGAACTTAACATTAGCAGGTGTTGATATTTATGACCCAGCTACATACGAAGAAATGGATGCAATGGTAGCATCTTTCGTTGAACGCCGTAAAGGTAAAGCGACAGAAGAAGCTGCTCGTGAAATCTTAAAAGACGAAAACTATTTCGGTACTATGCTTGTACACATGGGCAAAGCACACGGTTTAGTAAGCGGTGCAGCTCATTCTACAGCTGATACAGTTCGTCCAGCACTTCAAATCATTAAAACAAAACCAGGCGTTACAAAAACTTCTGGCGTGTTTATCATGGTACGTGGCGATGAGAAGTATGTATTTGCTGACTGCGCAATCAACATTGCACCAAACAGCCAAGATTTAGCTGAGATTGGTATTGAAAGTGCAAAAACTGCTGAATTATTTGGTATTGACCCACGCGTTGCAATGTTAAGCTTCTCTACAAAAGGTTCTGCGAAATCTCCAGAAACAGAGAAAGTTGTAGAAGCAACTCGCATCGCGAAAGAAATGGCTCCTGAATTAACATTAGACGGTGAATTCCAATTTGACGCTGCATTCGTACCATCTGTAGCAGAAAAGAAAGCACCAGGTTCTGTTATTAAAGGTGACGCTAACGTATTCGTATTCCCAAGCTTAGAAGCTGGTAATATTGGCTACAAAATTGCACAACGCTTAGGTAACTTCGAAGCAGTGGGACCAATCTTACAAGGCTTAAACATGCCAGTAAATGATTTATCTCGCGGTTGTAATGAAGAAGAAGTGTACAAGCTTGCTTTAATTACAGCAGCACAAGCACTATAATGATGAAAAAAAGCCCTGCAAATGCAGGGCTTTTTTCATACTGTTGAAAAACAATCTAGTCAATAGACAAAAACTAAAAATTTAGATAAAATCTCCTCGTGAATGAAATGAAGCGAGGAGATTTTTTAT